>CAWEHO010000001.1:0-105185 GCA_963808905.1 uncultured Actinomycetota bacterium
CAGCGACCGTCACGAGAAGACCTGCCTTTACTCTTGGAAATCGAGCCCCAAGTCGATCCGCCACCTGCCGCGGCGCCCTCCACGGCTACACCGACGTCTGCCTGCGGTTCATTCAGGGATAATTCACGAGCGTGCAGAATACGGTCGCGTACCTTCATCAATTCGGGGGGCCGAGGTGCAGGCTGCTGGCGTCCCGCCCTCGCCACGGTAGGCATGTCGGCGTAGTGCTTCGGGTTCGGAAGGAAAGCCGCCGGCGCCTCTGCGACTATCGGTCTGCTTGGAGTGACGAAGGCCAGGCGGTGGTACGCGGTCCAGCCGCCCTCGGGTTTCGATTCTTTCGAACTCGATATCGGACAACTCATGCCACACCACGACGTATCGAGAGAAGCTGTTCACCACTGTCACGTGCTGCTCGGTCACCTCGATCCGGCGACGCCGGTCCGTCGCCCACGCCCACACCAAGATGAGCAACCCGACGAGCCCGCAGATTGGTCTTAAAAGAAACCAATCACCACTGGTATCACCGAACGGGCCGAAAACGGCCGCCACGAGTAAGCCCAATCCAGCCGGGTAGCCGATGATGCGCGCGACCTTCCGAGACCGCGCATGCAGGGTGAACCGCTGTTCGGTCTCAGCCATGCCCCACCCCCTCACGTGACTGGCTGTCCAACGGTGACCCTATTTCGGTGACTTGATAAGCGTGGGTCGTCGGCCGAAAAGGGCTAACGAATCGCCTTAAACTCGGGGTGTGGAGCGGCTGTGCAAGCTGTGCGGCAAGCTACTCCGCTTGCGACCAGAGCCAGTCGAAGAAGTCGGTGACCTCATCCCAAAATGGCACATGAACTGTGAGCCAGTCGCCCACTACGGGTAGGGAGTCGAGGACAACGATCAAGAAGGCCGGCAGACCAAATAAGACGACGAAGCGACGAAGAAGGCGAGCAGGAGCCAATCGCGCAAGGTCCGAGACCGACGCTTGGGCTGGTCTGTCGCGGCACCCTGGACGTGCGACTCTGCCGGATACGCCGGCCAGGAGTCTTCCCGGTCGCCTTGTTGATCTTGCCGCGTTGGCGATACCCGAGGGCAGCGGATTGCATGGCGAGCAGACGCTCGCGGAGCTCGAAGAGGTACTCGCCGGGTCTGATTCCACCGCCGGGTGCATCGGTGGTGACCCGAGATCCGTCCTGGCGCAGGAATACCAGCGTGTAGTACATGTGCTGAGCGCCTCTGAGTCCACCCCTTTGAACTCGATGGCGGCAAGATCGCGCCAGGGAATCGAGGTGGCCCGAAGCATTTTCCTGACGACCACGCCGTCGCCGTCAGCATCGAGGCCCCGCCCGAAGCTCGCGCACCCCGAGCACGACCAACACCGCCGCCAAGAACAGAAAGAGTGACAGAAAGATCTGATGCGACCCGAGCGTGTCCTCCGGTGTATCTCCATACATGCCGAGTGGAACGCACCCAACCGCGGCCGCCAGCCACAGCGCCAGCCAGACAGCTCGGAGTCGGCCGCGCACCTTCACGGTGTCGGGCCGGGCTGCTGGGGAGCAGGAGCAGGGGGCAGCTGGGACACGGGTCCTCCGAGTATTCGGTGGCTGCGATCATGGCCTAAAGATCAGACCACGGGGTCGATGTGGCCGGATCGTTACCCTGGTCTGGTGAACTAACGACCTTGTGCGTGCGCGTGGGTCTGCAGCGCAAACGGGGTAAGGGTGCCTGAGAAAATTCGGGGCACGCGGTCCGCGCATCAGTGAAGCCCAGGATCGCAACCACTAGTGCGCCGTCGAGATCGGCCCGGGCCACGCGATTAGCCCGAACCAAAGCGAAACGTCGGGCGTCAGGCTGCCGCCGAGCTTGCCTAGTCGATGCCCTGCACAGCCACCACGCGCAAGTGAGCTGCACCCTCGCGCAGCTCCCTCGCCTCCTGGTAGGCCTCCGACTCATACCAGCGCCTAGCGGCGGCCAAGTCCTCAAACTCAAGCACCACCAGGCGGGATGGCTGCCAGTCGCCCTCGAAGACGGCCAGCTCGCCGCCGCGGACGAGGTAACGGCCACCAGCCGCTGCGACCGACAACGAGCCCGCGGCCTTGTACTGCTCGTACCGCTCCGGGTCGGTGACGTCCGTTTCGATGACGACGTAGGCAGGCATGGCAGGACCCTACCCCCGTCAGGAGCTACGTCGTCTGCCGCTGGCACTACATCATCGGTGGCCTGATGATCATGCCACCCGAAGACGGGGAATGGAAGATCGTGCATCGGCACGTGGACGCGATCACCACTGCTCGGCCAGCCGAATCAGTCATTCAGCGGTAGCCCGTGCGCCGTGCGCGTGAAGTTCTGAATCACCAACCAACCTTTGCTCAGAATCGCATTTATCTGTGTTGTGACAGAACGAATCCGGAGAGAACACAGCTAGATGCCTTTTGGTCCAGTCAGTCCAGTGTCCATTTCTGTTAATGGTTGACTTTTTTATCTTGTACGCGATAACCGAGATGGATATTGGACTGATTGGACCTAAGTGGAGTAGCCGTACGAAATGCCTTGTCAGAGCATGCAACTGGATCTAACCGCGATCACCACCACAGTGTCCCTAGGTAGGCCACCACGTCGTCCCTGAGTCCGATGCCGCTGTACGCCCATATGCGCTCGCCTGCCTGATTCAGTCGCAGGTTTCGCAGATGAGGAACCGCTGCCTTGAGGTTGCGACCGAACACCCTGCCGTCACCTGGCTGAACTCGGTTCTCGGCGCACGATCTCTCCCACGCCTTGAACAAGTACTCTCGATGGATCGACAGACGGTGATCGACTACGCACCAGTCATTGACGAACGCCTTCACTGGAGACGCGAGCGTCTCCATCTCAGCGCGCAGAGCCAGCCCCGACTCAGGTACCGACAACCTCCCTGTCCTACGCAAGCGATCGAGACCGTCGAGCGCCCAGTTGAGGATCCCGGGCAGCTCCTCCATCAGATCGTCCGTCAGGTCGTGGTTCTCCCTCCCGTAGAACGACTCGGGGGTGTTGAGGATGATCATGCGCGAGACCAGTGCCCCAGACGCGTCACTGAGCCTAGGCAGCTCGTTTGTCGCGATCACGATCCGGGTCGGCAACGTTCCCGTCCATGCCTCCCGGTTCTTGCGGTCGATCGTGATCGCGTCTTCGCCGCTGATCGACAGCAGACGCTCGACGACGACCGAGTGCGAACCGTAAATGCGCGCGTCGGAAATCAGCGCGAGTGGCTTGCCGATCAGTGGCTGAAGGCCGAAGCTCGACGACATGCTCGTCAACGTTGGCGCGGCGACGTGCCGAGCTCCCATGATCGCCTTCAGGATCCGGAGGATCGTGCCCTTGCCCGACCGCTTCGGCCCGATGATCAAGAGGATCTTCTGCTGACTCATGTCGCCCGAGAGGAGATACCCGAACCAGTCTTGCAGAGCCATGATCGACTCGGGGTCATCTGGGAAGATCTCTTTGAGAAACTTGAGCCACCCCTCTGGCATCGGTGCGCTCGGGTCGTAAGCGAACGGTGTCGCGTGCATGACGAGCAGCGTGGGCGTCGGCGCGTAGATCTTCCTCGACGGCACGTGCAGTATGCCGTTCGCGACTGGGATGATATCGGTCGCCGGTGGCTTGGTCCTGCCGTCGAGCCAGCTGGGGACGACATGATCACGAGAGATGTGCGTCACCGCTCGAACGGAGCCGACGAGGTTCGCGATCTTGGTGTTGTTTGGCTTGAACCGCGACGGCTGGTCGGTGCCGTACACCCGCGTGCTCGAAGTACCTGTACAGCTCTGCGTTCACCGCCTCCGGCTCGACCTCTAGCCAGCAGGCGCCGTCCCACTCGAAGAACATGCCGCCATAGGTGATGAGTCTGCAGTGCCGGTCGTCGCCGTACCGCTCCTCCACCCATCGCCTCGCGTTCGGCATCGGGTCAGTCGGCGACGAGACGACCCTGACGCTCAAGCCTTCGGACGCGCGCCGAGCCGCGCTCTCGTCGGCGTAGTTGGTCATCGGAAGCCCTCATCAGTGATTCTGCGCGACGCAGAATATGCTCGCGATCTTCGAGCCAGTACCGCTCGGCTTGCTTGATCTTGTGATAGGCGTCTTGCCAGCTAAACGGATGATCTTTCGCCGGACTGCGCTCCCAAGCCTTGAAGATCACACCGACCACTACAGCCTCGTCGCCGTACTGCGACCAGAGCCGTCGAGCCAGCTTCAGACAGTCGTAGTCGCGCGACCCGGTGAACCAGCCGAGACCGTTCTCGATAAACAACTCAGTAGGCGGAAGGGCCGCTGAGCGCCAGCGCAAGCCTCCCGTACGGCTAGGTGGTGGTTGCCCGGGCTCAGTAGGCGGAAGCGCCTCTGCGTGCCCCCGCCCGCATCCCGTACGGCTAAGTCGTTGTGATTGCGTGTGTCTGTTGCTGATATCCGCGAGCAGCCATGCGGGCGCGATGGGTAGCGGGTCGACGATTCTTGCGAATTGGTATTCGACGTATCTTTCCGCCGTCAACTTCGCCGACGGCGGTACTGGGATCAGCCACGGGACGTCGACGCCAGGCAACCACCCCACCCGGCACCGCAGCGGGGGCTCGCCCTCCGGCATCGCGTAGTAGAGGTGTGTCCCGCCCGACGGCGTGATCACGCCCGTGGTCTCCGGCAGCGGCTCGTACTGCTCCATGAGATGGAAGATCGACTCCCAGCCGTTCGGCTTCCCGGGCTTGGTGTCGATGTCGATGACCAACACGCGCGAAAAGGGCTGACCGCCGTGATGATGCCGATCATCGCGCTGCAGTCGCCCTGCCACCACACCTTGATCTGTTCCGGGTCCCGGCTACCGGCTGTCCCAGCCTTGGGACTCCAGCCCTTGCGGAGTAGCAGTCTGTTCGGGATGTTCTTGCCGTGCTCCAGCGGTATCACCAGGTCAAGGCCCACATTCTCGGCCTACCCACAGTCGAGGACCAACTCGTTGCGGGCGGCTACGCGCGACTGCTCCGACGCATCGAGGACGAAGGCTGGTCAGACAACGATGTGGACCGGCTTGCTGGTCGACCCTATGGCGACAACTTCGAGTTGTCCGACGCCATCGAGCGACTCAGGGCGTCTCGTTCTTCGGAATTCCGTGCTTCCCTCGCCGCTCGGATTGCTCAGGGCGACCTCGGAGCCCTTGAGAGCTATGGAAGCGTCACCGACCTTCCCGGGGACGTTGCCGGGGGGCAATCCGATCCCTCGCGGAAAAGGTGAACACCCAGACCGAGAGTGCTCGCAAGGGAACCTACGGCCTGGGAGGTCCCGACCTCCTTCGCGCACTCGTGCTGCTGAACGTGTGGCACCCAACCCACGCCGATTGGCAGCCGTGCTATGCAGCTCTAGCCGAGCCGAACAGCATGCCGAAGCAGATTGAAGGCTCGCTTGATCTCGTGGCCGCCGTCGTCTCGCACATCGACAGCTCAGTGCGGGCTGAACTTCGGGTATTGCTGGAGCAGATTCGTGATCGCGAGTCGTTCCCGAGCGCATTCGATGAATCGTCGGCAGGGGTGACCGTGCGTGGTGCGGCCACCGTTGCTCTTGCCTTCATGTTTCCTGAAACCGTTGAGCCTGCACTGTTGACCGGCCTAGTCCGTGGAGACGTGGGTCAACGAAGCGCTGCAGCTCGAATCCTCATCGAGCGAGAAGACAAGTCCGCACTCATCACTCTTGCCGCGTTAAGCAACGATGTCGACCTCGCTGTGCGATCGCTTGTGGCAGGCGGATTGGCGCGATGGGTTGTCAAGGGCGTTGTGCTCGAGGAAAGCCTGGAGCTGGTGGTGGACATGCTCAACGAGCCCGGTGTAAATGTGGGTTGGCGGTGGCTGGCGCTCTCAGCCCGGAAGCCAATAACTCAGGTTCCGACTCCTTCGCCAATCTGCTCGCCGTCCATCCCTCGACTGCGGTGAGAAGCCATGTCGAAGGCATGACTGCTGGGTCGGAACCTCTTAGGGCGCCAATCGGTCCTCACGTGATGCGCAATCGATCCTCCGTGGGCTGGAGCTGGTCGAAGCCGCGTTCGCCGAGATGGACGCGGTGATAGTCGCGGCATGCCGGCATGGCAGCACCAGATCGAGCTGTTCCAGACCATTACCGGGGTCGGGACCGAGGCCGACGCGGTGTGCGCCTTGCTCGTGGCGAGTCCTGCCGTGAGGCGTACGCGCAGATCAACTTCGCGCTAGGCTGACAGCCGTCCGGTGTTCGAGTCGTCGGACACGAAGTCAAGATCGAGACGGTGCCACAACGTGTGGCACGTGCCGCGCTCCAACTGGATGAGACGGGAGTCAACGGGAGCTCATTTCACGCTCAAACTGGCTAATTCAGGCATGACGAGCGTGGATCGCGCCCGGTTCAAATCCCCCCTCGCGCACCCTATTTCCCCTTGTTTATAAGGGATTTTAGCCGCGGCCGGGCCCGTTTGCTAAAGGTTGCTAACCATAGTCGGGCTATGTTCTTCAGCTGGGTCCCAAGGACTAAGTGAATCCGGTCAGCGGACGACATGGAAACAATGCACGATGAATGCCTCGGGCCTATGTCGACCGCGATCTGATACCGGGCGCCCTCATGATCGTCCCACCGTCGTGGAGGTCCGACCCGGGCGGTCAGGGGTGGAGCAGCATCATGGCGACCAGCGCGGCGAGCGTGACGAAGGCGATCACGAAGAGCAGGACGAGGTGACGGGCGTGGTTGGACGGCTCGACCAGCCTCGCTGGCTCATCGGGCAGCTCAGGGAGGTCGGCGGTCAGGGCGGCGAGGTCGACTAGGCTCACCGCGGTCAGGGCCGCCGTGCTGCGCTGGTCGAACTCGTCCAAGTTGAGCCGGCCCGAGGCGGTGTGGCGCTCCAGGGCGCGCAGGACGGCGTCGCGGTCGTCGTCCGACGCCCGCAATGCTGACTCCGGCATGGCGCGAGCGTACTCGACAACCTAATTCTCTCGATCGTTCGCGGCGAATACGTAATGCCGATATTTTCGTCGCAGCCGATCGAGGGGACGGAGCGACCATGGCTTCAGGCAAACAGCTGATTATCGAGCGCATCCTGCGCGACCGCACGGGGATCTGGGACCAGATCATTGCCGAACGTGACCTGCCCAAACTGATCCTGCGGATGCTGCTCTGCTCCGGGATCAGCCTAGCGGCGTACGGCGCAGTGCTCGGCGCCTCGAACGGCTGGCTTCAGGCGCTCGTCTCGACGGTCAAGCTCCCGATGTTGTTCCTGGCCACCCTGGCGATCTGCCTGCCCACGCTGTACCTGTTCAACCTGGTGTTCGGCGCACGGCTGTCGGTCTTGCAGGCCTGCGCGCTGATCATGGTGGCGATCACGGTGACCGCTGTGCTGACCTTCGCCTTCGCCCCGATCAGCTTGTTCTTCTTGATCACGGCCCGCAGCTACGCGTTCTTCAAGCTGCTCAACGTCGCGATCCTCGCCCTGACCGCCCTCATCGGGCTGCGGTTTCTGACCTCCGGGATGCGCGCGCTCAATCAGCACGTCGTCGTCGAGTCGACGTTCTCCAACCGGGTCGTCGTACCGGCGGAGCTCCCCGAGCGGGAATTGGTCTCGGCGACGGTCGGCGGTGTTGCCGATTCCGCGACCCAACCGCGCACCAACGGCAACCAGAACCCGAAGCACCCACGGGTACCGGTACCAGACACCGCCGAGGTGACGGCCCCCCAGCCCGTCGCTGGCCAGCGGCCGGCGAGCATGCTCCTGCTGTACATATGGATCTTGCTGTTCGGTTTCGTCGGGACCCAGCTCGCCTGGACGCTGCGCCCGTTCTTCGGCAACCCCGGCCAGCCGTTCGAGCTGTTCCGCGACATCGACGGCACGTTCTACAGCAACATCCTGAGCACACTGGGCAGTCTGCTCGGCTGACGCCGGCTCGGCCGACCTCGCCCGCAAGGGCCCCCACAGGTGAGTGTCGAGAATCCGCGAGCGTGCTTCGCGCCACGCAATAATGGGTCCGAACCGAGCGACTCCGATTGACAAGGAGGACAGCGTGATCCGCATGTTCATCCGACATCCCGTCGAGGACTACGCGCGGTGGCGGCAGGGCTACGACGACTTCGACCAGGAGCGCAAGGGGATGGGGGTGAGCGGGGATGCCGTCTACCAGAGTGTCGACGATCCCAACGACCTCACCGTCTGGCACGACTTCGAGACGCTCGAAGCCGCGCAAGAGTTCGCCTCCTCCTCGCGCCTCAGGGAGGCCATGGCCAGCGCCGGAGTAGCCAGCGAGCCCCAGATCTGGTTCACGACTGAGGCTTCGTAGCTCAGAACAGCGCGAAGCTCGGCAGGGCCGGGAGAGACATGAGCGGCTGCACGCCCTCCAGCCATGTCTCTTTGTGTTCCTTGTTGACGACGTGAAGGAACGAATCAGGCGCTGAGCGAGCGGGTCAGGATCGAATGCAGCGCCACGGCGGCGGGGGACATTACTGGAACCGAAGCCAGCCGTGACGCCCGTGCGATTTAACTTCGACAAGTCCCTCCGCAGGCGTCATTTGAGACGCACGGTCACAGCTACGCCGCGCTGATTGCGCACCCCACTCCGAGTCGTGATCAGCCAAGTTGGCCAGTGACTTGAATGCTCCCGCCACGAGCAAGGTCAGTCTGACGGTGCAGGCGCCGCCTCCCGCCCTCGCCGAGCTGAGGTATGCCCTGATATATCTGCGTCGAAAGCGTCGCCGCGTCCAGATAGGAGAGCACGACTATGGCAGGAAGGCAATCCTTCACACCCGATGAGTTCCTCGACCGTCTCAGGCGGGATGAGCTCCGCCAGCCGATCGTGTTACACGGCATGGTCAAGCCCGCCGGAGACGATGACGATTACCTCTTGTTCGCTCTTGGGTATGTCTGTGAAAACTGGATCCGGATTCGGCTGAACAGCATCGAGACGATCGACTTCCTGAATTTCGTGCCTTGTGATGATCACTCCCATCCGCTCGTTCTTCTCGTGCTGAAGCAGCCAGAGACAGACGAAGGACAGTTGTTTGCATCCCTCGCCCACGCGAGTTTTGGTCAATCCAGGAAAATGTTGTCCTTTCCACGACAGCGTCGCTACGACAGGGCGCCGTTAAGGTCCTCACCCCGGCGGCGTCTGGCTGAGGACGCTGGTGTGCCGCACGGCCCACCGGCTGGGGACTTATTGCCGTCGTGCTCCGGCTGCCCGGCATGGGTGGATGACCACGGCTGGTTCGGCATCCTGGTTGATTGCGACGCAACCACGTGCACCTACGAGGAGTACTAGGCCTGAAGAAGCCCGACTGGGTCGTGTCCGGCAAGTCTCTGCACAAGATCTGAAGCTCGACCTCACGCAAGAAGCCGGCCAGGTGCGTGGGCTCATGCTTGCGGCTGTCCAACCAGAGGCGATGGATCGCGAGCTCGTTACCGACAACCTTTGTGTATCTCTGCGATCCGGAGGCCTAACGGGCTGCGTGGCTCGGTGGGGACGCTCTCTCTGTTTTGCATGGGCCACCCGCAACGAAGCGCGACCTAGTGGATGTTTACGCATGGGGCGCCCGGGTAACCGTATTTTCTGAACCGTCTCAATGAGGAGCCATTCAGTCATGGACACATACGGCATATCGCGCCGCCGGTTCTTGCAGGTTGCTGGGGCAACGGTGATGGGTGCAGCAGCTCGCGGGATGCGCATCCGGGGAACAGGCAGCTCCAGCCGACAGTCGCACCGGAGGTCCCGACGCCGTCGGCGACATTCACCGAGCCGACGCGCAAACTTTCCGGTGACCTGAAGATCCTGCTGTGGAGCCACTTCGTGCCCGCAGCACGATCAAGTGGTTCGACCCGTTCGTGCAGGAGTGGGGGAAGAAGGTCGGCGTCAACGTCACAGTCGACCACATCAACCAGGCTGAAATCCCGGCCCGCACCGCGGCTGAGATCCAAGCCAAGCAGGGCCACGACCTCATTCAGTACATCGCCACCTTCTCGCAGTTCGAGCCGAGCGTTGTCGACTTGAAGGACGTTGTGCAGGAGGCCGAGAAGCGGCACGGCAAGATGCTCGACGTCGTTCGGAAATCGAGCTTCAATCCGAACACCAACAAGTACTACGCCTACGCGCCCGCCTGGGCTCCCGATCCCGGCGACTATCGAAAGAGCATGTGGGAGAAGGTCGGCTTGCCCAACGGGCCGACGACCTGGGACGAGCTGCTCAAGGGTGGCGCCGAGATCAAGAAGGCCCAAGGCATCCAGATGGGCATCGGGATGTCCCAAGAGATCGACTCCAACATGGCCGGCCGGCGCTGTTGTGGTCGTTCGGCGGCTCGATTCAGGACGCGAACGAGAAGGTCGTCATCAACTCGCCGGAGACCGTGGCGGCCGTGGAGTTCATGACCAAGCTCTTCAAGGAGTCGATGACGCCTGAGGTGTTCTCCTGGAATGCCGCCTCCAACAACCAGGGCCTCGTCGCCGGCCAGATGTCGTACATCCTGAACTCCATTTCGGCCTGGCGTACGGCACAAGGCGATAACCCGTCGGTGGCCGACGACATCTCCTTCGTCAAGGCGCTGAAGCGGCCCGAAGACCGCGCTCGTTGCGCAGCACGTCATGTACAACTGGATCGTCCCGACGTTCTCCCCCAACGTTGATGCTGCGAAGGAATTCCTGCTGCACTACACGGCGAATCTGCCGTCGGTGACCTACCACTCGAAGCTGTACGACTTCCCGGCGTTTCCCGACGCGGTGCCGGATCTGGACGGCTGGCTGGACGAAGGATCCGTTCGGCGCCAACCCGCCAGACAAGCTCGCGGTGCTCAAAGACGCCACTGACTGGTGCACCAACATCGGCCATCCCGGACCAGCCAGTCCTGCCATCGGCGAGGTGTTCTACACCTTCGTCATTCCGAACATGTACGCCAAGGCAGCGCGCGGGGAGCTCTCCCCGCAGCAATCCGTTGCGGAAGCCGAAAAACAAATCAACAGCCATCTTCCAGAACTGGCGTTCCCGCGGGCTCGTCGCGGGATAGCGCGTACGACTGAGGAGGCACCAACGTGGCTGTCGTCGAGGTACGCAATCTCACGAAACAGTTCGACGGCGGACACGGGCACGGTCAAGTCCGCGCAATCGATGGCATCAACCTCGCGACGCGTGAGGGCGAGTACCTCGTCTTGTTGGGCCCGTCCGGCTGCGGCAAGACCACGCTGTTGCGTACCATCGCCGGCCTCGAGGACCCGACCGACGGTGAGGTGCTTATCGGCGGCAATGTCGTCAACGGCCTGCCGCCGCGACTGCGCCGCATCGCCATGGTGTTCCAGAGCTATGCGCTGTACCCGCACAAGACGGTCCTCGACAACATCGTCTTTCCGCTCAAGGCTGCCCAGCTCGATAAGGCAGAACGCGAACGCAAGGCCCGCTGGGCCGCCGAGCTGCTCGGCATCGATCAGTTGCTCAACCGCCGCCCGCGGCAACTCTCCGGCGGTGAACGCAACGCGTCGCACTGGCGCGAGCACTGGTACGGGAACCCGCGGTCTTCCTGCTCGACGAGCCGCTGTCCAACCTCGACGCCAAACTGCGAGCAAGCGCTCGTGACGAGCTCAAGCGGTTTCAGCAACGCGTCGGGACCACGACGATCTATGTGACGCACGACCAGTCGGAGGCGATGGGCCTCGGCGACCGGATTGCGGTGATGGAGCGCGGTCGGGTGCGGCAGCTGGCTCCGCCTGTGGAGGTGTACGACGATCCGGCGGACACGTTCGTTGCGACGTTCCTTGGCTCGCCACCGATGAACCTGGTACCCCGGGACGGCCATCTCGTCGGCTTCCGACCCGAGCACCTGCTGCCCGAGGATGTGGTTCCGGGAGAACACAAGATCCGAGTGCCGTTCACCGTGGACCGGATCGAGCATCTCTCCGGCGATCGACACCTGTACGGGACCGTGCACCGGCTTGGCGAGGAAACGCGCGTCATCACCCGCCTCCCGGCCACCGTGACGCTTCCCGTGGAGCCTGGCGAAGAGCACACGTTCGCCGTTGCCGCGGACCGACTGCGGTTCTTTGATGCCGCTACCGGCGAACGGTCAGAGCCGATGCCGGTTACGCGAGGGCTAGTCGTGGTTCAAGCAACGGCACCAAAGCCCGACACCCAGGTGGCAGCCGGAAACAGGGTCGGTCGCCATGATCGCCGCCGCCTCGCCGACCGAGAAGGCTTCCTCGCTTGGGCGTTGCTGCTGCCCTCGGTCGTCTACATCGTCGTGTTGGTTGGGCTTCCGCTTCTGTTGGCCATCGCGTTCTCCTTCAGCGATGTCACCGCTGGGGATCCGTCGTTCGACTGGGACGGTCTATCGAACTATCGAAAGATCTTCGACGACCCGGTGTTCTGGCACTCGTTACGAAACACCATCATTTTCACCGCCGGTTCGATGGTGCTCATCGTGGTGTTCGGCAAGGTGCTCGCCAACATTCTCGTCGCCGACTTCCACGGCAAGTGGATCGTACGATTCCTTGTTCTCTTGCCATGGACCACGCCCGTTGCGTTGTCGGCCATCTCCTGGCTGTGGTTGCTGGACTCGATCTTCAGCCCGATCGACTGGATGCTGCGTCAGGTCGGGCTGATCAACGGCAACATGTACTGGCTTGGTCGACCCAATCTAGCGTTGCTCTCCGTCATCGCGGTCCACGCATGGCGGCTCATCCCGTTGGCCGCCGTGATCATGATGGCCGGGCTGGTGGCAATCCCGAAGGACATCCAGGAGCAGGCCGAGGTTGATGGCAGCGGCTACTGGCGGCGGATGTTCGAGATCACGATCCCGCTGATGCTGCCGCTGATCGCCGTCGCGGCCTTGTTCGGCGCGATCGTGACGTTCACCGACATGACCGTCGTCTACGTACTGACGCGCGGCGGCCCGACGAACTCGACACAGGTGCTGTCCTCGTGGGCGTTCTTCCGCGGCATCGAAGGTGGAGACATCGCGCCAGGGAGCGGCGGTGGCGCTGTTCCTGTTCCCGCTGTTGCTTGCCGCGGCGATTCTCATTCTTGCGGGCGGTCCGTCGGATGGAGGTGTTATGACAGTGGCGACTGTCGATGCCTCGGTTGACGCCCATGCGCCGGTCGAAACCCTGCGGCGCCGGGCAATCCGCCGTCATCGGCTGGCTCGTGTGGGTCTGTATCTGGCCGCCATTGCTGCCGCACTCATCTGCGCCGGTCCGTTCCTGTGGTCGCTGATCACGGCGTTCAAACAGAGTCCCGGACCTCTATCAGCGGGACAACAACCCGTTCCTGTACAACCTGCCGGCCACCCGCAAGCACGTGGTCTACCTGTTCCAAGACACAGCGTTCCTCACGTTCCTCTGGAACACGCTGTGGGTGGGCCTGCTCGTGGTTGCGATCACATTGGTGCTCAGTCTGCCCGCCGCGTACGCACTCGCCCGACTCGACCGGCCGTGGTCGGGCCCGATGGCCATCGCAATTTTCTTCGTCTACCTCGTGCCGCCGACGTTGTTGTTCCTGTCGCTGTCGCGTCTGGTGGTTGCGGTTCACCTGCAGGACAACACCTGGTCACTGGTACTCGTCTATCCGACGATCACCATCCCGGTATCGGTGTGGCTCTTGGTCGGCTTCCTCAAGGGCATTCCGAAGGACATCGAAGAGCAGGCCATGGTGGACGGATACAGCCGGCTGGGCGCTTTCGTACGGGCCGTGGTGCCGCTCGTCTTTCCAGGGATCGTCGCTGTCGTCGTCTTCACCTTCACGCTGACCGCGAGCGAGTTCATCTATGCGCTTGCCTTCGTCGCACCTACCGCTGAGAAGGTGATCAGCACCGGAGTGCCGACCGAGCTGGTACGCGGTGACGTCTTCTTCTGGCAGTCGCTTCAGGCAGCCACCGTCCTGGTGGCGCTTCCGATTGCGTTCGTGTTCAACCTGTTCCTGGACCGGTTCATCACCGGCTTCACCATGGGCGCCGTCAAAGGTTGATCGCTTTGATCATCCACGCGGTGGGCTGCGATGGAGGCTGCCGGGTCCGACATCCGCCGAAGGGGTCATTCGTCCCGGACACCTACTTGCGAGCCTGGCCCGACGCGTAGGGGAGTCGCGGGTACGGCAAACCGCAGCACCTCGATGTCGCATCAGCTACTCGAACTTGGCATCATCCGCAGTTGGTGCCAAGTCCGAGTAAGCAATGCCAGTGGGACGAGTCCCGCTAGGGATGGACCGGGGCCTTCGCCCGCAACACTTCAATGAACTCGCGCATCCACGCTGGATTATCTGGCCACGCGCGCGCCGACACCATCTGGCCGTCCACAACGCCAGCCGCGTCGACGTATTCCGCACCAGCGGCTTTGACGTCTGCCTCGAGCGCCGGATATGCCGCGGTACGGCGGCCCCGCAATGTGCCGGCCGCAGCAAGCACCAGCGGTGCGTGACACAGCTGTGCGACCGGCAGGTCTCCCTCCATGAAGTGCCGCACGATGCGCTGCACATCCGGGTCATTGCGAATGTATTCGGGGGCGCGGCCACCGGGAATCACAAGTGCGACATACTGCGACGGGTCTACATCGGCGAACGCCACATCGGCCGGCCACGTATAGCCGAGCTTTTCCGTGTACGTGTCGAACTCATCGACGAAGTCGTGGATGACGAACTGCAGCTTCTTAGCCGTGGGCGCGGCGATCTCGACCTCGTACCCCTCCTCCATGAGGCGTTGATAGGGGTACATGACCTCGAGCGACTCCGCAGCATCTCCGGTGAGCAACAAGACCTTCGGCACTGCAACCTCCTTGTTAGGTGGAACGCTTCTCGCACCAGTGCAACTCCCAACGGGCAGCGCGTCAACTGGCTGCTAGGTACTAGCGCACTGCAGGCAGTGCTGGGCAGCGAGGTAACCTCGCCAGTTTTCTGTCTCAACCGTCGAATGTCAGGCCGTCCAGCCGAGCCAGGCCGCTCCGGCGTTCATCCCGCCGAGCCAAAACGCAGCGGCAAGGAACGGCAGCGGCACCACCCACAAGGGCTTGCGCCGGATCCAAAAGCATCCGAGTCCAAAGAGCCCCAGCCAGACACCGATGAAGACCCCTACCGCCCAGCCAGGGGCCATCAACCCGGAGGCGAAATAGAAGGGCGCCAAGACGAGCATGGCCGCGAGAGCCAAGCCGGCCACGACGTACTTGGCGACCGTACGAGCATCTCGCGACATGGGCGAATCGTCCCACCTCCCGCGCGTCAATGCTTCACGTAGGCCGGCATTGTGGCTCCCCTCCATGAAAAGAACCAGCCTGGCATTCCCACCGGCTCTAGCGAATCGTGTGCTGCAAGATCACCGAACCTATGCTGATCACGTGGAAGTGGGTTTCGTCGCGGATGCAGCCCACTTCATCGCCGACGAGAGGCCGGATGCCGTCGTTGATCACGCTCTCGAGTTCTTCTCCAGGTCCGCTAATGGGATCTGAGTTTCGGTCGTGTGGGAGTCTGAGGATGAGCCTCACGTGAGGGAGAACCTCGATGACCCAGCCCACCGATCAGGCCGCAACAGCTGATCTCAGCGGCTACGCGATCCACTACGCGCCGCTCTTCCAAACCCTCCAAAAGATGGATGTCCAGCAGCTCATCGATACCGTCGCGGAGCCCTGGTACAACCAGACCCTGATCCGGGTTGGTGACGTGCTCGTTCGCCTCGGAGTGATGCAGGGAGAGTTCCACTGGCACAGGCACGACGAGCAGGACGAGTTCTTCTACTTGTTGCAGGGCGAGTTCCATATCGAGCTCGAAGGCAGTGACACCGTCGTCCTCATGCCGAACCAGGCCTTCAGCGTTCCGGCCGGCATGCTACATCGTCCGGTCGTACCGGTACGCAGCGCGGTGATCATGATCGAAAATGCCGGAATCGTAGCCACCGGTGACTGAGCGGCCCGTCGGCTCCGACCATCGGCCAACCTTTTTGGTGACCGGCGCCACGAGTGGCGTTGGAGAGGCCATTGCGACCCAACTCGGTGAACGCGGGGTACGCGTCATCGTGGGGGCTCGTATGCCCGAGCGTGGACGGGCCGCGGCAGAGCGAATACGCAGCCGCGTGCCGGACGCCGATCTCCGGGTGGTGGCCGCGAATCTTTCGCTCATGAGGCAGGTGAGGGCTCTCGCTTACGAGGTGTTGGACACCACGCCGCGCCTCGATGGCCTGATCCTCAATGCCGCGGTCGCGCGCAGCGACCTGGTGCTCACCGAAGAGGGGATCGAGACCAATTTCGCGACCAACCATCTCTCGAGTTTCCTGCTGACGCACCTGCTGCTGCGGCTCTTGCGCTCCTCACCGTCGGCACGTGTGATCGTGGTGTCGTCGTCGGTGCACACTCGGGTCAAGATGGTCGATCTGACCAGCGTTGCCACCGGCGCTCCGCTCACGCCGGACAGCTATCAGACCAGCAAGTTGTTGAACATCTTGTTCGTGCGGGAACTAGCCAGACGCCTTGCGGGCACCGGGATCACTGCCAATGCTGCTGACCCCGGTTTCGTACGGACCAACCTGGGCCGGTACGCCAGCGGCGGGCGCCGCATGCTCCTCACGGTCTCGCGGCCGATGCAATCCAGTCCCGAACGGGCGGCGGCGACCCCGGTCTATCTCGCGACATCTGATCAGGTAGCAGGAGTAACGGGTGGCTACTACGCGAATGAGCACCCGATGGAGTTGAGCGGGCTGGCAACAGACAGCAGGCTCGCTCGACGACTGTGGGCGGTGAGCGCGCAGGCGCTGGTGAGCCGAGGACTGGCGACTCTCAACGAGATGATCGCCTTTGGCTGATATCGCGATGTGTGCCCTGAGCACGCATATCCGGGAGCGCGCTAAGAAAGCGTCTATGAACTCGATCAGCGGGTGAGGCGGTTGCTGAGCTGTCAGGTGGCGGCGGTCCTGATCATGGCTTCGTGGGTGGCTGGACCCGCACGTTCACGCAGCGCTGCGTAGATCCGGCACCACGCCCGCGCGCGGGTCCACCGGCGGAACCGGCGTAGACGGACTGGTGCGGCGGGAAGTCGGCCGGCACGTCCGCCAGGCGATCCCGCGGACCAAGTAGATCGAGCGCGCGGGCGGGCGTTCGCATCGTCCGGAGGTTCCGCCCGGCACCTAACACCTTTGCCAACGCCGTCGACGAAGGCGCGTCAGTGGTGGTGGCCGTGCCGGCCGAGGGTCTCCACGGGGGTCGCGCCCGGGCGGGTCCACTGCGGCGCGGGGCGGCTGGTCGGGCCCCAGGTGGCGTTCCCGTCCGCGTCCGAGCGCCAGTACCAGCACGCGCTGCGCCCCTCGGGCCAGCCCTCGGGGTTGTCCTCCCACGCCTCGCGACGGCCGTAGGGCGTCATGTCGAGCAGGCCCAGGGACCCGTCGGCCGGCTCGTTGCCACGGCCCGTCGTGGAGTAGGTGAGGAACACGCGGTCGCCGTCGCGCAGGTAACAGACGATGTGCCCCTCTTCTGTAGCGATCGGCGCCTCGACGCCCCGCACCGAGTACCAGGGCTGGGTGTAACCCATGAACTCGACGTAGGAGGCCACCTCGTCCCACGGTCCCGAGGTCAGGACGGCGAACGAGACGCCCCGGGCGTTGAGGTAGACGGCGTCCTTCATGTGCCAGACGTTGAAGGTGCAGCCCTCGCACTGCCCCTGGTGCGGCGCGCCGTCGTACCACATGGACTGGTAGATCACGAGCTCGTCGCGGCCCTGGAACAGGTCCAGGAACGGGACCGGGCCGTCGGGTCCGACGACCTCGACCGTTCCGTCGACCTCCACCATCGGCAGCCGGCGGCGGGCCGCGGCGAGGGCGTCGCCCTCGCGGGTGTGGGCCTTCTCGCGGACCAGGAGCTCGTCACGGGCGGTCTGCCAGGTGGCTAGGTCAACGACGGGCGGGCTGCCGGGCAGCGCGGTGGTCGGGTTACTCGGCGCGGTCGTCATGGTGTCCTCCGTGGTGTCTTGTTCCGGGCAGCGTCGTACGACGTCCTACTACATCAGAACAGACTCGCGACCCCGCCGGAACTCATCGCGGCCGGGGCGCCCTTGGCCGAGCCTGCACGGACCGCGTCGGGCTGACAAGTTCACCGACGCACTCTAAGATGCGCAGCGCTCATAGCGGGAGCTGATGCTGCCAGCTTCAGCTGACGACCAGATTGGTGCCCTCGACCTTGATCGTCTTCGGCGGCAGTGGCTTAGGTGCGGGAGGATTCACCACCGATCCGTCGGCAATCGAGTATTTGCTGCCGTGGCAAGGGCAGTTGATCGTGGTGGTGATGCTGTCTACCAGGCATCCCATGTGCGTACAGATGGCGCTGAACGCCTTGAACGCTCCCTTTTTTGGTTGAGTGATCACCGCTTGGGCGTCGGGAAAGATCTTGCCGCTCCCGACGGGTATGTCGGCTTCCTTGACAGTGAGTGGTCCGGCTGCGGGGCTCGACCCACCAGAGGTTGGAGTAGAAGGCGCGCTCGCCGGCGCGGTTGAATAATTCGTGCACGAGCTAAGGCCGGCGATGGCGGCCGCCGCCAGCCCGGAAGTCATGATTACCGTACGCCGAGGGATCGGCAGCGAATCGGTCGAGCGGTGGTCGTAGGGATTCATGATTGCTCCGTCTTGTTGGGGGAACTCCTGATGATCATCAAACTAAGAACCACAACACTCCTGTGACCCAAAGGGCCGTTATGCCGGTCAGCACCAGTCCACCGGCCAGCGGCAGCGCCCACTTGGGCGAGTCATCGCGGGTCAAGATCAACATCTTGAAGACAAACGCGCCGTAGAAGAAGCAGCCGAAGAGCGAATGCGCGATCACCCGACCGTCATAGGTCTGAAAACCCAAGGCGTAAAGACAGTGCACTGCGACCGGCACAGAGATCAGGACAGCGGCGCGCCCCGACCAGCGATGTACAGCACCGACCCAGGCGCCATGCAGAGGGATTCGCCCGTACAGCCCCATGGCCGTTACGGTCTGGACGATCGCCAATGCGATCACAACTGAGGCCAGAAATGCCTTCGCGGCCGCGCCGGTGGAGAAACCAGCGATATCGACTGCATGGCCCGACGGTGTATGCAGCCGCCCGTATACGCCGAGTCCGAAGGAGACGGCGGTACCGACGACGAAGGCGATCACGACGGGGCCGATCTTGGTGCCGTTGGGTTCCGCGGGAGGAGCCTCTGCAGCAGGGACTGGAACGCTGGTCATGAAATCTCCTCTGCTCACAGATCTTCGTCGCC
Organism: uncultured Actinomycetota bacterium; assembly: GCA_963808905.1. GTDB lineage: Bacteria > Actinomycetota > Actinomycetes > Propionibacteriales > Propionibacteriaceae > Microlunatus. Next base: position 19,180 of record CAWEHO010000001.1, read on the forward strand.
GTTGACCGGCGCGGCATCGAGCTTCTCGCCGTTGACTGTGACCTCTGGATCCGCAGGGTCCAACTGCGGTGCCGCCGACGAATCGGTGCTTGTGGTCTGGATCCCGACCTCGGACCCGTCCTCGAGCACGATCCAACCGATGGTCGGCTTCGGGCCGCGCGCCTGATACAAGCCCGCAGGCTTCTTCGCCTCATTGACCTCGGGGAACTTGCTGTCTTCGACGCTTTCACTCGCGCTTGCGGACGGTGTCGTGACTGCAGTCTCGCTGCGCTGAGAAGAAGGGCTGGTGGCGTCGGCGGTCGCCGGGGCAGCCGATGGGCCGGCAGTCCCCGTGGAACTGCCGCCGGGCGGACCGCTCAACATGTTGACCGTGAACATGATCACGAAGGCCACGGCTACAGCGGCAAGTGTGACCAGGGGACTGCGATGCTTCACGGCACCCCCTCCGCCAGACGGCTATGCATACTGGAGATGAGTGCCCCTTCGATCGTCTGATGCGCTAACGCCGACATTCTCACCCGATGTCGTGTGCGCCACAATGGCCGACACGAATTCGAAACCGCATCGGTGTCGGATTGGCGCACCGGGTGCTAGTCCACTTGGCGCAGCCATTTCTCGAGCGGCCCGAGGAAAAGGAGTCTTATGTCCGCGTTGCCGTACGCCAACCGCCCGGTTCGAGTCGGGGTTCAGCTGCAGCCACAGCATGCCGACTACGCAGACCTACGGCGCGCAGTAGCCGCAGCCGAGGAGGCCGGCGTCGACGTGATTTTCACGTGGGATCACTTCTTTCCGCTTGCCGGCGATCCGAACGGCAAGCACTTCGAGTGCTGGACGATGCTTGCCGCATGGGCCGAGCAGACTGAGCGCGTCGAGCTCAGCGCTCTGGTGACGTGCAACACCTATCGCAATCCTGACTTGCTGGCTGACATGGCCCGCACTGTTGATCACATCAGCAGCGGACGACTCATCCTCGGGATCGGCGCGGGCTGGTTCGAGAAGGACTACGCGGAATACGGCTACGAGTTCGGCACACCGGGCAGCCGGATCGCGGCGCTGGGCGAGTCATTGCCACGGATCCGTTCGCGTTGGAGTCAGCTGAATCCCGCAGCCACGAGGCCGATCCCGCTTCTGGTCGGCGGTGGTGGGGAGCGAAAGACCCTTCGGCTGGTAGCTGAGCACGCGAACATCTGGCATGGGTTTGGCAGCGCGGAGACCCTCGCCAGGAAGAATCGTGTTCTGGACGAATGGTGTACCAAGGTCGGAAGAGATCCGGGAGACATCGAGCGATCGACATCTGCCCGTAGCGGACCCGAGGAACTGGGAGAACAGCTCGTGGGCGTTGGCGAACGGCTGATCACGATCAGTACCGACGGCAGATCTGGTTTTGATCTTGCCCTCACGCGCGACTGGCTGCAGTTCCGCGACGAGCAGAACGCCGATCTAGGAGTCCCATCTCCCGGTTCGCAACCTAGCTGAACGCAGGTTGCGGCCGGGTTTGCACGGTTGTGCAACCTGTGCAGCAGCAACCTGTGCGGCAGCAACCTGTGCGGGGCTGGCTACGTTGGGTTGGTGATCACCACGCTCGCCGAGGCTCTTCGCCGCGGTCCGGTCGTACTCGACGGCGGTCTGGCGACCCAGCTGGAGTCCCAGGGTCAGAATCTCAACTCCGAGCTGTGGTCCGCGCAGCTGCTCGATGACGATCCGGACGCGATTGTTGCGGCTCATCTGGCCTATTTCGACGCCGGCGCCCAAGTGGCGACGACGGCGTCCTATCAAGCCTCTATCGGCGGATTCGTCCGAGCCGGCATCGCCCGAAGCGAGGCCGAGCATTTGATCCGGCGCAGCGTACGACTCGCCGAGGAGGCGCGGGCACGCTACGACGATGGTCACATGCGCTGGATCGCCGGTTCGGTGGGGCCGTACGGGGCGGCGCTTGCCGACGGCTCGGAGTATCGCGGCGATTACGACCTATCGGTCGCCGACCTGCGCATCTGGCATCGGCCAAGAATTGAGCTATTGGCCGAAGAAGGTGTCGACATTCTCGCTCTGGAGACCATTCCGTCTCTCGCCGAGGTAGAGGCCTTGCTAGCCGAGATCGACGGGAGCGGGCAGGCATGCTGGTTGTCGATAACCTGCGCCGGAGATCGTACGCGGGCTGGCGAACCGGCGATCCAGGCCTTCGCGCTCGCTCGCGACGTTGCCGAGGTCATCGCCGTGGGAGCCAACTGCACCGATCCCGCTGACGCTGACTCGCTGGTCCGGCACGCCAGCGAAGCCACTGGCAAGCCTGTGGTCGTGTATCCCAACAGCGGCGAGCGATGGGATGCCTCGACTCGGGCGTGGATTGGCCCAGTGCGGTTCCGTCCCGAGGATGTCGAGGGCTGGATCAGCGATGGCGCCCGTCTGGTCGGTGGCTGCTGCCGCGTTGGTCCGACGGAGATCAGGGCGATCCGCGATCTTGTCCCATGATCAAGACCTCAGTTGTGCAGCACGGCAGCTCCGCTGAATCGACCGTGCTTGAGGTCGGCCAATGCGCGTGGCGCATCACCCATTGGATACGCGACGGTTGTCGCGCGTACGCCAAGCCGCTCGGCCAGCCGGAGGAACGTCTCCCCGTCCGCGCGGGTATTCGCGGTCACCGATCGCAGCTTGCGCTCCTGAAAGAGCGTGTCTTCATACTCGAGCCTCGGAATGTCGGACAGCCAGATGCCCGCCACCGCGAGCGTCCCGCCGCGGTCGAGCGCTCGTAACGCAGGCGGTACCAGTTCGCCTGCGGGGGCGAACAAGATCGCCCCATCCAGCGGCTCAGGCGGCGCATCCTGCGCCTCGCCCACGGAATCCGCCCCAAGCTCCGTAGCGAGCTTCCGATTGGCCTCCCCCCGGGTCAGCACATGAACGCGCAGACCCTGAGCGAGCGCGACCTGTGCGGTGAGATGAGCACTGCCGCCGAACCCATAGATGCCGAGCGAGCCGCCTGGCGGGACCGCCGCGCAGACGAGGGCGCGATAGCCGATGATGCCGGCGCAGAGCAGGGGAGCGAGGTGTTCGTCGTCGATGCCCGCTGGAAGGGCGTACGCGAATGCCTCGTCGACCAGGCAGAAGTCGGCGTAACCGCCATCCCGGTCCCAGCCGGTGAATGTTGGCGCCGTACACAGGTTCTCCGCGCCGCGGCGGCAGAACCGGCAACTGCCGTCCGTGGCGCCCAGCCAGGCCACTCCGACCCGATCACCGATCTCAAACCGGCTCGCGTCCTCTCCGAGCGCATCGACGAGACCCACGACCTCATGGCCAGGGGTGACGTCGGCGCGCTTCGGAGGCAGGTCTGCCTCAGCCAGATGCAGATCGGTTCGGCAGACCCCGCAGCAGGTGACCCGCACCCGAAGCTGCCTGCCCGACGGTTGCGGCACCTCGCGTTCCAGCCTCTGCAATGGTCCGGCGTCGATCTGACCCGGCTGATGCACCACCCAGGCCCTCATCTGGCCATTCTGTCGAGTCGGCAGCCTGGAAGGGAACCGGTCCTACCTGTGAATTGCTCAGCAAAAGTCAAGGTTGGGTAGATGCTTTTCACAGCTCGGCGCGCGATGATTGTGATGTGAACGTTACACAGCTCATGATTGCGGGCGTCGCCATCGTGCTCGTCGTCGTGATCGTGTTGCTGGCGGTCATTCCATCCCTGCTCGACTATCCCCGAGGCCGCGACAAGGACGGATCCGACCGGCCGGCACCGACACCCCTCAAGCCCGATGATCGCCGCGACGATCACTCGGTCGATCTTGCAGCCTGAGCCGTCCGACTCCGCTCTAGCGCTTGGGCAGGTCCAGCCGGTCATCCTGTACGAGCTTGATCAAATCGCCGCTGCCGATGTCCAATGTCTTCCCGCGCTGCGTGTTGCGGGCGATCACCGTTATCACCTCTTCGCCCCGCGGGCAGTACTGAACTTCGATCCCGCCGTGGGCCACCGTCGAATCGGTCAGCAGGTACCGGTTGCCGTCCATGAAGCGAAGTGCCATGCACTGTTGATGAGTCGTTGCCCCGCAGCGTATGGCGAACTTGCGGCTGGTTGCGATCTGCAGGTAGACCTCCGTGGCCCCTTTATTGAGCCGGAACATCTCGAAGGCGAGCGCGCCACCTTGGCCGCTCCAGAAGCTTGGCGTGTCGTAGTGGGTGGTGTACCCGTAGCCGAATCCACTGAAGTACTTCCCCTGCGGATCCAGCTGCGCCGTTGCGACCTCGGCCATCTCGGACCGCCATTTGAGCAAGATCTTCGATCGGCAGATCGCGCTGGATGGGTCGCGACCATCAAGGCGATCATGACCTCGCCCACAAATCGTGGCGGCTGTCGTAGAGATCGGCTGCGATGGTGCCGCCTGTGGAACCGGAGCCTGTGTGGGAACGAGCAGGATGGCGGCCACGATGACCAGCGCCGCCGCAGCGAGCGCTGCCGATCCTCGCTGGAGCCAGCGACGGCGGCTGAGCCGGCGACCATGGGCCACGTCATCTGCGCTACCGAGCGACTCGCGCAGCTCGTACGGGATCGCGTCTTTGAGTTCATCGGTGAGCGTTTCATCACTCGTACGCTCAGGATGCTCGGCGGCCAGCATTGCCCGGGCGCGTCGGGCCAGGCTGAGCAGAGTACCGAGAGGCAGCTGAAGGATGTCAGCAATCTCGGCATTGGACAGTCCGGTGTAGCTGTCCAGGACAACGGCAGCCCGTTGGTGGTAGCTGAGCGTACGAAGGTCCGCGACGATTGGCTCGGCAGTGGCGACCGGCAGCGGCCCATCTATCAGCTCGACGCGTTCGCGATATTCCCACGGCAGGTGGACCGGTGTGCGCGCCGTCTGCACCACCACCCGGATGGCCTCTACTCGAGGTGACGCTCTGGGCCAGCGCCCGTAGAGCTGCGCGAAGGCCAGCTGGACGACCCGCTCGGCATGTACTGGATCACCCGTGAGGAGGTAGGCCGTGGCCTGCAGAAGCGGACGCTCGCCCGCGACCTCGGCGGCGTACTCCTCATCGCGGATCGCCGACATGCCTCACCCTCTTTTGAGCGCTGCTCGTGCAATCGCGCGTGCAACCCGCCTACTTCGTCGTCGTTCGCAGAGGAAAGGCGCCTCCGCTCACTCCTCCTCAGCACGGCGGCGCGCGATCTACCGACACTCGCAGCGCATTTCTCGATCATAATTCGCAGCAGGCGCGCCTATCGATCGCCGGTCAGCGTGATGATCTTGAACAGCGGCGTAAGAATCGGTATGTGGCTACCTTTCGTCGCTATGTTGCGATCGGTGACTCCAGTACCGAAGGCCTAGAAGACCCTGACGGGCAGGGCGGCTACCGCGGCTGGGCCGATCGGCTGGCTCAACACATCGCCGATGCTCAGGACGAGCCGTTGGAGTACGCGAACTTGGCTATTCGGGGGTTGCGTATGAAAGAGATTCGGGTCAGCCAGCTCGAGGACGCCTTGGCGATGCAACCGGATCTGTTGACGGTGTTCGGAGGCGTGAACGACCTGATTGCCGGCCCTTGTGACTTTGATTCGATTCGCGCCGACTATGTGATCGTCTTCGGCCAGGCGCGGCGTCAAGGCGCTACCGTGCTTAGCTTCACCATGCCGGACCCCACGGCGATCAATCCGCTCGGCAGGTATTGGCGGGAGCGTGCGGCCAAGCTGAACGCGATCATCAGAGCCGAGGCCGACAGCCGAGGGGTGCTGGTCATGGACTTCGAGCAATATCCGGTAGCCGAGGATCCGCGGCTGTGGTTCGAAGATCATCTGCACGGCAACGAGCTCGGCCACCAGACGGTAGCTGCGGCATTGGCCTGGCGGCTCGGCATCGACGGCTTCGAGGGCTGGGCTGAGGTGCTCGAAGGGGAGCCGGTGAGGCCCCAGGGTCGCGAGAAGCTGATCGGCGATATCGATTGGGCGAGGAACTATGTGGCGCCTTGGCTGGGCAAGGGCATTCGTGGGATCCGACACGGCTTCGGTATCGAGCGCAAGCGACCCATCCCAACCGTCGTGGCCAAGTCAAGAATTCTGTCGGACTGAGCCAAGGGTCTGCACCGTTTCCAGACCGTGCGGAACCTGTGCGCAGGTCGGTTGCCTGACCTCGTAAGTCGTCACCCCGAGTAAGTCGTCACCCCGAGCAAGTGAGGCGAAGCATCTGGCAGTCAGGCGAAGAGGGCCTGGCCGACGTATCCACCTTGAGCGATACCGCTCGGGATCGCGAAAAGGGCCGACCCCGTGTGCTGTACGTATTCGCTGAGCCCATCGCCAAGGCCGAGCTTCATCTGGATCGGGATGAAGTGGGTGCGGGGATCCCGGACGTAGGCGAGGAAGAAGAGTCCAGCGTCCAGGCGGCCGAGGCCGTCACTCCCGTCGACGAAGTTATAGCCGCGGCGCAGCATCTTGGCGCCCCCGTTGTTGGTCGGGTGCACCATGCGTACGTGCGCATCGGTTGCGACGATCGGCTCATCGTCACCACCCTTGATCGCGAAATCCGGTTGGCTGAACTCGCCGCCGCCCGATAGTGGCGCGCCTTCGGCCTTGGTCCGGCCAATGACGCGTTCCTGCTCGCTCATCGGCTGCCGGTCCCAGATCTCGATGGTCATGTTGATCCGGCGCACCACCAGATACGAGCCGCCAGCCAGCCAGCGGCCCTTACTGTCGGCACCGGAGGGCACCCATACGTGGTCATCAATAGCCGCGGGATCCTCTGCTTTCAGGTTCATCGTGCCGTCTTTGAATCCCATCAGGTTCCGCGGTGTTGCCTGGCTGGTCGAGGTCGATGACGTCCGGCCGAAGCCCAGCTGTGACCACCGGATCGCGGCTCGGCCGAAAGCCAGCCGGGCGAGATTGCGTACGGCATGCACGGCGACCTGCGGGTCGTCTGCGCACGCCTGAACGCACAGGTCGCCGTCGGATCTCTGGGGATCCAGCTTGTCGGCGGGGAAATGAGGAAGTCGTTGCAGTGCGGCTGGTTGCTGGTCGGCGAGTCCGAATCGATATCTGCCGTCCTTGCGGAACAGCGTTGGACCGAACCCGAAGGTAATCGTCAGGCCGGCTGGGGGTAGGCCGATCGCTTCGCCAGTGTCGTCCGGCGGTGCACCGTACGGGCCCGAGGTCGGTCCGATCTCCCCGGCGCCGAGACCCAGTGTCATCCGTGCTGCTGCGGCGGTCCAGTCTTTGAGGAGCTGCACCAATTCCGCACGGGAATCGGTCGTGACGTCGAAAGCAGCGAAGTGCAATCGATCTTGGACCGGCGTGAGGATTCCTGCTTGATGCTCGCCGTAGAAGGGATAGGTACGGGCGCCCGCCGCTGCCGTCGATGGCGAACTCTCTTCGCTTCCGGCCGCGTAACCAGCCGCCGCACCGACCGCCAGCCCGGCAAGGCCCGCTCCCGCCGCGCCAAGCAGTCCGCGCCGAGAAACTCCTGATCGGCCCAGAGCGGGCTCGGGCGGGGGTGGCAAGGGTGGTTCCGTCTCGGCGCGCTGCGCGCGTACGTGCTGAGTCGAGGTCATGCTGTCAGGCTTCCGACTCAGACCACCGCGGCGGCCAGCTTGGACACTGGCTCAGAGAGCGCATTGACTGCGTTGGACAGCTCCTTGATCTCGGCCTTGGTCAATTTGTCGTAGGCCTTGAACCCGTCCCGGTCTCGTTGGGCGTCGAGCAGCGCCTGGACTGTGGCGAACTGCGCGGCGATCTGGGTGTCGAGGTCAGGATTCTTCTGCCTGAGCAACGGGCGGAGTCCTTCGAAGCCGACCCGGGCGCCCTCAATGTTGGCCTGGAAGTCCCAGAGATCGGTACGCGACCAGTACTCTTCCTCGCCGGTGACCTTGCCCGTCGCCACCTCGTCAAGCAGACCCCGTGACCCGTTGGCGATCTCGTCGGCGCTGAAGGTGAGCTTGGGAGCCCTCTCACGCAGGATGGCCGTGTTCTTCACAAGATCATCGGAGTACGCGACACGCTGAGCCTTGCTGAGCGGCTGGTAGTTCTTGGCGCGCGCTGGCCATAGGTCTTTTTCCAGCCGATGCCAGCCGGTCCACTTCTGACCAGGCTCGAGATCGGCCTCCCGGAGGTCGAGCTTCGGATCGAGGTCGCCGAATGACTCCGCGACTGTCTCGATCCGTTCCCAGTGCGTGCGGGCTATGGGATAAAGGGCACGCGCCTCAGCATCCTTCCCGGCCTTGTACGCCGCCACGAACTTCCCGGTCATCGATACCAGCTGATCGGTCTGATCTTCGACGTATTCGCGGTAGGCCTGATTCGCTTGCTCGACCAGCTCGATGTCGTACCCCGTAGACCCTTGCTCGTCACCGGAATCGGTGACCGAGAACGGAGCGCGGATACCATCGCCCGCCATGCCGGGCTTACACGCGGTGACGTATTTTCCAGGGGTGACCTTGAGCACCAGCTCGCGGGTGATGCCGGGTCCGATGTTCTCGACTTCACCAACGATGCGCTTGCCGTCCTCGGCGTACACGTAGAACTCCGTCACTTCGGTGCCGGCGTTGCTCACTGCGAAAGTAAGCGCGCCGGCGGGCGCGCTGGCAGCCGAGAGCTTGCACTCGGTGTCGGTCGCCTGCACAGTCAGGGCTCGTGGGTTGGAACTTGCCGCGGCGCTGGCACCGCCAGTCGGGGTGTTGTCAGTGCATCCGGCGAGCAGGGGCAGGCCCAAGACGGCAGCGCTGGAGGCGAAGATGAGGACGCGCGCGGGCAGGGCGGATCGGCCGGCCCGACGGGTCGGTGAGATCATGATCATTTCCTTCCGGTGGCCCCAACGGGCTCAGGCGTGCGACGCGCGGAAGCGTGCGTCTGCTGCCGCTTCTGATAGAGGAAGATCGTCATCGTTGGGATGAAGTAGAGCAGCCATGCGATTGCTTCGAGCACGGTCGTGGCGGGCGAGAAATTGAATACGCCCTTCAGCAGCGTTCCGTACCACGAGGTCGGCGGGATGGCCGCGGAAACATCAAAAGCGAGGTTGTTCAAGCCCGGTAGGAATCGAGCTTCCTGGAGATCGTGAACACCGTATGCCAGCACACCGGCAGCGATGACGATCAAGAAGGCGCCGGTCCAGGTGAAGAAGCGACTCAAATTGATCTTCAGTGCGCCGCGATAGATCAGATAGCCCAGAGCGACGGCGACGAGCAGGCCGAGCGTGGCGCCTAGCAATGGACCCGCCGTCGAACCGCCCCCTTGAGCAGCCGTCTGGGTGGCGGCCCAGAGGAACAACGCGGTTTCTAGGCCCTCGCGGCCGACGGCTAAGAGCGCGACGATGACCAGTGACCATCGGCTGGCATCCGCCGCCTTGTCGATCTGCGCCTTGAGCTCCCCGGACAGGGTGCGCGCAGCCTTCGCCATCCAGAAGATCATCCAGGTGACAAAGCCAACGGCCACAATCGAGAGCAGGCCGCCGATGAGCTCTTGAGCTTCGAAGGTGAGTCCCTTTTGACCGAAGGTCAGAGCTGCGCCAAAGCCCAGCGAGATGGCGATTGCAATTCCCACGCCCAGCCAGATCTGAGGCAACATCTGGCGGCGATCGGACTTGACCAGGTAAGCGATGAGGATGCTGACGATCAATGCGGCTTCGAGGCCTTCACGTAGGCCAATCAGGAAGTTGGCTAGCATCTCTCCTCGTTCCCCGCGGTATTGGCGCTCACCTCTGGCCGCGCCCCCGCGGTCAAGAAAATAGGTGAGGCTCGCCTAACTTAAGTCAGCCTAACCTTTCTTCGCAAGACACTGCGGCAAATTGACAGGTGCCTGGTAGGCGACTTCGTTGGGTACTGGCGTTCTTTTCGGGTGGGAGTTGCCCGCCGTCAAAACGATCCTGAGTCTGCACAGCTTCCGGGCGGTCCGCACAGGTTGCAACCTCCGCGACCGTAGGCAAGCCACGTGCATAGGGGCGGCAGCGGGGTCGCGGGTGCCCGGTTGAGCGATTAGTGGCGGATATCGCCGAGTGTGATCATGAGCAGATGCTCGAGGCGCTCGCGCACCACGTCCGCCCTGAGTTCGGGCCTCAAATGGATCAGCGCGGCCATGATCTCCGCCGGATCAGGAAGAAAGCCGAGGATGTCACTCACCGCCCAGAAGAGCTCGGCGTCTTGATCATCCTCGAGAATGCCGCCGTGCCATCGATAGGCAGCAGAGAAGGCGATGGCACGGTCCATGTCGTGCAGCATCGCGAAATTGGCTCGTGAATGCATCACGTCCAGGTCAGGCGGCCCCCAGGAGGTCTCTGCCCAGTCGATCACGCCGGTGATCCGATCGCCTTCCCACAGAATGTTTCCGGGATGAAAGTCGCAGTGCACCAGGCCGTGTCTGCTTGGCGGGGGCTCTTGACCGAAGAGCGCGATCGCCCGCTCCCAAAGCCCCGGCCGCGAGGTCCAGGTCGGCACCTCGAGATCATCTGGTACCCAGAACACGTACGGTCGTGGCCGATGATCATCATCAACCGGGGTGCCGTGAATGATGACGGCGATCTTGGCCAGCTCATCGATAGCCTCAAGGCTCAGCGGATCGAGCCGTACGCGGCCCGGCAGCCAGCTGGTCAGGTTCGCATACGCACCGGCCTGGCTGCCGTCTGGGTCAGAGGCGATGAGTCGGGGCACCGGGAGGCTGGAGCCTTCCATGAGGCGGCAGCCCAGCGCCTCACAGACCACATGCTGTCTGCCAATCTCCCCCCAACGCTCGATGGAGACATAGCGCAGGATTACAGGTCCTCCGTGACGGAGGTAGACCGCCGAAATGGTGTCGGTCCTGCCACCACCAACGGGCTCGATCGCAATGATCTCGGACCCGAGATGCTTCTGAGCCCAGGCCCGCACCTGCGCAGGATTCACGCGAGCAGGATAGATGCCGAGCCTTTGACGTTAGCTGCAAGCGGCTTTCGTTTGCGAGCAGCTTCCAAATTAGTTGGCCAGCGCGCGACGGCGTAGCAATTCACCGGTGGCGTAACGCCCGATCTGATATGTCGCGATGCCATCCATGACCGCGCTGACGCCACCGCCGGCCAATGGGAGCCGCTTGACGATCGCCAGCGCCAGATTCTTTCCGCCGATCCGCGCAGCGAGGTCGGCGACGACGTCATCGGCGACCTGCCTATCCAGATCGGGATCGAAGATCGGGGCAGTCGCCACAGCCATCGGAGAAGTCGGCAATGACCCGTCAGCAATGTGCTTGGCTACTTGTTCCCCGCCCATCAAACACATCACTAATGCGGTGCGGACCCGGTTGTCGTTCAGGTCATAGCCCCGCAAGTGGGCAATCGCGGCGACCATCCGGACCTGCACGATGGCGACACCAGTGATGTTCGCGGGTATTGCCACGGGCAGCGCGGCCACCCCACCGATGTTGGTGACGAAGCCTTGCGCGGAGGCGAGCCGTATGTGGTGGTCGATGATCGAGGTGATCGCTTCGTCAACCGATCCGCCCAGCCGCTGCAGATGACGCGCGGCCACGGTCTTGGCGCTGGGCATACGTCCATAGCCATCGATGGCGACCTCGAGTACCTGGCGCAGCACGCCGCCGGCTCCCTGCGCCGTCACGAGATTGGCGACAGGGGTCATCACCGTGGCTATCCTGCGGCGTACGTCCTCTGCTGACGCCATCAGGCCTCCAATGCTCAGCTTCCGGGGCTCGGCTCCCGATACGATCAGCGCGCCCGAGGGGACGCTGGAGACAAGCCTACGTGGGCGATCCGGCCAGCTGATCGCGATCGACTCCGGATCAACCCCGAGCCGGCCCTGAACCACGGCTGTGTTCTGTTTGATTGCTCCGCTCGCTGCGCTCGCTGTGTCTGATGGCTCGCTGCGCTCGCGGCGATGTTCGCCGAAGAGCCGCCGTCTTCGTTGGATCCGACGAAAACTGTCACGAAGAATCAGCTCTGCTCGCGATGCGTTTCGTCGGCTCCTCCTGCAGATCGGCGGCGCGAACATCGCGGGCGCGGATCGCGCCTGGCAGCCGCCTACTTCGTCGTCGCTCGCCGACGAGAAGCATGTCGCCTCCCTCCTCCTCAGCACGGCGGCGCGCGATCCGGTGTTTGACTTGCTCCGCTCGCTGTGTCTGATGGCTCGCTGCGCTCGCGGCGATGTTCGCCGAAGAGCCGCCGTCTTCGTTGGATCCGACGAAAAACTGTCTCGAAGAGTCAGCTCTGCTCGCGATGCGTTTTCGTCGGCTCCTCCTGCAGATCGGCGGCGTGAACATCGCGGGCGCGGATCGGGCCGGCCTGGCAGCCGGCTACTTCGTCGTCGCTCGCCGACGAGAAGCGTGTCGCCTCACTCCTTTTACATTGCTCGCTCGGCTCGCTGAGGCTGGCGCTTGTGGGCCAGCCTCGCTCAGCACGGCGGCGCGCGATGCCGGGTTTGATTGCTCGCTCCGCTCGCTGCGGATCGCGCTTAAGAGCCGCCTACTTCGTCGTCGTTCGGGAACGAAAAGCATGTACCCTCACTCCTCCTCAGCACGGCGGCGCGCGATCCGCTTTTGGCTCGGGTGGGAGTATGCCGAAGTGGGCTCCCCCTTCGGATCGCCGGAGCTATGGCGGCATGACGACCTGATCGGAGTCTCGCGCGTCTTCGACGAAGAGCTCGCTCTTGCGGCGTACGAGTGCGGGGCTTTTCCCATGCCTGCGCAGCCCGGACTTATGGGCTGGTACTCGCCGCTGGAGCGGGCCATCTTGCCATTGGACGGTGTGCGGGTCAGCCGTTCGCTGCGCAAATCCGTTCGGCACTACCAGGTAAGGATCGACACGGCGTTTGACGACGTGCTGGACGGGTGCGCTGACCGCAAACGGCCCAGCGGCTGGATCAACCGCGAGATCCGGCGCGTGTATCGGCGGCTGTTCAAGCGCGGGGTGGTCCACTCGGTTGAAGCATGGACGCCTGGCGGGCAACTTGCCGGTGGCTTGTACGGGGTGAATATTGGCGGCCTTTTTGCGGGGGAATCAATGTTTTACCGACCTGGCATTGGCCGCGATGCGTCGAAGGTGGCCCTGGTGGCACTCGTCAATCTGCTGCAGCGAGCAGGCGCGGAGGATCGACTGCTTGATGTGCAATGGCTGACGCCGCATCTGGAATCACTCGGGGCAGTGGCGCTGCCGCGGCCGGAGTATCTCAGTCGGCTCGAGGTTGCCCTCCGCCTCGCCCGCGCCGGACTGGTCCAGCTCGAGCGCCTGAAACGTCAATCCTCAAAACGTCAATCCTGAAACGTCAATACAGACGTTCATAATGGGCCCATGCCCGAGATGCCCGAGGTGGAGTCGCTCGCGCGGTTTCTGACCGAGAAGTGTGTTGGGCGTGCGTTCGATCGCATTGATCTTGTCGCTTTCAGCGCGCTCAAGACCTACGATCCACCGCTGTCGGCGTTGAACGGCTTGGAGATCGAGTCCGTGACCCGGCGGGGCAAGTTTCTGGACATCGCCGCTCAAGGTCTGCATTTGGTCTTCCACCTAGCCAGAGCCGGTTGGTTGCGTTGGCGTGACTCGCAGCCGGATGCCCCGCCGAGACCCGGAAAAAGCCCGCTTGCCTTGCGCGTACGGCTGGATGACGGATCAGGTTTCGATCTGACCGAGGCGGGGACTCAACGCAAGCTCGCCGTTTACGTTGTGGCCGATCCGATGTCGATTCCCATGGTCGCGACGCTGGGGCCCGATCCGTTGACCGAGGAGTTCGATGAGGCTGCCCTCGCCGGCCTGCTAGCCAAAGCTGGTCGGGCGCAGTTGAAGGGTGTTCTCAAGGATCAACGGACCATAGCCGGCATCGGCAACGCCTATTCCGATGAGATCTTGCATGCGGCGAAACTCAGCCCGTTCAAGCCGTCGAACTCTCTCACCGCAGCAGAGCTCGACACGCTCTTCGCGGCGATCAAGGGCGAGCTGGTCGCAGCAATCCAGCGAGCCGACGGCCTGGCAGCGAAGGACCTGAAAGCGGAAAAGAAGTCAGGTTTGCGTGTGCACGGACGTACCGGCGAGAAGTGCAACGTCTGTGGCGACACCATTGCCGAGGTGTCCTTTGCCGACTCCTCGCTGCAGTACTGTCCGACCTGCCAGACCGGCGGCAAGAAGCTCGCCGACAGGCGTCTTTCGAAGCTGCTGAAGTAGATCATGTCCAGCGGTGAAGGCCAGGCAGCGCTGTTCGAGTCCGTCTGCGACGAGTACGCCGGCAGGGACGGCGTAACAGTGCCGGGCGGCAGTAGCGGCTTCGGGTCGAACGCGATCAAGATCAACAAGTCGATCTTCGCGATGCTGGTCGATGATCGAATCGTGGTGAAGCTGCCCGCTACCCGGGTTTCCCAGTTGATCGCTGCGGGGGATGGCGTGCCTTTCGATGCTGGGAAAGGCAAGGCAATGAAAGAGTGGGTTGGGCTGATTGCCAACGACGACGCTTGCAGGGAGCTGGTAGCCGAAGCTATGGCGTTTGTCGGGAAGCTGCATTGACGTCCGCTTAGCTAGTCGGTTCTCCGTACAGGCGCACAGACGTACGCCAATTCAGCCCATTCGGGTCACGCTCGCGGCCCTACGCGGAGCAACGACGTGCGAACTAGGGTGGGCATGTGTTCGGCAATGACGTTCCAACAGTGCAGCCCGGCGATGTCGCTGCGCGGCTCGCCGAGGGCTGGACCCTGCTCGACGTTCGTACCGCTGACGAGTGGGCAGGGGGTCGTATCGCTGGGTCGGTACACATTCCCATGGATCAGCTGATGCAGCGCCTGGCCGAGGTGGATGACCGGGTGGTTTGCGTCTGTGCCGTAGGTGCCCGCTCCGCCCGGGTGGCCCAGTTCCTCAATGCCCAAGGTCGTGATGCAGTGAATCTCGACGGCGGTCTGCAGGCCTGGGCGAGCAGCGGACGACCGCTTGAGAGCTGACGAGATTACTGGCGAAGTTTCTGCCGAATGGGTCACGGCAATATCCGCTCCGCTGAGGTCGACGGCGCCGGGCAGAGGCGATCAGTCGCTCGCGCATCGGGCGTCCATTTGACCAACGAGGTCACTCACGGCTGGCGAGCCTCGCCGGGA
This sequence comes from uncultured Actinomycetota bacterium, assembly GCA_963808905.1. Taxonomy (GTDB): domain Bacteria; phylum Actinomycetota; class Actinomycetes; order Propionibacteriales; family Propionibacteriaceae; genus Microlunatus. Next base: position 34,181 of record CAWEHO010000001.1, read on the forward strand.
AGCTACGATGAGTGAGCCGAAAACCTTCGGGAGCTCACACCTCATGGTGGGCTGAGAGGGCGGAGTGCGTACGACAGCGCGGGTCCGTCGACCGACCGAACCTGACCGGGTAATGCCGGCGTAGGGAGCGTCCCATGTCTGTCACTTCCACAACAACCAGCACCACTCAGACCTCTGAGCGGGCAACGCAAGAGGCGCCACTCACCCTCACCACCCAGCCGCCTCGGCCCCTGGGATTCCTCGACCAACTGGCGCTATGGGGCAATCTCGGCATCAGCCTGTTCGGGCCGTTGACCGGTGCTCTCATCGCGACGACTGCAGGATCGGTCGGTCTTGGGATCGCCGCGATTGTCGTCGGCTGCGGCTTGGGGGCAATCCTGTTGGGCGCCTCGGCCGTCATGGGCACAGTCACCGGCGCGCCGGCGATGGTCACACTCCGCGGTTTAGTTGGCCGTCGCGGCTCCGTGCTGCCAACGGTCCTCAACATCGCGCAGAACATCGGCTGGGCGACGATGGAGATCATTGTGATCTCAACCGCGGCAGTCGCGGTCGTCGGCCAGGCCTGGCGCTGGCCCTTCGTCATCTTGGCAGGCGCGGCGGCGACGCTCATGGCAATACGCCCCCTGGGCAGCGTGCGGCTGCTGCGCAAGATCATGGTCTGGCTCGTGCTCGCAGCCTCGACATTCTTGTTCGTCCAGGTGTTGCTGCGGCCGGCCCAGTCGATCCCGCAAGATTCGGTACTTGGTTTCTGGCCTGCCGTTGATCTTGCGATAGCCGGAGTCGTGTCGTTCGCACCCCTGGCGGCGGACTACAGCCGGCACTCGCGAACTCGCCGGGCCGCCTTCTGGGGGGCGTCCCTTGGCTATGGCCTCGCCGCGATCGTCTATTACGCCCTAGGGGTCTTCGCGGTTGTCAATCTCGGCGCGAGTGACGTGATCACAGCGCTGGTGACCCTCCCGGCGGGCGCTATCGCCATTACGATCTTGCTGGTCGACGAAGTGGATGAGGCCTTCGCCAACGTCTATTCGACGACGATGTCGGTGCACAACATCATCCCGCAGTTGGATCGCCGGATCATCGCGCTGATCATCGGCGTGACGGCAACCCTGCTGGCCGGTCTGCTGGATTTCGGCCAGTACCAGTCATTCCTCTTTCTGATCGGCTCAGTCTTCGTTCCGCTGTACGCCGTCGCCGCAGTGGACTTCTTCGTGGTCAGCCGGCAGCAATGGGACGTGTCCAATACTTCGCGGTTCCGAGCGACGCCGGTCGTCGCCTGGGTCTGCGGGTTCGTTGCCTATCAGCTGGTCTATCCCGGCACTGTGCCCGGCTGGGCCGACTTCTGGGTCTGGCTCGACAAGCAGATCGGATTCGTCCCGCCCGGTTGGCTTGGCTCATCTGTGGCGGCCATCGCGGTCGGTGGGCTCGTGATGTTGATCGGCGGTTTGCTCTTACGTTACCGGCGGGTCGCCCAAGCGTGACATTCTCGCATGTGTGTCAGGTGTCGAATTGGCCGGCCCACCGGTTCTGATCGCCCACCGCGGCTTTTCTTCACGGCATCCGGAGATGACCCGGGCGGCCTTTGAGGCTGCGATCGAATGGTCGCGCGAAACGGGGATCTCCCTCGGCCTGGAGTGTGACGTGCATTTCAGCTCCGATGATGAGCTGGTGTGTCTGCACGATCTAACTCTGGACCGGACGTCCACGAGCTCGGGACGGGCATACGACCGCACGGTGGCGGAGCTGAAGCAGCTTGACTTCGGCTCCCGAAGGATTCCAGATCCAGAACCCGAACAGCGCGAACTGATCACGCTGCGGGAGCTGATGATCATGGTCCGGGAAGCGCGACACGACCACGTACCGGTGACCCTGCTGATCGAGACAAAGCATCCCAACGATCGCGGGCGCGAGGTCGAGGAACGAGTTGCGGCCATGCTCACGGAGTTTCGCTGGGATCGCCCGGGGGGACCGGTCCGGCTGCTGTCCTTCTCGGTCAAGGCGATCAAGCGGTTCGGCTGGTTGCTGCCCGCGCTGGAGCGGACGCTACTCATCGAAGATGATCTTGGGCGATGGCGCAGCGGCAAACTGCCCGACGGCGTAGCCGTCGTCGGGCCTGATCTGGCGTTGATCAAGGAAGATCCCGGTTTCGTGAAAAGGTCGCGGAAGAAAGATCACCAGGTACACGTCTGGACGGTCAACGAGCCTGACGACATCAGATTCTGCAGGGATCTTGGGGTGACAGGATTTACGACCGACTACCCCGATCGAGTTGCCGCGATACTTGCGGAACAGTCCATCCGCTAGGTGGGAATCGGGTCACGGGCGATGGGGCAGGACATGCAGCGCGGCCCGCCCCGACCCGTGCCGAGCTCGGATCCCGAGATGGGTATCACCTCGATGCCTGCGTCGCCAAGACGCTTGTTCGTCTCCATGTTGCGCTCGTACGCCACCGCAACGCTGGGCTCGATGGCGAGAGTGTTGTTGCCGTCGTCCCATTGCTCCCGCTCGGCGGTCACCGGGTCGAGTCCAGTGTCGATCAGCCGGAGCTCCGCGATGCCCATGGCTTTCGCAGCTGCTTCCAGGATGGGAGCCGGCCGATCCACGACCAGCTCGGATCCGCTGCCTGGCCGCACCGCGATGGCCGATAGGCGATGTGCGACGTTCGGATACATCACGACCGCATCGACATCGACCATGGTGCAGATGGTGTCCAGGTGCATCGTGGCGCGGTCCTGGGCGATCGGCACCACCAGCACGGTATGCGCGAGGCCCAGTCCGAAGGCCGTACGGGCCAGCCGTTCGGCGCCCGACGGCTGGGTCCGCTCGCCGACACCGATCGCGAGCACTCCATCGGACAAGGCGAGCACGTCACCGCCCTCCAGGTATTCCCTCTCCCAGCCGTGGATCCGCTTTACTCCGTCGAATCGCGGATGGAAGGCATAGATCAGTTCGGTGAGCTGGGTTTCGCGGCGCCGCGCCGGCATGGCCAGCGAGGTGATGGTCACGCGGTCGCCGATCCAGACGCTGGAGTCGCGAGTAAAAAGCAGGTTGGGAAGTGGGTCGATCAGGAAGTCGTCGGGATCGTAAAGGGCGGCGACCAGGCTGCCAGTTCCGTGCACCTCGTCATTGCGTAAACCGACCATCATGATCTCGGCCAGCTCGGCGGGTCCGAGGTCTGAGAGAAAACGTGTGAGGAACTCACGGAGCGTATCGCCCAGCCGTACATCAGAGACCGTGTCCTCGATGGCCTGCGCATGTGCGGCTGGATCCGCCAGCGTTTCGATCAGCAGCTCGCTCAGGTAGAGAACCTCGACTCCGTGACTTCGCAAGGCGTCGGCGAAACCATCGTGCTCCTGCTGAGCGCGGTCGACCCAGGGCAGGCCGTCGAACAGCAGGGCATCGTTATTGCGTGGCGTCAACCGCCTCAACTCGTTGCCGGGACGGTGCAACATGACCGTACGCAACCGACCAACTTCAGACCTGACACCCGGCGTGATCATCGCAGCTGCGGACATGACGGTGAGATTACCGATTCGTAGAACGCGCCAGCGAGGCGACGTCGCCGGACTAGCCTTGGCGGGGTGAGCTCCGACCTGTCCCGTGTCGCGTGCGTCATCCCGGCTAAGGACGAGGAGCAACGAATCGCCGCCACCGTCACCGCGGCACGAGATCTTCGGGGGATTCAGATCGTGATCGTTTGCGATGACGGCAGCAGTGATCGCACCTCGCAGAACGCGGCTGGCGCGGGGGCGATCGTCGTGTCCCATACGCGGAACCGTGGCAAGGCCGCGGCGGTGGAATCTGCCGTGAACGGCCTTGGTGTGATCGAGCAGCGCGACAACCTGCCAGAAGCGGGAAGCTTGCTGCTGCTCGATGCTGATCTTGCCGAATCGGCCGCGAACTGCGCACCTTTGATCAATCCCGTGGTGACCGGCGAGGCCGACCTGACGATCGCGGTGCTGCCGGCTCAACTCACGGCCGATGGCGGCGCACCCGGCGGCTTCGGCCTCGTCGTGAACACTGCGCGACGAGGCATTGCCGAGCTGACAGGATGGACCCCGCAGGCCCCGCTGTCAGGCCAGCGATGCATCACGCGACGGGCTTTCGAGCTCGCTAGCCCGTTGGCGGCCGGTTGGGGACTGGAAGTGGGTATGACCATCGACGTGCTGCGTGCGGGGTTGAAGATCGAAGAGATCGAGATCGATCTAGAGCACCGCGCCACCGGCAGTGACCTCGGTGCTCAGTTGCACCGGGCAGCCCAATTGCGCGACGTCTCCCGCGCGCTCGCGGCCCGCGGCCTGGTCCAAGCCGGGCTCAAGGATCTCAAGGACTCCGGCGGCGTCACCGGGGTGTTCAAGCGACTCCGAGGTAAGCAGGCATGAATCCATGACGGCGACCAAGCCGAAGCACCGGAGCGGAAACCCGGCCAAGGCGGCGCCACCCCGGTACCGACCTGAGATCTGGCATCGCCACCATCGGTTCGCGCTGTTCGGCATCGTCGGTGCCACCGCGCTGACGTTGCTTGCTGGGTTCCTCGGTCCCTCGGCGGCCACCTTGACACTCGGTCCCCGGGACTCCTACTTGCCGCCTTGGTATCTCCCGGCAGGTGTCGTCAAGCCCAACGAGTGGTTCGTTTCGATCGTGATCTGGGCAGCGATCATTCTCGGCGCCCTGGGATTGTGGGTCGGGCTACGAGCACTGGCTGATGGCTGGAGGCCCAGATACAAGAGGCTGTTCGCGCTCGGCACTGTCCTGAGCCTGCTGACCATCTGCGTGCCGCCGATGACCTCAGCTGATGTGTTGATGTACGCGGCATACGGGCGCTTGCAGGCGATCGGACGCGACCCCTACGAGATCACGCCGGCGGAGGTATTCCGAGGGCAGTTCGATCCAGTGCTCCGCTGGACCGAACGACCGTGGCAGGACACCCCCAGCGTGTACGGGCCGATCACCTCCTGGACGCAACTTCTCGCCAACAAACTCGGCGCCGAGAACATGCATGACATCGTGTTCTGGCTGCAGGTGTTCGCGGTCGTGCCATTTATCTTGGCTTGCGCGGGCGTGCTGATGCTGGCGCACGGCGACCCCGGGCGGCAGGGGCGGGCTGCGTTGCTGACGATTGCCAATCCCCTGTTGATCTGGGCTGTGGTCGCCGGTGCGCACAATGAGGCGCTCGCGGTGATGTTCGCAGTCGCGGGCCTGTTGTTCATGCGCAAGAATCCGTTCGTCGCCGGTCTGGGCATCGGCCTCGCCGGGTGCGCCAAAGTAAGCATCGGGCTCTGGGGAATCGCCATGCTCTGGGCCTATCGAAGAGAGCCCAAGAAGGCGGTGCTGCTCTGTCTCGGCACCGCGGTGCCGATGGCGCTGGCGTACGTGCTGTGGCAGCCGACGGCGTTCTTCCAGTCGCTCCGCAACGGTGGCTATGTCTCGGTCGGTTCTTGGGCCAATCCGCTCTATCGCCTCCTCGACGTCTTCATGACCGGGTACCACGCCAAGATCATTGTCGGCATCATCTCCTACCTCGGCTTGATCGTGATCGGCTGGATGCTCTCACGGGTGGTCCCCTGGACACCGGCTCCCGGGCTGGACAAAGATGCCGATCTTCAGCGGGATCCGCTCACTATCGCCCTGCGGACCGCGCTGGTGCTCTCGGTCGCCTGGCTGATTACGTCGATGTACACGCTTTCCTGGTACGACCTGCTTGCCTGGATGCCACTGGCCGTGCTGGCAGCGAGCAAGCTCGACAAGATCATGGTGATCAGGGGCACGGCATTGTCGCTGGCGTATGTACCGGGACGGGCCATCGACATGGGCTCAACGCTGGACTTCACCGCCACTCGGATGCGAGACACCGTGTCCCCGATCGTCCAGATGGCCATGATCCTTGCGGTGATCTTGTGGTGGCGGCAACCTGATCGCGGCGAACTCTTCCCCTTCAGAAAGGACAAGTCCCCACCGACCGCAACCGCGCCGAAGCTCCCTGCGTCCAAGCAGGCACCGTCGAAGGCTCCACTGCCCCGAAGCTCGTCGCCGAAGGCGGCACGTACTGGCACGGCATTACCGGTCAAGGAGCTGGCATCGCGGCGTAGGAGCTGATCGCAGCACGCAGTGCAACCTTGCTCTGGGAGCTGGCAAACGATGCGTCCACAGCAGCTAGCGCCAGGTCGGTTACGCCACGCATATCGAGTTCCAGCAGTCGAGCTGCAATCGCGTATTCGGTGTTGAGATCGGTGCCGAACATCGGCGGATCATCGGTGTTGATCGTTACGGTGACCCCTGCAGCGACCAGCTCGCGAATCGGATGATGATCAAGATCGGACACCACGCGTAATGCCACGTTGGAGGTCAGGCAGACGTCCAAAGCAATCCGGTGCTGCACAAGATGCTCGAGCAGGTGCTGATCACCCGCCGCGGCAATGCCATGCTCGATGCGTTCGGCACCAAGGCTGGTCAGGGCGTCCCAGACACTTTGCGGCCCGGTGGTCTCGCCCGCGTGCGGCACGCTCCGCAGCCCGGCTGCCCGAGCTCGATCAAACTGATCACGAAACATCGAGCGCGGAAAGCCGCGTTCCGATCCGCCAAGCCCGAAGCCAACGAGGCCGGGCACGTCATGATCAAGAGCAACGGACGCGGTGAGCTCCGCGGCTGGCTGGCCGAAGTCGGCCGGAATGTCGAAGATCCACCGCAGCTCCAGGCCATGGTCACGACCTGCCGCCCGGCGGGCGTCCTCGATCGCTTCCAGGAAGGCCTCCGCTGGCAGGTCATCGCTGATCGAGGTGTACGGGGTCACTGTGAGTTCGGCGTAACGGATGTTCTGGGCCGCCATGTCGGCCGCGACCTCGTAGGTGATCAGCCGCACATCCTCGGCAGTTTTGATCAGGTCGACGACCGCGAGATAGTTCCGGATGAAGTGGGGGAAGTCGGCGAAGACGAAGAATCTCGCGAGTTCCTCGGGATCGCTCGGAACAGTTCCTGGGTGTCGCGCTGCCAACTCCGCCACCACACGTTGGGACACCGAGCCGACGTGATGGACGTGCAGCTCAGCTTTGGGGAGACCGGCAACGAAGTCCTCGGAGACCGCCACGATGGCCAGTCTTGCAGGCTGACCCGCCCACGCTGGCCGGTCCCGGCGCCACTCCCAAGATGGGCTCGAGATGGGCTCGAGATCCCCACTCCTCCGGTCGGTCTGCACAATTTGCAACCTGAGCAGACCATCTGAACCTAGGCAGACCTCGTCGATCTAGCCGGACTCGAAGCGACGAGCTGAAGCCTCTTCCTCGGCTATTCGACGGAGAGCGAGGATCACCGGTTCGAGCAGTACCGTGCCGAGCACCACGTACCGTACGGCCGCGGCGGGCGAATCAGTCGGCAGATTATCGATCTCGAACTGCGCGATCTGCCGCATGTGCCTCCTGTAGACGTCGAGAGTGCCCTCAGGCAGTTCGAAGCCGGCCTCGTCGAGCGCCAGGAGCGCCGCCTCCAGACTCGGCCCAGGCACCGCGTTTGCGGCAACCCCAATCAGCTGGTGCACAGATTCAGGTGGTTCATCAATGGCTTTGATCACGCGATACGCAGCGGCAACGGAGAGCCCGCCGGGTCCCATCAGGGCACGGACCAGCCGAATGCGTGCCACGTGGCTTTCGTCGTATTGCGCCTGCGTGGCTGAGGTGCGTACACCGTCGTGCAGCAACTTCTCCCGCAGATAGAACTTGATCGTCGCCACGGGGACGCCGGTCTGTGCCGAGAGCTGGGAGATTCGCATGTCCGCCTACTTGACATTGGATAGTATTACTCTCCAATATTGGAGAGTAATACTATCCAATATTGGAGGATCTCATGGCTACCGTGATTCCGAGTCGCATGACTCATGACTATGACGGCGATCTTGTCGTGTTCCTGATCGGGATGCGGATCAACAGGCCGTGGCGACCAGATCTTTGGCTGCCGGTGTTCAACGCCATGCCAGCAATGTTGGCTGAGCTGTCGAAGGACCAGGACTCGGGCCTGTTGGGCTACCGCCTGACCTTCGGCGCGGGCGGCCCACTTGTCGTGCAGTACTGGAGCTCACACGAGAAGCTGTACGCCTACGCGAGCGAGCAGAATGCAGCGCACCGCCCGGCCTGGGCGGCGTTCAACCGCCGAGCGCGCAAGGCACCAGGCGCCGTTGGCATCTGGCACGAGACCTATCTCGTCGAGCGCGCCGAATCGATCTACTCAGGCATGCCAGTTTCAGGACTGGCGGCAGCCACGTCCGTTGTGCCCGTGGCACGGCGCGGAGAAACCGCGGCGGAGCGGTTTGGCGAGCGACAGGCCGCCTAAGTCCGATGCGCCCTTCGACGAGCTCAGGGTGCAGGTAGGTGCGGCTCTCCGGGCACACAGTTATTGCTCAGCGTGCAAGGGTGACGTCCGTCGGGCATTAGTACGACTCAGGGCGTAGCTCCTGCGGCACCTAGTGCGGCTCAGGGCGTCCGGCACCGGCCAAACGCTGAGCCATGCCAGTGAGAAATGGTCAAATCTCTGCTCCTGGCAGAGATAGCCTGAGCCGGTGCTCGCAGTCCCGCCTTCCCACTATGGCTACTACGGACCTGTCGGAACCTTCACGCACCAGGCGCTGCTGACGCTGCCGGCGTTGCCGAACGAGCCCACGCCGTACGCCACCGTTGGGTTGGCCCTCCAGGCAGTCCGTGACGGCGACGTTGCCGCTGCTTTGGTGCCGATCGAGAATTCGGTGGAAGGCGCGGTCTCCGCGACACTGGACAATCTGACTTACGGGGAACCACTCAGGATCATCCGCGAGGTCGTGCTCCCGGTGCAATTCATGCTGTTTGCACGGAATGGCACCCAGTTCCACGACGTGCGTCAGGTGCTGACCCATCCGCACGCAGCAGCACAATGTCGTGAATGGCTGACGCGGAACCTTCCAGATGCAGTCATCACCGAGGACGGCTCGACCGGAGCCGCCGCGGCAGAAGTGGCAGATCCTCTCTCGCGGTATGACGCCGCGATTTGCGCCCAGGTAGCCGGTGAGTTGAACGGCCTGGTCCCGCTTGCTACCGGCATTGCTGATAATCCCGACGCGGTCACGCGATTCGTATTGGTCTCGCGCCCGGGATCGGTCGGCCCGGCCACCGGCGCCGACAAAACCACCATGGTCTTGTTCATGCGGGACGACCATCCGGGCGCACTCCTCGAGATCCTCGAACAGTTCGCCAGTCGCGGTGTGAACTTGTGCCGGATCGAGTCGCGTCCGACCAAGAAAAGCCTTGGCGACTATTGCTTCAGCGTTGACGCCGAGGGCCACATCGATGATTCTCGGATGGCCGAGGCGATGATGGGACTGCATCGGGTGTGCCGCGACGTGGTCTTTCTTGGCAGCTATCGTCGGGCCGATCTGACTGAGTCGATCATCCTGCACGGCACTTCTAATGAGGAGTACGCCGCAGCCGCGACCTGGCTGCGGAAGCTGCGCGGCTGACGGCCTGCGCACCGGGCAGGTGGAAGCGCCCAGAGCGCGTCGCCGAGTTGACCTGGCCGTTGCCGGTCGTCAGTTCGCTGAGCTGTTTTGGTACCCGCAGCCGCAGCGCGCCGGGCACGACCTCTGCGATTAATCTGTTGCACTCGCCGACCGTGTCGCCGTCAAGCTGAACCTGATCACGCTCCTCGACCGTGATGGTGACCCTGCGCCCGGTCATCCGATCCAGTTGGTTGTCGGGTTGTCGGCGCCGGGTCAAGACGCGGGTCGTCAGCCTGACCCAGTCGCGGAGCGTACGCGGCGAGGCGACGAGCACATCCAACTTCCCGTCGTCGGCACGTGCACCTGGTATCAGCTGAATGTTGGCCAGCAGAAAGCCGACATTTCCGACCACGATGACGCTAGCGCGGCGCTTGATCGGCGGTTGATCATCGACCGCGATCATGGCATGCATGGCGGGATGTTTGGCGTTTTGTGCGGCCGAAACGAAATAGGCAGCCGAGCCGACTGCCTTCTTCATCTTCGCATCGGCGCCCTCCATGATCACTGCGTCAATACCGATGCCTGCCATCACCGCGAAATGATCAGGCGGCCGATCATCAACCTGGAGGCTCACGAGGTCCACCGCCTTGTCGACTCCGTCGAACGCGACGTCGAGGGCCGCCACCTCGTCCAAGGGGATGCCGATATTGCGAGCAAGCAAATTCCCAGTCCCGGCAGGAATCAGGCCGAATGGTATTCCGGTGTTGGCGAGCCCGGAACAGATCACGCGTATCGTGCCGTCGCCGCCGGCGCCCAGCACCAGGTCGACTTTCTCGCGTACGGCCTGTTCGGTCATTGCGCGTCCTGGATCCTCACTCGTGGTTTCGAGCCAGAGCGCCCGTTCCCAACCGCGACTCTTCAGCTCGTATTCCACGTGCCGCCGGAATGTGATCCAGTCGGTGACCTTGGCCGGGTTGAAGATGACTGCCGCGCGTTTCAAAGGGGACAGACGTGGCTGGTCGAGAACGGCCCGGCTGCGGACGATTTCGCCGACTAGCTCATGGGGAATCGGGACCTTGACCCCAGCCACGAGCAACGCGACCGTTGCCGCGAGGGCGCCGTACAACGCACCGCCCACGATGTCGGTGATGTAGTGCGCTCCGGTGATCCAGCGATCGAAGGCGACTGCCAGGACCAGAAGGCCGGACCCCACCTGCCACAGGACTCGCGCTCGGACAGTCTGCCGGGTCACAGCGAATGTGGCCCCCACGGCGATCGACAAAGCCACGACGCCGATCATGTGGCCGGAGGGATAGGCGTAGCCGGTCGACTGTGATCAGGTCGAGTGCGTGTTGCGGTCGCGGCCGTTGGAAGGTGATCTTGAGGAGAGAACTGCCGCCCCAGCCGATGGCGATCACCAGGATCAATGCCACCGCGAGCTGCCGCAGTCGGCGTCGTGCTGCCCAGAAGGCAATTCCTGCCAGAGCGGCATACTCGAATCCCGGCCAGGTCAGCAGGGCGAAGGCGCCGACGATCTCCGCGGTCCGGGAGGCGGGATCTAGTGGAGGCGCCAACGTACGCTGATCGAACGCCGCGAATGCCGCTGAAGTGAAGGTGAGCCAGGTCCACACGACGAAGGCCACCAACAACAAGATCGCGACCAGGATCGACGATCGGGTCGGGCGGCGGCGGACCATAACGCTTCATCATCGCAGCAGCACCCAACAAAGCTGTTGGCTATTGCCCGTATCACAATCGATTGCTTCCGCCACAGACCCGCCGCGATTGTCGAGGCACCGGGGACGCCGTGCAAGCAGAGGCAACGATCCAGTCCCGCTGCGATCGTCGGTTGGCGCCAACCGCGCTGCGCGAGGAGAGGCAATCAGCACAGTTAGGCTTGCCCGGTGATTGATGTCAAGGTGCTCCGCCAGGACCCCGACCGGATGCGGGCCTCCCAGCGCGCCCGCGGCGAGTCAGAGTCATTGGTGGACGACCTGATCAAGGCCGACGAGGCACGTCGCAACGCGATTGCTCGATTCGAGGAGCTTCGCTCCGAACAGAAGTCGCTCGGAAAACAAGTGGCGCAGACCAAGGGTGAGGATCGTGCGGCATTGCTGAGCCGGACCAAGGAGCTTGCCGACATGGTCAAGAAGGCGGAGGCGGCACAGAACGAGATCAGCATCGCCTTCGATCAGATGCTGCGTCAGGTCGGCAACCTCGTGTTCGACGATGTGCCGCCCGGCGGTGAAGAGGACTATGTGGTCTTGGAGACGATCGGAACGCCGCGCGATTTTGCCGCGGAAGGCTTCCAACCCAAAGATCATCTGGAGCTCGGCCAGTTGCTCGGCGCCATTGACGTGGAGCGCGGCGCCAAGGTTTCTGGGTCCCGCTTCTACTACCTCACCGGCCAGGGGGCGGAGCTGGAACTCGCTTTGATCAATCTGGCAATGAGCACCGCGATCAGCAACGGTTTCGTTCCGTTCATCGCCCCGGCGCTGGTCAAGCCGCGCGCCATGGAGGGCACTGGCTTCCTCGGGCAGGCCGCCCAGGACGTCTACCACCTCGAAGAAGATGATCTTTACCTGGTAGGCACGGCAGAGGTTCCGCTTGCGGCCTACCACGCCGACGAGATCCTCGATGCGGATACGCTGCCCCGCCGCTATGTCGGCTTCAGCCCCAGCTATCGCCGCGAGGCAGGCTCTCACGGCAAAGACACCCGAGGCATCTTCCGGGTTCATTGGTTCGACAAGGTCGAGATGTTCGTCTTCTGCGCGCCGGAGGAATCCCCGAAGGAGCACCAGAGCTTGCTGCAGTGGCAGAAGGACTTCGTCACCGCCCTCGCGATCCCATTTGAGGTGCTCGAGCTGGCTGCCGGCGATCTTGGTTTGAGCGCCGCTCGCAAGTATGACCTGTATGGCTGGACACCCAGTCAAGATCGTTATCGCGAGATCACGTCGACGTCGAACTGCACCGATTTCCAGGCGCGGCGGCTCAATATTCGAGCGAGATTCGACCCCGGCACTGCCCCGGTCGCCACCTTGAACGGCACGTTGTGCGCGATGACGAGGACCATCATCATGATCTTGGAGAATCATCAGCAGGCTGATGGCTCGGTGACCATTCCGGACGCGCTGCGCCCGTACCTGGGAGGCCGAGAGGCCCTGACGCCGCTTTGACACACGTGGCTAGGCGAGCCCGGCGTCCGCGTCTGGTTGCGCTGGACATCGACGGCACGCTGGTGGATCGCAACGGTCTACTGCCCGGTGCGGTGGCCGATGCCGTGGCGCTGGTCGTGCAGGCGAGTGTCCCAGTGGTGCTGTCGACCGGCCGCTCATGGCACGGTACAAAGCCGATATTCGATCAGCTCGGACTACCTCCGGGTCCGACGGTGTGCTCCAACGGGGCCGTGATCGTGCGATATCCCCCGCAGGAAATCATCAAAGCAATCACGTTCGACCCGCGGCCCGTGATCACACAAGTTGAGGAGGTCGCGCCGGGCACGCTGATCGCGGTGGAGGAGATCGGCCGTGGATACCGGCTCAATGATCATTTCCCGGGCGACGACCTGACCGGCGAGTTGATCATCGAGAACGCCGAGCAGCTCAGCTCGCGGCCGGTGACTCGGGTGATCTTGAGAGACCCGACTCGTTCCGAGGAGGAATTCGTTGCCCTGGCCCGCCACCTCGGTATGCACGGGGTGACCTATTACATCGGCTGGGGCACCTGGCTGGACATTGCTCCCGATGGGGTCAACAAGGCGACTGCGCTGGCCGAGGTCGCCGCTGGCTTCGGTGTGTCGGCCGCCGAAGTCGTGGCGTTCGGTGACGGCCACAACGACATCGAGATGCTGCGCTGGGCGGGCCGCGGAGTCGCAATGGGTGACGCCCCCGATGAGGTCAAAGCCGCAGCTGACGACGTAACGAAGACCATTGACGACGGTGGACCGGCCGCCGAGCTGCGTCACTGGTTCGGGTAGAGCCCTCCCTACTCCTTGCGATCCACGCGGTTGCCCGCGCACCTGGGCTGCTTGCCGGTTGCCGAAGCGCGTGCACGTAGATTGCAGGCGGTTTGCAAGGTTGCAACCTGCGCGAAGCGTCCGAGACCCACTTATACGTACGCTTCGGACGTCAAACCAGGCACCCCAGATTTCCAGAGCACCCCGGCCGTCGGCGGAGCCGGTCAGCGACGCGGTTCTGGGGGTCTCTCGTCGACCGGGAGGTCTCTGCCGTCGGCATCGCGGCGGGCATCGTCGCGGTGAATCTCGTCTGCGGGCGTCTCGTCATTGACGTCGCGCCGAGTCGGGTGCACATCCTCCCCGCGTACCCCGCGATCCTGGACATCGTCGTCATATGACGCCTCATCCGTGGCACGCCTCGGACCAGCGTCAGCTGCGCCGCGGTCCCGTGCGTCCGGGTCGAGACGGTCGGCCTTGCGCAGCGCATCCTCGACGTCCGTGCGAGCTTCTGCCGTCTGCTGACGCTGCTGGGCCGACACCGATTCCAGCCGGTCCGCCTCGGCACGTGCGTCTTGGGCCTGCGCAGCCATGGCGTTTGCCTCAGCCTCTTTGCGATCGAGCTCTGCGCGCTCGCTCCGTTGCCTCTTGCCTGATCTTTTCGGCGCGAGCGCGGCGTGCGGTGGCACGGCGATTCATCAACACGAACGCCAGTACGGCCAAGATCACGATTATGACGATCACGATAATAATCCACGCGCCGGTACTCATGAGGATTTCCCTTCTGCCGGGCGGACTTGGGCTGCTGTCCCGTCGCGCGGCGCGACCGCGCAATATCCGCTGGATAGGGGTACCCGTTCGGGCTCGACCGAAACCGCTTCGCGGCCTCGACGCTAGGCGGCTTGCGCCCGCCATCGGGCCTGAGTGGCGAATTGGGTTCAGCCTGCGGGAACTGAGTCGCTCAGAGGTACATTCCGCCGGTGCCCTCGCGGCGACCTTCCTGCTGCGCCGGGGTGGATGGCAAGGGACCCGAGGGTAGCGCTCGCCGCATCTGCTCCAGCTGCGCCCGAGCAGCCATCTGCTGGGCGAACAACGCCGTCTGGATGCCGTGGAACAGACCCTCCAGCCAGCCCACGAGCTGAGCCTGCGCGATCCGCAGCTCGGCGTCACTTGGCGTTGCGTCATCGCTGAAGGGCAGCGTAATGCGCTCCAGCTCCTGCGGCCAGCTCGGGCGCGAGGCCCTGCTTGAGCTCGGTGATGGAGGCCTGATGGATCGCCCGCAGCCGCTGCCGGCTGGCATCGTCGAGTGGCGCTTCCTTCACCTCGGCGAGGAGCTGGCGGATCATGTTGCCGATTCGCATGACCTTTGCCGGCTCTTCGACCAGATCGGTCACCGATCTCGGCTCCTCGTCTGCCTTGTCAGCAGCCTCACGCGGCGGCCCTTCGACGGCCATCCCCTGTGGTGTCACCACATAGACTCGCCCGTCTTCGGTCGCCCCGGCGACTCCGGGCATCTCGGCCTGTTCGTTGCTTTCTGTCGAGTCAATGGTCATGTGTTTGATCCTAGAGACCGGATCGGCTCCAGGAACGTTGGCACCGTTGCCGGCGAGGCGAAAACCGGTGGAGCCGACAAGTGCTCCAGTCCTACGCTGAATTGGTCATGCATGACTTCCCGCCGCTGGTCCCGGACTTGGCGGGGCCGGATGTTCGCGTGCACACCACTCCTACTGGCAAGGGCCGGAACGTGGTGCGCCGCCGCCTGCCCAGGCAGGACTTCCGCGATCCCGTTACCCGCAGTCCGGCGCGCTTCCTCGGTTGGCTGCTGTGGCAGCAATTGCCGGTCCTTGCGCTGAGCTCGCTGATCAGCGTGATCGAGTGGCTGCCCGGTTCGGTTGGCCCCTACATCGTGGGCAAGATCGTGGACGAGGGGATTGTGCCACACGACATGGCGACCGTCGTACGGCTCAGCTTGATCATGCTCGGACTCGTGATCATCGGAATCATCGCGAGCGTGCTGGGTCACACCATGGTGGTGCGTACGTGGCTGGTCGCCATGTACGGCTCGATGAAGCTCGTCACCCGCAAGGTGACCCAAATGGGTCACGTGATTCCGCAGCGTACGCCGACAGGCGAGGTGCTCAGTGTCTCAGCGGGTGATTCTGACGAGTTCGGCTCCCTGACCGAGGTCGTGTCACGCTTTGCCGGCGCCTTGATCGCGTACCTGGTGATCGCCGGCTTGGTCCTCTCGACGTCGGTCAAACTCGGCATCGTGGTGCTCGTGACAGCGCCGCTGGTCGTTTTGTTCGCGATGCCGTTGCTACGGCCGCTGCAACGGCGAGAAGAGATCGAGCGGACCAGGACGTCGGATCTGACCTCGATGGCAACAGATATCGTTGCCGGCCTGCGGATCCTTCGCGGTATCGGCGGCGAGCAGACCTTCTCGCGCAACTACGCCGGGCAGTCGCAACATACCCGGCAGGCGGCTGTCTCCGCCGGCGTCTGGCAGGGTGCCGTCGACGCCACAAGCGTGCTCTTCTCTGGTCTGTTCCTGGTCGTGCTGACCTGGCTCGGGGCCCGTGAGGTGGTTGCTGGGGAGCTCAGCGTCGGGCAGCTGATCAGTTTCTTCGGCTACGCGATCTTCATGGTGTGGCCGATCCAGACATTCTTCGAGCTGGCGCAGAAGTGGGTCCGCAGTATCGTCTCGGCACGCAAGACCATCGCCGTGCTCGAGCATCAGCCACCGTGGCGCACGCCTCAGCCGCCGTTGACGCTGCCTGCGGATGGGATCCTGCATGATCAGGAGTCCGGATTCGTCGCTCGGCCGGGGGAGTTCACGATCATCGTAAGTGCACTGCCGGACGACTCGGCAGCGCTTGCGGATCGTCTGGGCCGCTACTTGCCAAGTGATCATGAACCGGTGAGCCTGGAGGCTGTCGAGGGACTCAAGGGCCGCGCAGCGCGTCAGGCACGGAAGCGGCAACGGGGCGAGCAAGCTCAGCTTGTTGCACGAGATCGGCAGCTCGGCGGCCAGAAGTGGGGCGTCAGTCTGGGTTCGGTAGACCTAGCCGACGTCCCCATTGATCAGGTCCGGGAGCGGATCGTGGTCAGTGACACCTCGAGTCAGGTGTTTGCCGGCACCTTGCAGTCGGCGATTGATCCGCATGGACGTCTCGGTCTCGAGGAGGCCGAGACCGCGCTACGCGTTGCGGCGGCCGAGGACGTATACGCCGGAATGTACGGAGGTTGGCAAGGCCGGATCGATGAGCGTGGCCGCGGTCTGTCCGGCGGCCAGCGGCAGCGCGTGGTGCTGGCGCGTGTATTGGGGCTCGATCCGCAGATTTTGATCTTGACCGAACCTACGTCTGCGGTCGATGCGCACACCGAGGCGCTGATCGCCGCGCGGCTGGTGCCGCACCGCCGTGGCAAAACGACGATCGTGACCACCGTCTCGCCACTCTGGCTACATCATGCGGACCGAGTGGCGTTTCTATTCAACAAACGGATCACCGCGTACGGAACCCATGAGGAATTGCTGCAGACCAACCCGGACTACCGGCGGACGGTGGCCCGCGCGCTGGATGAGCCCGCGGAGGAACCCCATGGCTGATCTGCGAACCGGTCTCCGGGGCTCGGCGCAGACCTGGCGTTCGACTCCGCCGACACGTGCGCTGCCAGAGGAGTTGATGCCACCCAGGAGTGGCTCTCTCGCGTCCCGGTTGCGGGCATGGCGGCAGCGCCATCTGCTCCGTCAGCGGCGGGCGGAAGAGTTCTTCGCAGCCTCACGGAATCCGGATCGCGGATTGCCGGTGGCTGATCGGCGCGAAGTGGGAGCCTTCGCATCGCGGCTCTTGCGTACTCGGCGTGCGATGATCACTGCGCTGCTCGTGTTGCACGCGTTGGCTGCAATTGCGGGCCTCGTGGTGCCGCGCATTCTCGGCTCGCTGGTGGACCAGGCATCCGCTCCCGGCACCCTGGCATCCACGCTGGACGGCCTTGCGTTGGCAGTTCTCGGTGTCGTCGTCGTGCAGGCGATCTTGACCTTCTTCGCGCTGTGGATGTCGACGCTCTTCGGACAGGATCTGCTCGCGGAGGCCCGTGAGTACGTGGTGCGGACCGTACTTGGACTGCCGCTGGGCAAGGTCGAGAGTGCGAGCACCGGCGATCTGGTCACTCGAGTCACCCGTGACGTCAGCACTATGAGCATGAGTGTCCGCTTTGGCCTGCCCGAGTCGGTGATCGCCGGTATGACCACGCTCCTGACCGTGGTCGCCATGCTGCTGAACTCGCCGTTGTTGACTCTGCCGCTGCTCGTAACGGCGCCATTGTTGATCATTGCCGCGAGGCGTTACGTGAAGCGGGCACCAAAGGGCTACATCACCGAGGGCGGCACGTATTCCCAGATCAACTCGACATTCACCGAAACGGTCGAGGGAGCACGCACCGTCGAGGCTCTTGGGCTGCAACGAAATCGGATCGAGCGCGGTGATGAGGACATTGCGGTCTCCGCGCAGGCCGAGCGCTACACCATGACGTTGCGCAATTTGCTGTTCGCGGTGATCGGCTTTGCCTACGACACGCCGCTGGTCATGGTGCTGATCTTGGGCGGCATTGGTTACGCCCAGGGCTGGGTGAGCTTGGGCCAGGTCACAGCTGCCACTCTCTACGTGCAAGCGCTGGTCGAGCCTCTTGATCGGCTGATCCGCAACGTGGACCGGCTGCAGGTGGGTATTGCCTCGACGTGTCGGCTGCTGGGTATCGCGGCCGTTCCGCAAGATCGTGAGGCCGGCGACCGGTTGCCGGTCGGCAACCGCCTGATGGGGCGTGACCTGCGCTTCGCTTATTACGACGAGGATGACGTGCTGCACGGAATTGACCTGACGCTACGCCCCGGCGAGCGGCTGGCCATCGTTGGTCCGAGCGGCTCGGGCAAGTCCACACTGGGCCGGCTTCTCGCGGGCATCAACAAACCGCGTACAGGATCGGTCACTGTTGGGGACGTCGAGCTCACCGAGCTGCCGCTGCCCGTGCTCCGGACGGAAGTTGCGCTGGTGACCCAAGAGCACCACGTGTTTGTCGGCACGGTTCGCGACAACATCATCTTGGCTCGGGAGTCGTCGGCCGATGACGTGGTGATCGAGGCGCTGCGCACGGTCGATGCGTGGGACTGGGTGGAGCGTTTGCCGCAGCAGCTTGGCACTCTGCTGGGTTCTGGACAGCAGAAGCTGACGCCTGCTCAGGCGCAGCAGATCGCCTTGGCCCGGCTGGTGGTCGCTGACCCGCACACTCTGGTGCTGGATGAGGCCACCTCGTTGATCGATCCGCGTACGGCTCGGCATCTCGAGGGCTCGATGGCAGCACTGCTGCAGGATCGTACGGTCATCGCGATCGCGCATCGGCTGCACACCGCGCACGATGCGGATCGGATTGCCGTAGTGATCGATGGGCGAATTGCCGAGCTTGGCAGTCATCACGAGCTGGTCGCGGCCAACGGCGAGTACGCCCGCTTGTGGCGTGCGTGGACGTCATAGCCTTTGCGTCGCGACGCTTCTTCGCATAAGGCAGCGAATGAGTTTTGACTGGTGAGTTTCGGGCTGCGCCTCTTCGCACGAGGCCAAGAATGTCGATCACAAGTGCGACCTGCAGCCGCGCAACTGAGGGACTAACGCGCAACGGAGAGAATGATCTTGCCAGTATTTTCGCCCGACTCCATGCGGGCGTGAGCGGCACCCGCTTCGGCGAGGGGGAACACGGTCAGCGGCGGCTGCTTGATCGTATCGTCGGCGATGAGCGGCCAGACATGTTGCACCAGACCGCGGCAGATTGCTGCCTTCTCTGCCACCGTTCGGGCGCGGAGTGTGTTCGCTGTGATGAGACCCCGTCTCCCCATCAAGGATGCCAGGTCCAGCGTCGCGCGCCGGCCGCCTTGCAGGCCGATGATCACCAGTACGCCATCGGTTGCGATCAGCTGTATATGATCACTCAAGTACTTGGCGCCCATATTGTCCAAGATCATATGTATGCCATCAGGGGCGATCGCACGTACGGCGGCCGGCCAGTCGTCGCGGTAGGAGATCGCGTGGTCTGCCCCGATCGAGCGGCAGTAGTTGAGCTTGTCCTCGCTACCCGCAGTCGCGATGACCGTCGCCCCGAGGCTCTTGGCGTACTGAATGGCGAACGAGCCGATGCCACCTGCGCCGCCATGCACCAGGAACTGGTCACCCATAGCAAGGCCGACTAGTTCGATGTTTGAGTAGACCGTTGCTGCGACCTCGATGACCCCTGCCGCCGCGCCTAGCTCTACCCCCAACGGTGGCGGCACCACCTGCCCTGCCGGCGCCGCGACATAGCCCGCATAGCCGCCGCCCGCCAAAAGTGCAACGCAGGGATCGCCGATCGCCCAGTTGGACACCTCGACGCCTACCTCGGCAACGGTCCCGGACACTTCCATACCAAGAATGGCGCTGACACCAGGTGGCGGTTGGTAGTGCCCCTGACGTTGCAACAGATCGGCCCGGTTGACTCCCGCAGCTGCGACCTTGATCAACACCTCGGTCGGTCCGGGACTTGGCGTCTCGACATCCCGTAGCTCGAGCACCTCCGGAGGCCCAGGTTCGCGGGCGACGATGGCCTTCACGCCACACAGCGTGCCATAGCCCGACGCACCGGTCGGCTAGGATCTGGGTGCTCGCGCGCTCGCGAGCGCACGAGACCGCACCGGGCGAGGTCGCATAGTGGACTAGTGCAGGCGCCTTGAAAGCGCCCGAGCGGGAGACCGTTCCGTGGGTTCGAATCCCACCCTCGCCGCCGTCGGTGCGATTCGCGGGTGCCGGTCGGTAGGGTGCAGCGGTGAGTGATTCGGAGAGGCCGCGCCCGCCGGAAGCTCGGTTCGTTCTGGCCCCGCCGCCTCCTCTGCGGTCCCTCGCCATCAGCGCTGTGGCGGCTGTGGTCGCTGCCGCCGCCATCGTGATTGCAACCGCCCTCTACCTGCCTCGAGCCGTCGTGATTGCCGGCATAGCCATCATGATCTTCGCTGTCGTGCTAGCCGTGGTCGCACTCGTGTTGACCGTGCGATTGCGTACTACTTTGATCTTGGACCCTCAGTCGATCACGATCACCACGGGCCGACAGCGCCGAGTCATGGCGTGGTCCATGATCGACCGTGTCAAAATGCAGGGGCCGCGGCTGGTCTTGGTCAGCAAGCCTGAGGGCGGGCCGGACGTCACGGTCATCAACCCGCGGGAATCGACCGATGCTGCGTTCTCAGCGTTGGTAACAGAGATCGGCACGCGGCTGGACGCCGACCGCGGGTACAAACGACTGCAGTAGTGGGCCCTTGGCGCGCGCAGCCCAGACGAGTACGTCAGCGGTAAGGCCGGGCCGTCGCGGCGACCTTCGGGTCGTACGCGCAGGCGTCGTTGACGCTTTCGCTCTGAGGCTTGACGCCTGACTTCTTCGTCGCCTTGGGATGCTTGCTTTCGCTGATCGCAGCCTTGACGCGCTTATGCATCAACGAGTAGTTCGGATTAGCTGAGCTGAAGCCGTCAACTCCGGACTTGAACACGACGCTGCGAACATTCCCGTCCTTTACGCGAAGGCTGAGATCAACCATGAGGGGCAGGACCTCTCGCGGCATGTCTGTGTAGACCAGCTGCTTACCGGCCTTCACGATGTCCTCGTAGCGGGCCAGCATGTTGGTGGGGTTGGCCTGCTTGATGATCGCATTGATCACGCAGCGCTGCCGGTCCATCCGGGCGAAGTCGTCTGAGCCGTAGCGGCCACGCGCGTACCACAGCGCACCGCGCCCATCGAGCTTCTGATTCGGTCCCGGCTTGAGGTACTCCTTAGGCGGGATGTGGCGATCGGTGTCGCCTCCGATGGGAATGTAGGTGTTGACGTTGAGCTTGATACCGCCCAGCGCATTGATCATCTTGCTGAATCCCTCCAAGTTGATCAATACGTAGTAGTCAACCCGCAAGCCGGTTGCCTCACCTACTGAGAGCTTCAGTACGTCCGCCCCGAGGTTGTCGGTCGGGCCAAGGACGTCCTTGGGCACCGAACGCGGCACGTTGCGGTACATCGCGTTGAGGAAGTACTCGGCGTTCTGGCCGTTGCCGTTGGTGAATCCGTAGGGGTAGTACTTGTGCAGCGGGGAGCGCGACGGGAAAGGCATCCGAGCCGTGTTGCGCGGGAGGCTGATCAGCGCGGTATCGCCGGTTTTGGTGTTGATGCTCGCCAAGATCACCGTGTCGGTGCGAGTGCCTACCCGGCCGGGGCCCGCGTCGCCACCGAGCAGCAAGACGTTCAGCCGCGGCTTGCCGGCCCATGGGTCCTGCGAGTTCGGCTCACCGGGCACGGTCTGAGTGGCCTCGAGGGTCGGCCTGGTCGCGCTTTTTGTCTCGTTCTCACTTTTGAAGACCGCGCCCACTGAGCTTGCAGTCACGTAGGAGTAGTGCGCGGCGACGGCCATGGGAGCTGCCACAGCAAAGGAGAGCAAGCCGACGAGGACGCCGCCGAACGCCCGCTGGCCACGCGTCGGGCGACCGCGAAGACTGAGGTGACTGGCGATGATGATGGCGACCCAGATCAGCCCGATGATGACCAAGACAAGTGCCGCCCGACGTAGCGTCTTGGGGTCGAGTGCGTGTGCAAGCAGGTCCTGACGATCGACTGCGGCGTAGATTCCGAGAGCGAGGATGGCGGCTGCGAACAGGCCGAGGATGATGCTGCCAACAATGCGGCGCCGGCCCGCGATGAGCCCGAGTCCGGGAATAGCAGTTCCCGCAATCGTGAAGGCGACTGCTCGGCGGAAGCTGGGCGCGGGGGTGTCGCATCCTCGTGAGCGCGACGCTCAGGCGAAGGAGACTCATCGGGGAGCCGCCAGCTCCACGACCCGTGCTCCAGTTGATCAGGCATCAACGTCCTTACCCGCGGACTCCGGAAGTGAAAACCCGCTCCACAATACGTGGGCAGACGGGTCAATATGCGATTCTCGGACGAATGCCTGCGGACGCGCAAAGTCGGCCTGCCACGCGTACGCCTGATGATCGGGGTCACGCTGATTGGCTTTGCTTCGCGCAGCGTCGGGTCGGTAGTCTTGCCCAGCGCTCTGCCGCAGCCGAGCGTTTGGTAAGGGGAGGCGTCGCCTAGTCCGGTCTATGGCGCCCGCCTGCTAAGCGGGTTGAGGGCTCAACCCTCTCGCGGGTTCAAATCCCGCCGCCTCCGCCAATCAGTGTGATTGTTCTTTCCACGCCTTCGAGCCGGCCGAGACGGCTTCCTTGAACTGCTGGGCTCGCCGACGAGCCATATCGCTTGGCGATTCCTCCAATTGATCCATCCACTTCATGGCTGCTTGACCCAACGCAGTAGCAGACAGCGCCGCGCCGATCAGCCACAGGAAGAAACCAACGCAAAGCATTACCACGCCTGAGCTCATCAGGCTTCGGTTGACTTCGAACGCCGGTCGAGAAATGGAGCTGCTCATCCTGGTCCTCCTATTCGGACACATTTGCCGACTCCGCGGTGGGCTGGATCTCATCATGCACAGCCTCGGACCGCCAGGGCATCACCCTCCCCGGGTGAATGTGTGCGCAGAAACCGAGTCGGGTCACGGTGATGATCTTGCGGTACGAAGTCGGCGCATGCCTGATTTGGCTGCCTCGGCCTGCACATCGGCAGAGGGCAGAATCTCGGTGTGGTTACCGATGAGGAGATCGTTGAGATGTCCATTGATCAGCGACGTGACTTGATCCGGCGGCTTTCTCTCGCCTCAGAGGGCGGGATGGCGGCCCGGCGACGGTCCGTGGGTCCGCGCGAAGTGCAGATCGTCGTGACGGTGGTGAGTGCGGTGATCCTCGTGCCGTGGATCGTCTACCTTGCTGTGGCGCTGCCACGCGTGTACGTCACGCATAACTGGGACGAGGCCTGGGTTGGTTTCGACCTCCTCCTTCTCTTACTCCTTGTGGCGACCGCCATATTCGGCTATCTACGCCGCCAGATGGTCATGCTGACCGCGTTTGCCACCGGTGTGCTGCTGATCTGCGACGCCTGGTTCGACTGGATGACAAGCAATCGGTCCGACGTCGGTTGGGCGACCGTGACCGCTTTGTTCGTTGAGTTACCGCTGGCGGTACTGCTCATCACGGAGGCATGTCGGCTGATGCGGGTCGTGCCGGTTCGCTGGGGGGTGCTGGATGGGAGCGTGCACGCTTGGGAAGTCCAGATACCGCTACCCAGTGGCCCGGAGTACTCGGTTTGGCGTCGTCGGGCGCGTGGGCAGTGAGCCGGCCGGACTAAAGCGGCTCTGCGGAGTCGATTATCGGGCTAGGCGTTGGCTCTTCGCGCCGCCCGTCCAGGATCTGCTAGCCGTGCAGGTCGGTCGCCGGCTCGGGCTGTACCGACCAGCTGGCGGGCTCGTCGTCAGTGTCGGTTGCCGCGTCAGTTGATGTCGCGTGCACCTTACCGGGCTTGTGGTGGGCCGGTGCGTAGATCGCATACAGCTGCATCGGCTCGCCTCCGATGTTGGTGATGTTGTGCCAGGTGCCTGCCGGTACGAGGACGCACCATCCGTCGGACACCTCAGAATCGAAGGTGAGGTCATCTCGGGCAGTTCCCATCTGAACGCGACCGCGGCCTGCATCCAACCGCAGGAATTGATCGGTCTCCGGGTGCATCTCGAGGCCAACATCTCCGCCCTCGGGGATGGACATCAGCGTTACCTGCAGGTACCTGCCACTCCAGGCGACCGTACGGTAGTTGGAGTTTTCGACCGTCTCCTCTTCGAGATTGAAGGATTGCGGCGCAGGTCCGATGTCCTTGATCGTCATGTATTGCTCCTTCTGTTCGTGATCGTTCTGCAGGGATTCACAGCTTGTAGACGCGGCGCGCATTGTCGCGGGCGATCAAGGTGGCGACATGAGCAGCATCATGACTGGTGATCTCCTCGGCCTCAATCAGCTTGCCCAGTACGGCCGACAGTCCACGTCGGAACAGCTTCGCGCCAAGGTAGTACAGCTCGGCCAGTCCGTACGCATCGGAGGAGAACAGCAGCTTGCCGAACGGAACCAGCTCGAGCGTCTCTCGAATCAGTGCCTGGCTGAGCGATCCGGTGTTGTGCACGGCAAGTCCGACATCGATGAAGACGTGACCGAAGACTTGTGCGAGGTACGCGGCGTGCCGGTGGAATGGGTAGTTGTGCAGCAGCAGCACCGGCACTCCACGCTCCTCGGTCGCGCGGAGAAAGGGTGTGAGCCGGAGCGGGTCTGCGCGAAGCAGATCGACATCGGCATCGCCGTAGCCGACATGGAATTGCAGCGGCAGCTCTCTCTCGATCGCGGCCCACGCCAGCCACGAGTTGATCACCGGATCGGCGAGCCGGTAGCGGCCACTCGCTGTCGGGTGCAGCTCCGAAAGCGCTGCAATCAAGAGGTCATGTGACGGTGGGTCCGCCGGCAGGTCGAGGCCAGTCCGGTACGCTGCGATGCTTTTCGCCGCCAGAGCTGTGGACTCTTGCAACGCCCTGCTCAACGGCCTCCGCGAAGTCCGCAGCAGCGATCCCGTTGTTAAGCAGGTCCTCGGCCAACGCCTCAAGCCGAATCACCTCGTACACCGCGCTGCCAGTCATGGCCGCGAGCTCCAAAGGGCTGCACAGCCGTTCGTCAGGTAATCCGGTGTCGACGAGGAATGTCTCGATGCCGGCAGCTCTTAGCAACAGGCGACTCGCCTCCGCACCCAGCTCTCGACGACGAGCGAGATAGTCCTCGGCCGACGCGTGCGGCTCCAAGCCAAGGACGGGGGCACACCACCTCCGGACCGCCAACCCGAGGCTGGAGTCGAAGAATGTCGTCCCCAGCGGCGACACTGCGGCCGCTTCGTTGAGCAAGGTCTCGAAAGACGCGCGATCAAGATCATCAAGCACGAGGCCATGACAGTGATGATCGACGAGTGGTCCAAGATCAACTGACTCAGCTTGCATCGTCCCTCCGGTCACACCGGGCGTGCCGAGGCATCAACCCCAGCCCTATTCTGTGGTCTCGTGGATGTCGCCGAGCGGGAGGCCCGCGCCGCACAGGCGGAGCAGCTGATGCAGACGCTTGCGGAACGCGATGTCGGGATGGTGGCGACCACATTCGTGGACAATGCCGGCATCACTCGGGTGAAGAGTGTTCCGCTCAGTCGACTGCCGCAGTTGGCTGCATGGGGTGTTGGCGCGTCAACGAGCTTCGACTACTTCCGCTTTGACGACTGGCTGGCCGCACCGGAGGGCGGGACCGCGCCGGTCGGTGATCTTCGCGTCATTCCTGATCTTCGGCGAGTGGTCCCGCTGGCCGCGCAGCCTGGTTGGGCCTGGACACCCGGTGATCGATATCGGCAAGACGGCGAGCCACACGAGCGCTGCAACCGGCTAGCACTGCAGCGGCTGGTGGAGGATGCAGCCGCGGACGGTCTGGAGATCAAGGCCGCAATCGAGATCGAGTGGGTGGTCTCAGCCGGCGACGGAGACGACTTCGTTTCTGCGGCAGTCGGACCTGCGTACGGCATGACTCGGCTGATCAACGTCTCGGACTACGCCCGCGATGTCATAGCGGCGCTCAGCGCGGAGGGGATCGCGGTCGAGCAATTCCATCCCGAGTACGCCGCCGGGCAGCTTGAATTGTCCGTTGCGGCGGAGTCCCCCGTCGACGCCGCCGACACGTCCGTGCTGGTACGCGGCACCATCCGCGCGGTCGGGCGGCGCTACGACTACCGCACCTCGTTCTCACCCAAGGTGGACGCCGAGGGCGTCGGCAACGGCGGTCATGTGCATCTCAGCCTGTGGCGGGACGGCGAGAATCTGATGGCGGGGGGAAACGGGCGATACGGGCTCACCGCGGTCGGCGAGGCCTTTGCCGCAGGCGTTCTTTCTCATCTGCCGGCGCTGCTCGCCATCGGAGCGCCGTCGGTGGCGTCGTACCTGCGATTGGTGCCCTCGCATTGGGCCGGCGTGTACGCCTGCTGGGGTCTGGAGAACCGGGAGGCGGCGCTGCGCATGATCACGGGGTCGGTGGGGAGCAACAGCTGGGCCGGGAACCTCGAGGTGAAATGTCTTGACTTGACGGCCAATCCTTATTTGTTGCTGGCCGCTCTGCTGGCTGCGGGTCTGGACGGGGTCGCCGCGGACGCCCAGCTGCCTGAGCCGATCGACGTAGATCCAGCCGCCTTGGAGTCCGAGGACCTGGACGAGCGCGGCATCCGGCGGCTGCCGACGAGCCTGCGGCAGTCGACGGACGCGCTGGCGGCCGATCAGGTGTTGCGCACAGCGCTGGGGTCAGCACTCCTCGACTCAGTGCTCGCCGTCCGTGAGTCGGAGATCGAACTGTTCGCCGAAGCTTCGGCCGAGGACGTGGTCCGGGCCTTGCGCTGGACGCACTGAGCCGACGCGAGCTCGCCGCCCGGCTGGCAACGAGCCTGAGATCCTCCCCCTTGTTGCCAACCCAGGTTGCAGGGTCAAGCATTCTGACATGAGCACGTTGATGGATCTCTTCCCGCCAGGCAGCGCCACCGATGCCGACGGCATGTTGATCATCGGGGGCTGTCGTGCCGATGATCTTGCAACCGAGTTCGGAACTCCGGTGCTCGTGGTTGACGAGGAGGCGCTCCGGAATCGCGCGCGGGAGTACCGCGATGAGCTGACTAGTCGGTGGCCCAAAGCGCGGGCGGTGTTTGCCTCGAAGGCGTTCCCTTGTACGGCGGTGCAACGGGTCATGGTGCAAGAGGGACTTGGCCTCGACGTCGCCGGCGGCGGCGAGATCCTGACTGCGCTCAAAGCTGGCATCGATCCCTCGCTCATCGTGCTCCACGGAAACGCCAAGACCACCGAAGAAATCACAATGGCGGTCGAGAACGGCATTGGTTTGGTGGTGGTTGACGGCCCAGATGATGTTGATCGGCTCGAGGCGATCGTGCCAACTGGACGCGTCCAGGACGTCTTGGTACGCGTCATACCGGGCGTCACTGCCGACACCCACGCTCACGTGCTGACCGGGCACGAAGGGTCGAAGTTCGGGTTGGCGCCAGCCGATGCAAGTGCGTTGATCAGGAGGATTGATCACAGTCCGCGACTCGGGATGCGCGGTGTACACGCCCATGTCGGCTCGCAGATCCTTCAAGCCGAACCTTTGGCAGCGGCGGTTGCTCCTCTCGCCGCGCTCGGGACGTTCGACATCTACGACCTCGGCGGCGGGCTCGGCGCCCGCTACACCTGGGCGGACCAACCTCCAACGGTTGCGGACTACCTCGACGTGCTCATCGCGGCAGCACGGGAGCACCTACCGCCCGATGCGGAGATCATCATCGAACCGGGACGCAGTATGGTCGCCACCTCCGCCGCGACCATCTACCGAGTGATCACCATCAAGCGCGGCCATACGACATTCGTTGCCGTTGACGGTGGCATGGGTGACAACCTCGAGGTCGCGCTCTTTGATCAGCGTTTTGAGGCCGGAATCGCCAATCGGCTGGACGCGTCAGACGGTGAGGTCGTGACGGTCGTTGGACGGCATTGCGAGAGTGGGGACGTCCTGGTTGATGGTGTGTCGTTGAACGCGCCCCGAGTCGATGATCTCCTTGCGGTGCCCGCCACGGGGGCATATTGCTACACAATGTCCAACAATTACAACGGAAATCGACGCATCCCCGTTGTGTTCGTTGCGAACGGAACGCCAAGTCTTGTCGTGCGACGGGAGACGTGGGATGATCTTGCCGCACGTGATGTCTCATGAGCGCCATAGTTTCTGTCGAATGTGGCGCCCATCTGGGGTCGGCTCATCAGTGAAGGTGGGAGGCAAATCGTGGCAACGCTAAGTGCAGAACTCTTCCGGCGCAAGCCCGTCGTCGAGATGGAAGCCGAGTCGGGAAGTGAGACCGAGCAGAGCGAGCTCAGTCGCTCAATCGGTCTCTTCCAGTTGACCATGTTCGGCGTTGGCGCAACGATCGGCACCGGTATCTTCTTCGTGCTATCGCAGGCAGTGCCGACCGCTGGTCCGGCAGTCGTCTTCTCCTTCTTGATCGCTGCCGTTGTAGCTGGACTGACCGCGGTCTGCTACGCCGAGCTCGCTGGTGCAGTGCCGGTTTCCGGTTCCTCGTACTCGTATGCCTACGCGACGATCGGTGAACTGCCGGCAATGGTGATCGCCGGTTGCCTGCTGCTCGAGTACGGCGTGTCGGCCGCCGCGGTCGCGGTTGGTTGGTCGGAGTATCTCAACGAATTGCTGAACAACCTCTTTGGCTTCAAGATCCCGGAAGCGCTGTCGCAAGCGCCCGAGCAGGGAGGGATCTTCAACCTTCCAGCGGTGATCTTGATAGCGCTCTGCACATTGCTGCTGATCCGGGGTGCCAGCGAATCTGCAAAAGTGAACACGGTCATGGTGCTGATCAAGATCTCCATCCTGATCTTGTTCATCGTCATTGGCCTCTTTGGCTGGAACTCCAACAATCTCGCGGACTTTGCGCCTTTGGGAGTCCAGGGAATCACAGCCGCGGCAGGAATCATCTTCTTCTCCTTCATCGGTATCGACGCCGTCTCGACTGCCGGCGAGGAGGTGAAGCATCCGCACCGCAACATGCCGCTGGCGATTATGTTCGCGCTGCTCATTGTGACTACGTTGTACTTCTTGGTGTCGCTCGTCGCTGTTGCCGCGCAGCCCTACACCCAGTTTGAGGGCCAGGAGGCGGGTCTCGCCGCGATCCTGGAGAACGTCACCGGGGCGACCTGGCCAGGGACAGTGCTGGCTGCCGGTGCGGTGATCTCGATCTTCAGCGTCACGCTGGTGGTGATCTACGGGCAGACCCGCATCCTGTTCACTATGGCCCGCGACGGAATGGTGCCCGAGTTGTTCCACAAGGTGAATCCGCGCACCCGCACACCCGTACCGAACACGATCATCGTGGCTGCGGTCATTGCGCTGCTGGCCGGACTCATCCCGATCAATTTCCTGGCTGAGATGACCAGCGTCGGAACGCTCGTTGCCTTCGCCATCGTCTCGCTCGCCGTGATCATACTGCGGCGCCGTGAGCCCGACTTGCCGAGGCCGTTCAAGGTCCCCGGTTACCCCGTGACCCCGATCTTGGCCATCCTCGGGTGCTTGTGGATCATCAAGGACCTGCGGATACCCACGCTCCTAGTCTTCCTGATCTGGACTGCAGTGGTGATCGTTTGGTATTTCGCGTACGGCAGGAAGCATTCCCACCTCGGACGGCACGAACATGTCGGATTGATCAAGGATGAGCCGGTGGCCTGACGCCGACTGGCCCGATGCTTACTGCTCCGCTGGGCGCCGAGGGGCGCTCGACCGCATCCGCTGACACGACGCACGGAGAAGGGATTGAGCAATGCATCAGGTCGATCAAACTACCGAGCAGATGGTGCGCAGTGTCCTCGCGTACGCCGAGAACCGGCTGCGCATGGATCCGGTGCCGCTCGACAAGGGAACCCAAACGGCATCCGATCTGTACCAGGCGCTCAACGGTGTCATTCGGGACCGCGGCCGTGCGCCGGATGAGGTGCTGGGTATCTACTCATCGGTGATCGCGCCCAGCATCATCTCCGCCGACAGTCCGCGTTTCCTCGGCTTCATTCCGGCGGCACCGACCAAGGCGAGCCTGCTGTTCGACATGTTGATCTCCTGCGCATCGATCCAAGGCATTTCCTGGCTCGAGGCATCGGGCGCGATCGCAGCCGAAAACACTGTGCTGCGGGTCATCGCGGACGAGGCTGGACTGCCGGAGTCGGCTGGCGGCTGCTTCGTATCGGGTGGGTCCGCCGGCAACCTTTCCGCCCTTGCCGTTGCCCGCGAGACGGCAAAGAGACGGCTCGGTGAAGAAGCGGCGGGACGACGACTGCGGGTGGTTGTCGGTACCGACGCGCATTCCTCGATCGTCAACACGCTGCGCTTGCTGGAAATGAGTGCGCTGGTGGTGGAGACCCCGGACCACCGACTGACCGCGGAGGCGGTGAACGCCGCGCTCGATCAAGATCCGGATCTGAGCGATGTGGCAGCGATCGTTTGCACATCGGGAACGACCAACGGTGGGATCATCGACGATCTTGCTGGTGTTGCCGAGATCGCGAAGCAGCGGGATTGGTGGTTCCACGTTGACGGCGCGTACGGCGGGTCGGGAATCTTTGCTCGATCGCTGCGCCACAAGTACAACGGCATCGAGCAGGCTGACTCGTTCATTCTCGACCCCCACAAGTGGCTCTTCACCCCGTTCGACTGCTGCGCGCTCATTTACCGGCAGCCGGAACTTGCTAGGGCAACCCACACCCAAGACGCGTCGTACCTGGATGTCATTCACGTGTCGGAAGGGGAATGGAACCCGACCGACTACGCCTACCACCTGACTCGTCGCGCCCGCGGATTGCCGCTGTGGTTCTCCTTGGCGGTCTATGGGCTCGACGCGTATCGCGAGGCGATCGAAACCGCTGCCGGGCTCGCACGGGAAACTGCGGAGCTGATCAAGGCGACGCCACACCTGGAACTGATTCGGGAGCCTGATCTCGGGGTGGTGCTGTTCCGTCGCGTCGGCTGGGAACCGTCCGACTACGACGCGTGGGCGCAGGCACTGCATGATGAGGAGATCGCCTTCATTCCGCCTACCAAGTGGGAAGGGGAAACGGTGGGCCGGTTCGCATTCCTGCACCCGCATACGACGATGGAGCTCGTCAAGGAGATCCTCGACCGAACCGCCTAATGCTTATCGGCTGGTCTTAGGCCGCCGGGGTGCGCGCAAAGAACTCGCTCGCCCTGCGGTTGTAAAGCAGCGCCAACACGACCACCGACACGATGATCGTGATGATGGCTGATGTCACCGTCCGATTGCTCCGGAACCAGATCAAGTTGGCTACCCCGCCAAGAATGTCGATCACCATCAAGATCGTCACCAGTATTCGGGAGAACCTCGATCCGTTGCGCAGGCCGACCCCGACCGCAATCGTCACGATGCCGAAGATCAGGTACAAGATGCCGAAGACGAGGATTGCCACGCCACTGACGTTCGACGCAAGGCTGGCTGCCCCGCCGAGGAGGAGCAGGAAGAGGGCACCGAGGAGAGTAAGAATGCCCGAGATGATCGTCAAGACCACGACGATGGTGACGGATCCGGGGCGGCGTACGGTGCTAGAAGCAGGTTCGGTCATGTCGTCGCTTCTTTCCGTTGGGGGAGGCGGCATCCCTGCACGAAATGATCATGGGAAATGTTACTCGTCCATGTCGGTGCTCTGGATGCTGGGGCACCTCGACTGCCGGCTAATGGAGCTGCGGAACGATCAAATAGACCCCGAAGAGCACCAGCAATCCGGCGATGCCGATCAAGACGTACCCGAGCGAGACGGTGGCCGTACCGGAACCTCCTTCGTTCGACTTGATCTTGGCGGCAGAGATAAGACGGATTCCGGTCGCGAGCAAGACGGTGAAGATCACCGACGTCACGATGGAGACAACGGTCACGAGGCCCAGGGCGGCCCAGTCGACGCGCATCAGGCGGCGCTCTTCTCTTTGGGCCGCTTGACCTTCTTCTTCTTTTTGAGCTTGGCAGGGGCCTCGAGCTGCGGATCGTCGGCGTAGGTGGAGGGCGTTGCTGCGGCGAGGACGAGTACTTCGTGGCTGTCGGTGACATTGGCGTGGGTGATCTTGTTCCGCCGGGAGAGGAAATAGATCATCGAACAGGCGCCTGCGAGGAGGCACCAGTAGCGCGATGACGCCCCATGGCGCCTTGATCAGAGAGCAGTGCGGCGAGGCCGCCGACCAGAGCGGCACCGGGCAACGTCAGCAGCCAAGCGAACACCATCCGACGAGCGACGCTCCAGCGAACCTCGGCCCCCTCGCGACCCACGCCGGAGCCGAGAATGCTGCCGGTGCTGACGTGCGTGGTGGACAGGCCGAACCCAAGGTGAGCCGATGCCAGGATCGTCGCGCTCGTCGCTGCTCCCGATGCCGCACCTTGTGGGGTTTCGATCTCGACGATCCCCTTGCCCATGGTGCGCATGATCCGCCAACCGCCCGAATATGTACCCAAACCAATGGCGATGCCGGCAGTGATGATCACCCACAGCTGCGGCCCGGTGCCGGACGCCTGCAGGTTGGCGGCGATCAGCACCAGGGTGATCACGCCCATGGTCTTCTGGCCGTCAGATGTTCCGTGTGCGAGTGCGACCATCGATGCGGTGAACGCCTGCCCGTACTTGAACCCCGAATTGCTGTGCGCGCTCGGCGTCTTCCTGGTGATGCGATAGGCCAACCGAGTGCCCATGGCTGCACCGATCCCAGCCACCAAAGGAGCAACGATAGCTGGCAGCAAAACCTTGGAGACGATCACCCAGCCGTGCACGGAGCTGAGTCCGGCACCCACGATCACCGCGCCGATCAGGCCACCGAACAGAGCGTGCGAAGAACTGGACGGCAGGCCGAAGAGCCACGTCACTAGGTTCCAAAGGATTGCTCCAACAAGCCCGGCCAGGATGATCGGAACCGTGATCAACGGAGTCGTCGAAGAGCCCACCGGAGATCGTTTTCGCTACCTCGGTTGAAAGGCAGGCTCCGACGACGTTGAGTACCGCGGCAAGGATGACCGCCGTGCGGGGCCGAAGCGCGCCAGTCGCGACTGGGCCGGCCATGGCATTGGCGCTGTCGTGGAAGCCGTTCGTGAAATCGAAAATGAGGGCTACGACGATAACCGTGATGACGACGAACAGCTCTGTCACATCGGTTCCCCATCCGGAACGGGTGCCTTGGTGTCGGTGAGCACCTGCAATGACGCTAGAACGTAGCCATCAGGTGAACAATATGTGAACCAAAAGGGATGTCAATCTGGCCGATACCAGGTTGCGGTGGTCAGGTCAAGACCTTGGGGACCTTTCCCTGACTTTCGTCTGACACAAGTCCTATCCGCAACCCGAGCCGTTGGGCAATCTGATCCCGGCGAAGCTGGTGGGCTCGATCAGGCTGGCAGCAACGCAGACGAGGTAAGCAAAATAAGGCAGGGTCGCGCGCCTAAACGACTTGGGGTTTCGTGCGCGACTGATCATGATCGTTTGGGTCGGCTGCTCTGTGTAGTGAAGGTGGAAGGTAGAGAGACGTGAAAGAGGTAACCGTCATTGGCGGCGGGCTGGGTGGTCTCTCGGCCGCAATCACCGCGGCCGAGGCTGGCGCATCGGTTACTCTCCGCGAGGCTCACCGAACGCTGGGGGGACGTTGGCGCTCAACGCCTGTGCGGCGGAGGGCTGCGTCAAGCGAGTCCGCAGAGCCACGGCTATATCGAGCGCATGAGGGGCCGCACGTCATCTACCGCGATGGACCGATCTGGGCCTGGTTGAAGAAACGAGGCTTGCTTGGTGTCACCTGTCGAGTGCCGATCGGTGCGACGATACGGTTTCGCTTCTGGCATCGGGGTCGGTTGCGAGCCGCGCCACCCGCTGGTTTCCTGCGTGTGCTGCGGATCTCCCGCCGGAAGGGCGTACCAACGGACCAATCATTCCGGGTGTGGGCGTCGAGGTTGGTCGGCGACGACACTGCGGCAATGGGTGCCTCGGCATCCGGCGTCGGCGTCTTTCACCCTGATCCTGGCTCGCTGTCTGCAGCCTTCGTCGCGGAGCGGCTTGCCCGGGTCTATTCCGTGCCGCCGCCGGCGTCCTACCGCAAGGGAAGTTGGGGCGCGATGTTCGACGAAATCGGGCAGTACGCGCGAAGTCTCGGCGTGATCATCGAGCTCGGCTCACGAGTGAGTTCGATCGATGCTGGGATCACCATTGTCGCCACCGAGCTGGAGTCTGCCCGGCTGCTACTGGGGGACGATTCCTTGGACTGGCCATCTGGTCGCACGTCACTTCTTGATCTTGGTGTGAAGCGAGATCCTCGTGATCTCTTCGTGGTAAGTGATCTTGACACCTGTGGCTGGCTGGAGAACTTCACGGTGCCTGACCCGACAATCGCGCCAGCGGGTGAGCATCTCGTACAGATGCAGATGCCGATCGATCCGGAAGCCTCGAAGGCTGATGGTGTCGCGCGACTCGAGGCGATCGCGGACCGGGCGCTTCCGGGCTGGCGAGGACGTACCACACATCGGCTGGAGTCCTTGGCCAATGCCCGCACCGGCGCCGTGGACTATCCCGGCACATCGTGGCGTGACCGGCCAGCGATCGATCGGGGAGACGACGTCTATCTCGTTGGGGATCGTGTCGCCGCACCTGGGTTGCTGAGTGAGGTCAGCTTGAACAGCGGCGTACGCGCTGCCCAGATGGCACTGGCTTGAGTCGCGCGTCGTACCCGCTGATCTCGGTTGGGTCCACCCAGCCTCGACCGCTACACTCTCACGGTGTTGCTCGGCGGCTGAATAGGCTGTGAGCTATCCGCACCCGTGGCTCAACGGATAGAGCATCTGACTACGGATCAGAAGGTTGGGAGTTCGAATCTCCCCGGGTGCGCCATAGGCCTCTGACTAGCGGAAACGCTGGTTGGAGGCTTTTGTTTGCCCGTTGGGATCACTTGCATAGCGCTACATTAGCATCTAACCTTTCGCTCATACCAGCACCTAATCCCGCTGTTGTCCAGGCCATTGTGAACGCTTGCACAGCGCACCACCGGGGAGGGACGACCGCCGGCACGGCGGTCGATCTCGCCATCAGGTGGGGTGGCTACTGACTCCCAGCTGACCGAGGATGTCGGCCTCGGGCAGCGGGGCCGGGGTCACCGCGGACTCGGCCGTGCCGGCCATGGCGTTCTGGACGAGCTTGCGCCGCGAATCGGTGAAGTCGGCAATCGATCTGCTGCTCGCCGGCTTCGAGCGCCTTGAGGTCGGGCCCGCAGTTTGCGGCCCCACTTGTCGGCGGCGACCAGGCCCTCGCACTGCCGCTTGATCGAGTCGATCACCGCGAAGACGGTCTCCTCGGCGATGACCGGCGCTTGCGCGGACTTGGCTACCTGCTCGACTGCGTCGGCGGTCTTCTCGAACGCGCCCTTGATCAGTTCGTTCGTGCCGCGCTGCATGGCGTCACTCATCTCGGCACCCTCGCGGGCGAGCGCGGCCTGCTGCCACATCGCCAGCGACGAGCGTGCCGACGGCAGGCCAATCGTGCGGAACACCTGGCAGCGGCGCTGCATCGTCGCCGACACGAGGATGAGGTTGCGGACGGACGGCGCCTGCGCGTAGCCGAGGAAGAACTGCTGGCGCCAGTCGAACCAGGTCTTCTCGAGCTCGGAGACCCCGACGGCGAGGTTGGCGTGA
The DNA here is from genome assembly GCA_963808905.1 of uncultured Actinomycetota bacterium. Lineage (GTDB taxonomy): Bacteria > Actinomycetota > Actinomycetes > Propionibacteriales > Propionibacteriaceae > Microlunatus. The sequence continues at coordinate 69,838 of CAWEHO010000001.1, forward strand.
ATCTCCCTAAGCTCGTTCAGGCTGACCATGCGGCCGCCGTAGCCAGCGAGACCAGCCCGTCCGCCGCGCCCTTGGCGTCGGCACCCTTGAGCGCCGCGTCCGCTTCGGCGAACTGCTGCTTGGCGACGGTCGATGATCTGCTCGAGCGCGGCCAGGACTGCCACGCACCCCTCCAGCGTGGACGTGGTGTTCTTGTGCAGCTGCTGCCCACGCGTGACGTTGTCGGCGAGCTTGAGCTCCATCTCCTTGAGCTTGATCTCGGCGAGGTCGATCTTCTCGGCGATCGGCTTCGCCTCGCGCGCCAGCGCCTTGAGCGAGTACGCCGTGCGGCGGATCCACTTGGTGATCTTGTGGACGGTGTCCTCGAGCTTCTGGTTGCGCCACTTCTTGTTGAAGCCGTCGATCTCGCGGAGCAGGTCGTTGACGATCGCCTCGGCCGCGGGGATCTTGATGTCCTTCTGCGCCTCGAGCAGTTGGGTGCTCATCGCGCTGAGCTTCTCCAGCACCGGTGCGCCGAAGTTGATGATCGCGTTGTGGTCGTTGATCATCTGCTCCGCGACGGCCGGGGCCGAGCGTTCCAGGTCGGCCCGCTGCTGCTCGGTCAGCAGGTCACGGAAGGAGAAGTGTGCGTCCTGCGCCGTGCTCGCCGCAGCGTCCTCGGGCGTGACGGCCGCGAGCGACTTCTCCAGTGCCGTAGCCGGCTCGGGGTTGGTCGAGGGGTCGCCCAGCAGGGCGTTGAAATCGATGCCCGGGACGGCGCCGCCGTTCTGCTCGCTCACGACTCGATCTCTCCTTCTGGCTTGGTGGTGTAGATGCTCTCGACGGACGGCGTATTCATCGACCCGACAAGGGATTCCAGCGCGACCTGGAACTCCAGGTCCTGGCTGGCGTTGACCTGCCGGATGTTCTTGATCAGCTGCTGCTGGGTGGCGCCGACGGCATCGCGGACCTCCTTGAGCCGGCGGTCGGAGTCCTCCCACAGCGCCGGCTTGGCCAGGATGTCCAGGTAGTAGTCGCTGCCCAGCGCCCGGTTCAGCTTGGCGAGGGTGTCGGTGTACTCGACGGCTGCGACGCGGGCCTGCTGTTGGGTGCCCTTCCTCTCCAGCCGTTCGAACAGTTCGGTGCTGTTCTCGAGGATCTGTCCGAGCTGGTAGCCCAGGCCGCCGCTGGGCAATGCCTCGTGCCTGGCCGTCAGTTCCTTGAGCGTCGCCACCTGCTGGTGCAGTTCGGCCGGCAGTCGCTCGAACACCTTGTCCGCGGGGGAGCGGCCGGCGAACTTGCGGAACAGGAACACCACCGCGGCGCCGAGCACCGCCAGCCCGAGGACGCCGCCGCCGACCACGACGAGATTCGTCCCGCTGTCGTCGCCGCACGGGTACCGGATGCCCCATCGAGGCGATCGTGTTGGACGCCGCCATGATCGCCTCGCCCCCATCGGGGTTGTTGGCGCCGTAAAGGGCCGAGGTGATCGCTGATGCGTCGTGAGAGGAAGCGACACCGTAAGTGTCTTGACCGGAGTCGATCACGACGATGACCGTGTCGTACTTGCCCGCAGTGCCGGTCTTGATCTGGTCCGCGAGCTGGTTGGCGCTGAGCGTGCTGTTGGCGCCGTCCGGCAGCACGGCAACGGCGATGTGGTCGTCTCGGAACGCAGACTCGATCTGGGACTGATGCGACAGGGTCGCTTCACCATCGACGAAGACGTCGCTGGACGTGAGGGCCTTGACGGCGGCACTGACGTCGTAGTCGGACACGCTTGCTGCCTTGGGTATCAGAAGTTGTTGATCACGGAGGCGAAGACGAGGTCGATCTTCGCGGGTCGGAGGCGTCGAACCACTGGCCGCCGGTGGCCTCGGCGATCCGCTGCAGCGACCGGTGTCGGCGCCCTCGCCGTACGCGATCGGGAAGATGCGCACGGGCGCGGCGTCGCCGCCCTCGCGTCGCCGCCGTGCCGATCTTGGCGAGCAGCGAGTCGAGCGACATCGACGAGTCGGTGTCCTGGCCGTCGGACAGCACGACGATCGCGTTGATGCGGCCGGGCTCGCGCGCGCTCGCTCATCTCGTCGTAGGCGAGCGCGATCGCGTCGTAGAGCGGCGTGCCCTGGCGGTCGGCGAAGCGCAGGTCGTCGAGCGAGGAGTCCGAGCGACTCGCGGTCCGACGCCGAGCGGCTCGACCTCGCGCAGCACGGCACGATGTTCTGCCCCGGCCGGCGATTCGATGCCGGTCGTGAACGCCCAGACGCCCGATCTCGTCGGTGCGAGCGGAAGTGGCCGAGCGTCGCCTGCGCGCCCTCGATCGCGCCGTCGAGCTTGGAGCGGCCGTCGCCGATCGGCCTCGTCCATCGAGCCCGGAGATGTCGATCAGCTCGAGCACCGACGAGGGCTTGCGGATCTGCGTCCACTGGTCGATCGCCGCCGAGACGACGTCGACCTCCGGGCGCGGGCAGCGTGACGGCCGGGCTTCGCGGGGTCGACGCCGTACTCCGCGGTGAACAGCTTGCCGAGCGGCACCGACTCGTCGAGCGGCCGGAACCCGTACTTCGGGCAGGATCTGCTGCGCGGCCTCGGTCTGCAGGAACTGCGGCGAACGCCTCGCCCGCCTCCCGCTGCACGGGGGTCACCCACGGCGCGCCGAGCACCGTGACGGGGTTGTCCGACCACATCGATCCGCCCTCGGGGTAGACCGCGACGAGCTTCTCCTTCGGCGGCGTCAGCGTCTCGCCCGGCTGCACGGTGTGCGAGTCGGGGTTGCCCTGGTTGTAGTTGAGCAGCGAGGTCTCCTCGAGCGCGACCGCCGAGACGTAGCCGGAGCCGCTCGGCGCCGTTCTGGGTCTCGTCGTACAGGGTCGTGCAGCACCTTGCCGGTGGTGTCGCCGTAGTGGATGACGCACTCCTCGAACACGCGCGAGAAGTCGGCGGCGGCCGCCACGTCCGCGGCGGTGAGGTCGTCGGTCTTGCCGGACGCCTCGTACGACTGCATCAGGATCGCCGACAGTCCGGTGGTCGACGTGTTGGGGTTGGTCTTCGAGATCTTGAACGATGCCCCAGACCGACTTGCCGACGCTGCCCCAGCCCTCGGGGTCGGAGCACAGCCGCTCGATGTCGCTGATGCTGATCGGCTGTCGGGCTAGCCGAGCGCGCGCGCCATCGTCTCCGGCACGCCGAACACGACCGGCGTGCGCGTGAACGACTCGGGCTCGCCGACGAGGCTCGGCGATGCCGCGGCGGCGACGCGCTCGGTCCAGACCGTGGACGCGGGCGACCACAGCGTCGGCCAGCAGCTCGCGGTTCGTCGTTCGGCCAGTCGTCGCCCGCGGTGAGGTAGCGCGTCGCGTCGCCCGACGAGACGTTGATCGGGCGGATGGTCGCGCACGTCGTCGAGCGCCTTCGTGCTCGGGCGACTCCTTGAACGCGCCGGCGAGCGCGTCGAGCATGTTGACCTTCTCGGACGAGGTCGCCACCGCGACGTGCGTGCAGCCGTCATTCGAGATCTGCTCGCATTCGAGGTCTGGCCACCGCTGGACGTGCACGCTGCCAGCACCAGGGCCACGGCGACCGCGGCAGCCCCTTCCCCGAGCTTCATGCGCACATCCTCGCAACTCTTCGCAGACGTCGTGCCCGGTTCGACAAAGCCCTGGCCGAATTTGAGTACCCGCCACTCAAGCGGCGACGACGGCGCCGCCTCTACGTTGCGGCCAGCACTTTGCCTTGGGGAACATGCTCGTGCGCCGCGGGGCGTCGATACGTCGATGTACTGGTGGTGGCCAGCTGGCCGTCGGACATCGCGGTCCGCACCCGCGGTCGCCGACGTCAACGAGATCACCGTCGCCCGCTTCGACAACCGGTGGGTACTGAGACGATCCGGCATCTGTTACCGACCCCGCAGTCGCCGACCACCACCGGGAAGGTGGAGCGGGGCATAAGACGATGCGCACCGAGTTCCTCCGTGACCATGATCATCGGCATGCCACGTGGCGGAGCTGCAGGACGCGCTGGACGGGTAGGTGAACCAACTACACCGAGCGGCCGCACCAGTCGTTAGGGATGCGGCCTCCGATCGACCGGTTACGCCTCGCCCGCGGGGGATGAGTCGCGTCAATGTTGCCGTTATCGAGAGTTAGCCGCCTTCTGACAAGGGCTTCGCAACTTTTACACGTCAAGGGTCGGGTCGGAAGTTGGCCATGAGGCATGCAGCTGGTGCGGCGGCAAAAGGAACTTTTGCCACCAGCCGCAGGCTAGGGGATTTCAAAGTTCAAAAAGTTCGCCCAAAGGTCATGTCATGCGTGAGCCCCGAGACGCAAGAATTTCTTTGGCCGGTTATTTGCGTCCGGCGGGGAGTTTATTGCGGCGTGCCAGACTTTGCGCGTGGCCGGACAGCGCCGGTGGCGACGGTGGCTTTGGAGGATCGCGCTCGGGGTCGCAATCCTGGTCGTCGTGGGCACGGTCTTCTCGTTCGGCTACAACGCGGTGACCCGGAAACCGATGGCCGTCCCGGCGGGCCTCACCTACGTCCGGACCGGGGACCTCCGCACCCGCTTCCGGCAATGGGGTACGTCGGGCACCCCGATCGTGCTCGTCCACGGTTTCATTGAGTCCGCCGATACCTGGCAGTACACCGCCCCCCGGCTAGCAGCAGCGGGCCACCGGGTCTACGCGCTGGATCTGGACGGCTGGGGCTACAGCCAGCGGGTCGCGCCCTTCACCGCGGAGCATCAGACGACCCAGCTGCTGGACTTCATCGCCGCGCTGCACCTGCACCGGCCCGTGCTGGTCGGTCATTCCAGCGGCGCAGCGATCGTCGCCATGGCAGCGCTGCGCAGACCGTCGGCGGTGGGAGCCGTGATGTTCCTCGACGGCGACGCGCTGAACACCGGCGCCGGTGCGAGGTCCCCGCTCACACAGTTCCTCATCGACCACTACCGCACCACGATCCTCCGCCTCCTGCTGCGGTCCGACGCCTTCGTCCGCAGCATCTACGGCTCGACCTGCGGCGATTCCTGCCCACCCCTGGACGCCCACGGCATCGACCAGTGGCGGCGCCCCCTGCAGGTCGCCGGCGCCGAAGCGGCGCTGTGGGCAATGGCCAATCAGGGCGTCCCCGGTCTCCCGCCGGACACCCTCGCCCGGCTGGCGACGACGGACCTGCCCAAGGCTGTTGTCTTCGGCGCGGACGACTCCGAATTTGACAAGAGCTCGCCGCACACCACAGCCGCACGCATTGGAGCGCCGCCTCCGATCCTGATTCCCGGAGCCCGTCACCTGACGCCGGTCAACAGCCCTGCGGCCGTGGCTGCTGCGGTGCTGGCGCTGGCCCGGCGAGTCCGGCCGAGCTGACCAGGCCAACAGGGACAGCGCAGTGAATCACGTCATCGGCTCGACGCAGCCAACGCGCCTCATCATCCCGGAAATAACTTGGATTCCTGGCACGGACACGAGGTCATCTTGAGCGGGCGCACGAGGCTATCCCGGGCGGCAGGCTCCCGTCGCGGGGTGAACCGCCGCGATCGAGGCCTCGTGAAATTCTGAGCCTCCGGATCCGTGTACACAGCAACCAGGTGGCTCAAATGCTGGGGACATGAAAGTTGCCGCTCGCACCTGGGCCGGGCATGAAGCCCCGTTTCTGTCGGTAAGCATCACAGCGCCGACAGACCTTATAGTGCGCGTGGGTTTCCGGGTTCTCCCGATCCTCCCAATCGTGGACGCGAAGACGGCACTTCCAGGATTTGGCCACGCGCAAATTGTGCTCCCAGCTCAATGGGTCTGGAAAGGTCTCGTGCGCGTGCGTGCGCTGAAGAGTTTCTGGGCTCCGGGTCCGCGCCTTTGGCTACCATCTCGTCATGAGGAAAGCATCGTCACTGCTCGCCACCTCCGCGGCGGTCGCGGCAACGGCAGCAGTCGGCGGCGCCGGGACCGATGTGAGATCCGAGTGGTACCGGCGATTGGACAAGCCGTCCTGGCAGCCTCCGGGCCCGGTGTTCGGCATCGCCTGGACCATCCTTTACGTGTTGCTCGCCGCGGCAGGTGCCCGGGCGCTGGACCGTGCCGAGCAGAGCCCGGACCCGGTGGAACGGCGCCGGTACCTGCGCTCGTACGCCGTCAACCTGTTGCTCAACGCAGGCTGGACCTGGAGTTTCTTCCGAACGAAGCGGCCGCCCCTTGGGGTGGCCGAGGTGATGCTGCTCCTGGCCTCCACACTGGAGTTGACCTGGCGCACGTTCCGGCTGGACCGAGCCGCCGGGACGGCACTGCTGCCGTATGCGGGATGGACGAGCTTTGCCACCGCCCTCAGCGCCGAGATCGCGCGGCGGAACCGTCCGCGTGCCTGAAGTCCCCAGTCGTTGAGTGCGTGCGCGTGCCCGCGTGCGCTACGCGCGGATTGGGGTCGGATGATGCCTGAGAAAATTCTGGGCACGCGGTCCGCGCGAAATGGAAATGGCGTGCGCTTTCCCATGACGTATGCGAAACGGGGTTCGGTTCTGTCATCCTCCTGTTCGTGACCGACAGTGGACCACGCCGTACGATGACGTGCCTCCGACGCAGAACCAGCCTCCGCAGTGGCCGAGCTACCCGCCGTCCCCGCCGACCTGGGACAAGTCGCAGAACCGATCCTGGAACGGGCTGGCCATCGCCTCGTTCGTGCTCGGCATCCTGCCGGGCAGCCTGATCGCGGTCGGGCTGGGCATCGGAGCGTTGGTTCAGATCGGGCGCGGCGGCGGCAAGGGCCGGTGGATGGCGATCGTCGGCATCGCGCTGGGCGCGCTGTGGACGGTGTTCCCGACCATCGGGATCGTCGCCGACGCGCAGGACAACGAGCCGACCCCGCCCGGCGCCGTGAAGCGCGACGTGACCACCCTGAAGGCGGGTGATTGCACGGAGGCCACCCCGACGGCCGGGTGCTGGACGTACCGGTCATTGACTGCGCCAAGCCGCGCCGCGAGGAGCTGTACGCCGTGCTGACGCTGTCCGGCTCGAAGTACCCGGGCGAGACCGAGGTCGACAACCAGGCCAACGACATGTGCACGACAAGCTCGACTCGATGCTCAAGGACGACGACGAGCTCCCGGCCGGGACCGACATTTACTACCTGACCCCGACCAGGTTCTCGTGGGCGACCGGCGACCACAGCCTGACGTGCCTGATCCAGCTCCCGAAGGACTACTCCGGGCGCCAGCTCCCGGTCTAGCGCACGTTGAACGACCGGGCCAGGGTCGTGGGGGAGCTGTCACCGGCGTACAGGTCGATGGCTCCCGGCTCCACCATCAACCGGCCGCGGTTGTCGTCGAACCCGAAGTCGCTGCGGTCCGCGGTACGAGTCGTGCTGGTCGGTACCTACCGGCTGGACGAGGCTCGCGCCCATCCGCGGCTGCGTTCGCTCGTGCGGTCGTTGCAGCGGCTGGGACTGGCAGAGGAGATGACGCTCACTCCGCTCTCGGCGGACGTGTCAACAGCAGACAGGTCCTCCCAGACCAGCGATGGCGGGCGAAATCAACACACCAGCCGGTGCCGACGCGGCACTGGCTCGTTGTCAAGCTCGACCACATCCTCGTTGATCATGACTAACCGTTTTACCGTTGGCACAGTGTGAATGATCTTCGCTTCGATCTCATCAAGATCGACTCGGATCATCCGGGACCCGACGCGATAGGCAGTGATCCTGCCGCTAGCAATCCAGCGGCGGACAATCTGCCGCGACACGTTGTAATGGTCGGCGGTCCTCTTCCGGGATGGATCAGCTCTGACTAACCCGTCCGCCGCCCAAGTTGGCAGCCGGCTCCTACAGGTCAGCGACTCGACCTGGCCGGGCTTAGTGGGGTAGTCCTGGCAGGGGAGTGAGATCGTCGTCGCGTGTTGTCGAGCCGGCGGTTCGATGATCAGCTGCATGTCGCCGGTAGTGGGCCTCATCCTCCTCGCCGGCTCGCACATGTGTCGGGTCAAGCACCCGCTGTAAAAAGGCAATTGTTCGCGTCTCCTGCGGGCGACCGATGACGTCGTCCGGGTGGCCTTCCTCAACGATGACGCCACCATCCATAAAGATCACCCGATCCGCGACCTCCCGAGCAAACGCCATCTCATGGGTGACCACGATCATGGTCATCCCTTCGGAAGCAAGCTCCCGCATCACCGAAAGCACGTCGCCGACAAGTTCAGGATCCAGCGCCGACGTCGGCTCGTCGAAGAGCATCAGGCCAGGGTCCATTGACAAGGCTCGGGCGATCGCGACCCGCTGCTGCTGCCCTCCGGAGAGTTGCGCGGGGTATGCGCTCTCCCGGCCGGCCAGACCCACCTTGGCTAGATTCTCTTGAGCCTTTGTTGAAGCCTCTTCCTTGGGCCGCTTCAGCACGTTGATCTGACCGATGGTGCAGTTCTGCAGCGCGTTGATGTGCGGGAAAAGATTGAACTGCTGGAACACCATCCCAAGGTTGCTGCGGATCCGGTCGATGTCGCAGTCGGGATCAGTGACCTCCTCGCCCATCACCACCACCTGCCCGGAGGTGGGTTCCTCCAGCAGATTCACACAGCGCAACAACGTTGACTTCCCAGAGCCCGAGGGGCCGATCACACAAACGACCTCACCGCGATGGATGATCGTTGAGATGCCTTTGAGCACCTCGACAGAGCCGAAGGACTTGTGCAGGTCAATGACTTCGACCACGACCTCTCGTGGTCCTGCCGCTGGAGGAGTGGTGGTGTTAGTGAAGGCCTCCGACATCGCGTTCACCGACCTCTCCTGGCGCGGGCTTCCAGCCGCTGCACGAGGAAAGTAAGCGGCAAAGTGATCACCAGATAGCAGAGACCGGCGATCACTAGTGGAGTGAGATTAGCGTTGGTGCTGGACAGATCGCGCCCGTACTTGGTCAGCTCATAACCGGCCGCCGACAACCCCAGGATGTAGGCGAGCGAGGAGTCCTTCACCAGCAAGATCAGCTCGTTGGTCAACGGAGGAATGACGATCCGAAACGCTTGGGGAAGCACGATCTTCCGACTCGCCACCCCGGCCGGCATACCGAGCGAGCGAGCCGCCTCGACCTGCCCCTTCGGAACGGCCTGGATGCCGGCTCTGATCGTCTCGGCCATGTAGGCCGCGGCTACTATGCCGAGCGCAAGCCACACCGTGCCGTACGGGTCGAAGGGAATGATCAAACCGGAAAATGCCAGCGGCAGCAGGCCGAACGCGAGTAGCACGATGAGGGCCGGCAGGCCGCGGAACAACTCGATGTAGATGCCAGCGATCCAGCGGTATGGAGCCACCGAGGAGAGCCGCATCAACGCGAGGATGGTGCCACCGACTAGGCCAATAATGAAAGCTCCGGCGCTATAGATGATGGTGTTGAGCAGCGCAGTGCCTAAACCCTGGGTCAAGGTGGCGTAGATCATGTCGGACCGGAAGAAGACTTGCCCGATCTGCTGCCAGTCGGCCACCAAGAGCAGCACGACGATCGCGACGGCCAGGACCACGTACTGAATCAGCCGACGTCGCTTGGCGCGTTGGCGCGGAGACGGCCCCCGGTGCGCCGGCGGAGCGAGGGTGGAAACGCTCATCGCAAAACCTCCTGAAATAGGCTGAGTCGAACCTCAGTCCGGCGGCTTCCTCGGTTACCGGAGGCCGCAGTTGAGTCGCGAGAGGCGGCGGGTGATCAGGCTTCGCGCTTACGCGGGCTGGACGCCAAACCACTTCTTATAGATAGTGTCATAGCTGCCGTCGGACTTCGACGTCTTGATCACGTCGTTGATGACGGCCAGCAACGCCGCAGCGTTGGCGTTGTCCTTCTGCACCATGAAGCCGTACTCTTCGCCGGTGTTGAACTCCTTGGACACAGTTGTCGTCGGATTGTCCTTCGCGAAGTCGTACACCGTCCCGTTGTCATTGATCGCAGCGGCAACGCGCCCGGAAAGCACTCCAGTTAGGGTGGTCGGCCCGTCGTCGAAGACCACGATTTCGTAGCCGTTGGCTGCCTTGTTGTCCTCGGCGTAGATCTGACCGGTGGTATCAGTCTGGACTCCAAGCTTCTTGCCGCGGAGCTGTGACAAGTCGTTAATCCCGGAATCCTTCTTAACCAACAGCGCCTGGGTGGCTTTGAAGTACGGATCGGAGAACGCGATGGCTTGCTTGCGCTTGTCGGTGATGGTGACGGCACCCATGGCGGCGTCACACTTCCGTGCTGCGAACACCGCTCCGGAAGTCTGCGATGCGAAGTCCACGTCGAAGATCTCCAGGGTGACGCCCAGCTTCTTAGCGACCAGGTCCATCAAGTCGACATCGAACCCAACCACATTGTTGGAGCTGTCCTTGAACTCGAACGGCTTATAGGACAGGTGGGTGCAGACGGTGAGCTTCCCCGGTGTCACCAGGGAGATCTGCCCGGGGCTGCCGCCGCCGGTCGGTGAGGACGATGACGATGGGGTTTGGGTGGGGGCGCAGGCGGCCAGAACGATTGTGGATAGCGCTGCAACCGCAACAATGACCTGGCGGACTCTTTTGAGCCGGGCGGTAATCACAGGAATTTCCTTTGCTGGATGAAATTTCTCGCATTCTGGCATGGCACCTGGCAGCACGCAATAAGCAGCGTTTCGCGAGCGCCGTACTACTCGGCCAATACAAATCCCGCCGATCGTGACTCCGGCCGGCGTCAGAGTGGGGTCGAGTGCTACGTCCGCGGGTCGCTGGTGGATAGGGTCGCCCAGGCCCACGACGCGAGCGGGCGTTGTCGAGGTCTGAGCTACAGCCGAGATGGCAGCGTGCGTCTGGTCTTAGCTGGCTTCGGTGTGGCCGACCGCGGCGACCACTCCATGATCAACAGCGACCTTGATCGCCTCTAGCGCACTCGCCCGCTCTGGGGCGTAAGCGCCATGTTGATCATGTTACGGGCCAGTTTTCAATAGCAACTCGATGCGCGCTCCGCCCGGCATACCGTGACTGGTCCGGCAAGTTTCGGGACGAAGCGATCAAGATCAAATCATCCGCTGCGGTCACGATGCTGTCACGCACTGCTGCCAACTGCCCGTGGGCATTGGGGGCAACCGGCACTTCGCCACGCTCGGAAGCAGCGGTCGGGCTCCGATGCCGCGTGCTTCCAGTCTTTCCGCGCGGCGCCGCTCAGCGTGCCCTCGCCTCGCTGCGGGCCGACGAAGATTGCCTCGACCAACGTCACGCACTGATGTGCTGAGCGAGAAAGAGTGCAGCGCGATCGAGAGCTTGGTCGGCCTCATCCAACACTCCGGCGAAGGACTGAAAGACGTGCGGGACATCTGCCGTGACGTCGAGGGTGACGTCGACGCCCGCGTCGCGTGCGCGCTCAGCCAGCCGGGTCGAGTCGTCGAGGAGCACCTCGTTGGTGCCCACCTGCAGCAGGAGGGGCGGAAAGCCGGTCATATCTGCGCAGACGGCCGGTGACAGCAGCGGCTGACGGGGATCCTGCCCAGCGAGATACATTCCGCTCGTCGACCTCAGGCTGTCTCTCGTGAAGAACGGGTCGATGCCCTCCTTGGTCTCCATGCTCGGACCGGTGCGTGTCGCGTCCAGTCCCGCGGAGAAGGTGACGGCCACCGCGGGCAGAGGCAGGCCGGCATCGCGGGCCATCAGGCATGCACCGACCGCGATGCCCCCACCGGCGGAATCGCCGGCACCTTGCTCGTCGTACCAAGTCTTCAGCTCTCCGATCTCGACATAGCTACCCATCATTCCTCCGCTCGCACGGGGGCTGACGCTTGTGCCGTCCGTCGGTGTGGTCAAGGTCGTTCAGCCGTGGGGTGCTCCATCTTGACCGCGCCTGCGCGCCGGCAATGTTGGCTGGTGGCGGAGGAACCGGGCGGGTATGAGGACGTGGAAGTGCGGTGACGGTGGGATGTAGGGCTGTTGTGTGGTCAGCAGGCCCAGATGACGCGGAGCCAGGCGCGGGCGACGATGCGGGTGGCGTGCGGGTTGCGTTTTCCTCGTGCCCGGGCGTCGGCGTAGAGTGTGGCGGCCCAGTCGTCTTGCATTCGAGCGTTGTGAGCGAAGCTGGTGATGGCCTTGCGGGCGCGGGTATTCGCGGCCCAGCGGAAGTAGACGCCGCGGGTCGGCCGGAGGAACGGGTGACAGCGCGGCGCCGCATTCGGTCGCGGCTTGTTCGGCACTGTCCACCCGGTCGAGTAGCCGCCACCGGCGGAATCACCCGCGAATGCAATCGTTTCCGCGTCATGACCCGTGTCGAGCAGGTCACGATACGCGGCCAGGGCATCCTCCAGTCCTGCCGGGAAGGGGTGCTCCGGAGCCAGCCGGTAGTCGAGGGAGTAGGCGCGCATGCCGGTACGCACGACGAGATTCGCGGTAAGCGACATGGCCGTCTCTGGTGAGCCGAGCGTGAATGAGCCGCCGTGGAAGTACAGGATCGTGCCCGCGCCGCCCCGCAGGTTCGGACTCGACAAGAACGGCGGGACGCCCACCCAGATTGGCCGGGCTGGAACGCACCTGCTCAGGTACACGCATCATCGCCATCAGCGCAGCGAACCCGGCCCGCATTTCCTCAACCGGCCGGGGACCGGTAGGGATCGGACCCCGCACCATGGCGTCGACCCGCGTGCGCTGCTCTCTGCTCATAACAACTCCCCTCGGTCCCAGGCCACGGCGTCGAGGCCACAGCGCATCTATAGCAGGCGCACATAGCCGCACGCGCCGAAGGAGTCGGACGGCGAGCACTAGAATGCGGAGTTGGCGTGGCAGGCGCGCTAACAACATGGACCGTTGGGTGGCTGCATCCGAGAGTGGCGAGGTAGCAAGTGAGCCTGAACTACGACGTGTTCGCTGTGGATCCCAAGCCGATCCCCAGTCAGATTCCGGGGTTCGAGGAGGCGGTTGGCCAGGCGACGTGGCCACCGTCCACCGCAACCCTGATCTGGGGTGATGACGGCGGCGGGTTGCTGGTCGATTGTCTCATCACGACCACCGAAGCGGTCGCCCTCGCGCAGTGGGTGCGGTCCCACGAGCGCGCACTGGAATACATCTACATCACCCATCCGCACGGGGATCATCTGCTCGGCTTGCCGGCCGTTCTGCAGGAGTACCCGAATGCCAAGCCGGTCGCACTACCGGAATCCATCGGCGCCATGGAGGAACAGGTCTCACCCCGCCGGATGCAGGTGTGGAGCGCATTCTTCCCCGGCCAACTGCCGGACATGCCCGTCGTGCCAGCACCACTGTCTGGCACGAGCATCCCCATCGGTGACCAAGTCGCTACCGTGGTCGCGGTCGGAACAACAGACACCGAGCTGTCCAGCGTCGTTCACGTACCGGCCCTCGGCCTGGTCGTCTCCGGCGATGTGGTTTACAACCGGACTCACATGTGGATGAGGGGGTCCACGCCAGAGTCAAGGGCCAGCTGGAAACGGGCGCTCGATACAGTCGCAAGCCTCGGCGCTGACAAGATCGTCGCTGGCCACCGGCATCCGCAAGCAGTCGATGACGATGCGCAACGCCAGATCGAGGAGAGTCGCCAATACATTGCCGACTTCGAAGCTGCTTTGGCTCGAAGCTCTACTCCCCTCGATCTGATCGATCGGATGATGTCGATCCACGGGGACCGGGCCAACCCATACACCCTCTGGGTTGCCGCATACGACCTTCTTGGCGAGAAGCCTGCCTAGCCCAGACGCAGATACGCTCGCCCGGTTAGGGGCTGAGACTCCTCGCGACCTCCCTTGCAGATGCACTCGACGAGATTCACTGGCTCAAGCGCATCTTTGATCGACGCATCCGGCGGCGAAGTGATCAAGGAAAGGCGGCCTAGTAAGTCAGGGCGCCGCGAATCCGCAATCGAACAGAACTCCATCAACCTATTGCGTGACGATGGGCCTGGCCAAGGAAACCATGGTGGTGAAACCAAGGGCACCTCACGACGCTGAGGGATGCGAGACCGCCCCGAACGGTTCCCCTGACAAGGCAGCGGGCGGCATGATCAACTGCGGCAGCACCGGGCCTGCTTCGTCGATCACCGTCGGAGCTTCTATGACATGGACACGCGGCGATCGCCGTCGGGGACGGCAAGTTGCTCTCTCGCGAATCGTTTCCAGATGATGACCAACACCAAGATGCGCGACCGAGGTGGGCCGCTCCCAGGGTGCGACCAGTGTCATCGCGGGATCGACGCGTACACCTACCGCATGGTGCTCGTGTCCCCCGGCTATGAAGACTCCGGCCTGAGCTTGCTCCTTTCAGGGCAGGTCGGCCCCGCCTCCCAGGCGGAGCGAGGTCCGGCCGGATAATCGGGTTCTTGAACCACATGGATTGACCAGGTGACCCTCGATGCCGAACGCCGTACCGCCGCCTATCAGCGAGGGCGACCGCGAAGCGACCCTAAGGCGCCTGCAGGAGGCATTCGCTGAGGGTCACATCTCGCACGCGGAGATGGACGAGCACCTGCAGGCGGTCCTGACCGCCAAGACGCCAGATGACCTAGTTCCGGTTCTCTCCTCGCTGCCAGACACCAACACGGGTCGCACCCTCATTCTGGCCGGCAAGCGCGGACGGTTCCGCCGACGCGGCGCGTGGCGGGTACCCCGAGTACTCAAGGTCGAGTCCGAGTACGGGAAGGTCGACCTTGACTTGTCACGGGCAATCTTTGAGAACCCGATGGTCGACATCGAGCTGCAGCTCCGGTTCGGTAGGGCAAGGATCACGTTGCCCGACGATGCGGTCGTCGACATCGACGATCTGAGTACGGTCTGGAAACAGCCGATCTACAAGGCCCCGCAGCGCTTCGACGCTGGAGGACCGCGGATCCGGATCTCCGGCACCATGGAGTACGGGCGACTGAAGATCCGGCACAAGACGCCGACAAGGGGACGGGCCAAGTTGATTCGCGACATATAGGCTGCGCGCGCTTCTGGAGTGCTGCTTGACTTTGCTCACCGATGCCGTTGCGATGTTGGTCGGCTGTCCTCGCCGAGCATGTCGATGCTTGGTTGGATGCGCGGCGTATCCGGTCGGCGGGCTGATGACCGAGGCGACGCCATTCCCATCCGACGCGCACCCTCGTCTGGCGGCGAGGAAGAGAATCTGGTCGAAGGCCTGCCTGATGATCTCTTCAACATTCGGTTCAGGGAAACCGAGCTCCCACTACAGGAAGCTCGCCGCGGCTGTGGCCCAGCTCCGCAATGTCGGCCTGTCGCGCAATCGAATGCTCAAGACCGAATTCTCCAGACGGTCGATCGCATAGACAGTCGCTATGGCAGTCGTTTGACCGTCTACTCTCAGATCGATTCCCACGATGTTGTAGCGATCGCGGTCGATCCTTGTG
Source organism: uncultured Actinomycetota bacterium (assembly GCA_963808905.1). Classification (GTDB taxonomy): domain Bacteria; phylum Actinomycetota; class Actinomycetes; order Propionibacteriales; family Propionibacteriaceae; genus Microlunatus. The sequence continues at coordinate 85,110 of CAWEHO010000001.1, forward strand.
AGCTCATCAAGGCCCGGTAGGACCAAGACTGTTTCGGCGTCATCTGGACCAGGTCTCGTCCATTGGCATCCATGGCCCCGACATTTCCCCCTCCAAATGAACGCAAAGGGTGCTGAAGTTTGACGCCGTGACGGCCCTGCGTGACACTTCAACCTCCGCGGTCACAGCCTTGACAGTCACACCTCGCTCGCTCGGATCACGGCTGACGTCAGCATGACGGTTGCGCGAGGGCACAACCTGTCGCGCAGGGTGGCACAGGGGGTAGCGCGTGAGCGTGAATCGCGCGCGCTACCGCGCTCAAAGCGACCTTCGGGTGGCCAGCAGGAGTGACGGACGACTCCCGCATGGCTAGGGATGACAACTGCCAACACCGGTTCAGCGGCGTTATGGCTGCCTTTCTGGCTCACTCGCGGCGAGCAGGTCCCGCAGCTGGAACTCGGCCAGCAGGTTCGCCTCGAGCCGACGTTGCTCTTCCCGCATGTCCTCCACGGAACGGCGCAACAGCGCAAGTTCGCTGACTATTTGTCTTTGCCTCGCGCGACCTGAGGCTACGTCGACGAAGCGGCGCCCCCGCGTGAGCCACCGCGCTGCGATCTCGGCGCGAGACTGTGGGCGTGGGGCGGCCGCGCCAAAGAGGTGCGCCAGCCCGGCCCAGTCCGACCTAGCGATCACAGCTAGGTGCTCGCTGGTCACCACCTCCAGTCCAGCTGGGTCGAGGTCCGCGACCAGTGGATCGTTGAGTAGTTTGGAGAGCCGTCGCAACGCCCGAGGCCCGGCACGGGGGCCCGCGTCGACGACCGCCTTGAGATATCCCTGCCGCATCAAGACCCTGGGCAGAGTTACGTGGGAGATGATTTCCCGGCGTTCAGATTCGGGAAGGTTGCTCTCCCGCAGGGCGGTGAGCATCGAGCGCAGAATCCGCTCGTTCTTCTCGATGAGTGCCTCGGGAGTGTTGGCGCGCCTTGAGAGGTGGGCGGGTTCCTTTGGGTTGCCGGCGTGCCGCGTGAGGTAGTAGTAGTCGTATCCGCCGAGCATGAGGAACCGCGCGGCGTTCAGGATGTACGAGAAGGCAAAGCTCACATCTTGTCCGGAGGGAAGGCCCTCGTCGAACCGGAGCTGCTGGCGCTCGATCTCGGCGCGTCGGAAGACCTTGTGGACCGTCAGCGTCGCCAAAGCCTTGGCGCGGGGCACCTCGGCGTGCGGCTGGCGGACTCTACAGACGCCGACACGCCCGTTCACCGGAACCTGGTTGAGGGCGACCCAATCGGCTGGCGTCGTGGCCAATGCTTCGGCGATGCGCTCAAGCGCCAGGCTGCCGATGGTGTCGTCGGAGTCGATGAAGAAGACGTACTCGCCGGTGGCTTCGTCGAGTATGCGGTTTCGGGGGCGTGCGGCGCCGCCAGAGTTGGTTCCCAGAGAGACCACTCGGAAGAACCCCGGGTCCGCTGCCAGGCTCTTCTCGAACTCCCCGAGGATCGCGAGCGTCTCGGGCTCCGAGCTGCCGTCGTCGGCGATGACGATCTCGAAGCGGTCACGCGGGAGAGTGGAGTTGATCACCGACTGGAGGCAGTTCCGCAATAGGGTCTTGCCGTTGAACACCGGGATTCCGATTGTGAAGAGTCTCCCCGACGGTTGGGGGCGAGTGGCCGCATCGGTGACCTCCGCCATACTTCGAACCTCCAGACTCTGCACGTTCGAGCCGCATCGGACTTTGATCGACTGCTGCATAGCCCGCCAATAGGCGAAATCATTACCGGGACGGACAACGCCGTCACGACGACCGCATGCTACCGCAGAACCCCACGTCAGAGTCGCCGTCTTCGATAGCTGGCTCCGCTCCCTAGGTTATCGCCGGCGGATCACCAGAGTGCGGCGATTGCCGCGCATGCGTTCCCAAGAACGGTCCGTGCTGCGCCCTGGCGTTATCAGCTCAAGTTTCGGGTGGGGCGGATCGTCCATGTGGCCGAGCACAAGCGATGAAGCGTGCCTGACGTGCCTACGATCCTGCTCGTACTTGAAGGACAGCTGGATCCTCGTGCGGTGGATGAGCTCGCCACCGCCACCGACGTGTATGGCCTGCTTGACGACCTCGGCGACCCGAAGGTCCCCGGCGGCACCCAGCCAGGACCTCAGTTTGGCTGTGCCGGTTGGTTGGGCTTGTGCGTGGCAAACTGTTCGTTCGTGGTTGCTGGTGGTGTGTGGTTGGTGGTTTTTGTTGGTTTGTGGTGGGGTTTGTTGGGTGGGTGTTGTGTTTGGGTGGGGGTTGGTGGGGTCGAGGGTGGTGGGTTGTGCGTGGTGGGTGGTGGTGGTGTGGTGACGGTGTTTGGTCGTGCGCGGCAGGTGGAGTTTGAGCCGGTGTATCACCGTTATGGGCCGCATCGGGCTGGGTTGCCGCGGTTGGTGCCGTATTTCCGTGAGGTGTGGCGGCGGCGGGTGTTTGCGGTGGAGATGAGTAAGGCCACGATGCGGGGGGCTCATACGGCGACGTTTTTTGGGCAGGCGTGGTTGGTGTTGAATCCGTTGTTGTTGGCGGGTGTGTATTACATTTTGGTGACGATCATCCGGCGGCAGCATGATCCGGCGTTTTTTGTGCATTTGACGTTGGGGTTGTTTGCGTTTCAGTTGGTGAGTACGTCGGTGACGAGTGGGGCGACGTCGGTTACTGGTTCTGGCAAGTTGTTGTTGAATACGCCGTTTCCGCGGTTGTTGATTCCGTTGTCGGCGGTGCGGACGGCGTTCTTCCGGTTTCTGCCGACGGTGCCGGTTTATTTCGTGTTCCATGTGATTTTTTTGACTGATGTGTGGTCGTGGAAGATGTTGTTGTCGTTGTACTTTTTGGCGACGATGATCGTGTTCGGGATGGGTTTGGCCGCTTTTTTTGCTGCGTTCCAGGTTTATTTCCGTGATACGTCGAGTTTCCTGCCGTTTTTTATGCGGATCTGGTTGTATCTGTCGCCGGTGTTGTGGGCGCCGGAGCATGTCATCGGTCGGTTCTCGGGGCCGGTGATGACCCTGATCCAGCTCAACCCGATGTTTTCCATGATCGGCGGCTACACCGAGTTGTTGCAGTATGAGACGTTCCCGCCGGTCTACATGTGGGTGTTTGCGTTGGTGTGGGCGGTGGCGGCTGCGGTGGTCGGGTTTTTGTACTTCATCTCCAGGGAGCGTGAGTTTGCTGTCCGCCTTGTCTAACAGCGAGCAAGTGTCGAACAGCGAGCAGTGTCGAACGGCGAGCAGGTGTCGAACGGCGAGCTGGTGTCGAACGGCGAGCTGGGGTTGGCGGTGCGGGTTGATGATTTGTCGATCACCTATCGCACCACGTTTGAGCGGAAGCCGACGTTGAAGCAGGCGTTGGTCCGTTTCGGCCGGGGGCAGCGGGCGGTGCGGGAGGTCGAGGCGATCAAGCATGTTTCTTTTGAGGTGCGCAGTGGGACCGCGATGGGCATCATCGGCTCGAACGGGGCGGGGAAGTCGACGTTGATGCGGGCGATGGCGGGCATTTTGCCGCCGACCAGCGGTTCGATCGAGGTGTGGGGGCGGGCCAGCACGTTGTTGGCGTTGGGGGTCGGGTTCAACCACAACCTGTCGGGGCGGGAGAACATCATTTTGGGTGGGTTGGCCGCCGGCCTGTCCCGCCGTGAGGTGGAGGAACGTGCCGTCGAGGTCGCGGAGTGGACCGAGCTCGGCGACTTCATCGACATGCCGATGCGCACCTACTCCTCGGGCATGTCTGCCCGGGTGGGGTTCTCGGTGGCGGTCCACATGAAGCCCGACATCTTGATGATCGATGAGGCACTGTCCACCGGCGATGCGCATTTCCGGGAGAAGGCGAACGCGAAGATGGCCGAGCTGCGCGACAGCGCCCGGGCCATGTTCTTAGTCAGCCACGGGCTGGGCAGCATCAAGGAGATGTGCAACGAAGCGATCTGGCTGGACCACGGCAAGCTGATGCTCCGCGGCCAACCCGACGAGGTCGTCAACGCATATATCAAATTCGTAAAGGTCAAGAAGTCCGCAAGCAACTTGGAAGACATGTAGCTTCCGCCTGCCATTTCCGCATTGAAGTGGTCGTTGCCGCGGATCAACCGGACCTCGCCTGTCACCCGGTCGAGTCCGTAGTCGGAGACTTGAGCCTCGACGAACTCAAGGTCGTTGGAGAACACCGCCACGTTGAAGTCGCTCGTCCCCAGCTCGGATTCGATGAGGAAGCCGATCGCCTCGATGTAGTGGCTCTGCTGAGAGTGCCAGCGATAGAGTGCCATCCCCAGAGCGCCCCGGCCACCTGTAACCTGCGACAGGCGCCCAGGCAGCCGTCACGCGGAGACCACCGCACATCCGCTTCAGTGTGTTGCCCAGGATCCGGTTCGCGGTTAAAGGCGGCGATTCCGACGCGAGGCTTGCGATAGCATGCGCGTCGTTGTGGCGACGTTGTCCAGCCGGTCATATCTCGCACATTGGCAAGCTATGCAGCAGTCGATCAAGGTCCGATTCGATGCGGCTTGAACGTGCAGAGTCTGGAGGTTCGGAGTATGGGGGAGGTCCTCGATGCGGCCGCTCACCCCCAATCGTCGGCGAGGCTGTTCACAGTCGGAATCCCGGTGTTCAACGGCAAGGCCCTATTGCGGAACTGCCTCCAGTCGGTGATCAACTCCACTCTCCCGCGTGACCGCTTCGAGATCGTCATCGCCGACGACGGCAGCTCGGAGCCCGAGACGCTCGCGATCCTCGGGGAGTTCGAGAAGAGCCTGGCAGCGGACCCGGGGTTCTTCCGAGTGGTCTCTCTGGGAACCAACTCTGGCGGCGCCGCGCGCCCCCGAAACCGCATACTTGATGAAGCCACCGGCGAGTACGTCTTCTTCGTCGACTCCGACGACACCATCGGGGACCTGGCGCTTGAGCGCATCGCCGAAGCATTGGCCACGACGCCAGCCGATTGGGTCGCCCTCAACCAGGTTCCGGTGAACGGCCGTTCCGCTGTCTTTTCAGTCCGCCCGCCGCACGCCGAGGTGCCCCGCGCCAAGGCATTGGCGACGCTGACGGTCCACAAGGTCTTCCGACGCGCCGAGATCGAGCGCCAGCAGCTCCGGTTCGACGAGGGACTTGCCCCCGGAGAAGATGTGAGCTTCGCCTTCTCGTACATCCTGAACGCGGCGCGGTTCCTCATGCTCGGCGGATACGACTACTACTACGTCATCCAGCACGGCGGCAACCCAAACGAACCCGCCCACCTCTCAAGGCGCGCCAATACTCCCGAGGCACTCATCGAGAGGGACGAGCGGATCCTGCGCTCGATGCTCACGGCTCTGCGGAAGAGCAACCTTCCCGAATCCGAACGGCGGGAGATCATTTCTAACGTAACTCTGCCCAGGGTCTTGATGTCCCACGGGTATCTCAAGGCGATCGTCAACGCGGGGCCCATTGCTGGGACTCGGGCGTTGCGACAGCTCTCCAAACTACTCGCCGATCCACTGGTCGCGGACCTTGACCCAGTTGGACTGGACGGGGTGACCGGGGAGCACCTAGCGGTGATCGCCAAGTCGGACTGGAGCCGGGCTGGCGCACCTCTTGAACTCGGCCGCCCCACGCCCGCAGTCTCGTAGCGTCGATGCCGAGCTGTCGGGCGCGCTCTCCCTGACCATGCAGAGCCTCCAGACATTGAGTGGGCTGGTCGTACCGGTACCGGCGCGGCCCGGCGACCTCGTCGAGGTGGCCGGCGGCCGGCCCTACCAGCTGAGCTCGGCCTACGGGACGTCGAGCAGGACGGGCGTGGTGCAGCCCAGGGGCAGCTTCTTTTTCCATACGGCGGTCGACACGGGTCAGTGGATCCGGGTAGACCTGGGACGTCGGCGGCGGGTGCGGCGCATCGAGGTGACGAACCGCCGGGACGGCTACCAGGGGCGAGCGAGGCACGTCTTCGCCGTGCTCTCCGACGGCGAGTCCGGCGGGCGGCGCGTGTTCCCGATATACGAGCACGGACAGCTCCCCGGCGGGGGCTGGCAAGAGTGCGGGATCGACCTACCGGACGTCGGGGCGCGGTACGTCACGATCACTTCGCCGATGAACACCGCGCTCCACTTCGCGGACCTGAGGGTCTACGCCGCGGCCGACGACGGGACGGACGCAGCCGACCGGGATGCGGACGGCCCGGCGCGCGCTCCGGAGCATGCGGCGTCGCATCCGGGGGCTGTGCCCGAGCCGGTAGGAGCCACGGTCGCCCGCTCTTCGGGGCTCAGCGCCGCCACTCGGCGTGCATGGCCCCTCCGACCCGTGATGCCAGTAATGAGTGCGCGCTTGGTCAATGTGGTTCCCTTGCATCGGCGATCTGAGCGCGGACTACGCGGCCACGTGGGCGCCAATGAGCCTGCCACCCGGCCACCAACCGGACCGACTCCCGGGACAGCGGTCCCGGCGAAGCCGTTCACACCACCGGCGGTCGGCCTAGCATGGTCATCCTGACAACGGTGCGCCAGCGGATCTGTTGCCGCGCCGGGCGAGCCGACCACGCCTCCCGGTAACCGGCGAGCATCTCTCGCGGCGCGTGCGCCCCGGGCGACGGCGAGGCTGGTCCAGGTCAGCAGATAGCCGGCAAACATCGGGGCCGGCAGCAAGCGCCACGCCATCCACAGCCGGTTCCGCGCGGTCAGGCGTGCGTGCCCGGGGTGCCGCGATGGCGCGGTACGCGGGTGGAACGCCTTGAGATCGGCGGAATACCAAATCGACCAGCCGGCATCGAGCAGCCGCCAGGACAGGTCGGACTCTTCCATGGCGTAGAAGAATCGCCCGTCGAACCCGTCGACGCCGTGGAACGTCGCGGCGCGCACGACGCACGCTGCCCCGACGAAGTAAGTCACCGGACCTGACTTCTCGGCCGACCGGGCACCCAGCCGGGGGATGTGGCGACGTTGCGTGCGGCCGTCTTCATCGATCAGGCGGATCGCCATGGCACCGAGCCGAGGATCGGCTTTGAACCGGTCGACAACCGCAGCCAGCAGCCCTGTGTCAAGGAGCTCCGCGTCGTCGTCGAGGAACATGATGAGTTGTGCGTCAGCCGCGGTAGCGCCGATGTTGCGGCCGCCGGGGATCCCCACATTCTCGGGCAGCACGACGAGCCGATCCGAAGGCTCGGTCCGCGGCGGATGGGCACCATTGACGACGAGTACGAGCTGCAGATCGACCTGCTTTTGCGCTCGAACTGATGCGATCGCGCGCGCGAGCTCGGCGGGGCGGTTTGCTTGCGTGAGCACGACCACCGCAATCTCGTGCTTGGGTTCACGGCCACCACCCTGCTCGACCTCGGCCGCCATCTCCTCCGAAGATGCGGGCGGGAGAGTCACCAAAGCACCCGGCTGGCGCTCCCACGGCGTGAAGATCTGGGCTTCGCTGCTGGACGCCCACGAACGTCGAACGCTGTGAATCCGCTCTGGGCCACTGTGCTGTGTCGGATCGGCTGTCGACGACTCGACGTCCATCACGCGCCCCCTCGATGCACGCCATCAAGTCCGTGCGACTCGATGCAACGACAGCCTTTCCGGTGATTGTGAATGCTACGTGAACGTCGATAGGGCAGTGAGGCAATACCAGGAAAACGCGTGTGTCGGCCAGCGCCGTGCGACTACGTCCGGACGCGCGGTCCATCTCTGTATGCAGCAAGCCGCGCCATCCGGTCCCCAACCAGGGCACAGCACGCCTGCCGCGCGCCTCACAGGTTGCCGTCGTGGATGTCCGGACCCGATCTGCCGGCGAGGTCGGGTGCTCGCTCTACAGCGACCATGCGACCTGAATGCAACCTTTTATCGCCGGGTGGCACACGTGGTCCGATAGTCTATCCGCCGGCCCCGCCCGCCGAGTGACCTACGCGGTCCGGCGACGACCGACATCTCACAGGTGCAAGGGGACCTTCGTAGAGGCATCAGCAAAATGCCGACCAGACCAGGAATGGACGACCTGTGACGCACAAGCCCGATGTGTCGGTGATCATCCCAATGCACAACGCCAGTGCAACGGTCCCCGGCGTCGTGGAGTCGTTCCTGAAGATCGCCGCGGCCGCAGTCGAGGTAATTGTGGTCGACGACGCGTCGACCGACGACACGGTCGAGCGAGTCATGGCACTCCGCCGACCTGAAGTGATCGTCGAGCGATTCGAGACCAACCAGGGTGCCGGGGTGGCCCGGAACCGTGGCTTCGAGCGAGCAACCGGTCGTTACACGCTCTTCTTCGATGCAGACGACGTGCTCCATCCGGTGACCCTCACCTCGGTGATCGGGGCGCTCGACGAGACTGGTGCCGACGTCGCAATGATGCCGTACCGATATCGCCGGGGCCTCTTGCCACAGCTCGAGGAGATGAACTCTTTCGACGCCGTCGTGTGGGCGCAGTACGCAACATCACCGCGTCGCGTAACTCGGCTCGGTGACGTACCCAAACTGCTCGGCTTCTCCAACTACCCGTGGAACAAACTCGGCCGCACGGATCACTACAGGCGTACCGGCCTTCGGTACGGGAGTACGCCAGTCCACAACGACATCCTCGGCCACTGGCTGACCCTTCTGGACGCGGATAGCATCCTGTTGCTCGACCAGCCACTGTGCACCCACATCGTGAATGAGGGCGCCCGCAACCTGACCAACCGCGAGAGCCGCGCCCGGCTGAGCCTGGTCGACGCCCTGGAGGAGACCTACACCGCGCTCGAGGTCCGTCCGGAGAAGCGCAACCGGTTCTCACACCACTACTGGGACTTCGTGCTGCGAGTTTCAGCCTGGGCGAGGACACGCATGACGCCGGACGTGCTCGACGAATTCAACCTCCGCCTGCAGCACCACATGCTGAGGATGGACTTGGGAGACTTCACCCGGCTCCGGCTGGGACGCGACGCCGGACTGGCGTCTCGCATCATCCGCCGCGCGCTGGCGTGACGGGACCGAAAGGACCGAACGTGGCTGACCTGAGCATCATCGTCACCGCATACAACATCGAGGACTACATCGAGCAGTGTCTCGACAGCGTCGCGGCGCAGACGCTGAGGGACCTTGAGGTGCTGGTGGTCGACGATGGTTCGTCCGACTCAACACCAGACAAGATCGTCGAGTTCTGTGCCGGCGACCCGCGGTTCATCCCGGTGCTGCTGCCGGAGAACAGTCCCGGTGGCGTGGCTACCGCTGCCAACGCCGGTCTCGACCGTGCGACTGCGCCGTGGGTCGGCTTCGTCGACGGCGACGACTACGTCGAACCGACGATGTTCGAGCGGCTGGTCGGTGCCGCCGCTGGATGTGACGCGGATTTGGCGATGTGCGAGTACCAGGAGGTCGTCGATGGCTCTGGAGAGCGTCGGGATCCGGCCGATGCGCACCGGTGGGCCGAGCTGACGGCGTCTTGCTACAAGTTGGACGTCCCGACCCGCAGGCAGTTCCTCCGGTTCATCGCGGTGCCCTGGCGCAAGCTGTACCGCCGCAGCCTTCTGGAGAAAAATGCGATCCGGTTCCCGGTCAGTGACGGCTTCTACGAGGACAACCCATTCCACTGGTTCGCGGTGATCTCAGCGCAATCGGTCGCGGTCGTTCCGGAAGTACTGTGCTATCACCGAGTCGGCCGATCCGGACAGACCATGGCCACCGCCGACGAGCGGCTGTTCCAAATCTTCCAGCACCACGACACGATCCACGCCTGGCTCGCCGGGAGGCGGCTGCTCGATGTGTACGAGACCAGCCTCCTCGGGTGGGTGATCTCGCAGATGGAATGGATCGCCCGGCGCACCCCGCCGGCGCTGCGTCGCAAGCTGTTCGACACGTTGGTGCCAATCTTCAGCGAGTACTCCCAGGCGGCGGTTGTGAACGCGCTGCGGGAAGGTAACAAGGGCGTGACCGCCCAGCGGTTGAGCGCTGCGGTGGCCAAGCGGGAGTACGGCAGCTTCGTCCGTACGCTCTCCAGCCGGCCCGACTCGAACAGCCCGGTCGTCACCGCCGCGTTCCACCTGCGTCACTCCGGCGTGCGGCACACGGCGGTGCTCAGTGGGCGGTACCTCCGCAACGTGCTGCAGGGCAGCCGGGTCAGTCGGACCGTCGGGCAGGTAGGCCGGTTCCGCCGCGAACCGCGCCGCCAGGACGTGATGTTCGGCCTGATGGTGATCCAGCAGCAGATCCGGGGCATGGAGAGCCGGATCGGCGCGCTGGAGGGCCGGCTCGTCGACATCGAGCACCAGATCGTCGAGCTCGGCCTCCGACCCGAATCGCGCTCAGGCGTCGACGAACAGGGAAGGAATGGCAGCCCGAGACTTGACCGCCTCGAGGATCCCGTCGGCAGCGGCTAGCGCCTCGGCGATCGTGACGTCCATGTCCAGGTAGCGGTAGGTGCCGAGCCGGCCGACGAACGTCACGCAGGCTTCGGTCCGAGCCGCGTCGACGTACTGACTCAGCAGGCTCTTGTCGTTGGCCAGCCTGATCGGGTAGTAGGGGATGTCGCCCTCGCCCGCGAGCCGGCTGGTTTCGCGAAAGCACACCGTGCCTTCGTGCTCCTCCCACGGGGCGAAGTGCTTGTGCTCGGCGATCCTGGTGTGGGGCACGTCGAGGTCGCCGTAGTTCATCACCGCACAGCCCAGGTAGTCGCCGGTAGCGCGGATCTCCTCGAAGTCCAGCGTCCGGTAGCCGAGCCGGCCGAAGCGGTAGCCAAACCACGCGTCCAGCGGTCCGGTCCAGATCGAGTGGTCGAACCCCTCCCGGTCCGCCTCGGTGTACGCCGTCGACAGCCGCACCTCGATCCGGGGGTGGTCGAGGATGCCCTCGACGATGGCGGTGTAGCCGTCCTGCGGAATCGCCTGGTGCGGGTGGTTGAAGTAGGAGTCCTCGTAGCTGAACCGCAGGGGCAGGCGCCTGAGCACCGACGCCGGGATCTCGGTCGGTGGCAGCCCCCACTGCTTGCGGGTGTAGCCGAGGAAGAACGCCTCGTAGAGCCGGCGGCCCATGAACTTCAGAGCCTGCTCCTCGAAATTGCGCGGTTCCGCGATCGAGGAGTCGCCCTGCTCGGCTATGAACGCCCGTGCCTCGTCGGGACTGAGCGCCGTCTCGAAGAGCTGGTTGATCGTCAGCAGGTTGACCGGCAGCAGGTAGACCCGACCGTGCACGGTCGTCCGGACGCGGTGGTTGTACGGCATCATCGTGCCGAACCGGTTGACGTAGTCCCACACCCGCTCGTTGCCGGTGTGGAAGATGTGCGGTCCGTACCGATGGATCATCACCTGGGTTTCCGGGTCACGTTCGGTGTGACAGTTGCCCGCGACGTGGTCCCGGGTCTCGAAGACGACCACGTCGTGACCCGCCTCGGCGACCTGACGGGCGATCACCGCGCCAGAGAACCCGGCCCCCGCGATGCCGAACCTCATCGCTCCGCCTCCGATCGATCGTCGTGCACCCGGAGGGGAAGGATATAGCTCGCGCACCGTGCGGGAGGTGGTGTCGCCATCACAAGCGCCACCCTAACCGCGCCAGCGGCCACTACACTCGCGCAGGTGCCTGATATCGCGCGCGTTCCTGCTGTCAACGGTGCGGATCGACCGCGGTGGTCTGTCGTGATCCCGGTGCACAACTGCGCCGACTATCTCGCACAGGCGCTGCCCGAGGTGGTCTCGCAGCTAGCGAGCCGCGAGGACGTCGAGATCATCGTCGTGGACGACGCCTCGAGCGACAACCCGGAGCAGGTGGTCGATCGGCTGGGCCTGGGTCGGGTCCGGTACCGGCCGAATCCCGGGCATCTGGGCGCCATCGGTACGTTCAACCGTTGCCTCGCGCTAGCGACGGGAGAGTTGGTGCACCTGCTGCACGGCGACGACGCGGTCCTCCCCGGCTTCTACAGGGCCATGGAACAAGCACTCGCAGAGCCCACCGTGGTCGCCGCTGTGTGCAGAGTCCGAGACCTCGATGCCCACAACACGCCGCTCTACATGACCCGGTCCTATCGGAAGGGGACTGGGGTATGGACGAACGCGCTCGAGGCGTTCGCGGTGTCGAACCGCGTACGGGCGCCTGGGATCGTGGTCCGCCGCGCGGCGTACGAGCGCGTCGGCGGCTACCGGACCGACCTGCCTCACGCAGCCGACTGGGACATGTGGACCCGACTCGCGGCGCACGGCCCCATCGTGTTCGTCGACGAGGTGCTCGCCGTTTACCGGCGGCACAATTCCTCCGACAGCTGGCCGCGGATTCGGACGGGGGCGAATGTCCGGGAGCGGATCACCGCGATCGGCGTGGTGAGCGCCTATGTCGCGCCCAACCGACGGACCCTGACCATGCGCAAGGCGCTTGCGTACTCAGTCGTGTTCGCCGCCCGTACGGCAGTGTCACTGGTCAAGGCCGGCGATTGGTCCGCCGCCGGCCGACAGGCCTACGAGGCTGTCCGCTGTGCGTGGTTGATGCCGGGTGGCGTTCCTGTGCCCGACCATCAATCCCAGCGGCCCAGTGAGTCGGCCGTGGAGGCCTGATCTGGGGTCAAGGGGTTTGCGAGCCAAATCTCGCTAGCCCGGCTACCACACGCTGACGTACGCCGCCAACCTGACCTGTTCCGTTCCTCCCTGCCCCGGATCTCACGGATAGGTAGTCGACCGCCAAGGTCTGCACCGTTTTCATCGATTGGATACCCGATCGTCTGTGTGACCCTTCACTGGGGGATCGGACGAATCAGCTGCTGAACCCGGGTCAGTGGGTTCTGGTAGCCAGCGCGACTCCGGACGAGCCGCCGCCAGGTCAGGACCCCGACAGCGAGGGCGAGCGCGCCGGGCGCGGACACCGGGCCGATCCGGGGGCCGGTACGCTGCGACAGCAGCTGTGCGGCGGCCAGCAGTGAGGCACTGCCGAGCAGACCATCCGTGAGCCGGTCGGCGACACCGTCAGCGTCGTGAATTTCCAGTTCTACGTGTACGGTGCCGTCCTTGAGGTGCTGCAGCAGCGGCCGGATCGTAGCGGGTGCATCGGCGAGAAGGCGTTGCCAGCTGCGCAGGGTGTGGACGGCCCGTCGGCCGATAGTGCGGGGGTCAAGACGGTCGACAGCCATCTTGCGCAGGTACGGCTGGAGCAGCTCGGTGAGGGACACCTTCGCTCCGAGGGCGCCGCCCATGCCCTGCAGGCGGACCAGCACTCGAAACAGCAATGCGAGGTCGCCGGGGAAGGTCAGCCGGTTGCTGTGCAGGATCTGCATGCCTGCATTGGTCGCGCCGACCATGTCGAGATCGGCGACGTTACCGCCCAAGTACCTATTGAGCCAGGTGCCGATCTGGCCGTTCAGCCTGTCGACGTCGACGTCGGCAGGGGCGTGGGTGAGATCGATGACGATGTCAGTCAGCTCGTCGACATCCCGGGAGCCGACGGCGAGCAGCAGGTCCTCAACCTGGGCTTTACGTGCTCCAGTCAGGCGCCCGACGTCGCCGAAGTCGAGGATCGCCAGGTGCTGCCCATCGGGGAGCAGGAAGTTCCCGGGATGCGGGTCGGCGTGGTAGATACCGTCCCGGAACACCATCTCGAGGTAGACGTTTGAGACGCGCCGCACCAAGTTGTCGACGTCCCAGCCTGTGGCGGTCACGCTGTCTCCTCCTGTGACCTTCTGTCCGGTGACCAGCGACATGGTGAGCATGTCTGGCCCGCACAGGTCCGCGTACGGCGCAGGGATGACGATGTCGGGCTCGTCGGCGAAGTTAGCGGTGAACTGCTGCAGATTGGCAAGCTCTTGCCGCAGATCGACCGCGGCGCGCATCATCGTGTCGAACTCATCCACCACGACGCTTGGAGAGTACGCGGCCAGGGTTTCGTCGTGGCTCTCTGCGTAGCCAGCCAACGCGCGCATCAGCTCCAAGTCGTCGAGCACCCGTGCACGGGCACCGGAGTGGACCACCTTCACCACCACCGCGGTGCCGTCCGCCAGCGTCGCGCGGTGGGCTTGCGCGACTGATGCCGACGCCATCGGCGCAGCCTCGAACGAGCTGAACGCTTCGGAGACGTCACGGCCCAGATCGGTCTTGATCGTCTGCTCCGCGCTGCCGGGCGGGTCGGCGGGCACGTCGGCCTGGAGCCGGGCCAGCTCCGCTGCCACGTCCGGGCCGACAAGGTCTGGCCGCAGGCTGAGCATCTGGCCGAGCTTGATCCACGTCGTACCAAGCTCACTCAGCGCGCCTCGCAATCGCTGACCGGTACTCATGGACGCCAACTCGGGATCGGCCATGTGGGTGAGAAGCCGCCCAGCAATGCCGGGCTCGCCAGCCTCGGTGGCGTGATCGGCGAGCCGGGCGAAGCCATATCGGGACAGCACATTCCCGATCTCCTTGAGCCGCTCGCGGTGACGAAACAGCACGCCGGCCAGGTCATCGGACATCGGTTCTCCGCTCTGTAGTGAAGGTGATCAGCGCACACTCGGGACAGTGGTTCCTTGAACTCCAGCCCGTCCTGGCTGGGAGCGCTTCCCGCGCGTAGGGCGGGCCCCGGAGGGCTCGACCTTGACCGTTGGCCCGATGCGAAACCATGGCCGCTGGAAATCGCTGACCTGGGAGCGTCGGACCCTGCGTGTTCGCGAGCACCCGGAAGTCAGTCCGCGCATCCGCCAACGGTCGCAGGCGGCGGCAACAACGATCAGATCAAAGGTGGCCAAGGCGACTTCCTAACGGTAATCAAACAACGGCATGGGTGGAAGCACAACCGCCTACCGTGAGCCTTCCTTGCCACCCAGCCCCCGGTTCAAAAGGACACGATCCCGGTCAGCGAACTGGCACTATCGAGTGCTTAGCCCGCCCGACCCGATCCGGAGTCCACGGGCCGAAGTACCGCTTGGCCGAGGTAGTGGCAGGCTCGTAGGGCAAGCTCTAGGTCGGCGCGGCGATCGTCGATGCGGCCGCCGCCCAGCGCCAGCCGTTCGGCGCTCGCCGTGCACGTGCCAGCGGACGGGTACCGCGCTACGTCTCGCTTGGGACGACCGGTGGTGTCTCGGTTCGCTCGAAGGCGGCGGAAAACAGGTAGCTGGTCGCAAGGCTGCGGTAGGGACGCCATTTCTCGGCGATGGCGAGGACCTCTTGCTGGCTGGGGAGGTGGTCGAGTTGATAGGCGGCCTGGACGGCCTTACGGAGCGCAAGATCGCCCGGCAGGACGACGTCTTCTCGCTGAAGCGCGATGATGAGCGCGCCCTGCACGGTCCAGGGACCGATCCCAGGAATTGCGGTGAGCTCTGCCATGAGATCGTCGTCTGGCAAGCTGCTCAAGATGCTCGGGTCCAGCCGGCCATCCGACATTCGCTCGGCGAGGTCACGGAGTGTGTTGATCTTCCGCCACGAGAGCCCGGCTTCGCGGAGCCTAACGGGATCTATTCCCAGCAGTTGGGCGGGTGAGGGGAGATGGCCGTCGAAAAGGATCTCGATGCGGGCAAGGTTCCGGCGGGTCGCCGCGACTGAAAGCTGCTGGCCGGTGACCTGGAACAGCAGGGCACCGTACAGATCCATTGGTGGCAGCTGAGCCATCCACGCCCTGGGGTCGAAGGCCGGCCGATCGTCAATGAGCCGCGCGAGGACAGGGTCGGCGTTGCGAAGGTAGGAACGCGCTTGCTGCAGCCATGCGGCGCGGCTCGCATCCTCAGTCACGGAGCCAGTTCCCTTCATCCAGCGGGTATGCGTGTCACGATCTTCCGACTTGGGTCTGACAATTGGGTGGATGTCAGATCGGGCCGCTGCAAGGATGCACGAGTCGCGGCCACGCGAACCATAAAATCCATCAGCCGGCTTTGATCAGGCCCGGGGACGATACGGCAGGTCGAGTCTCGCCTGAGTCTTTGCCGTCTTGACTGCCGCGGTCAGCGTGTCGATGTCGTACGCGCCGTACTGGCGGCGGCCGTTGATGAAGAATGTCGGGGTGCCCGTCACTCCGCTGGATCCGGCCGAGTCGACGTCATCGGCCACCCGGGCGGCGCCGACATGACGGCGTAGATCCTCGCGGAACCGGTCGACGTCCAGCCCGAGGTCGGCGGCGTAACGCACCAGGTGAACGGGCCGCAACTCTTGTTGATGCTGCAGTAGCAGGTCGTGCATGGGCCAGAACGCCCCTTGTTGGTCAGCGGCCTCGGCCGCCTCGGCACTCAGCGCTGCGTTCGGGTGCACGTCGGTCAGCGGTAGGTGTCGCCAGACGTATCGGAGGTCGCCGATGTTGGCGAGAAGGGCGCGTACGACGGGCTCGGCCTGGCCGCAGTATGGGCACTCGAAGTCGCCGTACTCCACCAGGGTCACCTTCGCACCTGCGGGGCCGCGGATGTGGTCGTGTTCCTCATCAACCGGCACGGCCAGGTCTATCAGCGTCTCGGACGTGCCGAGCAGTGCGCGGGTCCGCCGGGCCGGCGGGAGCCGGGTTGTGAGCCCGAAGATCATCCAGGCGAGCAGCGAGGCGAGCGCGGCCGCCGAGAGGATGCCGAGCTTGGCTTCTGGCAGTTCCGGCCCGGAGAAGGCGAGGCTGGCTATCAGCAGCGAGACGGTGAAGCCGATGCCGGCGATGGCGCCGGTCCCGGCCAGCGCGGCCCAGCCGATCGGGATCCGCAGCCGTCCCCGGGTTAGCCGGTTGACAAGCCAGGCGGTGCCAACGATGCCGATGGGCTTGCCCAGCACGTAGCCCGCAACGATGCCCAGAGTGATAGGCGAGGTGGCGGCCCGAGCCAGGAACTCTGAGCTGATCTCGACGCCGGCGTTGGCCAGCGCAAAGAGGGGAACGATCACGTAGCTCGTCCACGGGTGGTAGGTCCGCTGCAGGCGCTCGTTCGGCGACAGCGCTTGGGCCAGCCCAACCCGCGCGGACTCGGCGAGCTCAGGGGTGGGTTGCTCGCGGAAGAGCCGGAACAGGTCGGTAGCGCGCTCCAGGTCACCGCGCTTGGGCGCGTACGCCGAGGTGAGGAGCCCGAGCACGAGACCTATCACCACCGGCTCGATCCCGGAGACTTGCAGTGCGATCCACGCTGCGGCGCCGAGCAGGAAGTAGAGCAGCCCGTAGCGGATACGGGCGAGGCGTAGCAGCAGTACTCCGCCGAGGATGCCGAGCGCCAGTAGCAGCGGACCGGGCGCAACCGGGCCGCTGTAGACAGTCGCGATGACCACTAGGGCCACAAGATCGTCCACCACGACCACGGTGAGCAGGAAGATCCGGACCCGATCGGGGAGTCCACGCGCCACCAGGGCCAGCAGCCCGAGGGCAAAGGCGGTGTCAGTGGACATCGTCACCCCCCAGCCGGCGGCGGAGTCCCGGCCGGCGTTCAGGGCCAGGAAGATCACGATCGGCACGGTCATGCCCCCGATGCCCGCCAGCACCGGGAGCGTGGCTCGACGTCGCTGTCGCAGCTCGCCAAGGTCGAATTCCCGGCGTGCCTCGAGCCCGACCACAAAAAAGAAGAAGGTCATCAAGCCGCTGTTGACCCACTCGCGCAGGGTCAAGGTGAGGCCGAGGTCTCCGAGCCGGATCGTCAGCGGGGTTTCCCATGCCGATTCGTAGGCGCCGGGAGCGAGGTTGGCCCAGGCAAGCGCCGCCACCGTCGCTAATAGCAATATGCCGGCGCTACCAGACTCGGTTTGCAGAAACGCACGCAGCGGGGCCTGCAGGCTGCGCGACCACGGCGTTCGACCCGAGAATGGGCCGGTCGGGGTCGCGGGCTCGGTCAGGGCTACCTCCTCCGACTGCCGTGGTCGTGACCACCATCGCGACCGTAACACCGGCGTCGGCGAACCGCGGCTGCGGCACAAGCAACGGCGAGCGGTCAGCACTTGGAGACTTCCGGGAATGCTCGATGACTTCCCGCCGGAGGTGCTGGGATGTTGGCCAAGATGCATTGCCGGACGTGGCCGCTCCCGCTCGAGCTGCGTGGCGAGGTAGCGGGCACTACGCACAGGTGCGCTGATCAGTCCTCAATAGCTCTCGTCGCGGTTGGCCTCCCCGCCTGCGGCGCCCCACCCTGTCCGAGAAGCTCGGTTGGGTGGACCGGGTACAAGCCACGGTTCGAATGCGCGAGAGAAGTGCTGCAGACTGAGGTCCGCGCGTTGGCGCCGAACCCGTCGGATGCTGCAGCGTCAACTCGGACCCGGATTCCTTTTGCGGCAGTGCCGGTTAAGACCGTGACTCTTCGTTGTGCTCCAGCTCGGCTCCAGCCCTTCAGTCGTAGCCAACGTGCGCGCCCCAGATGATCAATTGCTTGATCAACGAACTGACAGCAACGACGTCACCCAACACCACAGCGACGACCCCCGAACAGGCCGTCCTCCTGGGTCCCGTTCGGGTTGGCCTAGCCAGCCCACGCCGTCAGCTGGCCGGCTCCTCGATGTCGCACCATGCAGCACCGTCGGGATAGGCAAATCTGCTCAGCGAGTCTTGGAGTATCTCCGTGCCGGCGCCCGCGGCCAGCGGCGCAAGGTAGCGGCCCCGGCGCAGCTCGACGGGGGTGGCGAGGTGCTCGTGCAGGTGGTCGACATATTCGATTCGGCGGCCGGCCAGACTGCCGGAGACGGCGACGTAGTCGAACATCGACAGGTGCTGGACTGCCTCGCACAATCCGACGCCGCCCGCATGAGGGCAGACAGGAACGCCGAACTTCGCCGCGAGCAACAAGATGGCGATGTTCTCGTTCACGCCGGCGACCCGGCTCGCGTCGATCTGCAGGACTGACAGCGAGCCGGCCTGCAGCATTTGCTTGAAGATCACCCGGTTGGCCACATGTTCTCCCGTTGCCACCGGCAGGGGGTGGATCTGACGGGCGATCTCGGCATGGCCGAGGATGTCGTCCGGACTGGTCGGCTCCTCCACCCAGGCGAGATCGTAGCGCGACAGCTCGGCGATCCACTTGACCGCTTCATCGACATCCCAGCGCTGGTTCGCGTCGATGGCAATGCCGATCTCTGGCCCAACTGCGGCTCTCGCGATCGCGAGCCTTCTGATGTCGTCGTCGACGTTGGCACCGACCTTGAGCTTGATCTGAGTAAACCCGTCGGCGACCGCTTCCCGGCACAGCCGCTCGAGTTTGGCGTCGTCGTAGCCGAGCCAGCCTGGTGTAGTCGTATACGCCGGATAACCGTCTCTGAGCAGGTCCGCCTCTCGCTGCTCCCGCCCATCGACTCCAGCCCGCAGGATCGCGAGTGCCTCATCGCGAGTCAAGGCGTCGGTCAGATAGCGGAAGTCCACGAGGTCGACGAGTTCTTCCGGTGTCATCTGGGCTAGCAACCGCCAAAGCGGCAGCCCGGCCCGCTTGCATTTCAAGTCCCAAAGAGCGTTGACGACGGCGCCGATCGCCATGTGCATGACGCCCTTCTCCGGTCCCAGCCAGCGCAATGGCGAGTCGTACACCAACGAGCGCCACATCGCGCCCATGTCTGAGAGCAGCGCATCGACGTCCTTCCCGAGAATCATCGGGGCCACCGCCTTGATCGCAGCTACCTCGACATCGTTGCCACGGCCGATGGTGAAGACGAAACCGCTGCCGGTCAGCTGGGCGTCGGAGTCGGTGATGAGCTCGACGTATGCCGCAGAGTAATCCGGGTCGGGGTTCATGGCATCCGAGCCGTCCATCTCCCGAGAGGTGGGGAAGCGAACGTCCAGCGTTCGTATCGAGGTGATTCGCAACCTGGACCCCTTCGCAGCAAGGTTTGTGGCTCATCCAAGCACTCGATGTTCGGCATTGTCAAAGAAACATCCGATGTCTGCGGGCTCCATTGCGGCAATAGAGTCGCATTCGGCTCTCCGGACGGCGATATCGAGCCGACCTTGCTTCACTCGGAGTTGATCTTCGATCATCATCTTGACTATTTTCCTCAAGTCATCTGATCTATCACTGCGACAGTCGCCCACCAGTACCGTTGCACATCAGTCGATCGACGTTAGATATGGGGCTCATCTCCGTGCACGCAAGAAGTATCTCGATTGATGTTAACTTCGACTGGTGCTCTTGACAGGGGGCTGGTGAAGGATAAAAGTCAGACCTACGAGGTCTCTACCCCCTGAGACCTAAGAGGTCTCCACGGGGTGGGGTACTTCCCTCGGCCGGTGACCCGATCGGCGTGGACAACGGACTTGTGTAAGGAGTGGCATGCGACTATCACGG
>CAWEHO010000002.1:0-106080 GCA_963808905.1 uncultured Actinomycetota bacterium
GCTGAGGCCTCGCTCGCAAATGGACGTGGGTTGCCGAAGGCTAACGCCATAGATCGGTAGTGCCAACAGTTGCGGGAGGCCTCAGTGTTTAGACAGCGTACGTTCGTCGGGTTGGATGTGCACGCCCGGTCAGTGGTCGGGCATGCCATGGATGAGCAGCACCGGCGAGGTGTGGCAGCAGCTGCTGCCTGCGGATCCGCCCGGTATTTGGGGCTGGTTGGAGTCGTTGCCGCAGCCGGTGAAGGTGACCTATGAGGCGGGCCCGACCGGCTACGGGTTGGCCCGGTTTCTCCGCGGCCGCGGGATCGCGTGTCCGGTGGCGGCGCCGTCGAAACTGATCCGGCCGGCGGGGAATCGGGTCAAAACCGACGCCAAGGACGCGGAGCATCTGTGCCGGCTGTTACGTCTGGATGAGATCGTGGAGGTGATCGTGCCCGACACCGAGCAGGAGGCGGCACGGGATCTGGTGCGGGCCCGTGAGGATGTCCGCGGTGATTTGATGCGGGCCCGGCATCGAGCCTCAAAGCTGCTGCTGCGGCAAGGCATCGTCTATCCCGGCAGCAAAACCTGGACCGCAACACATCAGCGGTGGCTGCAACAGCAACGCTTCGACGCCCCGGCCCGGCAGCTGGCATTCGAGGACGCGGTGGAAGCGGTGCTGTTGACCACCGACCGGCGGGACCGGCTGGACGCCGCGATCGAGGCCATGGCCGCCGACAGCAGCTACACCCCGCTGGTGCGTCGGCTGTGCTGCCTGCGCGGCATCTCCACCTTGACCGGATTCGGGTTGGCGGTGGAGATCGGGGATTGGCACCGGTTCAGCGGCTCCTCGATCGGCGCCTTCTTGGGACTGGTGCCCACCGAGGACTCTTCGGGAGAATCCAGGTCCCAAGGTTCGATCACCAAGGCCGGCAACGGCCATGCCCGCCGGCTGCTGGTGGAGGCCGCCTGGCACCACCGCAAGAGCTACCGCAGCCCCGGCAGGGATCATGCGGAACCGGTGGCAGCTGGCCCCCGGCCCCGCCAGGGTCCGCGGCCATGAAGGCAATCGGCGGCTGCACTCACGCTGGCAAACCTTCCAGGCCCGCCGCAAAAAGGACACCATCGCCGCTGTCGCCATCGCCCGCGAGCTCGCCGGCTGGGCCTGGTCGCTGGCCGTCATGGACGACTAGCCAGCCCTAAACCATGCACACTCCACGACCGGCAGCAGCGGCGGTGTGGCGCGCCGCGCAGCGTTGCCGGCCGTCCCTCCGGCCTCAAGGGTCGCTGACGCGATCGCTGCCGCGACGGCCTACGGCCGCCCTTGACCCCGCAGCCTCCACGGCCGCCGGCAGCCCCATCATCGGGCAGGTCATCGACCTGCCCGCCGCCCGCGGCGCGCCACAGCGCCATCGTCTCCAGGAGCCGCCCCACGAACAAGATCATCAACGATGTCCTTGCCGGCAGGTTGAATCCGGGACCCGCGCGAGGAACGGGATCCACGCGAGACCTATGAACAACCAGCCCCGGCTGGCCACGTTCGCTTTCGTAGACAGTGATGCCCGTTCCACTCGAACAACCCGTCCTGCGGTAACCAACCCGCGCATATCAGGCTTGACCGTGCGTCGCTAACACGCCCAACCCGAAGACACCAGCAGCAAGGAAACAAAGGGCCGGTCGCCGACACCCAGCCAGGCGGCCGGCCCACCCATGCCCAACTTGACAAAACGAACTACATATCAGGTCTCCGACGCGGCCACGGTGGCTTTGAACAGCACCCGCCCGTCGATCGACAGCCAGCGTCCATCGAGGGTCTGCACCTTGTTCGCCACCGCGACATGGGTGTGCAGATCCGGGTCCCCGGCCCGGCTGTCGCGATGGGTGAACGCGGCCGCGACCAGGCCGCGGACGTTGACCTGCCGGATCCCTTGCGGCCCGGTCCGGGTGAACAGGGCATGCTTCTCGATGAACGCCAACGCGTCCTTGACGGCGGCCTGATGGGCCCGTTCGATCACAGCCGCGACCGCCGGATCGGCGACCGCCCACAAGGTCGACACCGACTTCACCGGGGAGAACGTCAGGTCATAGCCGGCAACCGTCTGTGTTCGCGGCCGCGAGTCTTTCGCGATCTGTCCCGCCAGCTCCCGGGCATCGATCGGCTCCCGGCCATGCTCGGCGAGGAAAAACTCCCGGGCCACCTCGGTCCGCACCCGCGCCCGATCGCGGCCGGCAGCGGCGCGTCCGCCGGCAGGCCGGCCGCCGTATTGATCGCCGCGATGCGTCTGGCCACCTCGAGCCGGAACGGGCTGACGATCACCATCGACGATCCTGAACGGCGCCCCCAGCCGGGCCGCGTCCTGGAAGTCGCGGTCGGAGAGGTCCGGCCCTTCCAGCTGCTGCTGCCGGAGCTCGGCCAACGGATGCAGACCGCAGCCGAACAACGCTCGCATCTGCTCGGCGGTCACCGGGTCGCCGACGGTCAGGCCGTCGATCCCGTCCAGGCCGGAACCGATCCACACCCCCGGCGTCTCACCCCGTTCGGTGTAGTAGGACGCCAGCCCGGTATGACCTTTCTCGGTCGCATCCAAGCGCCGCGACCTGCCGGGTCAGATAGTCATACCCCGATCCCGCAGTGAGCTTGTGCATGCTCATCGTCACACCCACCCGAAGGGGGTACATGCCGCCGGGCGGTCAGGCCGACCCGAGCTACTTCCGACGGTGCATCGGGTGTGTCGCACAGTCGGATCTCAGAAATCGGGCAGGGGGTACATAGAAGCAGCTCGTGGTGCTCGAGCTGCCCGCCGGCAACGTGGGTGTGTCTTAGGTCGAGCAAGGGGGGATGCGCGAGATGGTGGGCGTCGGCTGCTTCGAGCGCTCGGCGGGGAAGGCGACGCTGGCGACGTTGGACGTGCGGCCTCCGTCGGAGGGAACGGCAGCAAGGGGACCGGCGGATTGATACAGCCTATGGAGGTCGGGACCATGGTCGTGATTTGGCGAGCGGGACGCCGTCGGAACGCCCATGGGAAGGCTGTTGCAGACGACGATCGACCGCGACGAAACTTCGCTTCGGCAGGCGTTCGTCTGGCATGGCACGCTCGGCGTCCGCAATGCAACACGGCTGGTTCCGCACGCGAGCATGACAAGGATGGGGAGAGGCTCGAGTGTGTCGTGCCCGAGCTGCCGTCGACTGTGAACCCGAGCGGCGAGAGCCGAGGCTTGGTGAGGAGCTTTCCTTACTCCTTCAAGCCGGCGCAAGCGCCGGCCGTGCGACGCGTGTCCTCGCTGCGCTGCGGGCCGCGCCGCCCAGATTTCCCTGGACCGGTGCGCCAGGCAATACCCTTTCGCGCCCTACACGGCATCCGATCGCGGTGTTGCGCAGAGGGATGCGCTAACGCTCGCGTAGCGCGGGGCTCTCGTCGGCGACCCGACGCTCCAAGCCCTCCAGCAGCAGCTCCAACCCGTAGTCGAACTCGTCCGCGAACGCGTAACCGCCATCGCCGAACAATTCGGCGCGCGAGCGCGCAATGTGCGGATACAGCTCCGCCGACGCCGCAACCTTGACGGCGAATGCCTCCTCGGCGCCGTCCCCCGGTTCGAACGGCAGGCTCGTCTCGGTCAGCGCGAACCCGTACACGTAGGCGTCGATCGCCGAGAACGCGTGTATTGCGAGCGCGGCACTGAAGCCCTCGGTCATCAGCACGCCAATCAGCCGGTCGTGGTGCTGTAGCAGCGCTGGGCCGGGGTTGGGGCGCGTCATCATCCCGAGCGCCCACGGATGAGCGGTGAGCACCGACCGTGCCGATCGTGCCCGGCCGGTCAGCGCCTCCCGCCAGGCATCGCCGACCTCGGGCAGCTCGATCCTCTCGAATACCCAGTCGGCGAGGTCGTCGAGCAGCGCCTCCTTGCTTGGGACGTGATGGTAGAGCGACATCGCCTCAACGCCGAGCACCTTCGCGACACTGCGCATGCTCACGGCGGCGACACCTGCGCGGTCGGCGACGGCGGCGGCCGCGGCAATGATCCTCTCCCTGCTCAGTGGTGTGCGCCGCGTCATTTTCCCATCCTTGCGCACTTACGCTTGTAAGGCTACGCTTGGGACCGGTCCTTACAACCGTAAGTCCCGAATCTGACGAACCGTAGGAGGTTCACCATGTCCAGAACCAGCACCACCCACCCAATCAAGCCAAGGAGCATTGTGATGAGAACGCCTCAATCCCACACCGCACTAGAGAATCCGCCGTCCCAGAGCGCGCTGGAAGATCGGCGCATGCCCGTGCAGGCCAAGCTCGCGGCAGCATGGACCAGCTTGATGTTCTTCGTCATCTACATCGACTACTTCCACCTCTACAAGCCCGGCGCCATCGACCAAATCCGGGGTGGCCGCATCTTTGAGTTCGACATCAGCGGGACATTGTTGACCATTTTCGTCGTGGTCATAGGGATCCCGGCCCTGATGGTGATGCTCTCCATGACGCTGCCCGCCCGTGTGAACCGCGCCACGAACCTCGTCGTGGCATCGCTCTACATCCCCGTCATGGTGTTCAACGCGGCAGGGGCGTCCTGGGACTGGGCCTTCTTCTACGGCCTCTCCATCGGAATCGAGGTGCTGATCCTGGCCTTCATCCTGCGCTCCGCCTGGACCTGGCCACGCCGCACCGCATCACCGGCGACCCCGGCAGCCAGCCTCGACAGCGAGCCACTCCGCACGCCGCAGCAGGCGTGACTGCCCGCCCCGCGCCCGACCATCCTTCGCTCGCGCCACCCGCGGGCACGGTCACCTGCCTCAGCGTTCGCTGTTGAGAACTCCGTCCCACCCCATCCCCCAGAACGGTCCCGGTCATGATCGAGGCGCACGAGCTCACCAAGCGCTACGGCGACACCACCGCCGTGCACTCCCTCAGCTTCACGATCGCGCCCGGGACCGTCACCGGGTTCCTCGGCCCGAACGGCGCCGGCAAGTCCACGACCATGCGCATGATCATGGGACTGGACCGGCCGACGTCGGGCACCGTCACCGTCAACGGCAAGCCCTACCGGCAGCACCGTGCCCCGCTACGCGAGGTCGGCGCCCTGCTGGAGGCAAGCGCCGTGCACCCCGGCCGCAGCGCCCGCTCACACCTGCGCTCCATGGCCGCCACCCACAACATCAAGGCCTCCCGGGTCAGCGAGGTCATCGAGATGACCGGCCTGGCCGGGGTCGCGACCAAGCGCGTCGGAGGGTTCTCCCTCGGCATGGGCCAGCGCCTGGGCATCGCCGCCGCCCTCCTAGGCGACCCCAGGACGCTCATCCTCGACGAGCCGGTCAACGGGCTCGACCCCGAGGGGCGCTGAGAACGATGAAGGCGATAACCCAACACCGCTACGGCGGACTTGACACTCTCGAATACGAGACTGTTGCCCGGCCCGTAGCGGCGAAGGACGAAGTCCTCATCCGGGTTCAGGGAGCATCCATCAACGCGGCCGATTGGCTGCTCATGCAGGGTGAACCCTTCGTTGCGAGGTTGGCGTTCGGCCTGCGGCGGCCCAAGGTCTCGACGCGGGGCAGGGATGTGGCCGGCGTGATCGAGGCTGTGGGCGACAACGTGCGCCGTTTCAGCGTGGGCGACGAGGTTTATGCAGAGGTGGATGCCGGCAGCTTCGCCGAATACACCGTCGCCCAGGCGAAGCGCCTCGCTCACAAACCCTCGCGAATCAGCTTCGGCGAGGCGGCTGCCGTGCCGATCGCCGCAACAACGGCGCTGCAGGGGGTGCGGGATGTCGCGAAGATCAAGCCGGGCGACAAGGTGCTCATCAACGGAGCGTCCGGCGGAGTCGGCTCCTTCGCCGTGCAGCTGGCTAAGGCCTGCGGGGCCGAAGTGACTGGCGTCTGCAGCACCGCAAATCTCGAGTTCGTGCGGTCGTTGGGCGCAGACCACGTCATCGACTACACGGGTGAGAACTTCGCGACGGGCGAGGCTCGCTACGACGTGATCTTCGACCTCGTCGGCAACCGATCGCTGGCCGAGTGCAGGCGGGCCCTCACTCGTCGCGGAACACTTGTGCTGGCGTCGGGCAACGGGGGACGCGTGCTCGGTCCGATCCGACGCATGCTCGCAGCGATGCTGCTGGGCATGTTCGTGACCCAGAACCTTCGACCCCTCGCCGCGGTCGCGAGCGGCGCCGACCTCGAGGTGCTTCGGGAACTCATCGAGGCCGGCACCATCACGCCGCCAGTCGACCGCAGCTACCCGCTCGCTGAGACGCCTGAGGCGATCCGCTACTTCGTTGAGGAGCACGCCAGGGGAAAGATCACCATCACCGTCACCAGCCAGAACAACACCAAGGAGCAGCACCAGTGAACACCACCGCCACAACTCTGAGCCCTCCCGTGCTCGCGGCCCGCGACATCCGTAAGTCCTACGGCAAGGGCACCGCCCGGTTCGATGCGTTGGCTGGTGTGTCGCTGTCGGTGTATGCCGGGGAGTCGATCGCGATTGTGGGGAAGAGCGGGTCGGGCAAGTCGACCCTGATGCACCTGCTTGCGTTGTTGGACCAACCGGATGACGGCACCCTGATGGTCGGCAACACCAACGCCGATGAGTTGTCGGTGCGGCAGCTGAACCGGTTACGCAACCAGGACTTCGGGTTCGTGTTCCAACAGTTCTTCCTCACCCCCAACGCCACCGTGCTCGACAATGTGGTGCTGCCCCTGAAGATCGCCGGTGTTGGTGCCCGGGAACGCAAAACCCGCGGCATGGCAGTACTCGAACAACTGGAAATGGCAGACAAAGCCAAAAACAAGGCAGTCACCCTCTCAGGCGGACAAAACAACGAGTCGTCATCGCCCGCGCCCTGGTGAACAACCCGAAGGTCATCTTCGCCGACGAACCCACCGGCAACCTCGACACGATCACCGGTGCCCTGGTTGCCGGGTGCGTACCGCCGGTAATCCGATCCGAACCGTAGCACCCGTGAAGGGTGCGGAAACCTGAGCACCCATGGCCCCTGACCGCGCGCTGTCGCGTACCGCAAGGTGGTGGTGGTGATCACGCCCCATGCGGCGGTCCGCGGCTTTCTCAATCATGGGAATCGACGGTTCGCTCCTTTGGGCAGTTCGGCGTCGATCGACCGTTCCGACTTTGCTACCTTTTGCGGCCGTGACCAGTTGGGCCCCGAGGCGGGCGTGAAGGCGGTCGTCCACGACCGGTACGGGTCGCCCGATGTGCTGCGGGTCGAGGAGGTCCCGGTACCGTCACCGGCCGCGGGCCAGGTGCGGGTGAAGATTGCCGCGACCTCAGTCAACCTCAGCGACTGGGAGTGCCTACGCGGATCGCCCGCGTACGCGCGGATCGACGGGCTGCGGTTCCCGGCTCGCCGGACGCTCGGTTCGGACATCGCCGGCCTGGTCGACGATGTCGGGGAAGGGGTGACCCAGTTCCGACCCGGAGACGAGGTGTATGGCGACAACCTCAGGCTGAAGGGGGGCTTCGCGGAGTACACGCTCGCGCCGGAATCCGCGCTCGCCCACAAGCCGGACCAGCTCACCTTCGTTGAGGCGTCGACCATCCCGCAGGCGGGCGCGATCGCCCTGCAGGGCACGAAGGGGGCCGGGACGGGTCGCCGGGTGCTGATCAACGGCGCTGGCGGAGGGTCGGGATCCTTCGCGATTCAGCTCGCGAAGCGGCTCGGTGCTCACGTCACCGGTGTTGACAACGCCTCCAAGCTGGACTTCATGCGGTCGGTCGGTGCGGATCGCGTGATCGACTATCGCCGAGACGACTTCACCCGGACCTCCCAGCCGTACGACCTGATTTTGGACCTGGCCGCGCACCGGTCCGTACTTGCCTATCGGCGTGCGCTGGCGCACGGCGGCACGTATCGGTGCGTGGGTGGGTCGGTGTCCACGCTGCTGCGCCTGCTTACCGTCGGCCGACTGGTTGGGGGACTCACCGGACGCGCGATCGGGATCCTTGCTGTCCAGGAGGGGCCGGCCCACTTTGAGCCGCTTGCCGCCCTCTGCACCACCGGGGACATCCAGATCCACATCGACCGCACGTTCGCACTCGACGAGGTTCCCGCCGCGCTTGCTCATGTCGGTGAGGGACGCGCCTCCGGCAAAGTGGTTGTCGTCCTCTCCTGACCCACTCTGAACCCGTCCGGCGGCCCGCAGGTCCGCTCATAAGCACGAGCGCGCAGGTCGAGGAGGCGTGTGTTGTCGTGGTGACGTCGTCGCTCGGAATCGTGGCATAGGACATAGCGGGAGCCAGGCTGGGAGCCAATCGAGGTGGACAGTGCCGGTTCAGCGCGACCACAGGTGAACCGTTCGGCCGACTCCAACTGTCGTATGCATCCCTGGTTCGCTGCGATGGCATGGAAGCGGTCAGGGTTCGCGTCCCCTAAGCTCCACCATTGCGGCTTACTCAACCGCCGCTCGGCAAAGCCGTATGGACGACGCAGGCTAGCGCCGTTGCGGCGCTGACAGAAAGGCCGTGACGGCCGCGCTGTCAGTCGCGGGCGATGCTCGCCGCTTCCCTGCGTTGAGCATCGCAAGCGGCATGGAAGACCTCCAGGTGCCGCTCTCCCCGCCCGGCGACACCTGTCTAAGGCGTTATCCCGGACGTGACCGCCGAGAAACCACACGATGGCTTAGGGAGGTGCCGGTTGATTCGCACCACGGACGTGATTTGTCCACAGGTCTGTCCGGCGGGAAACCTGGGTAGCAAGAAGGCTGGCTAGATGGCGGTTAGACAAGCGGTACTCCGAGCGACACGAACACTGAGTGAGCGGTCGGGCATGACGAGCTGATGTGGACGTCAGGACGAGCACTACCGGCGACAGAGAGGCAAATGGGGAAGATGAGGCCGAACAAGGGAGAAAAGAGAGATGATCATGGATGTGGCGGCTAACGGCGAGCGCGACATTCCTCGCGATCGGCTGTGGTCGGTCGAGGAGGTTTCTTACTATCTCGGCGTCCCGGTCGGGACCTTGTATTCATGGCGGGTGCAGCGCCGCGGCCCGGCGTGTCGGCGGATCGGCCGGTTCCTCCGCTATCGGCCGGAGGATGTGACGGCGTGGTTCGCGGGGCTGGGTGATTGGCCAGCGGCAGGGTGAGCGGTCAGCGGCTGGATATCGGCGAGCACGGCGACGTCCACTACCGAGATAAGCCAAACGGTCGCGTGGCAGCCTCGGTGTACTTCCGGAACGCGCAGGGGGTGCGCAAGCGGATCGAAGCCACGGGCGATTCGAAGGCGTCTGCACGTCGGAGACTCTTCGCGACGCTGGGTGAGGCCATGGCAGCCGGAGGGCTGGGTTATTCGCCGCGCTCTACGTTTGCTGATGTCGCAGCCGATTGGCTGGAGTCGTTAGACGAGCTGGTGGCAGCGGGTCGACGTTCGCCGCGAACAGTGGCGCTTTACCGCCATGCGCTGACCCGCCACGTCTTGCCGGGACTTGGCGGACTGCGGCTGTCGGAGTTGACCTCGGCGCGGATGGACCGATTCATCCGGGATCGACGGCGCGCGGCCGGGTACTCAGTGGCGAAGCTGTGTCGATCGGTCACGTCCGGAATCTGCGCGTTCGCCGTCCGCCGCGATGCGATGCGCCACAACCCGGTTCGGGACGTGGAAGCACTGGAACGCCCGTCGATGCAGGAGGCGCGGGCACTCACAGACGAGGAGTGCCGCGCGTGGTTGATGATCTTGGACGGCAGCGAATTGGCGCGGCAGGCTGACTTGCCTGAGCTGGTGCGTTTCCTGCTGGGGACTGGTTGTCGCATCGGTGAGGCGCTGGCCTTAACCTGGCCGAACGTTGACTTGGAGCGGCACTTGATCAACATTGACACCACGCTGATTCGTGTAAAGGGCCAAGGCCTGTTGATCAAGCGTCCGAAGACGAAGTCCAGCATCCGTGTGCTTCGTGTACCGCTTTGGCTGGTGGCGATTTTGCGTGATCGTAGGGCGCACGATCCGGAGTCACAGGGTGCGGTATTCCCCGACTCGGTTGGCGGGCATCGTGACCCGAACAATGTCGAGCGTGACCACCGTCGGGTTCGGCGCGGAACAGCGTTTGAGTGGGTGGTGCCGCACACCTACCGGAAGACGGTTGCAACCATGCTTGACCGGCAGGGTCTCAGTGCCAGGACCATTGCTGACCAGCTCGGCCATGCGCGAATTTCGATGACGCAGGACGTGTACATGGGTCGACGCGCCGTCGACCAGGCGGCCGCTGCTGTACTGGAAGGCATCTCACCACTGGGACATGACGGTGATGACCAGCCGCCTGCCCGTGCTATCGGTCGTGGTCTAGGTGACTCTTCGTTCGCCTCTGTGACAGCATCGTGACAGTATGCGCGGCTGGGAGCTGAGAGGCGGACTCGGAAAGCCGCTCCCACTAGGGAGTTTGTGGGCCCCGTGGGACTCGAACCCACAACCTACGGATTAAAAGTCCGCAGCTCTGCCAATTGAGCTAGAGGCCCCTCGATCGCAAAATCCTCCGACTGCGAAACGTTGGTGCATCATTGGTCAACGTTCAGCATCGTTGGTCAGCATTGTCGGGACTTTCCGGGACTACACGCCGATGCGACTACGAAATACAGCCCCCTACCGGGTCTCCCCGCCCAGGGCATGGTCACCGACGTTCGTGCCCGGTACATCGTAGTGGCTCAACTCCAAGCTCCCTCCATGTCTCTAGTAACGGTTCCGCCCGATGCGCGTCCCGACTGTGTCGCAGCGACGTTCGCAATGTCTTGGGCGGGGGACGCGCTCGTCCGCTATGGCGGTTGCGGCAAGAGCCAGCACACAACGGTTACGAGGTGCGGTGTCAACGGTCATGACAATTTCCCCCATTGGCGGTCAGGAGTTCTCCCCACTGGTGGACGTGATTTCTCCCCGGTGACGGACATGAGATCTCCCCGTTCGTTTTAGGTGAGTAACGGTGTCACCCAAACCTGTCGACTAAGCCCGCCGACGAAGTCATCGACAAGATCAAACGCAAAGAAATCGCTAACGCGCCACGAGCAGCACGCGAGGTAGTCGACTCGTCGAGTCGATCCGAAAGGAGATGGCAGAACCCGGCTGCAGGCCTACCTCCAACGAGGAGGAGCTTCTGCGGGTGGCGTTGACTCTGCGGATCGACTGGAAGCTGGAGAAGATCATCAAGCGCGACGGGCTGCTGATGACTACCTCGCGAGGCGACCGGAGAAGGAATCCTGCGGCTGTGGATCATCGGGCCACAGCTACGAATCTGGCGCGGACGCTCAATGGCATCCATCTGGGCGACAACACCGCCGGACAGAGGAAGGCTGCCCCAAGCAGCGGGCCGCCGACGCCCTGGGACCGAGATGGCGTGGCGTGACAAGCCGCGAGTGGCGCCTCCTCTGCCGATTCCCCCGAGCTGGCTGCGTTGATCGACACTTCAGCGTCATACACCGGGGGTTATCAGACTGGCAGCCAGCCGTCCCGGGCCGTTGCAACGACTGGGCGACGTAGCGGCTCGCGGTCAGCTCTGCCAGCCGACGCATAGGCGAGCGCGGCCAGGTGATCCGCGGGCTCAGTCTGTTTCTGCGCTGACCTGCCGGTCGACGAATGTCGCCTGACAGTGACAAGCCACGGTTACTCGCTCTTGGCGGAACGAAGATCAGCGGCCTTGATCCACCGTTGACGGCCGTCTTTGCCGCGCACCCGTCCGAACCACTGCTGGCCTTCTCGGACCCACCAGTCCAGCTGGCCACCGCCGGCCCACGTTGCGGACTCAACTTGGATCGGTGGATCGACTTTTTGGCGGTCGGCTTCGCCGTACTGATTCGGATCCAGATCCCGCATATCTGATTAGAACACGAATTCGATTCTGACGGAAGGAGGACCACGCTGTGAACTCGAAGACTCAGCCCCTCTTGGCGCATCACTACCCTCGGCGCGAGCGGCGGAACTTGGGCCCGTACCGGGGGGCTCCAGCTAGTTGGCGGTGAAGGCATGTAGCTGGCTGGGGTCTCTTCTTGAACTTACCCTTCTGTGCGGGGACTGCCTCATCCGAAGTCGCACACCGCAGCCATGATCTTTTGTGGCAGCGGAAACGCTGCGCCGATCAATATCGAGAGCCACGTCGGCGCAGGGCATCACTTGAGATTTCATGACCAAGGCTTGGTGACGGCTGGACCAGTTGGATGCGACGCTGAGCCATGCCCACTTTCAGTGAGCTAAGAGAACAGGCGGAGCAAGACATTCGGGCGCACATCGGGCATCCGTCTTCCGACTCCACCAGCCACTTCGCTGTGGACTCAACCAACTACCTCGTTGAGCGGGGCGCGGTACTACTCGCCGCTCTTAGGCTCTGGGCAGACCCTCGGCAAAAGACTGATGCCGACCTTCGAGCCATGATTGATTCGTCGAGCGCAACAACCTTGGAGAACGTCGCCCGGGAGTTGGCCGAAAACCGCGATCCTGAGGAACTGCATGCCAGCGTTCAGCTTGAAGGCATTGCTTACGCACCTCTACGCCAACTGCACGACATCCTCGAGTTCGCACGCGCGGGCCTTCAGTCGAGCTGAGGTGGTCCGGGCCATCCCGCAGAGTAATCATCGGTCATCTCGCCGCCGCTCGAACACTCCGAAACTGGACGGATTCATAAGCGTCCGCATTGGGGAACCATGCAGAAGTTTCACCCACCAGTCGAGCGTGCCTCCTGCCGACCACGTTGCTGACTCGACCTTGGTGGGCGGATCGACTGCACGCCGGTCGGCTTCGCCGTACTGAGTCGGATCGAGCATCCCGCAGATCTGATTAGAACATGAGTTCGGATAGCTGACGAGAAGAGACATGGCCACGTCGGTTCACGAACCACTTCAACCGAAATATTTACGGCATCTTGCACAAGCTTGAGACAAATCGCGTCAGGACCTCGACATCTGGTCAATTCTGCGCGCGAATAGTTGCAGGGCCGTTACAGGGGGAGAGGCTCCAGCTAGATGGCGGCATAAGACCTGGACCTAGCTGGAGTCTCCTGCTGAAGCTACCTCTTGTGCCTAAATCGTCCGTGAGCTTTTCCGGACGCTGGACCGGAGAAGTCGGAATCAACCGCGTCGCTGGAGACTGAAGAGACACTCGGCGCTCCGTCAAAGATGGACAAATCTGCTGGCCCGGAGACCAGACTGCTGCCCTCGGCGTATGGGCAGTACCTCACGCGGCGTAGTGCAAGTTGCGCGCCCAAGCTGATGACTCGCCGTCAAGTCTTGGATAAGCGTAGAGACATGACACTGCAATACGACTACTCAGGGCGGGTGGCTTTGGTCACCGGCGGCAGTCAGGGCATCGGCGCGGGAGTCGCGGCGGCATTCATCGAAGCCGGCGCGGCGGTGGCGATCACTGCTCGGAGCAACGACAGGCTGCAACAGACGGCGGCTGAACTCCGCGATGGCGGCGGTCGCGTACTGGCAGTGCCCGCCGACGTCACCGACGAGGATGCCGTACGCGAGGTAGTCGAGCGATGCGTTGCAGAGTTCGGCCGACTAGATTTCGCGGTGAACAACGCCACGGATGGCCCGATGCCGGCGCCGCTCGCCGACATTCCCTCTGACGGCTTCTCGCTCGGCATCCGGACCAACATCAACGGCACCTTCTACGGCATGAAGCACGAGATCCCAGCGATGCTTGCCTCCGCTGGCGGCGTGATCATCAACATGGCATCCGTTGCCGGCGTCGGTGCGATGAGCAACCTCGCCGCGTACGTCTCCGGCAAGGCCGGGATCATCGGGCTCAGCAGGTCGGCGGCGCTTGATTACGCCGACCAGGGCATTCGGATCAACGTGATCGCGCCAGGTCCCATCATCACTGATCATCTTCGAGCCGCAGGCGACCGCGCCCAGCAGCTTGCGGCCGAAAGCGTGCCGCTTGGTCGCATCGGCACAACCGCTGACGTCGCAGCGTGCGTCCTGTGGCTGTGCTCAGACGACGCGTCCTTCATCACCGGCGTCACCGTGCCGGTTGATGGCGGCCAGACGGCCGGAACGAAGCTTCGACAGACCTATCGTCCGGGCCAATCGATGGACGAGCCTGCAGGCAAGCGATAGGACCGCCGCGCGGCGAAACCCTGTGGTGTGTCTGGAAGGGATCTGGTTGGCTTGACGAATGACGGCGTCCATGATCATCGGATTCGTTGGCCTGAGTCTCTTGCTTGCGATGACTCCAGGGCCGGACACGTTTCTGGTCTTGCGCTTCAGCCTTCAGAACAGCAGATCAGGAATGGCGGCCGCCGCTGGATCAGCCCTTGGGTCGCTGTTCTGGGCTTTTGCGGTCGCCGTCGGGTTGGCTTCCCTTCTCGAGCAGTCCGCCACCGCGTACCGGATGGTCAAGATCGCGGGCGGTATCTACTTGATCTATCTCGGCGTTCGCGCCTTGCTTCGCCGACATCGCGAGGGAGCATCTGATCTATCGGAGCCCTCGGCACGTCGGCAGGCACCGCTTCCCGCATTCGGCTCCGGATTGCTTTCCTGCTCGCTGAATCCGAAAGTCGGCCTGTTCTTCCTGGCGATCGTGCCGCAATTCGTGCCGCCGAACTCGTCCCTGTTCAGCTCGGTTCTGACACTCGGAGTGATCGATACGGTCGTCGCCTTTGCGTGGCTGGTCGTGATCGTCTTCGTGGCGGCGCGCGGCGTTGTGTGGCTTCGCCGGCCCCGCGTCACGAGGCTGCTGGACCGGGCCAGCGCAGGCGTCCTCACCGCATTCGGGATAGCGACCGTCGCCAGCGCCGAATAACAGCGGTTAACCCGAGTGGTGGGAGCGGAGAGGGCAAGCACTCGCTAAGGTCACGCCAGGGACTGATGCTGAAGGAGTAGCGCATGAGCAACAACGTGTACGGGCTGACCGAGATCGTCGGCACCTCCCACGAGGGGGTCGACGACGCGATTCGGGTCGCAGTGCAGCGCGCGGCACGTACGCTGCGCGGACTGGACTGGTTCGAGGTCAGCAACATCCGCGGGCACCTTGCCGACGGTGAAATCGAGCACTTCCAGGTCACGCTGAAGGTCGGGTTCCGGATGGAGGATCCAGAATCCCGCTGACCTGCGGCGACAAGCTGACCAGATCGACGAGCGCGGGAACCACGTCGGCGGGCGGCGGCATCGCGGCGATCTCGTCGCGTATCCGGGCAGCAGCCTGTCGTTCCGGCGAGTCACCGATCAAGGCTTGCACGGCTTCGCTGATGGCCCCGGGCTGCTGGGCGTCGTTCTGCAGCGCCTTGGCCACTCCTGCTGCAGTCAAGATCTCGGCGTTGAGGAATTGATCAGCTCCCTGCGGCAGGACTAGCTGCGGCAGTCCCGCTGCGAGCGCACCCAGCACGGTACCCGTGCCCCCGTGCTGCACGATGAGGTCCACCATCGGCAGCACGGCCGACTGGGCCACGAACCGCTCCACGTGCACATTGCTCGGCACCTCGCCGAGCGCGGTCGGATCGCCTTCGGGCCCAACGGTCACCAGAATGTCCACGTCGAGAGGCGCGATCTCGGCAATCGCGCGGCTGATCACTTCCACAGCGCCGAACGCCACCGTGCCGAGGGTGAGATAGACGCGAGGCCGCTTACGGGATGCGTTCAGCCATGTCGGTACGCCCGCGTTGGACTCGTTGTAGGCGATGGATCGAATCGAAATTATCGGCGCTTCGATGCCATCTGTCGGTCGCAGGCTGGGCGGTGCCGGATTGATCAACGCATGGGCGAGCGGGCTCGTCCCCTCGGGCGGCGTACGGTCGCGTTGCACCCAGAGCGCTCTCTGGTACCGGGCTGTTGCGGGATGCAGACGACCGTAAACACTGCTGGCCAGCGCGATCGCGTATGCGGCGGCCGGAATTCCTAGCACGCTGGCCGCGACACCAGCGCCGGTATCCATGCCCTCGAAGATCACCAGATCGGGACGTGTCCGCTCACATTGCTCGATCAAGGTCGGGGCGACATGCTCCGCGGTCACGTCGGCGAACATGGCCATACCGAGTTCCCCACCGTGCAGATCGGGATGGCGCCGCCTGCTTTCCTGAATCGCCCAGTCGAGCTCGAGGCTGTCCGGATAGCCGGGGACAGTTGGCAGTGGCAACCGGTCGAGAAACGGCTTACCGGTGGCAATCACCACATCATGGCCCGCGTCGGAGCAGGCGAGCGCGAGCGGCATCATCGGGTACAGGTGCCCGTACGCGCCGAGCGAGGCAAACATGATCTTCACGGTTGCCATGCTGTCAGACGCCAACCCTGTCGATGCTCACGCTCCATTCGACAGGTTCGAGGTGCGAGTGCAGGATCATAAAGTCATGCCAACGCTGCCCCTGACACCCGATGAGCTGCTGACAACCACCCGCTCGGTTCGCAGGCGATTGGATCTCACCCGTCCCGTGCCCATTGATCTTGTTCGCGAGTGCTTGGAAGTCGCGCTCCAGGCGCCGTCAGGGTCCAATCGGCAGGGCTGGCAGTGGATGGTGATCACCGAGGAGAGCCTCCGCGGGGCCATCGGCGACTACTACCGCCAGGCCGTGGCGTCCTACCTCACATCCCCAGGCTCTGCGGCTGGGCTGTTTGCTGGCGATCCCGAGCGCAGCGCCGTCCAGAAACGAGTTGGTCAAAGCGTCGCCTATCTCGGTGACCACATGGGTGACGTGCCAATGTTGGTCATTCCCTGCATCCGCGCGCCGCGGCTGAGCGCCGGAAGCCAGGCTGGACTGTGGGGATCTTTGTTGCCGGCCGCGTGGAGTTACATGCTCGCCGCTCGCGCCCGTGGATTGGGCACCGCGTGGACGACGCTGCACCTTCGCTACGAGAAGGAAATTGCGGAGCTCCTCGGGATACCGGCCGACATTCGGCAAGGCGTCCTCATCCCTACCGCGTACTACACCGGCGAGACGTTCAAGCCGGCGCCACGCCAGCCCCTGGACGACGTGCTGCACATCAATTCCTGGGCACGACACTGAGACGTCAGCGCGAGCTCACGATGTACCGCAACCGCAATGTGTGGGGCGTCGTGCTGGCAGTAGTCGTTCTGCTGTGCGGCTGCGGAGGACCGACGTCCTCGGGAGCGTACACGCCACCCCCGGCCGCGCCTTCGACAACATCGGTCGCTACCTCCTCGCCGTCTCCCGCGACATCCGGACCATCGAGTCGGTCACCGTCGGCCCGTATTGCCGCCACGAAACGCCTCACCAAGCGGGAGGTGGATTTGACCGTCGAATCGCCGGCGGTCGGCGGACAGGTCAAGGTGCGGCTGTTGCTCCCTGCCCACTACCAGACGAAGAAGAACCAGCGTTGGCCTGTGCTGTACCTGTTTCACGGCTGCTGCGATAGCTACATCAGCTGGACTCGTTCCACCGACATCGAACAGCTCACCGAACATCTGGACGTGCTGGTGGCCATGCCTGATGCGGGAGACGTGGGGTTCTATTCCGACTGGCAGTCGGGACCGCGCTGGGAAACATTCCACACGATCGAATTGCCGATGCTCCTCGCCCAGAACTATGGGGCCGGAACCGTTGCAGCGGTGGCCGGTCTGTCGATGGGCGGGCTGGGTGCTCTTGACTATGCCGCCCGCCATCCCGGAATGTTCACCGTCGCGGCCTCGTTCAGCGGCATCGTTCACACTCGGCTATCCAGCGATGAGTCGCAGGGCTATCTCGGCCTGATCCAGTCGGAAGGGCAAGATCCGCTTGCGTTGTGGGGTGATCCCGACGGGCATGTTGACATCTGGAAACAGCACAACCCCTACGACCTGACGCCACAACTCGAGGGCGTCCGGCTGTTCATCTCGGCCGGCAACGGGCAGCCAGGTCCGCTCGACAAAGCTGGTACGAGCGAAGACTCGATCGAGACTCAGATTGGCGCGGAAAATCGGGCGTTTGCTGAGCGCGTACAACAGCTCGGCCTGAACGCGACGATCGATCTCTACGGCCCAGGTACCCACAACTGGGTCTACTTTCAACGAGAACTGCACCGGGCATGGCCCATGATCAGCGACGGGCTCGGCCTGAAGTGACGTCGGTGATCTTGGACGCGTCCGCGTAGGGACGCGCGATGAACTTACTTGCTCAGCGATACCGGACGACCCTCGGCGTCTGAGATGTCATGCGAGGCCATCTCGAGCAGCCGGTCCGCCAGCCCCCGCAACGCGCGGGCCACTGCGACCTCATCGCCAACCTTGGGCATGTCGGGATCCGCCGGACGACGGTGAGCCTCACCCCGCACATCCACCGCACCAGGTACATCGCTACGCAAGACCGCGTTGGCAGCGGTGGCGTTCTCGTCCTCGTACAGATAGATGTCGACACTCCACGTCTTCGTCGGCTGGGGACTTGGCTCCGCGGCAGCCTGCTGATCATCACCGTCTCCGGCCTCGCGATCTACATGCTCGACATGGGCATCGGGTCCGGGGAAGAACAAGCTCTCACTGCCGTCCGACCATCGCACCAGGTACGGACCCCCGCCGCCTTCTCCAATCTGCCGGATCTCACCGTCTCGGATCGGCCGGTGCAGCGTGCCTGAAGCCACCACGATCCGATCGCCGACCTCCGCCTTCATCATGTCCTCCTCAATGTGTCGGTTGGTCGCCCGTCTCCGCTGCGGCCAGCTGTTCGACCGGCCGCAGCGCGAACGCGGTTTGGATAGTCCCAGCATGACCCAAAGGATCAGCTGGTGGACAGGGGGCCTTTGGGCACACTCTTGATCAAAAGTCATCGCGTGCACTGATCATGATCGGCGTGGCAGGCTTCGGGTTAGTCCTGCTGGCAATGTCGAAGAATCTGGCAATGCAAAAGACTGGCAATGCAAAGACTGGCAATGCAAGAGAAGGGAGTCACGACATGACCGACGACCTGCTGCCTCCTGGCGAGGCAGGACCGAGATCTGTCGAAGGTGCGGTCGCGCCCGGATTCGAGCCGCTCGGCGATGCGTTCGCTCGAGCGCTCGCTGCCTCCCACGACTACGGTGGCGCTTTGCACGTGCGCCTCGACGGCAAGGTCGTAGCGGATATGTGGGGCGGGAACGCCTCGGCCGATCGACCGTGGCGGCACGACACGCCTAGCGTGATTTTCTCGTGCACGAAGGGCCTGGTGTCGATTCTGGCCGGTGAGTTGGTGCGAGAAGGCCGGCTCGACCTGGACGCGCCGGTCAGCGCGTACTGGCCGGAATTTGACCTTCACGACAAGGGCTCCATGCCGGTGCGGTGGTTGTTCACCCATCGCGCGGGCATGCCAGCCGTTCGAGACGATCTTCAGCTCGCGGATGTCCTGAGCTGGGATCGCATGGTGGCTGTGCTGGCCGGGAAGAGCCCCTGCTGCGGCCGGGTGAGACCCATCAGTACCACGCGTTGACGTTTGGGTGGCTGGTCGGTGAGCTCATCCGTCGGATCTCCGGCAAGGACGTGGATGAGCTTTTCGCCGAGCGGATTTCCCGGCCGCTCGGCATAGATGCCTGGATCGGGACACCCGAGCACGAGCTGCCTCGCGTTGCTCAGCTCTACGGGACCGCACCGCCACCCGAGCCGCTACCTCTGCCGCCAGACATCGATCCCCTCCTTGCCTCCATCAACGAAAGGGCGATGACTCTCGGCTCGGCCTTTTCCGCCGACTTCGCCGAGGAGGGCCAGGGATTCAACAGCGACGAAGTGCGTCAAGCCGTCATCCCAGGCGCCGGTGGCATCGCCACAGCTGCTGGACTAGCCACAATATGGAGCGCCACGGTCTCTAATGCGGAAAAGGTTCGGTTGCTGAACGATGGCGTCATCGCCGACATGTCACGTGAGCAGGCCGCCGGACAGCCGGCGGTTCCCCTTCCGGGGCCATGGGCACGATGGGGGACCGGTTTCATGCTGTCCTCCGAGGCGCGTCCCTTCCTGACCAATGCATCGTTCGGACACGACGGAGCGGGCGGTCAGGTGGCATTCGCTGATCCTGAGTACAAAGTCGGTTTCGCCTTCCTCACCAACGACCTACAGCGCAGTGGTGATCAGCGAGGCGTGCTGCTCGTCGAGGTCCTTCGCGACCTGCTCGGCCTGGGCGAGTGAAACGAAGCTAGCGGTTGGGAACAGATGCCGGGACGTCGCGAGCCAAGCTGGCGAGCAGTCGAGACGCGGCGCTGTCA
The DNA here is from genome assembly GCA_963808905.1 of uncultured Actinomycetota bacterium. Taxonomy (GTDB): domain Bacteria; phylum Actinomycetota; class Actinomycetes; order Propionibacteriales; family Propionibacteriaceae; genus Microlunatus. The sequence goes on from CAWEHO010000002.1 coordinate 20,057, forward strand.
AACCGCCTGACATCGTCGTACGGCCGCGCGATCAGCATGGCGCCCTCCAGGCCGCTGACGATGGCCTGAGCCGCTTCGCGGGGAGAGCCGGACAGCACGAGCTTGCCTTCCGCCACACCGCGATCGAGCACGCTCATCAGCCACGCCTCGTTGACATCGAAATATTCAATGACCGCTTCCTGCATCGTCGGCGGGAGTGTGTCATACCCAGCTGCCAACATCCCGCACAAGCACATCCGGCCTTCACTCAGCACATCTGCGTAAATCTTCGCGTACGCGTCGAGCTTGGCTATCGGATCGCGCTCGCGCTTGTCGATGTCATCCAAAGCTTCGGCGAAACGGCTCGCGTAGCGCTCGACCAGCGCCCGGCCAAGATCGGCTTTTCCTGGATAGTGGTAATGCAGGCTGGCTTTGGTGATCTTCAACTCGGATGCCACGTCGGCGTAGCTGAAGCCGTTGAAACCGCGCAGCTGGACGAGTCGCTCCGCCACATCCAGGATGCGAGAGCTGGTGTCGGCGCGATCAAGATCACTGCTCTCGCCGCTTTTCGGGTCTCGGTTCACTGCCATCGCGACATTATCTCCGGCCTGGCCTCTTGACTCCTTACCTACTAGTAGGTCAGTCTACTCCTGAGAGCAATTACACACTGAAGGAGGGGCCATGCTGGTCAGGCATGAGACGGAGCACAAGAGTCTCGACGCACCGGACGAGACACGAAAGTTTCCCAACGGCCGCGCTGAGATCGTAGAGATTGGTGGGGCTGAGATCGGCCGATTGGTCTTCGAACCCGGATGGCGTTGGTCCCATGACGTCAAGCCGATCGCGGGTACTCCGAGCTGTGAAGCGCCGCATTTCCAGTACCACGTCAGCGGACGCCTGGGGATCAGGATGGACGACGGAACCGAGTTCACCGCCGAGCCAGGAGACATTACGTCCCTTCCGAGCGGCCACGACGCTTGGGTCGTGGGCGACGAACCAGTCATCGTCGTCGACTGGTACGGGGCAAGCAACTACGCGAGGTCAAGCTAGGCAGCGCAGTTCGGCATCCGGGTAGAGCAGCCCTAGTCCGCGGTCGTCGATCGCGGACGCCGCTGTGGCACGACGGCGACTGGACACATCGCCTGATCAAGGACGGCGCGTGCAACGGAACGGATCCAGCGGACCCACTCACGGCCGCGGTAAGGACTGCCGACGACAAGCAGCTGTGCCTCAGCCGATGCTGTCGCAACAGTGTCGCGAGGTGAACCGGCGAGCAGCAACGTGCCCACATCGATGTCGGGGTAGTCGGCCTTCCAGCCAGCCAGGATCTCAGCCAGATTGACTCGGGTGTCCTGCTCTCCCGGTGACAACTCCGCCAGCGGCGCCGTGTGCACTACGAGCACCGGAACCCGGCGCAGGCTCGCCTCGGTGAAGGCATAGTCCAGAGTGCTGGACGAAGGATGCCGCCCATCAATGGCCACGGCTACCGGGCGCCTGTCGTTGTGTCTTACCGTCCAGTCGCGCGGCACCGCAACCACGGGACGCCTCGACATGCTGGCGACCGTACTCGCCGTGTGCCCGAACGGCATCCGCCCCACGAGCCTTGGATGATCATGACCAAGCACCGTGAGCTCGGCCTTCTCCGACAATCGCGGCAGCAGCGACTCGGGGGTGTCCACTTCGACCAGCTGGTCGAGATGCATCGTCGGCGGCACAGTCAGGGTCTCTGCGATCTTGTCCAGCAGTGCTAGCCGTTGCTCACGACCACGTTTGAGCCCGGCTACTCTGCCGCGCGGCGGCAGCTTTGGCACTTCGTACGCATGGACGAGGAGCAGATCATCCATTCGCAGCTCGGCTTCGTGCACTGCCCAGCGAGCGGCCGCCGCAGCCTCCGCTGAGTCGTCTATGCCGACGATGATCACTCGGCGGCGTGATGGCACAGAGCCTTCGCTGGGCCCACCCGCCAGCATGAAGACGAACATCGGCGCCCTTTCCCTCCACGGTTCATGGTGGCCTGAACGTCGTCTCCAGGTCATGATCATTGGTCGTCAATCGTCGGGACTTTGGTCCCGGGACACCAGAGGTGTTTGATCATCGGATGTCTCTGATGCCGGGTGATCGCGCAGCCATTGCTCGTACGCCGCTACTGCAGTCGGCAAAGTGGCGAATAGATGATCAGTGCCTAGCCGGCCGACCCAGCCGGTCTTGGTAAGGGCCGTACGCAGTTCGGTCCGCAGATGCGTTGTGGCGAACACGATTCCGCGGTCCGTGAGCCGGGCCCGGAGCTCCTCGAGGGCGTCCGTCACGCCCGCGAGCAGGTCTCGCGCGAGCCATTGCCGGCGATACGAGCGCCACCATGGCCTGTTTTGGACGGGGCGCGTGGACGTGATTCGGGGACTTTCGCCTCTGCTCATCAACGTCTCGGATCGTCACTGTGGATAGGAAGCCGGTGGGCCTGATCATCACACGCCCACCGGCCGGAGAACCCCCGGAGGTGATGATGAGCGCATCGACCGTGTCGCCGCGTCGTGACCGCCGCCTGGCCGTTCGGCCGATCGATCGGGAGGAGCCGCAGCGGATCGTGGTTGGGCTCGACGACACCCCTACAGCTCGCGCTGCCCTGCGCTGGGCGGCGCGGCAGGCCCGGCTCACCGGTGCCACCATACGTGCGGTGCACGTGATCGACTGGCCGATCGGGATCGAGGCATTCGGATCGGTGGAGGTCGATGAGGACGGCCGACTGCCCGAAGAGATGATAAGTGGCCCGTACCGCCGAGGCATCCGGAGCGTCTTCGAGGAGGCATCGCCGGAGCCGGGTTGGCAGCTGCAGTTTGCCGAGGGAGATGCCGGGCCTGTGCTCGTGGCCGAGGCCGCCGATGCCGATCTCCTGGTGATCGGGACACGCACGAGCCCGGACTGGACTGGCGATGTTGCGGGTCCGGTTGCACATCACTGCCTAAGTCGGATGAGATGCCCGGTCGTGGCCGTCCCTCTGGATGAGTCCTTGGGCTAACTGAGCGTCACTGATTCTTGATGCGAGCCCGTACCACGGGACGCACGAGGCTCACGAAGCTCGCCATTGCACAGACGCTGACTGACGTCGTGACGATGCCTAGTGGCACGGCGGTATGTTCGCCGGCTATCCCGACGAGCGGCGCAGCGATGGCCCCGAAGACGAATTGGCTCAAGCCCTGCAGGGAGGATGCCGTACCGGCCAGATCCGGGTAGTCCGCCATTGCCAGTGCGTTCGCCGTCGGGAAGATCACGCCCACGGCGCACACCATCACGACGAGCGATCCGATCAGCGCGGCCAAGGGAAGTCCGCTGATCACCGTGATGAGGAGAGCGGTGGCGCCGGTGAGATTGATGGCCAGGCCGAGAGCGAGCACGCGCGTCAGCGGCCAGACGAGGGCAAGACGGGCTCCGCCCTGTGCAGCCGCAACAAGGCCGAGTGAGATGCATCCGAATACCAGTGAGAAGCCTTGCGGCGACATGCCGTAAATCCGTTGCAGGACGAAAGTCGAGCCGGCGATGTAGGCGAACATCGATGCGCCGGCGAGGCCCGACGACAGCGCACATCCCACGAAGAAACGATCATGGACCAAGGTGTTGTAGCCGTGCAGGGTTCGGCCAAAGCCACCTACCACTCGTCGTTGCGGAGGCAGCGTCTCCCGAAGTCCGAACCATCCGGCCAGGAGCAGCACTGCGCCGAAGCCGGCCAGTACCAAGAAGATGCCGCGCCAATCCATGATTCGGCTGAGCTGGCCGCCAAGGATGGGGGCGAGGACGGGCGCCAGCCCGGCGATCAAGAGCAACCGCGAGAAGAAGATCATCAGCGCGCGTCCGGAATAAAGATCACGTGCGATGGCACGGGAGATCACGATGCCGGCGGCACCCGCTAGACCCTGAACGAAACGGAGCGCGACGAGGACTTCCACAGTTGGCGCGAAAGCGCAGGCAAAGGAGGCGAGGACGTAGGCCAGCAGTCCGACCATCAGCGGGCGTCGGCGACCGAGCCGATCCGAGAGCGGACCGGCCACCAGCTGGCCGAGCGCGAGACCGACCAAGCACGCCGTGATCGAGAGCTGGGCCGCCGACGCTGAGGTCGCGAGGTCGTCCGCAAGCTGGGGGAGTGCGGGAAGGTAGAGGTCGAGCGAGAGTGGCCCGAACATCGTGAGCAAGCCGAGCACCACGACCATGTAGGCGGGCGGCCGTGCCTGATCGGCGGCATGCATGGGGGAACCCTAGAGGCCCGTGCATCCGGGTCGTCGCAGAATCTCAGGTCTGGTTATCTCGATGCATGGCCACACCGGCAACGACGAGGCCAACACCAACCATCTCGGCGGGATGCGGGATCTGTCCTAGAAGGACGAGCCCGATCACAGTGGCTGTCGCCGGCAAGAGGGAGACCAGCAGTGCGTAGGTCCCGCGGGACAGCCGTTGCATGGCCATCTGATCGCAGACGTACGGGATCACGGAGGAACAGATGCCGACTCCAGCCGCCGCGAGCAGCAGTTGCGGGTTGGTGAAGGCAGCTTCCGCAGACCCAATTCCGATCGGAAGTGCGACCAGTGACGCGGCCAGCATCGCCATTGCGAGCCCGTCGATGCCGCTGGCGGCAGATTGCTGGGCAACGCCGTGCGCACAGATGATGTATGCCGCGAAGAGCGCCGCGTTGCATGCCGCGAAGATCAAGCCAAGCGGCGCCCGGGTGAGCTGGATATCGGTCAGCAGATAGACGCCCGCGAAGGCCAGTCCGAGCGCGACCAGGTTGCGGCGGGTGCGCACTGCGACGGCCGCGAGAATGATCACTGGGACAAACTCGATCGCGGCGACGGTGCCGAGCGGAAGCTGATCGATTGCGAGATAGAAGACCGAGTTCATTGCCGCTAGTACGAGTGCAAGCACGCCGATCGTCCGACGGGTCCAGAGATCCCAGAGGCGCCAACTGCGCCACGGTCTGCGCCACGCGGCGAAGATCGCGGCTGCGGTCAGGATGCGCAGCCATGCCACCCCGAGCGGCTGTATCGCGGCGAACAGCAGGACGGCGAACGCCGGGCCCAGGTAGTGGAATACCGCACTGCCCACGAACCAGGCATGGGGCGGCAGATGATGGAGCGGTCCTCCTTGGGCACTCGTTTCCCGAGTGGCGATCTCATGCGACACAACCACACGGTATGAAGCGAATCGGCTTCGGCATATGGCCAGGCAGACTGTAATCGCAGCAATCTTGTCCGATGGCGAAAGGAGAATTGCTGATGGCTTATCGCCGAGAAAAATCAGTGCCCGAACTCGATCAACTTTCTCACCAGCTACTCCGGCTGCTCGCTGCCAATCCGCAGCTGCCGGCTTCGGAACTGGCACGTGCTCTTGGGGTTTCGGCGCCGACGGTACGAGAGCGGATCCGGCGGCTCGAGCAGATGGGAGCAATCCGCGGCGTACGGCTCGACATCGACCCGGCCGCGCTTGGTCTTCCGATCGCGGCGTGGGTACGGCTTCGCCCGACGGCCGGGCAGATGAGCCGGATTGTCCAGCTCGCGCAGGATTGCGCCGAGGTGAGCGAATGCCACCGGATCTCCGGTGAGGATTGCTTCCTGCTCAAGGTGCACGTACGAGCTCTTAATGATCTTGAGGCAGTGCTTGATCGGTTCCTGGTCTACGGCCAGACCACCAGCTCACTGATCGTCTCCACTCCAGTGCCGCCGCGACCGGTACTGCCTTAGCGGCCGCTGGCAGATCCCCGCGATGCAAAGATCCCCGGTGATCCCCAGTCGTCATTCGCCCAGCTCATGAGCGTGCTTGGCCCCGCGAGCCTTGAGCCACGCAGCCAGTTTCGGCTCGGCACTGTCGTCGACCAGATCGAGCGGTGTCTTGTCGTCCCAGCCGATCCAGTTGATGTCCGCACCATGCGCGACGAGGTATTGCGCCGCCGCCAACTGGCCCCCGTTGCAGGCACTCCACAGCGCCTGAGTCATCTCCTCCCGATCCGGACCTGGCTCCCCAGCGAAGGTCATCTCGACTCGATCCAGCAAGCCAAGCGCGGCGGCGTCGCTCAGCCGGGTGTGCGCGCCTCGCTCGACCAATCTCCTGGCGGCTGCCCAGTTGCCGAATCCGCACGCATCGGCCAGTGGACTTCCACTGCCGAGCACCGCACCGGTCGCTTCGATATCGGCTCCAGCATCGAGCAGCGCGTCAAGCACGGGCACGTCGTTACTGCTCGCCGCCCAATGCAGCGGCGTCTCGGTGTGGGAGCTGAACCGACTGTGGGCGTTCACGTCCGCGCCGGCGGCGACCAGACGCTCCACGACCGCTGGACCGTTGGCGAAGTGCCCCGGCCAGTCCGTTGCCGCATGCAGCAACGTTCGGTGGCAGTCCCAGTTGCCGATGCGAGCAAACGCGAGCCACGAGTGGGCGCTGAGCAGGCGGTCAAGCGCATCGAGATCGCCCGCCTGTATTGCCTCGGTTGCCGCGACGGCACGCGGATCGTCCGCAGACACAAGCCGGACGCAGCCGCTGTCATCTGACTCGGTTGCCATGGCCGCCAACTTACCTACGACTCGAGAAGAGAAGGGAGGTGTCAGCATTCAGCAAGGGCAAGTGGCCGAATCCGCGTTTCGACAAGCTCAGCGCGCATTTCCGGCAGCGGCAAGAGCCTGTTCCAGAGAGGTTGCCGGATGACCAGTCACCTCGGCTATGTCCTCGCTGATCTTGGCCAGCTCACCGGCCGCGATGGCGGTGTAGGTGCTGACCCAGGCGTCCACTTGCCAGTCCGGCGCACCGTAGACAGCGCGTGATGCGTACGCCTCCTCGATCGTCTCCGGAACATACCCAACGGTCCGACCGAGTTGATCACTGAGGATGCTCGCAATCTCGTGCATGGTCAACGCTGCGGGACCGGTGAGGTTCAGGATCTGCCCGTCGTACGCGCCATCGCCGCTGAGAACTGCGACGGCTACCTCAGCGATATCGGCTTGTGCCACAACGGCTGCTCGGCCGTTACCCGCGGGCCCTCGAATGTTCCCATCAGTGCCGATGAAATATGGCGCGAAGTCGGCGTAGATGTTGTCCCGCAGGATCGTGTACGCCACTCGCGCCGAGCGGAGGTGCTCTTCGGTCGCCCAATGGTCGCGAGCCAGCGTGAAGGTCGCTGTGGGAGAGGCACCGAAGAAGGACACGTAAACGATCCGCTGGGCACCAGCGGCAACCGCTGCGTCGATGAAGGTGATGTGCTGCTGAACCCGATCCGGCGTCTCTGCGGCAGAGACCATGAACACGGTATGGGCATCGCTGAGCGCTGTCTGAACGGCCGCACCGTCACCGTAGTCGGCCGTCGCGATGTGACAGCCGGGCAAGTCTGGCGCCCTGGCTGCATCGCGCACCACCAAGGTTTGCTTCACACCGAGCTGGGACAGTCCACGGGCCACCCGCCCGCCGAGCCGACCGGTCGAGCCAGTTACTGCGATGGATGTCTGCGCGGTGATCACGGCAGTCCGCGGACCGGCGGTTCGGTCTTGTCGCGCAACTCTTGTTCCGAGACATCGGGAGCAAGCTCAACAAGCTGGAGCCCCTGCGGCGTGACGTCGAGCACCCCGAGATCGGTAATGATGCGCTGCACCGCGCCTCTTCCGGTATAGGGGAGCGAGCACTCCTTGACGATCTTGTACGAGCCGTCCTTGGCAACATGCTCCATCAAAACAATCACCCGCTTGGCACCATTGGCAATGTCCATGGCGCCTCCCATGCCCTTGATCATCTTTCCGGGAATGGTCCAGTTGGCGATGTCGCCGTTGGCAGAAACCTGCATCGCGCCGAGAATCGCCGCGTCGATCTTGCCGCCTCTGATCATCCCGAACGACATGGCCGAATCGAAGATCGAGGCTCCGGGCCGGAGCGTCACCGTCTCCTTCCCGGCATTGATCAGATCCGCATCTTGATCACCCTCGTACGGGTAGGGGCCGACCCCGAGCAACCCGTTCTCCGACTGCAGCACCAGTTCCACGCCTTCGGCGACGTAGTTCGGCACCAGTGTGGGCAGTCCTATGCCCAGGTTCACATAGCTGCCGTCGCTCAGCTCGGCCGCCGCTCGCGCGGCCATTTGCTCGCGCGTCCAGCTCATGATGCAGCCTCGGTGGGCCTCGCGCGTACGGTGGTCCGCTCGATGCGCTTGTCGGCGGCCTGCTCGGGTGTCAACGGCACCACGCGATGCACGTAGACGCCAGGCGTGTGAATCTGATTCGGATCAAGATCACCGGGTGCCACCAGCTGTTCGACCTCGGCGATGGTGATCGTGCCCGACATCGCTGCCATGGGATTGAAGTTGCGCGCTGAGTGACGGTAGATCAAGTTGCCGTGGCGGTCGCCTTTCCAGGCCCGGACCAACCCGAAGTCGCAGATGATCGCATGCTCGAGTACGAAGGATTTCTCGCCCTCCGCGGTGAGGAAGGTCTGTGTCTGTTTGGGCGGCGACGCGACGAGAACATTGCCGTCGGCGTCGTAGCGCCACGGCAGCCCACCATCGGCTACCTGGGTACCAACTCCCGTCGCGGTATAGAAAGCCGGGATCCCGGAGCCGCCCGCCCGCAACCGCTCCGCCAGCGTGCCCTGCGGGGTGAGCTCAACCTCGAGCTCGCCTGCCAGATATTGCCGCGCGAACTCCTTGTTCTCTCCGACATAAGAGGCCACCATCCGCCGGATCTGTCGACTTTCCAGCAGCAGGCCGAGTCCCCAGCCGTCCACGCCGCAGTTGTTCGAGACGACTTCAAGATCCTCGACGCCGGACTCCAGCAGAGTCGCGATCAACACGCTTGGGATACCGCTCAACCCGAAGCCCCCAACGGCGAGCGAGGATCCTGACACGATGTCGGCGACGGCGTCCCGCGCACTTGCGACTACTTTGTCCACGACTTCACCGTAGACCCGAAGAGGTCGCCGAGCTTGATCAGAGTATGGCCTCCGCGAGGCGGTCTACCTGGGTCAGACTGGCGACGGTCGGGTCGAAATAGAGCTCGGTGAAACCGGCATCCTCGAATGCCTTCGTGGTGTCCTGCAGCTGGGAGACGGATCGAATCGCGGACTCCGCGATCTGAGTCGCGAAATCGCCGGTGAATCGGTAGTAGTCGAGAAGGTATTGACGTGAGGCCGCGTCGGCGTCATCGCCGAGCGAAAAATACGCCAGTGCGGACAATCGAGGTTCTCCCGTACGACCTGCCGCCGTCCAGGCGCTCCGGATGCCCTCGGCGAACGGGGCGGCCTGAGCCGGTCGTGCGCCGCCCGCGGTCCAGCCGGCTCCCCACTTGATGACTCGTTCGACGGTCTTCTGACTGGTGCCTCCGAACAGAATGGGAACTCGCCGATCTCGAGTCGGGGTCGGGCTCGCTGGGGAAGAACTTGGAGCAAGAGCCTCGCCCCGCCACACCTTGTGCATCACCTCGAGGCCGCTGTCGAACTCCCGACCTCGGCGGTGGAAGTCCCTGCCGGTGATCTCGTAATCGTCCGATCGGCCTCCGGCTGCCATGCCGAGGGACAAGCGTCCTTGCGATAGCTGATCAATGCTGGCTGCTTGCTTTGCGAGCAGCGCCGGAGTGTAGATCGGCGCAAGGAGGATGTTGGTCATCAACGAGATGCGCTCGGTCGCCCCGGCCGCCGCCGCCAGCGCGGTAAGGGAGTCATAGCTGGGATAGGCGATCCGGTCGATGGTGACCAGGCCGGAAAACCCGGCTGCCTCCGCCCGTTTGGCCCAGTCGATCAAGACATTCCCCGGCGTATCTGGCACCGGGTTCGGTAGGCCGATTCCGATCTTCACTCGCAGCTCCTTGGCTGGTCTCGACGTGCTGGGCAAAAAGCTGGTCCTCCTCACCCTATTGCGGAGGGGCGGATCCAAGGAGAGTGACGGCTGGGGGCGGAAGTCGGCCGTGCTGGAACAGCTCGGTATGTCCTGACCGTCCTGGATATCGCCTCAGACACTCGCCGAATCGCCCGATACACCGGATGATCATCGGCCACGAGGACGCGGATGATCATGATGCCACCATCGGGACACCAAACCGAGTTGTCAGCGTCTCAGCGGGCTATGGCCCACTGAGACGCTGACAACTCGGAATCATTCAGCTCTGGGCGAGCAGGGAATCGAGCTTCTCGTAGCCCTCGTAGACCCCGACCTCCATCCCGCTCGCGATGATCCCGTCGCGGGCCTCGAGGTTCTCCACGACAGAAAGGCCGATCGTTCGGGTCCGGCCGTCCCCGAGGTCCTCGAACGTCATGGTCTCCAAGCTGACCCCATCCGGCATGCCCTCCCAGGTAAACGTCTGGACCAGCCGCTCGCTCGGCCGTACCTCATGGAAGGATCCGTAGAAGGCGGCTACCTCTTCGCCGTCCTGCACCGACGCGTAGCGATAGTTCCCGCCGGTACGCGCTTCCCACTGGTCGATCCTGATTTCGCTACTGTTCGGGCCCAGCCACTGAACGACCAGCTCCGGATCGACCCAGGCCCTGAATACCCGATCTCGAGGAGCGTCGAAGTCGCGGATGATGCGGATCGTGGGCAGGTTTGGGTCGGCTTCGATCGTGGTCTTGTTGGTTGCGCGCTCGTGCGTGGCATTTGTGCTCATGATGCTGCTCCTTCGTTGATAGTGGGTTCACGGTCGTCATCCAGGGCAGCGAGTACGGCGTCCAGTCGGCGGTATCGCTCCTCAGCCTGCCGTCGGTAGCGCTCGATCCAGGCAGTCATGAGGTCGAATACCTCCGCTTCCAGGTGCCGCGGGCGGCGCTGCGCGTCCTGGCTGCGGCTGACCAGCCCGGCGTCTTCCAGCACCTTGAGGTGCTTTGACACAGCCTGAATAGACACCTCGTACGGGGCGGCCAGCTGGCTCACCGTGGCGTCCCCGACAGCGAGCCGGGCGACGATGTCCCGCCGTGTTGGGTCGGCCAGGGCGGCGAAGACTCGTGAGAGTCGATCCTCGCTCATATCGAGCCTCCTGCCCCTGGTTATTCAACCGTTTGGTTGATAAAGAACTTACGACACGACGTCCCTGTTGTCAACCGATCGGTTGAATACGTCGCCGGTTCCGCGCATCGCGCCTCCGATCAGCAGCGAGCGCTGGCCGACGCTCGCAGAGAGTCCCAGCTGACCTCACGTTTTGCTCCGTGGCATCGTCTACACGTTGATGAGGATGAAACAGCCGTTTGAGGAGATCGTGGCAGAGCATGGGCCGACCGTGCTGCGCGTCTGTCGTGCCGTGCTCGCGCGCCCGGACGCGGAGGACGCCTGGTCGGAGACCTTCCTCGCAGCCCTGCGCGCCTATCCAGACCTCGCCGAGGACGCGAATGTCCAGGCTTGGCTGGTCACGATCGCCCATCACAAGTCGATTGACGCCCTCCGTGCCCAGCGCCGCCGCGCGACACCGGTCGCAGATATCGCTGAGAGGCCCGCTACGACCGGCTCCGTGGGAGCCGGAAGACGACCACCTGTGGGCAGCGCTCCGGGCACTACCGACAAAGCAACGCCAAGCAGTCGCCTACCACCATGTTGCGGGGCTGCCCTACGCGGAGGTTGCCGCCATTGTCGGCGGATCGACCGACGCTGCCCGACGTGCAGCCCACGACGGCATTCAGGCACTGCGCCGCCGTTACCTCAACCGCCAGCAACCCACACCAACAGCACAAGGAATCCATTCATGATCAACTCTGTCGACCCTGTTCTTTCTCCTATCACCCGCAGCGACGACGCTCGAACCCTGAGCCAACTCCATGATCAGCTCGTGGCGGCGGCCGACGGTGACCGGCTGCTCGACGTCGCCTACCGGACCGTCGATTCACCCGTCGGCTCGCTGCTCCTGGCGGCGACCGAGCAGGGCTTGGTCCGAGTCGCGTACGAGATCGAGGACCATGATCAAGTCTTGCAGACGTTGTCCGAGCGGGTGAGCGCACGCATCCTGCGCGCACCCCGGCGGCTTGATCAAGTAGCCCATCAGCTGGACGAATACTTTGCCGGCGACCGCCGAGATTTCGTGCTGCCATTGGACTTCCAGCTCGCGCACGGATTCCGGCGCGAGGTGCTCTCGCGCCTCGTGTTGATCGATTACGGGCGCACGGAGACCTACTCCCAGGTTGCCGTTGCGAGTGGTCATCCGCGGGCGGTACGCGCCGTCGGCAGTGCGTGTGCCACCAACCCCATGCCGGTGATCGTTCCGTGCCATCGAGTGCTGCGCAGTGACGGTACGCTCGGCGGGTACGTCGGCGGCCTGCAAACAAAGGCCGCGCTGCTTTCCCTCGAGGCCAGTGGGCGCATCAGCACCGACTCACCGTCGCGCTGATCTTGGCCCGTCGATACTCACGGCGCTAGGGTCAGGACTTGAAGCACTGGGAGCGAGGCGATGGCGAAAGATCAGACAATACGTCGCATTCTGGTCGGAGTCACCTACGGCCAGCCGGACACCGTGCTGCGCCATGCTGCCCACTTCGCTCGTACGTTCGGCGCGGCGCTGATCTGTGCCCATGTCGATCCCGGCCGATACGTGGTCGAGGAGCTACCGGACGGCTCGGTGGTCTCGCTGCCGCTTGATCCTGAGCTGCCCGAACTGAAGGACACTGACTTCGACGAAGGACTCGTCGCACAAGTGCGGAATGCGGTCGCCGACGACTCCATTGACCTGTCTTTCCGGGAGCTGGCAGGCGACGTCGCGTACGCGCTCACCCGGCTAGCCGACATCTGCGACGTCGAGTTGATCATCGTCGGTAGCCGGAGGGGCGGCGTACGCGCCGGGCTGAAGCAGTTCCTCACTGGCTCAGTTGCGGCGCACCTCGCCCATCGTCAACATCGTCCAGTTGTTGTCATTCCGCTGGCACCGGTCGCCGAAGGCAAGCCATTGCCGTGGGAGGAGTAGGGGCGGACTCGCGGACGGTTTGGGCAAAGCCAGCTTCAGGCGGCGCGCCATCATGAGACATGACCGGTCGCCGGCGCCATCTTGTTTGCCGGCATCAACGCCTGTGAGGCGTACCTGGGTTGGAGTCCCTGACCACAACTGATACGCCATCCCGCCCTGTGTGCGGTCGTTGTTGGTCTCCCCGCGAAGTGGCTAATGTGTAAGGGCAACTGACGCCCGGAACTGTCGCATCCCGCCCAGCGGGGCCCGACGCAGACATTGGGGGTCCAGCGCGTATTGGAGGAGCCGAAGCAGCAATCCCCGTTGCGCTCGCGGCGCGGCGGCCAGCGCCCAACCCACGCCTCACCTGGAGGGGACGCCATGAAAGCGCCGCACTGTGCGATTCGCACCGAGGGGGGCTGACGCTTGCCTCAGGTGCTGCGGTGGCTGATGGGCTTGGCGACCTCGTTGGTCGGCAATCACATCTACCTCGTAACGCTGGCCTGGGTCGCGGTACAAACGACGACGCCGGTGAACGTCGGCTTGATTCTTGTGGCCGGTGCGATCCCTCAGGCTGCTCTGCTTCTGGTCGGGGGAGTCTTCGTCGACAGGATCGGTCCGAAGCGGACCATTATCACCTCCGACCTGCTACGGACGTTGATCATGGTCGTCTTCGCGATCGTCGTAGCTGGTGGCCACATCCGTCCTTTGCTGCTCGGCGCATTGGCTGTCATGTTCGGGTTGGTCGACGGGTTTTTCGTGCCGGCCATCAACACCGCCCCCCGGTATCTGGTCCCGCGTGAAGGAATCACCAGGGTCGTCGCGGCGAAGACGATCGTGGCACGCGGCGCCGAGTTCGCCGGCGCGCCTTTGGGCAGCTGGCTGCTCGTGGTTGCGAGTGCCGCCGCGGCATTCTGGGTGAACGCGTGGCTGTTCGCGGTCTCGGTCGTCCTCCTCGCCAGCACGCGGATGGCGATCCCAGAGGAGTCTTCGGGAGACGATTCGCCCCTCGACGCGGAAACTAGCTCGAAGCAGCCTGGGGTCTCGGTGTGGGCCGACTTGGTGGCGGGGATCCGGCTGATTCGGAGCTACCGCACGCTAACGATGCTGCTGATCGTCGTTTTCGTCGCGGAGCTGGGGTTCAGCGGGCCGATGATTGCCGGCGTGCCACTACTGGCCAATGAGGCGGGTTGGGGCGTGCGAACCGTCGGTTGGGTTCTCGGGGGTTTCGGTCTTGGGGCGGCCGCAGCGGCTGGGTTCCTGCTGTGGCGAAAAAATGTTCATCGCACGGGACTCGCCGCGCTATCAGGTTTGACGGCAATGGGACTCAGCGTGGTAGGGCTCGGTTTCCTGCCCGCATTCGGATTGCCGGTCTCGGCCGCGTTTGTGTGCGCCGGCCTCCTCGGCCTCTGCGCCGGCATCGGCGCCGGGTTCTACGGCACCCTGGTCACCTCTGCTGTGCTCAAGCTGGCTCCCACTGGTCAGATTGGCCGGGTCATGAGCGCGCTGTCCTTCGCCAGCCTGGGCGCGGTCCCCATCACGTATGCCCTAACCGGTCTGGTGACCGATGTGTCGAGCGCCCAAGTCCCATTTCTCATCGGGGGCTCACTGATCCTGGTGGTCGCCGCGGTGGTTTTCGCGAATCCTCAACTACGGCATCTGAGCATGAATCCGACGGCTCGTGCCCCGGAGACGGCGAGTCAGAACCTGCGTGCGTGAGCCGACTGTTTACCTCTTCGGCAGGCGGGTACCTCCAAGAGCACGAGAGGAGGTCCTGCCATGAACCGGGGAATTATCGGCACCATCATTGGGGTCCTGGTCATCATCATCTTGGTGATCGTCATTCTTCAGCTCACCTGAGCGGAGACCCCCGGCCGACGAGGCGTGCAGCTGGCTGACGTCCGTAGGCCCCTTCCCGAGACTGCTTTGCACCTCGGGCGCCGGGAGGCTAACCCTGTGCCTCGCGCCGCCCGGGGTGCTGTGCTGCTAGGTACTGGTATGTGGCTGCCAGATCCTGACTGCTGAGGCCGGCCCGATCCAAGAGTTGGAAGAGTTCTCGGACGTTCGACAGGAGCCGCGCAGAGGTGCCGGTGCGCCACGCTTGCTGGGATGCGACTTCGAGCGGCGCCAGGGCAGCCCCGGCCGGCATATCGGGCTGGAAGTTGCGGTTGAGTAGCTTGCCGCGCGCGGCGCCGAGGACCCGGCTTCCCGCCAGCGAACGCTCCCAGCTCTCCAGAACGCGCGCAAGATCAAGACCAGCCCGTTCGGCAATGACCGCCGCCTCACTGAGGGCCATAGCCGTAGCCGCAATGACATATTGCTCACAAGCGTTGGCAATCTGGGCGCTACCGATGCCGCCGACACGTACGCAACTGCCGAGTAACTCCAGGACCGGCAGTGCCTCCCGATACAGGCTCGGCGTGGCTCCAACTGCGATGACAAGGTCGCCGCGTCCCGCTGTCGCCTGCGTTCCGGTCAGCGGTGCATCGACGATCCGGAGTAGCCCTGCCATCTGCTCGGCCAGATCACTGGTCAGATTGCGAAGATCATCCGGAGCGGAGATTCCTCCAAAAACAAGGATTGTAGGACTGTGCACCCCTGCAAGCAGCCCGCTCGGACCGCGAAGATGCGCCTCAAGATCATCGAGCTTGTCCAACAGCACGATGACGTACTCGCTGCGGGCGGCAAGGTCTGCCGCACTTGCGGCGCGTTTGGCGCCCAATCGCTGAAGCTGAGCGAGTACGTCGGGATTCCGTCCGAACGTCGTAATGTGCGTCGTGGCTGGCAGCACACGCAACAGTCGCTGGAGGACCGGCTCGGCCAGGAATCCGTGCCCAAGCACCCCGACTGAGCGCGGAAAGGAACCGTCGCGCGCTCTCCCCGTCGGCACCTTGCCACCTTATCGAAGAGGCGCTCAGACACCCCCTGTTGGACGACGGGTCTCACCTAGGGATCGTAGATCGAGACGTTTCCGTAATAGTCATGCCACAGAGCAGCGTCGTTGTGCGTGGACGCCCTTAGTGGCCACCGCGGTCGAGCACAACCTGCACCAGACGTCGCAGCTCCGGCGTCAGGTCCTGTTCTCGTACGGTGAACTGCCAGTCGCCATATTCCACCGTGTAGACGAAGCGATCGGGAACCGATCGGGTAGCAGAAATCTGCTGCCGACCAACGTGCATCAGCAGATGCCGGACCTCCGACCCCTCCGGATCGGAGTTGAGATCCAACTGTCCGACCTTGGTGGTGCCGGCAAAGCCGCCGGTGCGGCGTACGGCGACTGTCGCGGGCAGAGCGGCACCAGCGGCAGAGTCGGATGACTGTGCCATGCCGGCGCCAACGGGCTCTGCAGACGCGAGGTCAGCCGGCTCTGCCTGGAGCAAGCCGACTTCGACCCACGCCGCCCTGACCTTCTCGGCAACCATTGGGTCGTTCGTGAAGACACGACGGGCTGAGCCGACCGTGGCTTGCGCAAACGAAGCAAAGCTGGCCTGTGGGCTCAGCTCGCCGTGGAGCAGCGTGTCGTACCAGACCTGGCCGGCCTTCTCCCAGCTCGCCCCACCAATTTCCAGCGCGGCAAGCGCAAAGGCCCGGTTAGGAATTCCTGAGTTGATGTGAACGCCGCCACTGTCATCATCGGTTTGGACGTAGTCGGCCATTGCGCCCACCTGCAAATCTCTGCCAATTTGAGGATCGTCGTACGCCGTCCCCGGCTCCTTCATCGAGCGCAGCGCCTTGGCATTGATACCTGGCATAAACAGCCCTTCACCAATCAACCAATCAGCCTCAGCAGCGGTTTGGCCGAGCGCGCGCTGTTTGGCCATCGAGGCAAAGACGTCGCTGATGCTTTCATTCAGCGCGCCCGGCTGATCCTGATAGGCCAATCCGACGGTGAACTGCGTGACGCCGTGGGTGAACTCGTGTGCCATGACGTCCATCGGTTTGGTGAAGCGTTGAAAGATCGCGCCATCGCCGTCGCCGAAAACGAGCTGGGTCCCGTCCCAAAACGCGTTGTCGTAGTCCCGCCCGTAATGAACCGTAATTGAAACCGTCCCGCCACGGCCGTCGATCGAACGTCGGCCGAACTGACTCTCGAACAACTCCAGGACCTGTCCAGACGAGTTGAAAGCCTCATCCACTGCCAGATCGCCGGCCGGGGGATCGTCATCGCTCCGCACAACCTCGCCGGGCAAGGTCTCGCTGTTGTTCGCGGTATGCACGACCCGGGTTCGCGAGCCCGGCAACGGGGGTGCCGCCATCTCCGGCGGTCGTGACTCCCGCCGAGTCCGCAGGCGATCGTCGACCTGCAGTGTTTCTCTGCCGGAGTCGGAGGCCTGCCGAGTGCCAGCCCACAAGGCGATCCGCTTTAGCAGGTAGGGGGGAACAAACATGCAGGACATGGCGCCTCCTCGACGACAGGGCTTCCTAAGAAGACACATAAATGCGAAACATTCTGGTGGCGGGGATGGTTTCATAGCTCCATCGGGACTGCCTGCAGCATGCTCACTGGCAGGTTACATTCGCTTTTAGCGACCATCGGGGGAGAAATTTGAGCAGAGTTATTGACGGCGCGCCGTTGCGCGTTTCAGGCTGACATCCGGGAGTGGGTCAACTCGCTTGCTAGCGGATAGCCTGTTCCGTGGGTCGATTGACGGCGCGCAATCGGTGACGGCCTCCATGCAAAGGGGGCGATTCTGTGGCCACGGGGGCCACGGACCGAAGGTGTGCGCTCGTGATTTCGGGCCCAGCGGCGTACGCGTTGGAGAGTGCGAGGCACCTAACGCGATTTTGGCATGTCCACTTTAGGACATGTCAGGTTCCTGCTGCCCTTTTTGCGTGACTTCGTGCAGATCGCCTGCATAGCGTCCTTCTTGACATAGATCAGGACAATCGCCTGCCGGCAGACGGCGACGGCGAGACAGCAAGAAGGGAAAGCTCACATGCAGTCCTCAACGCATCGCGGTCATACTCTTCGCGGACACACACTTCGCGGACACACACTTCGCGGACACACACTTCGCGGACACACACTTCGCGGACACACCCTCTGATACACGGCGGCGCTAATAAGCGCCGCCGCTGGTGTTATCTCAACTCGCGCCGGGCGCGTGCCGGGCGGGAGGTTGATCTGGGGCCGAAAGGGGACTCGCCCGCGAAGGGCGTGCTTAGTACGGCCGCTCGTTTCTTATGGCCGAAATCCGACGCCGCGACATATCGGGTTCACAGGGTAGTGAAATCGTGTCGAAAGTCGGATAGTGTTTGCGTTAGGCAAAGCGAGCACCAGATCTTCCGCAAGGAAGCCGGGATACCTGACGTTCCCGGTGGTTGAGCCGCGAGTGAGCGTGGCTTGACCAGCACAGCCCGTGTGGAACTTTTCCCCGAGGTTCCGCTCGGAGTTCCTCCCCCTGGGCGACGCCCGCGGTTCATTTAGGACCGCGGGCGTGGCTTTGCGTGTTTGTTCTCCAAGAGCAGAGCAGAAGGGTTTCCGTCGATTCGCACGGAGGGCTCTCCGCGCAAACCATCTGATCGTACGAGTGCAGCGCCTAGCTGCAACCGCGTCGACACCCCTAACTCATCCATCAGGTCAGAGATCCAGCGACGCACGGAGCGCACGTTGATGTTCAAGGTATTTGCGATGGCGGAGTCCGTGGATCCCGTCATCAACATGGAGATCAACATCTGACGCCTGGGATCATTCTCGCTGTTGACCGAGGTCATGATCGGAACGGCAGCATCCCAAACCGCCTCGAAGAGCCACTGCAGTGCCTCGACGAGGAGCGGGTGCCGCACAATTGAGGCACGAAGCTCGTGTCCTGGGGTGTACGAACGCATCGAGGGGATGAGCGCGACATGAGAGTCGACCAAGATCAGCTTCATCGGAACAGGCGAGGTGCGTGAAAGCTCTCCCTGTTTCGCAAACAGTCCCAGCTCGGTCAGCCTGTCAGGGTCGAACCCGGGGTGGTAGACCACACGCAAGGTGACATGGCGGTCCAGGGCTTGCCATTCCGGCTCTACGCTCAACGCCTCCTCGGTGACGTCGGGCCGGGCTTGCGCATAAGGAGGTTTGTCGAAGCCGCAGATCTCTCGTCGGGCGGAGTTCAGCAGCTCGCGATGGGCCGCGACGATGGCTTCCCGTCCGACGAGAATCTTGACATCGTCCTGACTCGTCCCGGCCGCAAGTAAATGACTCTCCAGCGACTCGGCCGCCACACCGGCCAGCTCGATCTCCGACAACCGCTGTGCCTTGAGCTGGTTGACAACATCGAGCAGCGGCAATGCCCGCCAGTGTCCCAGCGAGGAATCCGTTGCCAGTCCGAGCCTTCTCAATTCTTCGAGGGTCTCGGCCACACACTCCGGTGTCGACGACGTGAGCAGCGCCAAGTCGGCTACCGACGCAGACGGCAACGGCCCGAGCGCGACGTAGACGGCCTCCGCTTCGGCACTGATGCCCAGCGGCTGAAGCATTCCTTACCCTCCAGCGCATGGTATTGACTGGGGCCAAAGGTGCCAGACCCGCTGATAGGCGAAACCGATACGCTGAGCCAACGACACGAGCGACCCCGCTCGCTGCTCGATCGTCTCACAACGCTCCAAAAGGCCCCAAAGGAGAGTTTCAACGATGGCTGAACTCGCTCAGATCGGTGTCACCGGCCTTGCCGTCATGGGCCGGAATCTC
The DNA here is from genome assembly GCA_963808905.1 of uncultured Actinomycetota bacterium. Lineage (GTDB taxonomy): Bacteria > Actinomycetota > Actinomycetes > Propionibacteriales > Propionibacteriaceae > Microlunatus. The sequence continues at coordinate 39,569 of CAWEHO010000002.1, forward strand.
GCCCGGAACTTCGCCAGGCACGGGCACCGGGTCGCGATTCACAATCGCAGCTATGCCAAGACCGAGTCTCTGCTCGCCGAGGCTGGGTCAGAGGGGACATTCGTTCCATCGGAGTCCATGGCGGACTTCGTCGCGTCGCTGGAGCGTCCACGGCGTGTACTGATCATGGTCAAGGCCGGTGCTGGAACCGACGCGGTGATCGATGAGTTGACTCCGCTGCTGGAGGACGGCGACATTGTGATCGACGCCGGCAATGCTCACTTCCCTGACACCATTCGCCGCGAAGCGAAGCTGTCCGAGATCGGCTTGCATTTCGTCGGTACAGGCGTCTCCGGCGGCGAGGAGGGCGCGCTCAACGGCCCGTCGATCATGCCGGGCGGCTCGCGCGAGTCGTACGAGTCGCTAGGTCCCTTGCTGGAAAGCATTGCAGCCAAGGTCGACGGCGTTCCATGTTGCACCTACGTCGGTCCCAACGGAGCCGGCCACTTTGTCAAGATGGTGCACAACGGCATCGAGTACGCCGATATGCAGTTGATCGCCGAAGCGTACGACTTGATCAGGCAGGGAACCGGCGCCTCGGCTCCGGAGATCGGCGAGATCTTCCAGACCTGGAACAAGGGTGATCTCGAGTCATTCCTGATCGAGATCACTGCCGAAGTGCTCGGTCACACCGACGCGGAAACCGGTAGGCCGTTCGTCGACATCGTGCTGGATCAGGCCGAGCAGAAGGGCACTGGCCGCTGGACGGTACAGAACGCTCTTGATCTTGGCGTGCCGATCACCGGCATCTCGGAGGCGACGATGGCACGTGCGCTGTCGGGATCGGTCCCGCAACGCGAGGCCGGCCTGGCCAAGCTTCCCGATGGCACCGGAGATTGGACGGTGGCCGATCGAGACGGGTTCGTCGAGGACGTGCGGCAGGCGCTCTACGCCTCCAAGGTGGTCGCCTACTCGCAGGGTTTCGACCAGATTGCGGCCGCCAGCGCCGAGTACGACTGGGACATCGATCGCGGCGCTATGGCGAGGATCTGGCGCGGCGGCTGCATCATCCGGGCACGCTTCCTGAATCGCATCACCGAGGCGTACGAACGCAGTCCCGACCTGTCGCTACTGCTGGCCGATGACTACTTCGCCGAGGCGGTTGGCAACAGCCTGGCCGCATGGCGGCGAGTGGTGGCCGGCGCCGCGCAGAACGGCATTCCGACACCTGCGTTCTCCTCGTCGCTGGCCTACTACGACGGCATTCGCGCGGAACGGTTGCCGGCCGCACTGATCCAGGCGCAACGAGACTTCTTCGGCGCGCACACGTACCACCGAGTGGACAAAGAAGGTACCTTCCACACCGAGTGGAGCGCCGATCGCAGCGAGTCTGCCGTCTAGCTGAGCGTGGCATTCTGAGCTCACCCGGTTGCACATGATCGATCTGCGCGCTCGGCTTGCCGCCTCGATCCGCCCCGCTCGCCACGCTGGCAGCCTGCTGCGCAACCGGCTCGCAGGTCCGGCATTCGCGGATCGGGTGCGTCGCCGAGGAGGGTTGCCGAACGCGGCCGTTGCGGTCTTCTTCGCTACTGGACCGGAGAACTTCTATCAGTTCGAGCAGTGGCGATTGCCGTTGGAACATCTGGCGCTGCAGCGTCCGGTCTTCGTGATCGTCGATCGCCCGGACACCGGCGATCTGGTGCTGGAGACCAGCAGCCTTCCGGTCGCCTTTGCCCGGGCCAGCGGTGAACTCGAACGGCTGGTCGCAGATCGAGACGTACGGGTCGTGCTGTACCTCAATCAGGTCGATGCGAACTTCCGCATGCTGCGGTTCGCAAGCCCGGTGCACATTCAGATCGGACACGGTGAGAGCGACAAGGGCGGGAGTGTGTCCAACCAGCACAAGGCGTACGACCTGACCTTCGTTGGCGGTGACGCGGGTCGTGATCGACTCGCCCACGCATTGCGCGGATTCAACGCGACCGAGCGCACGCTCGCAGTGGGCCGCCCCCAGCTTGACCACAGCTACCCCGGCGCTCCCGCCTGGCCACGTGAATCGGGTCTGAGGGTGTGGTACGCACCCACCTGGGAAGGTGATCGCCCGAGCATCGCGTACGGATCGCTGGCCAGTCACGGCGTAGCGATTATTGAGGCTCTTCTCGCCGATCCTTCGGTTCGGGTCATCTACCGGCCGCATCCGCGGATCGGGTATGCGTCAGCGACGCATCGCGCCGCAGACAAGGCGGTCCGTGCTTTGCTCGCGAAGGCCGGTGATCGGCACATGGTGGATAGCGGAGGTTATGGCTGGCAGTGGGACTTCGCTGACGCCTGCGTCACCGATGTCTCGGCCGTCGCCTATGACTGGCTGGCGACCGGCAAGCCTTTGCTGATCACTGAGCCGGCCGCGAGCGCATACCGTCCACCGTCTGCACTGCTGGATGCTCTTACGCTTCTCGGCGCAGCGGAAGCCTCAGATGTTCTGTCACGAATCCGGGCGTTGCAGAGCGATGCCGACACGATGCGGCAGCTTCGGGGTCTCGGATACCACTACTTCGGCGATGTCAGCGCGCAGCAGAGCACAAAGCGATTCGAGGATGCGATCGAGCGCGCGTACCAGATCCAACAATCGCCATCTGGCTGACCGGGATGACGAAACCTACACAGATGTAGGTTGCATCCCGGAGCTAGAGCCCGCGCAGGAAGTCGATGTCGTCGTCTGGTGCTTTCGGGCGCGGCCTCTGTTTCGTGCCCAAGGACTCCGCGTTGGGCCGACCCAGCAACAACCAGCAGACGGCGCCGGCCAAGGGCAGACAAATGATGGCTGTCGCCCACAGCCAGCGAGGCATCCGGCGGACGGCGAACGGCGGGGCCTGAGCGACCTCGACGACACAGTAGATCATCAGCAATACGACGATGATGATCGGTAGATACCGCCCCATACCGAAGAGTATGCGTCTTGGTCCGGGCTCGATACAACACTCGACGCGAGTGCCCTGGGACTAGGCTGTCGGGATGCCTCGCGGACCGGTCGCCCCGCGCATGGATCCATGCGTGGGCTGGCTCGGGAGGAAGTGGTGACGGCCGGTTCCGACGTCGGTGCCGAGCGTCCCACGCACCCGACGATTGCCCAGCTGCGGGAGGTGACACAACCGCCGAGCGTGCGCAGCCGGGCCGTCGCGGAACACTGGGTGGCTCATGCCTATCTGAGGGACATTTCCCCTTATCTCACACGGATCCTGCTGCGTGCCGGCTTCAGCGCGAACGGCGTCACCTGGCTAATGATCATCAGTGCGGCTGCCGCGGCAGTGGTGACGGCGTGGCCCACCTTGCCGGCCGCAATCCTTGTGGTGATCTTGGTACAGCTGCAGATGCTGCTGGACTGCTGCGATGGCGAGGTGGCGCGCTGGCGACAGACCTCGTCGCCTGTCGGCGTGTACCTCGATCGGGTGGGGCATTACGTCGCTGAGTGCGGGATTGCAGTTGCCCTGGGCGTTCGGGCCACAGGTCAGTTTCAGATCAGCGGAGTCTGGATCAGCGCAGGGCTGCTGCTGGGGCTGCTGATCGCGTTGAACAAGGTGCAGAACGACCTGGTGCACGTCGCGCGGCACTATGCCGGACTGCCGCAGATGCCCGACGCCGAGAACGTGCGCGCTCCCAGGGGAGGCTTCCTGCGCACCGTTCGCCGGCTGGCTCGAATGATCCCTTTTCATCGGGTGTTTCACTCTGTGGAGCTGTCGATCCTGGTGCTCATCGCGGCTGTTGTTGATCTTTTTGCCGACGGCGCGGCGACGAAGCTGCTGCTCGCTGCGCTGGTCATAGCGGCATGCCTGACCCTTGTTGGTCATCTGGTCGCCGTGCTTGCGTCGTCAAGGCTGCGATGACGCAGCCTGTGCGGCCAAAGTTCGGGGTCCCCAAGTTCGGTGTGATCGTCTTGACGATGGGTAACAGGCCGGACGATCTGAGACGCGGTCTCGCGAGTCTGTTGAACCAACGCGATGTTGATCTCGATGTTGTGGTGGTTGGCAACGGCTGGCAGCCGATGGGTTTGCCGCAAGGGGTCAAGGCCAACGGTCTGGCCGAGAACCTCGGGATTCCGGCCGGTCGTAACGCAGGCGTGAACTTTGTCGATGGGGAATTACTGTTCTTCCTCGACGATGATGCCCGCCTTCCCGCCAACGACATCTTGGCTCGCATGGCGGCGCAGTTCGCTGCGGATCCGACGCTAGGCATGATCCAGCCGCGCGTCGTCGATCCGCACGGCCTGGAGGCGCCGCGTCGCTGGACTCCGCGGGTACGTGTCGGCGACCCCGGCCGCAGCAGTGCCGCGATGAACGTCTGGGAGGGTGCGGTTGCGGTTCGTCGCGATGCTTTCGAGTTTGCCGGCGGCTGGCCGGAGCCATTCTGGTATGCCCACGAGGGGGTAGAGCTGGCGTGGCGGGTGTGGGACGGCGGCTTCCATGTTCATTACGACGGCAAAATCGAGGTGTATCACCCCGCTATCCGGCCGACCCGGCACGCCGAGTTCTACCGATTTCAGGCCCGAAACCGCGTCTGGCTCGCAAGGCGCAACCTGCCGCTTCCAGTCGGCGTGATCTACGTGTTGGATTGGACGGCTGTGTCGGCGATTCGACTGCGTTCGCGTACGGCGTGGCGCGAAACGCTCCGGGGCTATCGCATCGGGCTCTCCGAGCCGGGTGGTGAACGCCGACCGATGAACTGGCGCACCATCTGGCGCATGACACTCTCCGGACATCCACCAATAATTTGATGATGGTGGAGCAGGCTGACCCGAATGATCGTGCCCTGAATGATCGTGCCCTGAATGATCGTGCCCTGAATGATCGTGCATGGTCGAAATGGGCGATTGGACAGGTGGAGGCGGATGCGAATCGCAGTGCCGACACTCACCTGCACGCATTTCCGCTGCCACCGGACTGGGGCATCAGTCTGTATCTGAAGGATGAGTCAGTACATCCGACGGGGAGCCTCAAGCATCGGTTGGCACGCTCGCTGGTGCTCTATGCCCTCTGCAACAACTGGATCACCTCAGGGACGACACTCGTCGAGGCGTCCTCTGGGTCCACCGCGGTCAGTGAGGCCTACTTCGCGCGGCTGCTCAATCTGCCGTTCGTGGCCGTGATGCCGGCGTCGACGGTGCGGGAGAAATGCGAGCTGATCGAGTTCTACGGCGGTCGATGCCACCTGGTGGAGGACCCGACGTCGATCTATCAGGTGGCGGCGGATTTGGCAGCCAGCAGCGGGGGCTACTACCTCGACCAGTTCACCTACGCCGAAAGGGCAACCGACTGGCGCGGCAACAACAACATCGCCGAGTCGATGTTTGCGCAACTGAGTCGCGAGCCGTTTCCTATACCCGTCTGGGTTGTGGTCGGCGCTGGCACCGGCGGCACGAGTGCCACGATCGCCAGATACATGAGGCTGAAGCAGTACGACACTCAGCTCTGCGTAGTCGATCCAGAGAACTCGGCGTTCTACGACGGGTGGAGAAACCGGGATTCGGCAGTCACCGCCGCAGGCTCGAAGATCGAAGGGATTGGGCGCCCGCGCGTGGAGCCCAGCTTCGTACCGTCGCTGGTGGATCGCATGATCTCGGTGCCGGATCCCGCATCGATTGCCGCCATGCGATGGTGCACCCACAAGCTGGACCGATGGGTGGGTGGTTCGACCGGCACCAACATGTGGGGCGCTCTACAGCTGATCGCGGAGATGAAGGGCGCGGGTACGCGCGGCAGCGTGGTCACTTTGTTGTGTGACGACGGCCGCCGCTATGCCCGCACCTACTACGACGATGCCTGGGTTGCCGAGCGTGGCTGGGACCTGGCTCCGTACCAGGCTGTGCTCGAGACGTTCGAGTCATCGGGAATCTGGCCAACAAGTTGAGCTGGACGTTCCGGGCGCCTCGGTCAGAACTTACGTTCACGTAGGTTTCGTCGTGGGAGTTGGGGATCAGAGGAGTGGAAGACTGAGGCCGGCGGCGAAGGCGATGGCAGTTGCAAGCTCGGTGAGGCTGGTGGCTTTGAGGACGCCGATCAGCGCGAGACCGCGGCCCCCAGACAGCACAACGCGTACGGCGGGGATGATCAAGAGCAATGCGGCAACACCGACGAGCGCCCACCAAGTTGTCAGCAGCGCCACGAGGACGATCATGAGTGCGCTGAGTATTACCAAGATCACGTACAGAGCCCGCGTCCGGGTGTCACCCAACCGGGTCGCCAGGGTCCGCTTGCCGACCTGCGCATCGCCAACGATGTCGCGAAGATTATTGGCTACCAAGATCGCGCACGCCAAGGCGCCTACCCATATCCCGGTGAGGAGCGTGGCGATCCAGACCCGCCCGACCTGCACGTACACGGTGCCGCAGACAGCCACCAACCCGAAGAAAACGAAGACTGAGACCTCACCGAGGCCGGCATATCCGTACGGGCGTTTGCCGCCCGTGTAGTACCAGGCGGCCAGCACGCACGCCGCACCGACGGCCAGCAACCACCAGTGCTGAGTCATGATCACGAGCGCCAGTCCAGCGAGTCCGGCGACACCGAAGCTGACGAAGGCTGCTCTCTTCACCAGCGGTGGCGAGGCGATGCCAGAACCTACGAGCCGCAGCGGACCGACGCGGGCGGTATCTGCACCGCGAATGCCGTCGGAGTAGTCATTGGCGTAGTTGACGCCGATCTGCAGCGAGACACTGACGACCAGCGCCAAGATCGCCGCAACCCAGGAGGCACCGTGCTCGAAAACTGCGAGCCCGGTTCCGGCGATCACGGGAGAGCAGGCAGCCGGCAGCGTACGCGGTCGTGCCCCGGCCAGCCACTGCGTAGGAGTCGGCCGTGGAGCCGTCTCGGCAGTCACACCCTCGCCCTTCGCTCGGCGAGTGCGCCCATGATCATCGACTTGATTGCCACTCGATCAGGTTTGCCGCTGGCCAGCCACGGGAGCTCATCGAGGCAGATGAGTTCGCGAGGCACCGCGTAGGCCGGCAGCGACTCACGCACGGCGGCCTGCAGGTCCTCCAGCGTGCCTGGCACATCGGCCACAGCAATGATCATGGTGGTCCACACCGAGTCGGGGACACCCACTACGGCGCCATGACCACCACGTTGGGCTGCCCAGGTCTGGACCGACCACTCCACGTCACCAAAATCAACTTTGTGGCCGCCGGTGATCACGAGATCATCCATGCGTCCGAGCACGACGAGCCGCCCAGCCTGCCACATGCCTCGGTCCTGAGTGCGAAACCCGCCGTCGCTGATGGCCTCCGCGGTCAAATCCGGCCGCAGCCGGTAGCCACTGAAGAGGCTGCCACTCGTGATCACGACTCGACCGTCGTCGGTGATCTCGACCTCGACTCCGTCCAGCGGATGGCCGTCGTAAACGCAGCCGCCGCAGGTCTCGCTCATGCCATACGTCGTCACGATCCTGATTCCCGCGGCCGCCGCGCGGCCAACGAGAGCGGCAGCTGCCGGGCTGCCACCGACCAGCACGGCGCTGAAGCTGGCAAGTGCTTCGGCTATATCGCCGCGGCGCAATGCCCGATCGAGCTGCGGGGGCACCAAGGAGATGTAGCGCCTCGCATCCAGTGTGCCGGCGACCTGGGGCAGGTCGCCCAGATCGGATTGCACGGTCGCGACACGAGTGCCGGCGAGATGTGCGCGGGCGAGCACCATCAGCCCGGCGACGTAGTACGGCGGCAGCGCCAGCGCCCAGTCGCCTATCCCGCCCAGCCGGTTCTGCGTCGCCTGGACGGACGCGCGGATCGCTGCACGGGAGAGCACCACACCTTTTGGGATTCCGGTCGAGCCGGACGTCGCAAGCACCGTGGCGACGTCGGCCTCTGTCACGGGCTTGGCGGGTTGCAGCATGGTGATCGCCTGGGTTCGCGCAACGGGATCAGCAGGCAGCGGTGCGATCGGTGGCCCGCCGGTCAAGGAGTCGGCCAGCGCAGCCGCTACCTCCGACGGCTCAACCGTCCGAAGCCGGATAGGTCTGGGCCGAGCGGCTTCTGGGCCGGCTGCGCTCACGGCGACCAGGCTAACCAGTGATGACAGATGGGCCAGACTTGGACCGTGCCAGACGACATCTACTGTTACGCGGTCGGCCTGCGCACCCGGTTTCGAGGAATCACTGAACGTCAGGGGATCGTCTGGGAAGGCGCGGCCGGCTGGGGTGAATGGAGCCCCTTCCTCGATTACGGCGGACCTGAGCTGGTGCCGTGGCTGCGCGCGGCCGAGGAGGCCGCCGAACAAGGTTGGCCGGCACCGCTGCGGACCCAGATTCCGGTCAACAGCACTGTGCCGGCAGTCGGACCCGCACAGGCGTACGAGATCGCCCGGACGGGCGGCTGCCGAACCGCCAAGGTCAAAGTGGCGGAGCGAGGCCAGTCGCTGGCTGACGATGCGGAACGGCTGGAGGCCGTCCGCGACGCGGTGGGCCGGAGCGGAATGATCAGGATCGATGCCAACGGAGGCTGGACTCCTGACGAGGCACTGGAGGCCGTTCGCGAGCTGAATCGCTTCGATCTTGAGTATGTCGAGCAGCCGTGCGGCAGCCTCGACGAGCTCGCTGACCTACGGCGGCGGCTGGCCCGATTGGGGCTCGACGTGCCGATCGCCGCCGATGAGTCCATCCGGCGTGCCGCGGATCCGTATCAGGTGGCGAAGAGCGAGGCTGCAGACATTGCTGTGCTCAAGGTGCAGCCTCTCGGTGGGGTGCGAGCCTGCCTGCAGATTGCCGAGCGGATCGGCCTGCCGGTGGTGGTTTCCAGTGCTCTTGAGACCTCAATCGGAATCAGGGCCGGGATTGCGTTGGCGGCAGCGCTGCCTGACCTGCCGTACGCCTGCGGGCTCAACACCGTTGCACTGCTCACCGATGACCTGGCTCGAGAGCCCCTGACCGCCGTTGCCGGAATGATCACCGTGAGCGATCTGACGGTGGATCGCTCGGCATTGGACAGGCACCGGCCAGCGGTCGAGGTGCAGCAGTTCTGGCAGGCTCGTCTCGTGCAGACTCGGGAGCTGGCTCGTGGGTAACGCCACGGCGTGCGCGCGAGTGATCGTCGAAGAGCTGATCAATCGCGGCGTTCGCGATGTCGTGCTCGCCCCTGGCGCCCGGAGTGCACCGTTGGCTTACGAGTGCTTCGAGGCCGACCGCATCGGGCTACTGCGCCTTCACGTCCGGGTCGACGAGCGTACGGCCGGGTTCTTGGCGCTTGGGCTTGCCAAGGGCTCCGAGTGCGCCAGTTGCCGTGCTGACGACGTCTGGCACGGCGACGGCCAACCTGCACCCAGCAGTGCTGGAGGCCTGGCATGCCCACGTGCCCCTGATTGCGATCACTGCGAGCCGCCCGCGCTCGGTGATCAACACGGGTGCTAACCAGACTGCCGACCAAGATCAGCTCTTCGGCCGGCATGTGCGCGGCTTGTGTCGGACTGTCCGACGACATCCTTGATCATCGGACCTGGCGATTCGAAGTGGCCAGGATCGTGACTGCGGCTGCGGGGTCCAGGACCCGGATGCCCGGGCCGGCGCAGCTGAATGTCGAGTTCAGCGAACCGCTGATGCCGGCGGAGTTCGCCTGGCCGCCTCCAGCTCCGGAGCTGGTGATCACAGCAACTGACACGGTGGCAGAGGCGAGGACACTGCTCCGACGGAGCCCAGACGGTGATCGTCGCGGGCGACTGTCCGGCCCGACGCTGGGCGCCACCGTCGCCGATCTTGCCGCTACGAGCCGGTGTGCCGTTGTTGGCCGAGCCGTCGAGCAATGCGCGCCGAGGTGAGGCAGCACTGTCCACCTACCGGCTACTGCTGTCCATCACGCTTGCCGAGGAGATCGAGCGTGTCGTGGTGTTCGGCCGGCCGACCCTGTCCCGGCCGGTCAGCCGGCTGCTGGCTCGCGACGACTCGAGCTCGTCGTGGTGTCGGCGTACGCGGACTGGATCGATCCGGGACGTTCGGCGTCCCTGGTGACCGATGCGGTGAGACTGCCCGACGCCGGGGAATCGTGACTGGTTCGACGCTTGGCATCGCGCCGACCAGGCTGGTGCGAGAGCGCCTCGATGCCCTGCTGAAGACGCAGCCATACCTCACAGGTCCGCTACTGGCCGCCGCGGTCTGGGCCGCGCTTGATGATGCCGACGCCTTGTTCGCTGGTTCGTCTAGCCCGATCCGCGACCTCGACCTTGCGCCCATCACACCGTCGGCCCCGCTGGTCTATGCCAACCGTGGACTTTCAGGAATTGACGGGAATGTCTCCACCGCCGCCGGAATTGCGCTTGCGCTGGAACGTCCGACCCACGCGCTGCTGGGAGATCTGACTGCGCTGCACGATGCGACTGGCCTCGTCATGGGGCAGCTGGAGCCGCGGCCGGACCTCAGATTCGTCGTCGCCAACGATGACGGAGGCAGCATCTTCGCCACGTTGGAGCAAGGCGAGCCTGCTCACATGGGAGCCTTCGAGAGGCTCTTCGGGACACCCCAAGGGCTGCGCTTCGAGGCGCTGGCGACGGCGGCCGGAATCGATTACCGGCGAGTGGAGACCGCCGCTGAGCTTGCCGAGATGTTGGCCGAGCGACCCGATGGCGTGGAGCTCGTCGAGGCGGTGATCGATCGCGCCCACCGCCGCACCTTGGACCGCGAGATCATTGCGCTCGCAGCCACGCTCTGACCTGGCTGGTGGCGATCACGTCGTCCTCGTTGTATTCCAGCACGCGGCGTCGCGCTCGCGAGCGCAGCTCAGCAGTTTCTCCGTGCACCGCCTCCGCGAACCACAGCTGCGAGTTCAGCCCTCCCGGATCGTCGTCGCGCCAGCTGAATCCCACATGCCGCGCCATCAGCTTGAGCCCGAGCCCGCTGACGCCGAAATAGTGGGCCTTGACGATCTCCAGCAGATCGACGAAATGCTCCTCCGCGTACGCCGCGGCCCAGTCCAGCAACTCGGTGTGCTCGCGACGGGCCAGCTCGATGATCTTGGCGACTTCATACGCGCTGTAGTGGAACACGAGGGCCGACGGCGTGGCATCGACGATGCTGCGTAGCCAGATGAACGCGTCGCTGGCCAGCGCCGCCTCGCTTCGGTCATCAAGATCATCGAACCGGCTGAACTCGTGATAGACGGCGGCGCTCTCGCCGGCGTACTGGACCAGGAATCCCCACAGATAGATCCGGCCATCCGCCGAGCTCTCGATGTCGAGGTCGATCTCCACCTCGGCCTGCGGTATCTCGATCGGACCCGTGGTCTCCCGATCGAAGGAGTTGCCTTCCAGCAGCATGCCGGCGCGACGCGCAGCCACCCTGATGCGCCCTTCAGCCCCGCCGCGATGACTGACTTCAGGCAGGTACCACGCGAGAAGCTGATCAAGCTCAGCGTCGACAAGATCGGTGATCGTCGCGATGCCGTGCCGGCGCAGCGTCGCAATTTCCCGCATGTCAAGGGGCGCCTTGTCGATGCGCAGGCTGACATCGTCGGGGTCGAGCTGGGGGAGGCAGTGGTCCCACCACTGGCAACGTGGGCATTCCTTGTTGACGATGGGATGGACGAGCAGCTTGGGGTCCTGGTCGGGCCGGCGGGTCTGCTGCCGCGCCACGAGGGCGATCTCGATCCGAAATGCGTGCTCATGGTCGTAGCGCTCGAGCAAGCTGCGGAGCCGCCAGCCCTCCGGACTGCTGCGGGAGAAGGTTCGCACCTGCGGCTCTCGCAGGTCGGCCCAGGCAAGCACTGGTGGGCCGAAGAGATCATCGGTACCAATGACGCCGGCGAAGGCATCTGCAGCCCCGAAGCCGCAGGCCTCGAGCATCCGGTGGTAGTGGGCCAGCTGCAGGAAGTCGGCTACCCGGCTACCGATCCGCAGCCCGTAGCCAGAAACCTCGAACGCCGATCCAGGGCCGGGACTCTCCAAGGTCGAGTAGCGCAACACGCGCGGCTCCTCGGCGTCGCTGTCCGGTGGCCGAGATCGTTCGATGATCTTGTGCCACTTCACTTCCACCGGGTGGTAGGCGGGCGAGCCGTTCGCTACGGTCGGCGCCGCGGACGAGAAGATCGGGAAAGCCAACCCGATGCCCGGAAAGATCAACAGGCAGGCAGCCGCCGATGATCACTTGCGCGCCGGAGCTCATGGCCCGCACGCAGGCATCGATCTGCTCCGCGCGCGTCTTGTCCGGCTGTCTTCCAAGATCGACGGGCCCAAGATCGACAGCCCAAGATCGACAGGCCGAAGATCGACAGGCCGGAGATCGACGACCTCTCCCACGCAGGAGTCGAGCAGCTGGTCGAGCACCACCTTGTCGAATTGCGCGCCGCCGTCGAACAGCTCGGCAAGGCCGTCGCTGCTGTCGACCGAGCTGTCATCAGTCGCTGTCGCAACGACCAGCGTGGGATTGAAGGCGTTCTGGGTCTTGACCGGACAGCTGCGTGCGGCGTACGCGCCGAGCACAATCGTTCCCGGGGGAGCCGTCACCGTCGTCGTCTCGACATGGCGTCTCGATCATGCGCGGGCCCGGTGCAGGGCGACGATTCCGCCGGACAGATTGCGCCACTCAACGTCTTGCCAGCCGGAATTTTCGATCATGGCAGCCAATCCCTGCTGGTCGGGCCAGGCCTGGATCGACTCGGCCAGGTACTCATACGCTGCCGGGTTGGAGGAGACCAGCGACGCGATACGCGGCAGCGCCGCGACGAGGTAATTGGAGTAGAGGGTACGGAACGGCCGCCAGGTGGGCGTGGAGAACTCGCAGACGACGAGCGTGCCGCCTGGCTTGGTCACCCGCCGCATCTCGTTCAGTGCCGCTGCCGTGTCCTCGACGTTGCGCAGCCCGAAAGAGATCGTGACCGCGTCGAAGCTGGCGTCGGCATACGGCAGCTGGAGTGCGTCGGCGGCGACAAAGCTCAAGTCGGGCCTGCGGCGCTTGCCGACCAGCAGCATGCCGAAGGAGAGATCGGTTGGGATGACTCTCGCACCACTGGGCAGAACGGCTCACTGGAGGTGCCGGTGCCTGCTGCCAGATCCAAGATCAGCTGCCCGGAGCGGGGCCCGGCGGCAGCCACCACCTGGCGCCGCCAGGCCCGATCCTGGCCGAGTGACAACACATCGTTAGCGAGGTCATACCGCGTGGCAACACGGTCGAACATCGCGGCGACCTCACTCCGCCGTTTGTCGAGCGTCGCGCGGCCCGAACTGGCCCCCTCAAAACTGGCCCCCTCAAAACTGGCCCCCTCAAAACTGGCAGCGTCAATCTCAGGCACGTCGACAGCCTGCCATGGGCCACCGACAGCTACGAGCCGTCAACTCCCGTCAAAGTGCAGTCACAGCTCGGTGACGACCTGAATCGCTGTGGGTGTCGGCTGTTGCGCTCCGCCGGCGGCTTCGACGCTGACGGCAAGGCCGGTGACTCCACTGAGCGTTTCGCGGAAGAACTCCTTACGATCGCCTCCGCCAGGCCACCAGGTTATCCGGAATCGCGCGCTGACCCTCGAGGGTCCACAGCTGATAGGTCCGGTCGGCGCCAACCGCCGGCAGGTCCTTGCCGATGAACATCGCGCGGTTGAGGCTCTTGGAGACCACAAAGGAGATCTGGCCGCCGTCCTTCATCGTGGCCGAGTATGTCTTGACGTCGGGTGCAGTCAGCAGTTCGGTTTCAGCGGCCTGCTGAGCCACCTGCGCCTGTCGTGCATTGACCAGCCTATAGACCACACCACCCAAGGCCAACGCCGCGGCGACGACCGCCGCCACCAGGACGCTGAGCACTCGGGTACGCCGTTGCTGCCGACGCAGCGCCAGCTCATCAACCGGACGGCGAGGTTCCGGAGCGGGCACAGTCACGTGAGGCGAAGGCTCCGCTGCTGCAGTCTCCGCCGGAGGCTCCGGCGGTAGCGGCCTGACTTCAGAGATGGCAGCCAGAATCGAGCTGCGCAGCGCGGGCGGCGGCGGAGTCGCACTCGCCAGCAGCGACAACTCGGCAGCCGTCTCACCGAACTCCACAACCTCGCGGCTGCAGGTCGGGCAGACAGCCAGATGTGCCTCGAACTCATCCAGCTCGTCAGGGTCGAGCGCATTGACCACATACGAGCCGACGGCGCCGTGGATCTCGCTCATGCCTCCACCCCCAACGCATCTCGGAGCCCGATCAGGCCGTCACGGATTCTGGTCTTGACAGTGCCAAGGGGCAGCTTAAGCAGCTGCGCTACCTGGCTTTGGGTATAGCCGCCGAAGTAGGCCAGCGTCAGCGCCTCTCGCTGAATCGCGGTCAACGACGCCATTCCCCTTCCGTACCCTCTCCACATCTAGTCGTTGCTCCACGCCATCCCACACCTGGTCGATCTCTCGGTCGATGCCATGGAAGGCATATCGCTCGTCGCGTGCTACTTCGCTTGACACCGACCTCACCCGATCGACCGCCCGCCGATGCGCCATGGTGGTCATCCAGGCGATGACGCTGCCTTTGGCCGATGAGTAACCGCGCCGACTGCCGCCACACCTCCACGTAGACCTCCTGCGTCACCTCGGCAGCATGGTCCGGAGAGCGAAGCACCCGCAGGATGATCCCGTAGATGCGCTGCGAGGTGAGGTCATACAGCTCGGCGAAGGCCTCTTCGTGGCCGCGGGACGAGAGCGCCATCAGCTCTGCGAGATGCGCTGCCTCGTTCTCGCGGCCACCGGAGGCCTCGGCATGCGGCGCAGATCGGGAGGATTTCCCCTCCGAAGCCGGTGGCACCGACGAGACGTTCACGAGATCGACGCTTTCACAATCGGTGGTGCGTGCTCAGGAGTCGGCGGCAACACGCTGGTGATGGCGGAGATCGTCGTCATGGGTGCCTCCCTTAGCTCTCGCTTGAGGCGACAGAGCCTTTGCCTCTCCGGATGGATTCGTCGCCGCCAGCACGCGGGATTGGTGACGCGCGAAGTCTGTGCTTTGAACACGCTCGTGTCGTCGCCCGGCTCATCGCCGTAGAGCGGATGAGAGATTCGTCGTGATCTGTTGCCGGGAAGAGGCAGAATCGCCTCCATGGCCAAACGCGCGACGATCCTGAAGGTTGCCGGCCTGCGCCGGGCCTTCGGGCCGAACACCATCTTCGACAAGTTCAATCTGGAGGTGCGTACGGGCGAGGCGATCGCGCTCACGGGACGCAACGGCGCCGGCAAATCGACACTGCTGCGCTGCCTGGTCGGCGCGGACCGACCAGACGATGGCAGCGTCGAGGTCTGTGGCAACCCCATGTCGGAGACCTCGCCGGAGATCAGGCGCGACGTCGCCACAGTGATCGATGATCTTGACTTCTTTCCCGACCTGAGCGTGGTGGAGCACCTCGATCTGCTGGCCCGAGCCCACGGGATCGCCGAACCGGACGAGGTCGTCGATGAGGTGCTCGAGGAGGTCCAGCTCGTTCCGCAGTCGGGTCAGCTGCCCGGCACCTTGTCCTCGGGTCAACGACGCCGGCTGGCACTGGCCACGGCATTCGTCCGCCCACGCAAGTTGTTGATCTTGGACGAGCCGGAGCAGCGGCTGGACACCGAAGGTGTGACCTGGCTGGCGCAGCGGCTGAAGTCAGAGCGACAGAAGAGGCTTGGCGATCGTCTTCGCCAGTCACGAGCCGGAGCTGGTGGAGACCGTGGCGACCCGAGTGGTCCAGCTCGGGGCAGCCGCGCGGATGAGCAGTCTCGAAGCGGGCGCTGACGACTTCGCCTACGAGGAGCCGGCCGAGACCAGAGCCGCTGGTACCGGCCACTCCGCGTGAGCTGAAACGGCTGATCAAGGACTGGCGATCGGGGCGGGCGACCCGCAATGTCGTGCAGGCGATGGGCGACGCGTACGTCGCTGTGTTCGCTGCGGTGATGATCGGCGCCATGGTCGTCAATGTGATCTTGAAGGCGCAGCGAACGATCGCGCAGTGCAGCAGCGTTTCCTGTCTGTCGGCGCGGGCCATCCTGCCGTGGGCAGCGTTCGCGACGACGATCGCGGTGGCGCTGGCGGCCAGCCGGCTGTTCGGGCCGGTACTGGCATCGGCGGCCGAGGGCTTCTGGTTGCTCGATGCGCCCATCTCGCGTGCCAAGTTGCTCAGGTCTCGGCTGGTCGCCGCCGTAGTTGCGGCATTTCTCGGTGGCGCAGTGATCGGCGCGCTGATCTCGGCCTTGACCGGATCAGCGCTGATCGAGGTACTGGTCTGGGCAGCTGCCACGGCACTCTCGGCCGCGGCATCGGTCGCCTTCGCGGCCGCGCAGCAGGGCGTCGAGCGGCATCGCCTCACCCACCTCGCGACCTACCTCTTCGGCCTACTCGCCGTCGGGGCGCTGTTCAGCGTGGTCGGTGTCGCGGCAGGATGGTTCAGCCTCGGCCTCTCCGAGAACGTCGGCATCGAGCTCGGAGTGATCATGATCGCCGCCTCGGTGCTGGTCTTGCTGATCAGCGCCGTACTGGCCGGACTGCGGCTCGCTCAGATCCGCCGCGCCCGACTGATGAGCGGTGGGGCATTGGTCAGCGGCATATCCGGCGCCTTTTTCGCCCTGGACATCGGACTTGCCCACGACATCGTGGTCGAGCGCCGTGCGATCGAGCGCGGTCACGTGCATCCCAAGCGTGGTAAGGGATTGGGACTGCAGGCGCTCATCTGGCGGGAATGGCAGCGGCTCTGGCGGTTCCCACAGCCCCTGCTGGTGCTTGGCCGGGACGATCGTGGTTCCGTACGCGGCTGACGCGCTGGGGATGAGCACGCTCACCCCGGTGTTCGCAGCACTCGCCCTGTTCGGTGCAACGATCCCGCTGCTCGGCGGGCTCCGGGTCCTGACGCGTTCGGGTGGGCTGGCCCGCTGCCTGCCGTTCTCGCTGGCCCGCATCAAGCTGGCATCGATCGCCGTACCTGCGATCTTGGCTGGGCTCTGGGCCGTCGCAACGGTCCCGGCCTATCTCGGCTTCGGCGATGGGGCTCTCCAACGTCCAGTGCCGGAAGCTGCTTTGATCGCCATCGCGACGGCGGCAGCTGGGCTGCTCGCGGCGGTGCGCTGGACCCAGGCGAAGGGCGTCGACTTCGGCGCACCCATGGTCGCCAGCCAAGCCGGGGCCTTTCCTCCGGGGCTGGTGACCAACCTGTTCCGCGGATTCGACGTCTGCCTCATCACTACGGCGCCATTGCTGCTGGGCTGGGTCGCCATTGTGGTCGCTGGGCATCGCGGCCATCGCGGCGGTGATCTTGCTCAACTCCATGGATGCAGAGACCCTGCGGGCCCGTCAGGCTGAGCAGCAAAAGCAGCTGGCGGCACAGAAGAAGCAGCGGGCCGATGCCGCAACAGCTGCCAAGCAGCGCAAGCGCTAGCGAGATCGGTCCTGGGATCCAAGCCCGTCACATGTGACGTCTCCGCCGGAAGCCACGGTTCTCGGCCGGAAGCAGCATAGTGGGAGATTGTGAAAGCAGTCACAAAGTGTATTGCGCCGCGCCGAGCAGATTGGTGGCCGCCGGAACCGCAGTTACGCTGTGCCCCGTGACCTGGTCGGCACCGGACCCGCTGCGGCTCCATGTGCGGACGCAAGCCATCGAGGATCCGGGTTCGTTGCTGGCCCTCCTGCCGCCAAAGGACTGCTACGTCTGGTTGCGCCACGGCGACGGCCTTGTCGGCTGGGGCGAGGTGGTCCGGCTCAAGCCGGCCAGCATTGCCGAGGCGGCCGAGTGGTGGGCCGATTTGGTGGCCCATGTCGAGGTGACCGCCGAGTTGGACAACGCGCCTGCGGGTGCTGGCCTGATGGCGTACGGCAGCTTCCTCTTCGATCCAGCCAACTCGGCCGGCCGGTCGAGCCTCATCGTGCCGCAAACGGTCGTAGGGCGGCGCGACGGCCAGGCCTGGGTCACCGAGATCGGCCCGGTCTCTGTTGACGGAGTTGAACCCAAACGGCTGGCGCCTGCCGGAACCGCCGCGCAACGTCAGCTTCGCCGACGGTGGGCTGAGCGGACCTGAATGGGAGGCGGCAGTTGCCGAGGCGGTACGCCGGATCGGCGACGGAGAGTTGGAAAAGGTCGTGCTCGCGCGCGACCTGCTGGCCTTCGCTGAGAACGACATCGATTTGCGCTGGGTCGCCGCTCGCCTGGCGGAGAACTACGCCCAATGCTGGACGTATCTGGTCGACGGCTTGGTCGGTGCCACGCCAGAGATGCTGGTGAAGCGCGAGGCGGGTCTTGCTACCTCACGAGTGCTGGCGGGCACGATCCGCCGCTCCGGAGATGATGATCATGATCTCAATCTGGCCGCCGCGCTGGCCCGGTCGAGCAAGGATCTCGAGGAGCACGAGTACGCCGTCCGTTCCGTCGCTCGGGCGCTTGCCCCGTTCTGTTCGGGCATGAACGTGCCTGACGCCCCATACGTTCTGCAGTTGCCCAATGTGCTGCACCTGGCGACCGACATCACGGCGGTCGCCGACAAGGGTGTCGCCTCGCTCGCCCTTGCCGCGGCCTTGCATCCCACCGCTGCGGTGTGTGGGACACCAACCGATGACGCACGTAGTCTGATTGCGGAGTTGGAGCACTTGGATCGCGAACGATACGCCGGCCCAGTGGGCTGGATCGACGCCAACGGTGACGGGGAATGGGCGATCGCCCTGCGCTGCGGACAACTCAGCGAAACCGATCCACACCAAATCCGGCTCTTTGCCGGCTGTGGAATCGTGGCCGGCTCCGATCCTGCTGCAGAGTGGGCGGAGGCGAACGCCAAGCTGATTCCCATGCGCGATTCGCTCGGCTAGCGGTCTCCAACTCACCTTTATTTGGCACGGAATCCGCTGTTATCCAGCCGTGATCGCCGCCATCTGGGACGGGTTGATCACAAGTTCGCATCGCTGCCGCGTGTCGCCCCCATGTGTCGCGGCGACCTTCAAGTTTCCCCGGATTGGCCGGAGGCCAGCGTGTTAGCTTTCCGGCTGCGTAACGCGTCTGCTAGGGGTAGCCAGGCGGGGAAACCGGGAGGACCCGAACGCTGGTCGGGTCCTCCCATCACCGAACTCGGGGGTTCGCTTCTTCATGAAAAAACTTGTCCACCCTCTCATCGCGCTCGTGGTCTTGGCGCTCGGGATAGTGATCGTGCCGCCGGCGCAGGCGGCGTACATGCCGACGGCCGGTGCCACCTTCAATAATCCGACCGGATCGCGCGCTCAGCAGACGGTTCTGATGGACCAGATCATCGCCGCGGTGAAGAATGTTCCGGCCGGCTCCGTCATCCGCGTCGTGGCCTATTCCTTCGACTACCAGCCCATGGCTGATGCATTGATCGCCGCCAAGAAGCGGGGCGCCCAGGTACGGCTTCTGATCGATAGTCACACCGAGACTGCTCAAATCAGGCAATTGCGGAGCAAGTTCGGCACGGGTACGAGCGATGGCACCTACCTCCGGACCTGCAAGTTCAGCTGCATGGCAAACACGGACTCCTTCATTCATTCCAAGCTCTACCTGTTCTCCCGAACCGGCGGCGCGAGGTATGTGTCCATGAACTCCTCGGCGAACCCAGCCGAAACTGGCGTCAGCAAGTCGTGGAACAACACCTACACGACCGTCGGCGACAAGACCCTCTACGACGCCAACGTCGACAACTTCAACGACATGCTGCCCGACAAGACGAACACGAAGTACTACCACACCGTGGAGAGCGGAAACCTCAAGGAGTACTTCTTCCCACGGGCGGGCTCCACCAAGAACTCGGACACGCTCTACAACATTCTCAACGACGTCAGCTGCCCGAGCACCATCAAGGTCACGACATACTTCTGGACGAACCTGCGTCTCTACCTGGCAGACAAGCTCGCGGCCCTCAAGAAGGCAGGCTGCAGCGTCGAGGTGATCTATCCCGATGGTTCCGGAAGTCAGGACACCGTCGAGAGCAAGGTGACTGCTGCGCTCCTCAACGGCCACGTCCCCACGTACAACACCCGTCCTTACAACCGCCTCGGTCTCTACGTACACAACAAGGTGATATTGATCGACGGCACGTATCAGGGTGTCCCAGGTCAGAAGATCGTCTACGCCACCTCGCAGAACCTCACCATGACCAGCCTGCGGGAAAGCAATGAGGTCATGCTGCGCATCCCGATTCCATCGGTTTATCAGGCCTACCTGGACAACTTCGTGAACATAAGGAGCCACGCCGTGCGGGTGACCTCGAAGACTGCGGCCCAGACAACCGGCGGTCTCGATAGCGCTCGCGAGACGGGAGTTGCGACGGGAGTATTGCGCGACAACAGCGCTGACCCCGACGAATAAGCCTGCTGCGTCGCGACGCGTCACCGCCGTAATCCTGGCTGGTGGCGCGTCGCAGCGCTTTGCTCCGGACAAACTGGCGGAGCAGGTGGAGGGCATGTCGCTGCTCGACCGAACGCTGGCGTCGCTGCCAGAGCAAGTGGCCGCCGTGATCATCGTCGGGGCAGTTCGGGAAGTCTCCCGCTCGGTGGTCTTCACCTCAGAAACTCCGCCGGGTGGTGGACCGGCGGCAGCACTCGTGGCGGGACTACGTCGAGCGCTCGAGGAGTCGAGTGACGCGATCGTGACATTGCCTGGGGATGCACCGCTTGCCGGTCAGGCTGCAGGCGTTCTGCTCAGCCGCCTGGAAAGCGAACCAAACATCGAAGCGGTTGTCGGCATCGATCCAGCAGGTCACGAGCAGCCGCTCCAGCTTGCCTTACGCCGGGCCGCGGCCGAGGCGTTGGTGGCAGCCGCCGGACCGAGGGGCGCAGCCGGGGTGTCCGCCCGCCGGCTGCTCGATGCACTACGGCCTGGTTTGGTCTCTCACGAGCTGCGGCCAGCTGAGCTTTGGGACATCGACACACCTGATCAACTACTCGCTTGGCAGCTGAGGTCCTCAGTAGCCGTTTCATCGATCGTGAATCTGGCGGCAGAGCGCCGGAAGGCAGTTGACCGTCCGGTTGTCATTGCCATAGACGGGCCAAGTTGCTCGGGCAAGTCGATCTTGGCGGCCGCCATCGCCCTTCGATCCGGTGGCTCAATCCTGGAGGGGGACGACTTCTATCGGGACACCCTGCCGAACTTGACCGTCGCACAGCGCGAGGCAATGTCAGACGCCACTGTGGTTAATGCCGTGATCGACTGGGCGCGGCTTCGTGATCAGGCTTTGCTGCCCTTGCGAGCCGGAGAGTCAGCCACCTTCCAGCCGTACGACTGGGATGCCGACGATGGCCGGTTGGCGCCGCCCAAGACCATCCCGGCTGCCGACGTGATCATCGTGGACGGCGTCTACGCCGCCCGACCGGAACTGGCTGATCTGATCGATCTTGCGGTTTACCTTGGAGTCGATCCGCAGACTCGCGCCAACCGGTACACGGCGCGGAACGAGGATCCCGATTGGTGGCGTCTCTGGGAGCGCGGCGAGGTCCACTATTTCAGCGCGGTTCGACCACCGGCGAGCTTTGACATCCAACTCGACGACCAAGATCTAGGTGACGAGAGCCGCGCTTGACCGGGCGTATGGCGCCAACCATTGCTCTGCAGCGCGACCTTGATCATGTCCTGATCGGAACGCGAGGCAGCGATGTCGATATCGTCGTGATCGCGAGTGACCCTCGAAGCCCTTCTTGGCTGTCGCGCGGCCCCATGGATCGCTGCGGGTGGATTTCTTCTCATGCCAGCGCGCTCAGCACGACCAGGCTCCGAACCGCTGCGCTTGCTTCCAGCGTTGAGATCCAGCCTGCCCGAATGTCTTTGAACCCAACGCAACGAGTCCTCCGCGGGAAGTCGTAGACTCTGCATCAAGACTTAGTGAAGTTTTTCACTAAGTCCCGGGAGACTTCAGGAGACACCGGGAGACAGCATGTCGGTCACCACGAATGGGCCCGGCCCATACGCGGAACCTGACGTACGCGATCATCTGAGCCCGCCGACTGTCGATGCCGACGTGGTCGTGGTTGGCGCCGGCCCTGCCGGCTCTGCGACGGCAACCCACTTGGCTCGCCATGGCCTGCGCGTCTCCTTGTTGGAGAAGAGCACGTTCCCGCGGGAGAAAGTCTGCGGTGACGGCCTCACCCCGCGTGGCACGCGCCAGCTGATCCGGCTGGGCATCGACACCTCCGAAGAAGCCGGCTGGTTGCATAACAAGGGCCTGCGAATCTACGGCGGCGAGCGACCTTTCGAGCTGAAGTGGCCCGTTCTTGCCGACTTTCCGAGCTACGGCCTGGTTCGGCCGCGCGCTGACTTTGATGAGCTGCTTGCTCGACATGCCGTAGCAGCGGGGGCCTCGCTGCACGAGCGCAGCAACGTAGTCGAGCCGATCATCGATCCTCGCAGCAGCCGCATCGTGGGCGTGCGCACCAAGGACGGCCGTCGCTTCACCGCCCCAATAGTGGTCGCAGCAGACGGAAACTCGACCCGCTTGAGCCTTGCCATGGGGCTGAATCGACGCGAGGACCGACCTATGGGTGTCGCGGTGCGCACCTACTACGCCAGTCCTCGGCACCGCGATGACTACCTGGAATCGTGGTTGGAGTTATGGGATGGCAAGCCCGGTAAGAGCGCCCTACTGCCTGGATATGGCTGGATATTCGGGATGGGCGATGGCACCTGCAATGTCGGGCTTGGGATCCTGAACACCTCGTCCGCCTTCGGCAAGACCGACTACAAGGATCTGCTCAAGCGCTGGCTGAGCAACACCCCGGAGGCCTGGGGCTTCCGCGATCAGAACATGATCACTCCGGTGCGCGGGGCTGCGCTGCCGATGGGCTTCAATCGGCAGCCGCACTATGGGCGTGGGCTGCTGCTCGTTGGTGACGCGGGCGGCATGATCAACCCCTTCAATGGCGAGGGCATCGCCTATGCCATGGAGTCTGCCGACATCGCAGCAAGCGCGATGGTCGAGGCGCATGAGCGAGGACCCGGCAGCCCAGCTGCCGAACGGGCCCTGCAGTCGTACCCGATCAAGCTCAAGGACCATCTCGGGGGCTATTACACACTGGGTCGTACATTCGTGAAGCTGATTGGTCACCCCCAGGTGATGCGCGTTTGCACCAGGTATGGGCTGCCGCGCCAGACCTTGATGCGCTTCACCCTGAAGCTCCTGGCCAACCTGACCGATACCCGCGATGGCGACGCTATGGACAAGTTGATCAATTCGTTGTCCCGGATTGCGCCGGCGGCATGATCAGCTCGCAAATCTCCGGAAAGGAAGCCGGCTGATGAGTCCCTACGTCGGAATCGTGATCTTGCTCGCGATTGCCTCGGGGTTCGTCGGGCTGACCATCGTGACCAGCCTGCTGGTCGGCCCTGGGCGGTTCAATCGAGCCAAGTACGACTCGTATGAGTGTGGCATCGAGCCGACACCGCAGCCTGTCGGCGGCGGCCGGTTCCCGGTGAAGTACTACATCACAGCCATGCTCTTCATCGTTTTCGACATCGAGATCGTCTTCCTCTATCCCTGGGCTGTGGCCTTCGATCAGATGGGCATCTTCGCCCTCGTCGAGATGATCTTGTTTATTGTCGCTGTCTTCATTGCCTACTTCTACGTGCTGCGGCGCGGTGGGCTGGATTGGGATTGAGAATGCAACCGAGCAGGAGTGTTGGCTGAGATGGGCCTCGAGGAGAAGCTTCCCAGCGGTGTGCTGCTGACCACGATTGAGAACCTGTTCGGCTACATGCGGAGCGCGGCGTTCTGGCCAGCCACCTTCGGTTTGGCCTGCTGTGCCATCGAGATGATGACTTACGGCGCGCCGCGGTACGACTCCGGTCGGTGGGGGCAGGAGGTTTTTCGTGCCTCGCCCCGCCAGGCCGACCTGATGATCGTCGCCGGCCGGGTGAGCCAGAAGATGGCGCCGGTGCTGCGGCAGATCTATGACCAGATGCCCAACCCGAAGTGGGTACTTGCAATGGGCGTCTGCGCCAGCACCGGTGGGATGTTCAACAACTACGCGATCGTGCAAGGAGTCGACCACGTCGTCCCTGTCGACATGTACTTGCCGGGGTGTCCGCCGCGGCCTGAGATGCTGATCGATGCCATGTTCAAGTTGCGCGACAAGGTGCGTCACACCCCGATCGGCCTGGACGCGATCGCGGCAGCTCAGGAGCAGGAGCAGCGCCAGCTAGAAGCGCCGACCCTGGCAGAGCAGAAGGGTCTGCTCAGATGACCGAAGACACCCCGCGTCGCCCGCCCCGAAAGCGGACGCGCAAGACTCCAACGCGCAAGCCGGCAGATATGCCCCGTGAGCCCGACGAGGGCTCAGCGGACATCCATGACGAATCGGACGAGAATGCGCCGATCAAGGGCGCGGTGCCCGAGGGTGAATCCGAGCCTGATGCCGAAACCAAGCCGGAGTCGGTGACGGCCGAAGCGCCCCCTGTGAGCTCAGGTGCCACTGCGGCAGAGGAAGACGAAGCCCAACTGGCCACCACCGAGCCCACGGCCGAAGTGCTTCAAGTTCGTAAGGGCATGTTCGGGGTCAAGGGCAGTGGTGATACATCCGGTTATGGCGGACTGACCCGTGTCGTCGAATTCCCGGCAGCGGCTATTCCGCCGTTTGGCGGCTGGTGGGATCAGGTCTACGAGCGGATCGGCGCCTTGATCCCGAACTTCAGCGACGTGATCACCAAGGTCGTCATCCACCGCGGCGAGATCACCTTCCATGTCGCTCGTCAGCACCTCCCTGAGCTGGTCCGGTACCTCAGAGACGATGTTCACTTGCGCTTCGAGTTCTGCAGCAGCGTCTCGGGCGTGCACTATCCAGCTGACCAGGACCGTGAGCTGCACGCGGTCTATCACTTGCAGTCGATGACCCACAACCGGCGGCTCCGGCTCGAAGTTTCCGCACCCGACAGCGACCCGCATATCCCATCGGTCGTAGCCACGTACCCAACAGCCGACTGGCACGAGCGCGAGACGTACGACATGTTCGGCATCATCTTCGATGGTCATCCCGCCCTGACCCGGATCCTGATGCCTGACGACTGGCCCGGCCATCCGCAGCGTAAGGACTATCCGCTCGGCGGGATCCCGGTGGAGTACAAGGGCGCGACCATCCCACCGCCAGATCAAAGGAGGTCGTATTCGTGAGCACGACCGATGAGCGCACCGATCCTTCGCCAGGCTCAGAAAACACCGCGAGAGGCTCAGCGGACACCGCCGCAGAGCAGGATCCCTTCGCTGCCGGCGGCGAGGCTGCCGAAGGCCACGTGTATACGGTCACGGGGCAGGACTGGGACTCTCTGGTGTCTGAGCAGGCCGAGCGCGGCGACGAGCGGATCGTGGTCAATATGGGGCCGCAGCATCCTTCGACGCACGGGGTGCTCCGATTGATCTTGGAACTCGAAGGAGAATCGGTTACCGAGGCCCGGTGTGGCATCGGCTACCTGCACACCGGGATCGAAAAGAACATGGAGTTCCGCAACTGGACTCAAGGCGTCACGTTCTGCACCCGGATGGATTACCTGTCTCCCTTGTATCAGGAGGCGACCTATTGCCTGGGCGTCGAGCGGCTGCTCGACATCGAATCTGAGATTCCAGAAAAGGCCAACGTCATTCGGGTGCTGATGCTGGAACTGAATCGCATCTCATCCCACATGGTCTGCATCGCCACCGGCGGCATGGAGATCGGCGCGCTGACGGTGATGACGATCGGATTTCGGGAGCGGGAGAAGGTGCTGGACGCCTTCGAGTTGATCACCGGCCTCAGAATGAACCACGCCTACATCAGGCCAGGTGGCGTCGCTCAGGATCTGCCCGACAATGCCCTTGATCATGTCAAGGACCTTGTCGTCTGGATGAGGAAGCATCTGCCGGAGTACGCAGATTTCTGCAACGAGAACCCGATCTTCAAGGCTCGGCTCTCTGGCGTCGGCTATCTCGATCTTGCTGGCTGCATTGCCTTGGGTATCACCGGGCCGCCCTTGCGTGCGACTGGCTACGACTGGGATCTGCGTAAGAAGCAGCCGTACTGCGGGTACGAGACCTACGACTTCGAGGTGCAGACCTGGGACACCATGGACGCGTACGGGCGGTTCCGGATCCGTTTGAACGAGATGTGGGAAAGCCTCAAGATCATCGAGCAGTGTGTCGAGCGGCTGGAGAAGATGCGTGGCGCACCGATCATGATCGCCGACAAGAAGATCGCCTGGCCCGCGCAGC
Source organism: uncultured Actinomycetota bacterium (assembly GCA_963808905.1). GTDB lineage: Bacteria > Actinomycetota > Actinomycetes > Propionibacteriales > Propionibacteriaceae > Microlunatus. Next base: position 65,647 of record CAWEHO010000002.1, read on the forward strand.
TGTCCATCGGCTCAGACGGCATGGGCAACTCCAACGAATACCTCAAGCACATCATGGGCCAGTCGATGGAAGCGCTGATCCATCACTTCAAGCTCGTCACCGAGGGCTTTCGAGTGCCGCCGGGCCAGGCCTACGTGCCGATCGAAAGCCCGCGCGGGGAGCTTGGCGCCCACGTGGTATCCGACGGCGGGACGCGCCCGTTCCGTGCACACTTCCGGGATCCGAGCTTCACCAACCTCCAGGCCATGCCGGTGATGTGCGAAGGCGCGATGGTCTCGGACGTTGTGGTTGCGGTTGCGTCGCTGGATCCCGTGATGGGCGGAGTTGATCGATGACGCGGTCGGTGCATGCGTTGCGTCGACGGCGGTCGGCCCGCGGCCGGCGAGCAACTCGTGCTTGCGTTGGCCGTGCGTGTGCGGTTTGGCACCGGTCAGGATTCAAGCATCTAGGTTTGCTACGCCGGCCCGCGGGTCGCTCCACCCCCGTCGACGTCGGCTGCTCTCTCGGCCCGAGCCGACATGCGCCGGCAAGAGGTTTGGGGGGCGAGCATGACCAATCCGGTCGAACCGCAGGCTCCGGCTCCCAATGGGCACGCCGGTGGCGACATAGCGGCAGAGGACCTTGCCGGGCGGCTGACCAGCCATGAGCACGGCCCGCAGGGTCACTTCACCACACACTTCGACGAACCGAGCCTTGACTACGCCATCTCAGACACCAAGATCACCGAGACGACGCTGGAGGAGATGCGCCTGATAGCGGCGCGATATCCGCAGTCTCGCTCGGCGCTGCTGCCGATGCTGCATCTGGTGCAGAGCGTCGAAGGACGGGTGACGCCGGCGGGTATCGAGGCCTGCGCCGAGATCTTGGGACTGAGCGCAGCCGACGTCAGTGGCGTTGCCACGTTTTACACGATGTACAAGCGGCGCCCCGTGGGGGAGTATCAAGTCGGGGTCTGTACCACCGCGCTGTGCGCCATCATGGGCGGCGATGAGGTCTACGCGACGCTCCAAGATCATTTGGGGATTGGCAACGACGAGACCACTGAGGATGGCAAGATCACTCTGGAGCATGTGGAGTGCAACGCAGCCTGCGACTTCGCGCCCGTCATGATGATCAACTGGGAGTTTTTCGACAATACGACACCGGAGCGGGCGATTGAGCTGGTTGATCAGCTACGGAGCGGTTCCGAGGTGCGATCCACCCGTGGCGCTCGGGTCTGCACGTGGAAGGAAGCCGAGCGAGTGCTTGCTGGCTTTCCCGACGGTCGAGCCGACGAAGGGCCTGCGGCAGTCGGTCCATCGCTGCTCGGATTGCGCATTGCGCAACAGCATGACTGGACTGCTCCAGATCCCGAGCGCACACAGGACCGACCAGGCGAGGAGGAGCGGTGAGCAGTCCTTCGACGGGCTCAGGACGCAGTCCTTCGGGCGCAGGGCATGGGGTACTGACGCCTGTCCTGACGGCCAACTGGGGAGACGAGCGCGCCTGGAAGCTCAACAACTACGAGCGTCGCGGCGGCTACGACGCCCTCCGGTCAGCATTGCGGATGGAGCCGGCCGAGGTCGTCGCCCTCGTCAAGGACTCTGGCCTGCGCGGCCGCGGCGGAGCGGGCTTCCCGACCGGGATGAAGTGGAGCTTCATTCCTCAAGACAATCCGAAACCCAAGTACCTCGTGGTCAATGCCGACGAATCCGAGCCGGGGACCTGCAAGGACATTCCACTGATGATGGCAACGCCGCACACTCTGGTGGAGGGCGTGATCATCTCGGCGTACGCGATCCGTGCCAACCATGCATTCATCTACGTTCGTGGCGAGGTGCTCCACGTGGTACGCCGCCTGCATCAGGCGGTACGTGAGGCGTACTCGGCTGGGTACGCCGGCAAGAACGTCCTCGGGACCGGTTATGACCTCGAGATCATCGTGCACGCGGGTGCGGGCGCCTATATCTGCGGTGAGGAGACCGCATTGCTGGACTCGCTGGAAGGTCGTCGCGGTCAGCCGCGGCTGCGCCCACCATTTCCGGCCGTGGCCGGCCTTTATGCCTGCCCAACAGTGATCAACAACGTCGAATCGATCGCCTCGGTGCCATCGATCATCACCAACGGCGACCACTGGTTCTCTTCGATGGGAACCGAGAAGTCCAAGGGCATGACCATCTACTCGCTGTCGGGTCACGTAGCAAACCCGGGACAGTTCGAGGCGCCCCTGGGCATTACCCTGCGCCAGCTTCTTGATCTTGCGGGCGGTATCCGCGAGGGCCACCAGCTGAAATTCTGGACTCCAGGCGGCTCATCGACACCGATGCTGACCGACGCCCACCTCGATGTGCCGCTGGACTATGAGGCCGTTGCGGCGGCGAAGTCGATGCTCGGAACCAAGGCTTTGCAGTGCTTCGACGAAACCACCTCGGTCGTCCGGACGGTGCTGCGCTGGACCGAGTTCTACAAGCACGAGTCCTGCGGCAAGTGCACGCCGTGTCGCGAGGGCACCTGGTGGCTGGTGCAGATTCTCAAACGGATGGAGGCCGGGCGAGGCGAGGTTGGCGACATCGAGAAGCTGCTTGACCTCTGCGAGAACATTCTCGGCCGATCCTTCTGCGCCCTGGGCGACGGCGCGACCTCGCCCATCACTTCAGCCATCCAGTACTTCCGAGAGGAGTTCGAGGCTGCGATGCACACCCCTGCCTGGGAGTTGTTTCCCTACGAGCGCAGCACGATCTTCCTGCGCGAGCCGGCAGGAGTAGGAGCATGACGGTCACCGCACCAGGCGCTGCCGCAAGCTCGGACGTCTCTGCCCGGGAAGATCTGGTCACTCTCACCATCGACGACATCGAGGTGTCGGTGCCGAAGGGCACACTGGTCATCCGAGCCGCGGAACTCATCGGAGTCGAAATACCTAGGTTCTGTGATCATCCGCTGCTCGACCCCGTCGGCGCCTGCCGGCAGTGCCTGGTCGAGGTGCCTGACGGCGGAACGGGGAGACCTATCCCGAAGCCGCAGGCCTCCTGCACGCTCGAGGTCGCGCCGGGCATGAAGATCAAGACCCAGCTCACCTCTCCGATCGCGGACAAGGCACAGCGCGGAAACATGGAGTTTCTGCTGATCAACCATCCACTCGACTGCCCCATCTGCGACAAGGGCGGGGAGTGCCCGCTGCAGAACCAGGCGTTGTCGCACGGGTACGCGGAGAGCCGGTTCACACGACGAGAAGCGCACCTACCCCAAGCCGATCAACATCTCGCCTAACGTCCTGCTGGATCGTGAGCGCTGCGTGCTCTGCGCCCGCTGCACCCGGTTCTCCGAGCAGATCGCGGGCGATCCGTTCATCGCGTTGATCGAGCGTGGCGCCCTGCAACAGGTCGGGATCTACGAGAGGGAACCTCTCGAGTCGTACTTCTCCGGCAACACCATTCAGATCTGTCCGGTGGGCGCGCTGACCAGCGCGTCGTACCGGTTCAGGTCACGGCCGTTCGATCTGGTTTCCACACCGTCAGTTGCCGAGCATGACGCTTGCGGTTCGGCGATCCGGGTCGATCACCGACGTGGCATCGTGATGCGGCGCCTGTCGGGGAATGATCCGGACGTCAACGAGGAGTGGATCACCGACAAGGATCGTTTCGCCCATCGCTATGGGGACGGCGCCGATCGTCTCACCCGTCCACTGGTGCGAGATGGCGACGTGCTCCGCCCGGCCTCCTGGCCCGAGGCCATCGACGTCGCCGTACAAGGCCTCAAGGCCGCGGGCAGGTCCGTCGGTGTGCTGACCGGAGGCCGACTCACGTTGGAGGACGCGTACAGCTACTCCAAGTTCGCCCGAGCCGTGCTGGGTACGAACAACATCGACTTCCGGGCGCGGCAGCATTCCAGCGAGGAAGCTGACTTCCTCGCGCACGCCGTAGCCGGAACCGGCCAGGGCGTCAGCTTCGCTGATCTTGAAAACGCCAGTTCCGTACTGCTGGTCTGCCTGGAGCCCGAAGAGGAAGCAGGCATGATCTTCCTCCGGCTACGCAAGGCCTTCCGGAAGAAACACCTGGCGTCCTGGACGCTCGCGCCGTATGCGAGCAACGGGGCACGCAAGATGGGTGCCCAGCTCCTTCCCTGCGTGCCCGGCGACGAGGCCAAGCTGCTTGATCGGCTTTACCCCGAGGACGCCGCGGCGCCCGAGGACCCGGCGGACGTTTCCCTTGATGAGAATTCGGTGATCTTGGTCGGCGAACGGGCCGCCGGTCTGTCCGGAGTGTTCAGTGCATGTCATCGGCTCGCTGAGCGCACCGGTGCGCGGTTGGCCTGGATACCGCGCCGTGCGGGAGATCGCGGGGCAGTTGAGGCCGGCTGCCTGCCCAACCTGCTCCCCGGCGGCAGACCGGTGGCAGACCCGGCCGCCCGCATCGACACCCAGACGACGTGGGGAACGGAATCGCTGCCGTCCCTGGAGGGTCGCGACGCGGATCAGATCTTGATCGGCGCGGCCGACGCCGAGCTCGGGGCGCTGGTCGTCGCAGGCGTCGATCCCAACGACTTCGTCGATCCGCAGGCCGCGCTCGAAGGCTTGGAGGCAGCCGGATTCGTGATCAGCTTGGAGACCCGCGCGTCACTGGTCACCGAGCGTGCCGATGTGGTCTTTCCGGTCACGCTGATGCACGAGCGCGCGGGCACCTTTGTGAACTGGGAAGGCCGCCGTCGATCGTTCGGCGTCGTGCTCGAACGATCCAATGGCCTGTCCGATCTCAGGGTTCTGGCTGCGCTCGCCGATGGCCTCGGCGGTGACCTGGGCTTCCGTACGCCGGCGGAGGCCCGAGCCGAACTCGATGAGCTGGGGGTCTGGGAGGGCGAACGCAGCGAGGCTCCTGACTATGAAGCGGGCCAAGCGGCTGAAGCAGATGGCACCACAGCGGTGCTGGCGACCTGGCGGATGGCTCTTGATGAGAGTCGCGCGCTGGATGGTGAGCCCTACCTGCAGGCCACGGCACGGCCGGCCGAGGTACGGATGAGCCCGAGCACCGCCACAGCCGCCGAAATCTCAGACGTGGCGGTTATCAGCAATGACCGAGGCTCGATCAGCCTGCCGGTAGCGGTCGATCCTGAGATGGTGGATGGCGTGGTGTGGCTGCCGAGTCGTGCCCCGGGCGTCGCGATTTCGCAGCACCTCGCCGCGACCGCAGCTGATCTTGTCACGATCGGCCCGGCAGCTGAGCTTGCCATGGCAGGCGCCGACGGTGAAACGGTGGACACGGACATGGGGGCAAGCCAGTGAGCGTGCTGATGCCAATGGATCTGGCTGTGTTCTTCAACGATCCGTGGTGGGTGGTCCTGCTCAAAGCGCTCTTCGCGTTCGTGCTGTTGCTCGTCCTCACCCTGTTCACGATCTGGTACGAGCGCCGCGTCGTGGCATTCATGCAGCACCGCGAAGGGCCGAACATGAACGGGCCGTTCGGCCTGCTGCAGTCCCTCGCAGACGGCATGAAGTTGATGTTCAAAGAGGACTTCACTCCGACCGCGGCCGACAAGATCGTCTTCACACTCGCACCGTTCGTCGTCTCCATTCCTGCCATCACCGCGTTCGCGGTCATCCCTATGGCTGGCCTGGTGAGGGTGCCGTTCACCGATATCACCACGCCATTGCAGGTGACCGATCTGCCGGTGTCGGTGCTGTTCATCGTCGCAGTCGCTTCGATCGGCGTGTACGGGATCGTGCTTGCCGGCTGGTCGTCCGGATCGACGTACTCGCTGCTCGGCGCGTTGCGTTCGAGTGCGCAAGTGATCAGCTACGAGGTTGCGATGGGTCTGGCGCTCGTTGCGGTCTTCCTCTATGCCGGCTCGCTGTCGACATCGGAGATCGTGGCCAAGCAAGCCGAGCCGGCAACCGTCTTCGGCGTACCGCTGTGGTTTGCGGTGCAACTACTGCCGTCGTTCATCATCTACCTGATCTCCATGGTGGGAGAGACCAACCGGGCGCCGTTCGATCTCCCGGAGGCCGAGGGTGAGCTCGTCGGAGGTTTCCACACCGAGTACTCGTCGATGCGTTTCGCCATGTTCTTCATGGCTGAATACATGAACATGATCACGGTCTCGGCACTGGCTGTCACTCTGTTCCTGGGCGGGTGGCACGCGCCGCTGCCGTTCAACCTGCTGCCAGGGGCGGACTCGGGGTACTGGGGTCTGCTCTGGTTCGTGGCGAAGGTGCTGATCATGCTCTTCATCTTTGTCTGGCTACGTGGCACGCTGCCGCGATTGCGCTACGACCAGTTCATGCGGTTCGGCTGGCGCTGGCTGATTCCCGTTTCGCTCGTCTGGACGCTCATGATCGCGATCTTGCGGATGGGCCAGCGGGAGGGCTGGTTCAGCGGCCGAACGTTCTGGCTGGGTGCGGCAGCAGTCTTTGTCGTCCTTGTCGGCCTCGCCTTCTTCGGCGGCAAGGAGCAGCCGGAAAAGGCCGACGAAGAAGCTGCTGGCGAACGGATGGGTGAATTCGATGCGTTCGCCGGCGGATATCCTGTGCCGCCGATGGGTGACCAGGTACTGCCGGAGTTTGCCCAGGTCCTCAGCGGCGATCAGGATGCCGCGGCGGGCCGATCGCCCAGCGAACAGCAGACAAAGGAAGGGAGTGAGGCCTGATGGGGATCTTTGATCCCGTCGCTGGCTTCGGCGTGACCTTCAGGACGATGTTTCGCAAGACGTTCACGATCGACTATCCGAACGGGCCCCGAGTCACCGCACCGCGCTTTCACGGCCGGCACCAACTGAATCGCTGGCCAGACGGACTGGAGAAATGTGTCGGGTGCGAGCTGTGCGCCTGGGCCTGCCCGGCCGACGCGATCTACGTCGAGGGAGCGCAGAACACCGAGGAGGAGCGGTATTCGCCAGGCGAGCGTTACGGCCGCGTCTACCAGATCAACTACCTGCGCTGCATCCTGTGCGGACTGTGCATCGAGGCGTGTCCGACCCGGGCGCTGACGATGACCAACGAGTTCGAGCTCGCCGACGACACCCGCGAGAAGTTGATCTATGAGAAGTCGGATCTGCTTGCTCCGCTGCTGCCCGGCATGGAGAAGCCACCCCACGAGCGCCGGCTGGGTGACGACGAGCAGGCGTATTTCCTCGGGTTGCCTGCAACAGGCGTACCGGACGACCGAGCGGGTGACATCAGCCGAGGGCGAGATTCGAGCCCGACCGTCGAGGCAGAAAAGCCGAAGCCGATCAACCAGGGCTTCCGCTATCAGCGCAAGCATGCCGGGCAAGGCAGGTGATGATCATGCTCACCGCATTGTCCGTACCGATGGTGACCGGAGCGGCAGTGGCCTTCTGGATGCTGGCGCCCGTGATGATCTTGGGTGCTCTGGGGATGATTCTGGCGCGTAAGCCGGTGCACTCCGCGCTGTGCCTGGCAACGGTGATGATCTCCCTGGCCGTCCAGTACGCCGCCCTGCAGGCCCCCTTCCTCTTCGTCGTGCAGATCATCGTCTATACCGGCGCGATCTTGATGCTCTTCCTGTTCGTACTGATGTTGGTTGGCGTCGATATCACCGAGTCTTTGGTGGAGACGATCAAGGGGCAGCGCACGCTTGCCCTCATCGCTGGCCTGGGCTTTGGCGCTCTTCTGGTTTTCGCCGTCGGTAACGCGATCGTGGGTCCCAACATCGGACTGCGGGCAGATAACGAGGAGTACGGAGGCAACGTCCAAGGCATTGCAGCGTTGATATTCGGTCGCTATGTCTTTGCCTTCGAGGCGACCTCGGCGCTGCTGATCACCGCCGCGGTGGGGGCGATGGTGCTCGCCCACCAGGAGCGGCTGACAAAGCGACGTACTCAGGCAGACCTGGCTACGGGCAGGATGAAGCGCTACGCCGAGACTGGCCAGCATCCAGGGCCTCTCCCTACTCCTGGAGTCTTTGCGCGGCACAACGCGGTGGATACCCCGGCTCTGCTACCCGACGGAAGTGTCTCGGAGCTTTCGGTTTCGGCCACGCTGCGCGCTCGCGGCACGGTCATGGACAGTCGCGACCTGGTCAAACCGATTGACCGGACGGTTGCCGCCATTGCCGAGGAGGAAACCCCGCACACCACCGAGGACGAAGAATGATCGGGACTGTATCTCGCGAGCGCGATGTGTCGGTCACGAGCGAGAAAGACCGAACAAAATGAGCCCGACGAGCTACATCGTGCTTTCTGCGATCTTGTTCACCATCGGCACGGTTGGTTTCATGATCAGGCGCAACGCGATCGTCGCCTTCATGTGTGTAGAGCTGATGTTGAACGCATCCAATCTCGCTTTGGTGGCGTTCTCCCATATGAACGGTGCCTTGGATGGCCAGGTCGCTGCCTTCTTCGTAATGGTCGTGGCCGCGGCGGAGGTTGTGGTCGGGCTCGCCATCATCGTGACCATCTTCCGGACCCGCCGCTCGGCCTCGGTCGACGACGCGAACCTGCTGAAGTTCTGAAGGACTGCAATGCTCCCACTCGAGACCGTTACGCCTGTGCCGGCTACCGGCTTCTTCACCGTGGCGTGGCTGCTCATCGCCATTCCTGCCGCGAGCTCGGCAGTCCTGCTGCTCGTCGGTCGACGGGCCGATCGTTGGGCACCGTACCTGGGTGCGATCGCCCCGCTGACCTCCTTTGCTATTGGTCTTGTCTACTTCATTCAGCTGCTCGGGCGCGACGTGCCAGATCGCGCTGTCTCCGTGCCGCTGTACAACTGGATCTCGAGCGGAATATGGCGAATCGACGTCGGCTTGCTCGTCGACCAGCTCTCGATCGTCTTCGTGCTGTTGATCACCGGCGTTGGCGGCCTGATCCACGTGTATTCCATCGGCTACATGGCGCACGACGAGCGGCGGCGCCGCTTCTTCGCCTTCCTCAACCTGTTCGTCGCGGCGATGTTGCTGCTCGTCTTGGCCGATAACTATCTGGTGCTCTTCGTTGGCTGGGAGGGCGTGGGCCTCGCGTCGTACCTGCTGATCGGCTTCTGGCAGTACAAGCCGACAGCCGCGACTGCCGCCAAGAAGGCTTTCGTGGTCAACCGGGTCGGTGACATGGGGATGTCTCTCGCCGTCATGCTCATGCTCGCGACGTTTGGCTCCTCGGCCTTCGTCGACGTCAACAAAGGCATGCCCAACGTGAGCAACACGACTGCGTTGATCATGGGCCTGCTGCTCCTGCTTGCTGCGTGTGGAAAGTCCGCTCAGGTGCCGCTGCAATCGTGGCTACTGGACGCGATGGAGGGCCCGACTCCGGTGTCGGCGTTGATCCACGCAGCCACCATGGTGACGGCCGGGGTCTACCTTGTCACGCGGAGCAACGCCATCTACGCGGAGTCTGGAGCAGCTGGCACGGCTGTCGTGGTTGTCGGCACGGTGACCTTGCTGTTCGGCGCCTGGATCGGTTGCGCCAAGGACGACATCAAACGGGTTCTGGCCGGCTCGACGATGTCCCAGATCGGCTACATGATGCTGGCTGCGGGCATCGGGCCGCCCGGCTATGCGTACGCGATCTTCCTGCTGCTGGTACATGGCTTCTTCAAGGCTGACATGTTCCTCGGCGCCGGTTCGGTGATGCATGCCACGAATGACGAGGTCGATATGCGCCATTACGGGGCGCTCAGGCGAATGATGCCGATCACGTTCGTCACCTTTGCGGCAGGCTACTTGGCGATCATCGGGTTCCCGTTCTTCTCGGGGTTCTATGCCAAAGATCACATCATCGAGGTCGCATTCGAGCACAGTGCGGTCGTCGGCGGCTTAGCCATGTTGGGCGCGGGCATCACGGCGTTCTATATGACCCGGCTCATGTTGATGACCTTCTTCGGCGCCAAACGCTGGCAGCAGGACGTGCATCCGCACGAGTCGCCACCGGTCATGACTGTGCCCTTGATCTTGTTGGGAATTGCGTCTGCCATCGGCGGAATAGTGCTGAACAACTGGATTGTCGGATGGCTTGACCCGGCCGTCGGCGGTGGCGTGCCTGAGGAAGCACCCAGCCTGTTGCACTTCTCAACCGTCGGGCTCCTTACTCTGGTGGTCGTTGCCATCGGTGTCGCGATCAGCGTGTGGCTCTTCGGCCCGCGTCGCGACATCCCGGTGACCCAGCCCGAAAGCCGGTCCTTCTTCACAGTGGCCGGACGAAATGATCTGTACGGCGACGCCTTCAACGAGGCTGTGTTCATGCGCCCGGGACAACGACTTACCGCCGGGCTCGTCACAGTCGAGGACAGCGGCATCGATGGCACCGTGAACGGCACGGCCGCTGCCATCGGCAGGATGTCGTCTCGGCTGCGCCGCGCACAGAACGGATTCGTCCGCTCATACGCGCTCACCATGACATTGGGCGCTGCGATCGTCGGCATCGTCATCGTGCTAGGCCGGCTGGGCTGAGGGGGACGAAACCATGACCATTCCCTGGCTCACCATCTTGGCCCTGCTCCCGGCCATCGGTGCCGTGGTGCTGATCTTCACCGGTGCGAGGGCCGCCAAGCAGGTGGCGCTTGCCGTGTCGCTGATCACGTTCGCGTTGGCTCTGGTGATCGCGGCGCAGTTCAAGATCGGCGGCGGTATGCAGCTCGTCGAGCAGGTGCCCTGGATCAAGCCGCTCGGCGCGTACTACGCGCTCGGGCTGGACGGTCTCGGCCTCACCCTCGTGCTGCTGGTGGTGATCATCACACCAGTTGTCATCATCGCATCCTGGCGCGATTTTGATCCGGGTGCCGAATCGGCCGAGGGATCACCGGCGGGTGCCACATCGACCGGCGCAGCGACGCTAGCGCCGAAGTATGACGCCAGGGTGTTCTTTGCCTTGATACTGGCAGTTCAGACCTGCGCGCTGTATCTCTTCCTGGCCACTGATGTCTTCTTGTTCTACGTGTTCTTCGAGGTCATCTTGGTTCCGATGTACTTCCTGATCGGCGGCTTCGGGCCAGGATCCCGCAGGACATACGCGGCGGCAAAGTTCTTGATCTTCGGTTTGCTGGGCGGCTTTGTCATGCTCGCCTCGGTGATCGGCCTGTACGTGCAGTCTTCCAATGCGGGACAGCCGAGTTACCTGCTGAGCACGCTGAGCCAGTTGGACATTGCGACCAACACCGGCCGCTGGCTGTTTGTCGGCTTCATGTTTGCGTTCGCGATCAAGGCCCCTCTCGTGCCGCTGCACACCTGGTTGCCCGATGCGGCGGAGGAGTCCACGGCTGGCAGCGCGACGATGATGGTCGGGGTGATGGACAAGATCGGCACTTTTGGCATGATCAGGTTCTGCCTTGGCTTGTTCCCTGAGGCGAGCCAATGGGCGACACCGGTCGTACTGGTGCTGGCTACCATCTCGATTCTGTACGGCGCCATCTTGGCGATCGGCAGTCGGGACATCATGCGGTTCATTGCCTACACGTCGATCAGCCACTTCGGCTTCATCGTGCTCGGCATCTTTGCGTTTACCAGCCAGAGCCTGACCGGCTCGACGCTCTACATGCTCAACCACGGGATGTCGACGGCCGCGCTCTTCGTCATGGCCGGATATCTGATCAAGCGACGCGGCTCGCGCGACATCACTGCGTACGGCGGAGTGGATCGGGTGGCACCCGTGCTGGCCGGCCTGTTGCTGTTCGCCGGGCTGTCCACATTGTCCCTGCCGGGCCTGTCCAGCTTCGTCTCGGAGTTCATGGTGCTTGCGGGCACCTTCGGCCGGTATCCGGCGTACGCGGTGGTCTCGACGCTCGCCATCGTCCTGGCTGCGCTGTACATCTTGATCATGTACCAGCGGACCATGACAGGTCCGGTTGACCCCGAGGTGCGGCGGCGGGTAACCGAGCTCAACGGACGGGAACGGCTCGCGATGGCGCCGCTGGTGTTGCTGATCTTTGTTCTCGGCGTCTTCCCGAAGCCACTGCTGTCGATCATCGAGCCGACGACACAGGCCACGCTGCAACACGTCGGCGTGACTGATCCGCCGCCGCGGGTGACCGCGGAGGGAGGCCGGTGATGATCACGTTTTCTGCGTTGCCGATGGAGATCACCGCGCCGAAGATCGAATACGGGTTGCTCGCCCCCGTTCTGGTGATTTTCGCAGCGGCCTGCCTTGGCGTGCTGGCCGAGGCGCTTGCACCCCGCGAGATCCGCCGTGTCGTGCAGCTGGTCATAGCCTTTGTGTCCCTGGCTCTGGCGTTGGTCACCACCGTGCTGAACTGGGCGGCTGGGGATGAGGCAGTCGTCGCAGTCAACTCACTTGCGCTCGACGGACCCACCTATTTCATGTGGACGATCTTGATCATTTTCAGTGCGGCAGCACTGCTGATGTTCGCCGAAACCAAGATCGAGAGTGCGAGTGTCTTTGCACCGCAGGCTGCCGCGGTGCCTGGCACCGTAGCCGAGCGAGAGGCCATCAGGAGCCGCGTTGAGCACACCGAGGTCTTCCCGCTGGCGCTCTTTGCGCTGTTGGGAATGATGTTGTTTCCTGCCTCCAACGACCTGATCACGATGTTCGTCTCGTTGGAAATCTTGTCGCTGCCGCTCTATCTGCTGTGCGGGCTGGCCCGACGCCGCCGGCTGCTGTCGCAGGAGGCTTCCCTCAAGTATTTCCTCTTGGGAGCGCTCTCCTCGGCATTCTTCATCTACGGAGCCGCGTTTCTCTATGGCTATTCGGGCTCATTCACCTTCGCGGCGATCGACGACGCGTTGCGCAACAACAGGCAAGGGCTGGGCTTGCTTCTCGCGGGGATGGCCTTGCTCGGGGTTGGACTGCTGTTCAAGTTCAGTGCGGTGCCATTCCACTCCTGGACTCCAGACGTATACGCCGGAGCGCCGACACCGGTGACAGGTTTCATGGCGGCCTGCACCAAGATCGCCGCGGTTGGGGCCTTGATGCGCGTGTTCTACGTCGCACTGGGCGCCGATCGGTGGGATTGGCAGCCGGTGATGGCGATCATCGCCGTCGCGACCATGGCGGTCGGCTCGGTGTTGGCGATCACCCAAACCGACATAAAACGGATGTTGGCGTACTCTTCGATCGCCCACGCCGGCTTCATGATGGTGGCGTTCGTCGGAGCGTCTCAGGCCATTACGGGCAGCAAACCGGGCGGCTTGACGAGTGTCTCGTCAGTGATGTTCTATCTGGTCGCGTACGGGGCTGCGACGATCGGTGCATTCGCACTGGTCACCATGGTCCGTGATCCAACCGGTGAGGCAACGTTGCTCACCAGCTGGGTGGGCCTTGGCCGGCGGGCGCCGCTCGCAGCAACGATTTTCTCGATCTTCATGCTGAGTTTCGCGGGAATCCCGCTGACCAGCGGCTTTATCGGAAAGTGGGCGGTATTCGCTGCGGCCTGGAGTGGTGGCATTCAATGGCTCGTCGTGGTCGCTGTCGTCATCAGCGTGGTTGCCGCCTTTTTCTACATCCGCGTCATCGTGTTGATGTTCTTCGCCCAGCCGAGAATTACCGCGACGAATGTCATACGGCCGGGGTGGACGACGCTGGCGGCGGTCGTCGTCGGCGTGGTCGCAACGGTAGCCTTCGGGGTGTTTCCTGGGCCACTATTGGCCCTCGCTCAGCAAGCAGGGGAGTTCATTCGCTGACGGCAAGATGTAGACGGAGGAAGCGTGCTGGCTGAACAGACGCAAGACGAGCTGTTCGAGGCTGGAGTCCGAGCCCAGCTCGAGCTGATCGATGCCGCTCTGCTCAAGGCCGCCGAGGCGGATTCGGACATGGTGACCGAGGCCGCGCAGCACATCATCGCCGCTGGTGGGAAGCGCTTCCGGCCCCTGCTCGTCGTCCTCGCCTCCTATCTCGGCCCGCACGCCGCCGCTGATGACGTGGTGAAGGCAGCGGTAGTCGTCGAGCTGACCCATGTGGCGAGCCTCTATCACGACGACGTCATGGACGAGGCTCGGATGCGGCGCGGATCGGCGAGCGCCAACTCTCGTTGGGGCAATACCGTGGCAATCCTCGTTGGGGATCTGCTGTTCGCCCGCGCGTCAGACATCGTCTGCGATCTAGGTCCGGAGTTCGTACGGCTGCAGGCGCGTACCTTCTCCCGGCTGGTGCAGGGTCAAATTGCCGAAACAGTGGGACCGAGCGGCACAGATCCGCTTGATCACTACCTTCGTGTCGTCGCCGACAAGACGGGCTCCTTGATCGCGACCTCAGCTCTCTTCGGTTCCAAGATCTCCGGCGCCGCTCCGCACCTGCAGCGGATCATGGCCGACTTCGGCGAGCAGATTGGCGTGGTCTTTCAGCTCAGCGACGACATCATCGACATCACCAGCGACCAAACAGGAAAAACGCCAGGAACTGACCTTCGCGAGGGTATCCCAACGCTGCCGACGCTCCTCGCCCGAAAGTCACATGACCCAGCGGATGCTCGGTTGCTCCAACTGCTCGATTCTGACCTGCATGACGACACTGCGCTACACGAAGTACTGGACCTGCTGCGTCGCCACCGCTGCATCGATCAGGCGCGTGAGGAGGTGCGCCGCCGGGCCGAGGCCGCTCGAGCCCTACTCGAGCCGTTACCTGATGGCCCTGCCCGAAGCGCTCTCGACGACCTCTGCACCACCGTCGTGACGCGCACCGCCTGACCTGGAGGCGCCCCACTAGGGTGGGCGGCATGGTGGAGGGCGGGTGCGCGACACCGACGGGTCAGCCGTGGTCCGACGAGCGGCCGGCATACGGGCGAATCCTCGTTGTGACCGACAACCCGATCGCGCGGGCGCTGGTCGACCTGGCGGCCGTCGTCGGACGTCGGGCATCGTTGCTTCTCGACGCGGCGGCGCTTGATGATCTTCGTTCGGCTGGGCTGTCCGCTGCCGACGCGGTAGTGCTCTGTGATCATGACACAGCCGATCGTGACGCGATCTTGGCGCTGTTGCTCGACGGCGAAGCTGGGTATGTCGCGATGATGGGCAGCAAACCACGTGCGGCTGCCACGTACGCCGAGCTGTCGGATAGGTATGACGATGGAACGCTTCGACGCCTCCACGTCCCGGCTGGTCTGAACATCGGCGGGAAAGGGCCGGGCGAGATCGCATTGTCGGTGCTCGCCGAGATCATCGCCCACGATCATGACCGTCCTGGCGGGCCGATGCGAGTGGGCTCGCGATAGCTACCAGATCTTGACCCGCTGATCCTCATCGAGCCAGAGAGCGTCGGAATCTTCCACGTCGAAGGCGGCGTAGAACGCAGGAAGGTTCCGGACGATCTGATTGCAACGGAACTCTGCAGGGGAGTGCGGATCGGTCGCCAATCGCTGGAGCAACATCTCGGTGCGCACCTTGGCCTGCCAGACCGCAGCCCAGCTGAGGAAGAGCCGCTGCTCGGGCGTGTAGCCGTCCAGCGATGGCTCCCCATTGCCGTCGTGAGCGATCTCGTACGCCTTGAACGCGATCGAGAGACCACCAAGATCACCAATGTTCTCGCCGATGGTCAGCCGGCCATTGACTCGATGTCCAGGCGCCTGCACCGGCTCCAACGCGTTGTACTGGTCGATCAGCGCCTTGGTCCGCTCCTCGAAGGCTTCGCGGTCCTTATCGGTCCACCAGTTGCGCAGCATGCCGTCGCCGTCACATGTGGAGCCTTGATCATCAAAGCCGTGTCCGATCTCGTGTCCGATCACGGCGCCGATACCCCCGTAGTTGACGGCGTCGTCGGCATGCTCGTTGAAGAACGGCGGCTGCAAGATCGCCGCCGGGAAGACGATCTCGTTCTTCAGCGGGTGATAATAGGCGTTGACCGTCTGCGGCGTCATCAGCCATTCTTCACGGTCGATTGGCTCGCCGATCTTGTTCAACGCCCGGTTCACTTCGAAGTCGGCGACCCGCATGACATTGCCGATCAGGTCATCTCGCGCGATCACCAACGGGGAGTAATCGCGCCACTTGTTCGGGTAGCCGATGTGCGAGCGGAACTTGGCGAGCTTGGCAAGAGCGCTCTCCTTGGTCTCCTCGGTCATCCAGTCAAGATCGTTGATGGACCGCCGGTACGCCTCGATCAGATTGGCGACCAGTTGGTCCAGCCGCTCCTTGGCAACTGGCGAGAAGTAGCGGTCGACGTAGATCTTGCCGACCGCCTCGCCGATCGAGACCTCCACCAGCGCAACGCCTCTCTTCCAGCGCTCGCGAAGCTCAGGCGTACCCATCAACACAGTCCCGTAAAAACGGAAATTCTCCTCGACGAAGGCGCGGGACAGATAGGGCGACAGCGAGTTGATCACCTTCCACCGTGCCCAGGCCCGCCATGCCGGAAGGCGGTCCTCGGTCAGTAGCGCCGAGACCTCGGTAAAGAAGGACGGCTGCATCGCCACCAGTTCACCGATCTTCGACTCGGCAATATCACCTCCGACGAGGAACTCGCGCCAGTGCAGACCCGGACAGCTGGCGGCGAAATCATCAAGGCTCATCAGGTTGTACATCAACCGCAGATCTCGACACTTCACCTTGTCCCAGTGCGTTGCTGCGATCTCGGTCTCAAGATCAAATACTTGCTGCGCCTGACCGTCGGGGTCGGTGATGTCAGCGAGCGCGAAAGATGTCGCCACGTGGGTCAGGTATTGGGCGCGGATTTCGTTGTACTCGTCCGACCGGTAGTACTCCTCGTCCGGCAGACCCAACCCGCCTTGTCCGACGAAGATCACATATCGGGTCGGATCACCCGGATCGGGCTCGGCCTGAAGCGACACCAGTCCGGGCACCGCCTGACGCGCGAAGCCACCCACCATCCGCGTCAGCCCCGGCAGTGTCTGTACGGAATCGATTGCGGCGAGCAGCGGCAGGATCGGCGTGGATGCAGCGTTTTCGACCGCCTCCTCGTCCATGAAGCTCGCGTACAGGTCAGCGATCTTGGCTTCGTCCGAGCCGGGCTCGCCGCCCTCGAGGGTGGTGATGATGTCGCGGACCGCTGCCTCGGCTTGATCGCGTAGGTTCATGAACGCACCGGTCAACGGCTTGTCGGCCGGGATCTCCGTAGTGTTGAGCCACGTACCGTTGACGTGCCGGAAAAGATCGTCCTGAATGCGGATACTTTGATCGAAGCTGGAGAAATCGATCGCGGGTCTCTGTGTAGAGGTCTCGGTCACTCGGCACATGCTACCGATCGGTACGCCCCTTCTGAGCCGCTCGCGCATTGCCGATGCTCGCGGTTACTCCACAGTCACAGCCATTTGGCCTTGAGGTGTGTTGTCGTGACCTTGACAACGGCAACCGATGTCCCACTGAGCGCGCCAGAGCAGTTGCCGGACCGCCCCTGATCGGTGCAGCTGCCAGACAGCCTGAGGTTGAGCGGAATCTGGATCCGAGCTTGGCTCCCACTGAATGTCACCTCAGGCTTGCGGAATGGATTGCCGGCCTCCGTCCACGTGATCGTGCTCTTGGCGTAGCGGTACTTGGAGTCGAATTTCTTCTGTGGGCAATCCTTAGGAGTAAGCGAATGGGCCTTGAGGCACTTGTTGTAGCTCTTCTTCGCGGCCGAGACGGCGGCCTTCTTGCCGGCATTGGTCAGCTGACTTTGAATGTTGTACGTGTTGGCTTCGGCGAAGGGACTCTTCACCAGAACGACATTCTTGGAACCGTAACTGACGTAGGGCAGTCCGGTGCTGAACACGTATGAGCCCGGCAGCACCGCGACCGATTGCTGTGCGACCTTCACACCATTGATCTTGAGCGGAACTGGTCCATCGACAATGAAGCTGAGATCGAGATCCTTGACCGCGCGGCTGAGCTTCCAGGTACTCCCGACTTTGACTACGTCGAATGACTCGCTCACGTCGGAGCTCCCAAGCGTATAGGTGGCGGAGACCGACTTCGCGTTTTGATCTTCGACGACTGGCACGTCGATCCCGGTCAACGGCGTACGTTGCTGGGACTCTTCAAGCACTGCGTTTGTCAGCAGAGGTCCCTTAGGCGCCGGATCCGCGGCATAGGACAAAGCAGCTGCCGCATCACCGGCGGCCAGGGCTTGTAGATACGCTGCGACCGCATCGGAGGGCTTTGGTGTTTTCTGTGGTCCCGTGCTCGGGAGATTGGTCTGCTGACCGGCGGTACTCGCGCCAGGCTGAGGATTTGCGTTCGGCGCGCCGCGGGTTGTCAGCACCACGACTAGCACGGCTATCAGGATCACGGCCAGCACGGCCGCTCCGATGATGATCAAGATCTTGCCCCCGCCCTTCAGACCGCTGCCCTTCGGCGGTTGCGGCGCCCGCCGGGCGGGTGCGCCATGGCGTCCGGGAGGACGGCCGTAGGGTCCAGGCTGGGGTCCCGTCGACCATCCGGTCTGCTGCTGGTCTGGAGCGAAGGGTCCGAACGTGTAACCCGATGTATCAGGCGGGCCGCCGGCGCGCGGCTGCTGAGCGTAGCCAGCTGCTGGCTGCTGGGTGTATCCGCTCGCAGGCTGCTGAGGGTAACCGGCAGCTGGCTGGTCAGGATACGGCGTTCCGGGCTGCGGCGGATATCCGTACGGCGAGGGCTGTGAACGCGGGCCCGCGTTAGGTCCCTGGCCAGGCATCGGTGGCTGAGCCCCCCCTTCATCCCATTGGGCACCGTACGGATTGTCCGAGCTCATGGTGCGTCTCCTGACCGAGCGTTGTGGTGATCGCTTGCGCAATGCCGACGCTCGCGATCAGTGTCGCGTCCTCAATGAGGCGAACTCTAGTCAGCAAGCCTGTTAGCTGCGCGGCCAATGGGCAAAGTAGCGGATCCGCCACGGAGGAGAGCGGGATCGGCCGTCCTAGCGGACGGTCCAGGTGTCAGCACCGTCAATCATTGTCTGGAGAGCGTCGTCGTCGTTCCCCAGGCTGGCAGCCAGCGCGACTTGGTTGCGGGCCAGATCATCGTAGGCGGGCGCCTCCACGTCACGGAAAATGCCGATCGGAGCGCGGTGCAGCACACCTGCATCCGTCAGCCGAGAAAGCCCGAAGGCGAATGAAGGATCGGCGAGGTGAGCATCGTGTACGACCAACGCGTCCTCACCGACGTCAGCCACCTCGACCACCGAGAACGCGCCTGACCGCGGATCACGCACCACGCCGAGGTGGCCTTCGACCCCGAAACGGACCGGCTCACCATGGTTCAACGGGATGATCGCATCCGCCGACGTAGCCTGGTCCTTGATCGCATCGAACGCACCATCGTTGAAGATCGGGCAGTTCTGGTAGATCTCCACCAGCGAGGTGCCGCGATGGGCCGCGGCTGCTCGTAGCACACCCGTCAGGTGCTTTCGGTCGGAGTCGATGGTGCGCGCGACGAAGGTCGCTTCCGCGCCGAGCGCCAGGGACACCGGGTTGAACGGATTGTCCAGCGAGCCCATCGGCGTTGACTTGGTGATCTTGCCTATCTCGGACGTCGGGGAGTACTGGCCCTTGGTCAGCCCGTAGATCCGGTTGTTGAACAGCAAGATCGTGAGGTTCACGTTGCGGCGCAAGACATGGATCAGGTGATTGCCACCTATGGAGAGCGCATCTCCATCCCCGGTGATCACGAAGACTGCCAAGTCTTCGCGCGCCGTTGCGACACCAGTGGCAATGGCGGTAGCCCGGCCGTGAATGGAGTGCATGCCGTAGGTGTCGACGTAGTAAGGGAAACGCGACGAGCAGCCGATGCCGGAAACGATCACCGTGTTCTCCCGCTTGATCTCCAGCTCGGGCATGAATCCCTGAAACGCGGCCAGCACTGCGTAGTCACCGCAGCCGGGGCACCAGCGGACTTCTTGATCACTGGTGAAGTCCTTGCGGTTCAGCGGTTCCAGTGACAGTGGCACGCCTGCCAGCCCTCGATAGCTCTGCCCCGTGCCGTTGGGGGCTAGCGGCGACGTAGGCACGTCTGAAGCCTCTCGAGTGGTCGGTGGGTGATCAAGCTCCGAATGTAGCTGATCGACGGCGGTCACGGGTTCGTCCCTTCCAGTTGATCGATCTCCGCTTCAAGATCACTAGCGAGTTCGCTGAGCGAGATCGGCAGCCCGCGAACTCGAGAATAACTGCGTACGTCGACCAGGTACTTCGCCCGAACCAGCATGGCCAACTGGCCCGTATTCATCTCTGGAACGATCACGCGGTCGTAGCTCCGCATGATGTGGCCAAGATTTGCCGGGAACGGGTTC
This sequence comes from uncultured Actinomycetota bacterium, assembly GCA_963808905.1. Taxonomy (GTDB): domain Bacteria; phylum Actinomycetota; class Actinomycetes; order Propionibacteriales; family Propionibacteriaceae; genus Microlunatus. The sequence continues at coordinate 85,705 of CAWEHO010000002.1, forward strand.
AAGTGCCGAAGGTGTGTATAGGCGACCAGCCGGCCGGTCTTGCGCACCCGACGCGCCGCGGCGACGATCGGCCCGTAGGTGGAACCCCAACCAAGCACCAAGACCCGCGCGTGTCGCCCCTCGGAGTCGGCTGGGTCGTCGACGATCAAGTCCGGAATGTCTCCGACGATCCCGTCGATCTTGGCCTGGCGGGTACGGACCATCTCCTCATGGTTGGCCGGATCGTATGAGACCGCACCGGTGTCCTTCGCTTTCTCGATGCCGCCGATACGGTGTTGCAGTCCAGCGGTCCCAGGGATGGCCCAGGGGCGAGCGAGCGTCTCGAGATCGCGTAAGTAAGGGAGGAAGACGGGCTCACCGGCCTTGTCGGTCGCGTTCGCCGCGGACGCAAACTGTGGATCGATTGCGGGGATCGCGTTGACGTCTGGAATGAGCCATGGCTCTGCACCATTGGCGATGTAGCCGTCGGACAAGATCACTACCGGAGTCCGGTACTTGATCGCCAACCGTACGGCCTCCAGGGCAGTGGGGAAGCAGTCCGCCGGGGACTGTGCTGCGAGCACCGGGACCGGCGCCTCGCCATTGCGGCCGAACATCACCTGCAGCAGGTCGGCCTGCTCGGTCTTGGTCGGCATGCCGGTGCTTGGCCCAGCGCGCTGGATGTCGCAAATGATCAACGGCAGCTCCGTTGCGACGGCCAGCCCAATCGTCTCCGACTTGAGCACAACACCGGGTCCGGACGTGGTCGTCACTCCAAGGTGCCCGGCGAAGCTTGCGCCCAGGGCGGCGCCTACTCCTGCGATCTCGTCCTCGGCCTGAAAGGTGGTAACGCCGAATCGCTTGTGCTTGCTCAGCTCATGTAGCACATCCGACGCTGGAGTGATCGGATAGGCACCGAGGAAGAGCGGCAGTCCGGCCTTTCGGGAGGCAGTGATCAGCCCGTACGCCAGCGCAAGATTGCCCGAGATCTGCCGGTATTGCCCTGGCGGCATGGGGGCCGGCGCAACCTCATACGTGACGGCGAAAACCTCTGTTGTCTCGCCGAAGGCGTGCCCCGCCTTGAAAGCGGTGATGTTGGCGTCGCGGATCTCCGGCTTGGAAGCGAACTTCGCCGTCAGGAAGTTGATCGTGCCGTCGATCGGCCGGTGGTAGAGCCAGGACAGCAATCCCAAGGCAAACATGTTCTTGGCGCGCGTCGCATCCTTACGGCTGAGGCCGAACCGCTTTACCGCTTCGAGGGTCATGCCGGTCAGGTCGAGAGCATGCACCTGATAGTTGTCGAGCGAGCCGTCCGTCAAGGGATCGCTGGGGTAACCGACCTTGGCCAGATTGCGCTTGCTGAAGTCGGCGGAATCGGCAATGATCACGCCACCGCGCGGCAGGTCAGAGATATTGGCCTTGAGGGCGGCAGGATTCATCGCGACCAGCACATCCGGCCGATCGCCGGGAGTCATGATGTCGTAATTGGCAAAGTGCAGCTGGAAGCTCGACACGCCCGGCAGGGTGCCAGCTGGTGCGCGGATCTCCGCCGGGAAGTTCGGCAGCGTTGAAATGTCGTTGCCGTACGCCGCCGAGTCGGAGGTGAATCGATCGCCCGTGAGCTGCATGCCATCGCCCGAGTCCCCGGCGAACCGGATTACGACCCGGTCGAGGGTATTGACGTGCTTCACTGCTCTACTTGCCTTCCTTCTTTGGCGCGCTTCATTCGCCTGGTAAGGGTCAGGGGGTTCGTGGCTGCGATCTCCGCTGAGGCTGCCAATAACCCCATGATAAGTCGGCCTTTCTGTGACCTTGGGGACTTTCAGCTCATGAGAACCCATAAGTACGTCGATGACTACGTACTTTGATGACATGGTCGTGGCCGGATGCCTTGGGCGTGGCCGCATTACGGTGGAGCCATGCGCTGGGTCGACTGGTACGGCGATGGCTCGCTGTATGTGCTGAATGTCGCGCTCGCGTGTTGCGCCCTGGAATTTGACGCTGCGTCTCCCGTGTGGGCCGGGCCTCTGCCGATGCTTGATGATCGGGCCCAGGTGGCGGTTGTCATATCAGGCACCGTGACCGATCGGCTGGCGCCGGCCGTCGCCGCGATCGTCGACGGCTGCGAGCAGCTGGCGGGTCGGCGACCGACGGTGATCTCCTTCGGGGCCTGTGCCTCGTCGGGAGGTCCGTATTGGGATTCATACGCCGTGACCAAGGGAGTTGATCAGTTGGTCGCCGTAGACGCCTACGTCCCGGGGTGCCCACCTCCCCCAGAGGCGCTGTCGGCCGTGCTCGATGATCTCGTGGGACGAGTGAAATTGTGATCAAAGTGTTGCCGAAGAACTGGCTTGCCGCTGTCGAGGCGTTGCAGGCAGACGGTTTTGACTACTTCGACTGGCTCGGCTGTATTGACGAGATTGGCCGGAGCGATCACTTCCGGATTGTGCTTGTGGTACGCAACATCGCGGACGGGGCCGAGCCTGAAGTGGCGAGCTGCTTGCTGCCTCGTGATGATCCGAAGATCGATTCCGTGCGTGGTGTCTTTGCCGGAGCGGCATGGCACGAGCGGGAGGCGGCTGAGCTCTTCGGCGTTGAGTTCGTGGGCGGTGAGCGCCGACGGCTGCTGCTCAACCCGGAATTTGAGGGAACGCCGCTGCGCAAGGATGAGGTGTTGGCCGCACGTACTGGCATGAACTGGCCAGGGGCCGAGGAGCCAGGAGAGACGGGGGATCCCGCAAAGATCGGGGCTTCGCCAAGTCGGCGCCGGATGGTGCCGCCCGGCGTTCCCGATCCTGCGGTCTGGGGCGATCGCGACGCGTCCCAGGCGGCGGCTGACCCGGCAGAGGTGGTCGAGTCGGCGATCGGCGGCAGGGTCCGGCGGAGGCGGACGTGAGTTCTCCAGCGTCCGCGCATCGGTGGATCCAGTTGATCGAACCTGCCTGCACATCGTGCATGATCTGTGCACGCGAGTGCCCGAGCTGGTGCATCACCATCGACTCGCATACCGAGCCGGTAGCGGGCCTGCCGGCCGGAGCTCGGGACCGTACTCGGAATGTGCTTGATCGCTTCGCCGTCGACTGGTCCTTGTGTATGTATTGCGGCATCTGCGTTGAGGAGTGCCCGTACGACGCGCTCGAGTGGGTCGGCGATCTGACCCCGCCGGGATCGCGCGCGGGTTCCTTGGTTGAGGAGATGGTGCCGCCGCAGTCGTAAGTGGCGCTTGGGCCGTCAGGTCACAAGGTGGGCGTACGGATCTTCGGCCTGGCTGTCGCCGCGGAGCACACAGAACTCGTTGCCCTCAGGGTCGGCGAGCGTTACCCATCCGCTGCCGTCCGATCGGCGATGATCAGCGACCTCGGTGGCGCCGAGACCGATCAGCCGCGAAACCTCCTCTTCACGCGTTGCATCAATTGGCCGAAGATCAAAATGGATGCGATTCTTGACCTGCTTGCCTTCTGGTACCTCGATGAAGAGCAGGCGTGTGCGACCGTCGGTCGAAAAGATCATGCATTCTTCGTGGCCGGGCTCGTTTGGATCGTCGGGGTCCTCGCGCATGCTGAGCACCTGCGACCACCACACTGATTGTTGGTAGGCATTGCGAGAGTCGATCGTGGTGTGGCTGATCCGTGATGTCACAGAATCAACTATGTCGAACATGAGGCGGATGATCGCAAGGGCGCCTATGGCGGTGGTCGCCGCTGTCTGAAACTGCCGCACCACGGGTACAGGTCGTGATCATCCTCGGGTGGTGACCGCCATGATCGACCGATACTGGTCGACCGGTCGTCACCGATAGTTGGTGAACTGGACGGCGAAGTCCAGATCGGCGGCCTTGATCAATGCTTGAACTCTCTGAAGATCATCTCGACTCTTGCTACTGACCCGCAGCTCTTCCCCCTGAATCTGGGCGCGTACGCCCCTAGGACCCTCATCGCGGATGAGCTTGGTGACCTTCTTTGCGCTCTCCTGGTTGATGCCTTCCTTGGTACTGGCGGTGATCCTGTACAGCTTGCCGGATGATCTTGGTGTGCTGGCGTCAATGGCCTTCAGGCTGACACCTCGCCGCACGAGCTTGGACTCGAAGACGTCGAGCACTGCCTTGACTCGCTCCTCGGAGTTGGCCTCCATCTCGATGGTCTGGCCGGACCAGCGGATGCTCGCGTCGGTGTTCTTGAAGTCGAACCGCTGCCGCACCTCCTTCGCAGCCTGGTTCAAGGCGTTGTCCACTTCCTGACGGTCCACCTTGCTGACGATGTCGAATGAGCTTTCTCCTGCCACCTTTGCGCTCCATTCCCAAGATGTGTGACCGGGCCATTGTGCCGAATCGACCGTTTGCATTCACACGTGGTTGGCTCATCATGCAAAGAGTTGGGTATTGTTTCTCCCCGCCGCACGATGGAGATCTGCGGCACGGCAGGTTGCCCGAGCGGCCAAAGGGAGCGGTCTGTAAAATCGTCGGCTGAAGCCTACGTTGGTTCGAATCCAACACCTGCCACAAGTCAAAACCGGCCTCTGACGCGAAGATTCCCTTGCTGGCAGCCGGTTTATGCTGTGGCTGCGGTCGGGGTGAGGGTGACTTGGTAGCCGAGTTGCTGGAGTTGGTTTACGGCGTTGCGGCGGGCACGTTCGGGGTCGCGGCGGGTGTAGTAGTCGGCGCCGGGGTCGTCGTAGAGGGCTCCGGTGTGGGCCATGTTCCAGATCGCGACCAGGATGGCGTGTTCGATTGCGACGAGTGCTTTCTTGGCTCCGCGGCGGGCGGCGATGCGTCTGTACTTGGCGGCGAGGTAGGTGCCGTGGCTGTTTGCGATAGACAAGGCGGCGGCGCCGAGCGCGGCCTTCAGGTAGGGGTTGCCGGGCCGAGTCGCGGTCGATTTGACTCGGCCGGCGGATTCGTTGCTGCCCGGGCAGCATCCTGCCCAGGAGGCTAGGTGAGCCGCGGTCGGGAAAATGCTCATGTCGGCGCCGGTTTCGGCCACAATCACTTCGGCGGATCGTTGCCCTATTCCGGGGATGGTGTCGATGAGGTCGCAGAAGGAACGAAACGGCTCGATCACCACCTCGATTCGGGCGGTCAGGTCCGCGATTTGTTGGCTGCGTTGATCGATGGCGTCCAGATACATGCCAGCGAGGAACGCGTGGTGGTCGCTGAAGCGGCCGGTCAGCGCCTCGGTCAACTCCGGGATCTTGGCGCGCAGGCGTCTCTTGGCCAGATCGGCCAGCACGGCCGGGTCGCGTTGGCCATCGATCAAGGCTTGCAGCATCAACCGGCCCGACACGCAGGTGATGTCGCTGGCAACGCTAGATAATTTGATCCCGGCGTCCTCCAACAGCTTCTCCAACCGTTGGATCTCCCGGCCCCGTTCCCTGGTCATCGCCGTGCGGGCCCGGGTCAAATCCCGCAGCTCACGGATTGGGGCTGGCGGCACGAACGAACCGCGGACCAGACCGTGCGCACCCAACTGGGCCAGCCAGGCGGCATCGGAGACGTCGCTCTTGCGGCCGGGCAGATTCTTCACCTGACGAGCATTGACCAGCATCACCTCAAAGTCGGTGTCCTCGAGCAGGTAGTAAAACGGCTTCCAATAGTCCCCGGTCGCCTCCATCACCACCAAAGCTGACCTGTTCGTTGATCAAATGCTCCCGTAACGCCAACACCGCATTCGTGGTCGAGCCCCAGGTGCGCACCGTCTCCACGGTCTTGCGCCGCCCCTGCCCAGCGACCCGCACGCAGACCTTCGCATCCCGCTTAGACACATCCATCCCCGCACACCGGCTGTGGACGATTTCCATGATCGACTTCCTCCCGTCATTGTCGAAGCGGTCGACCCGTTCGACGCAGGGAGGGCCAAGGCAAAATTCGAAGTCTGACGCTCGTGCTCAAGGCAACAATCCACGGTTCTCGTGGCGACCCTCCGCACCATGCTGACTAACAGGCTCACAGGCACCACAGAGGCAACGGCGACCACCGCGACGAACATCTCGATTCTCCGCCAGCCGACCAGCCAAACCGCACCCGCAGGCCAATCTTCCTATCATCCCGGTCCACTCGCGCCAGCAGCGGCCCGTTGCTGACTAGGGGGAACACCTAACGGCTAGGGGCTTGGGCCGTCTGTGGGCCGTCATTCGTCGACCACGCGGTGTCGATGGCCCGCCGCGTCCTGTCCTCGCTGTCTGGCATGAGGTGGCCGTAAGTCTTGAGCACTAAGGTCGCGTTCTCGTGGCCTAACCGCTCGGCGACAGCAACGACGGACTCGCCAGCGGCCAACAAGACCGAGGCGTAATGGTGCCTCAGGTCGTGCGAGGTGACGCCAGCGGGCAGGCCCGCACTCTTGGCCGCTGGCTTAAACACGCGAGCACCGAAGTGCTCCTGCCGGTATAGGTTCCCGCTGGTCGTGGTGAACAGGGACCCGTCCTCAGCCGGTGAGAATTCCGAGATGTGCGCCGCTAGCGTTTCGGCGACCACGGTGGGCAATGGCACCGTGCGGCGTGATCTTGGTGTTTTGGGTGATACGCGGTGCTTGCCATCTTGGGTGAGCTGCCACTCCACCCGCACAGTACGGCGCAGGAAGTCCACATCTTCGAGGCGTAATGCGAGCAGTTCGGCAATGCGGAGCCCGAGACCGGCCTGGATGATGATCATTGCTCGGCAACGATCCGGCATCGCGTCAGCGAGTGCCTGCACCTGGGCCACGGTCAGTGGCACGATCCGCGCGTCTTCTGATCTTGGAAGGCTCAGCCGCGCTACCGGGCTCGATGCGATTAGGCGATCTTGAACGGCGGCATTGAACACTGAGCGCAGAGTCTGCACCAGGAGCCGCACGGTGGTCGGAGACAAGACTTTGGCTCGGTCTGTAACCCAAGCCTGGATTTCAGAGGCGCGGACGGCTGAGAGCCTCTTGTCGCCGATGGTAGTGCCCTCGATGTGTTTGCTGATCAAGGACTCAACTCTGGTCGCGGTGGTCTGGCGGTGCGGTCTGGTCGCTGCCCATTTGCGAGCGTATTCGCCCACTGTGACCGGGTTCGCGTCGTTGACGTACGCGCCTGACAACTTGGCTCCCTCGACGGCCGCTAGGTGCCGCTCTGCGTCAGCTTTGCGGGTGAACGTCCGGGACCGCTCGCGACCATCAGGATCGAGCCAGCGCGCGCGGTATCTGCGATCGGCTCGCTTTTGAATGTGGCTCATCACACACCCACCCTCCCGCCGACATCTGCGTGGGCCGCAAGAGCGCGCGACCGGAAGCGGCCGAGCTGCTCGAGATCTCTTCCAACGCTGATTGGCTCGGCTCTCGGTCCAATGACTCGTGGACCGCTGGGGACCGATTCTCTTGCGCCGCGCTTGCTGTCTTTGACCCACGCGGCCATTTCCGTCGCAGAGCCCGCTGCTGTGATGAGCCGAGGCTCACTGAGTCCCCAAAATTCGTCGGCACCTTTGACCAATTCTTCCAATTCTTCCACCGCCAGGTCCTGACAACGGGCAATTCGTCGACAGATCGGAACGTCACCGACCTACGTCGAGCTCCTGGGACGATCTGGGTCACGACCTTGCGGTGGTTAGACCGGCGATTCTGCGAACTCCGCGCCGCCGGTAGTCGTCTTCTTGATCAAACCCCCGCGGTTGTGAGATTGGCCAATCAATGTTGGCCGACAGCGATCTTCTCCTGGCAGCTCGGCGCCCATCCGCCGTGCCAGTCAGAAAGGCGGAATGTTGTGGTTGATGTGGAACAGGTTGGCTGGGTCGTAGCGCCGCTTCACATGAACAGCCGGTCGTAGTTGCCGCGGTACGCGGCCCGGACCCGGTCGTGTCCGTCGTCCTCCATCATCATGTTGACGTAGCCGCCACCGGCTGAGCTGGGGTGCAGCTCCTGCCAGTACTGCTGAGCCCAGGCCGCTGCCGCTGGAAGGTTCGCTGGGTCGGGGTCGATGCCGGTGAATGACACCTACCCAGCCGCCATTGCGGTATGCGAAGGCGGTCGCATCCTCTGGCACCCGGGCCGCTGCGCCGCTGATCGGGATACATGTGCATGGTCGACAGCGGCGTCGGGATCGTCTCACCATAGCGGCGGTGCACTGCGATGGCATCGTCGGTGATCTGCTCGAAGATGTCGACCTTCCAATACCACTGCAACCCCGTGGGTATGAGCGCGTCGAAGGCGGACTGCAGAACCGAATACGGCATTGGCGCCAGCCCCACCAGCAGTGGATCGCCGAAGTCGCGTATCGGAGCAAGCGCCTCATCGGCTCGATCATGGGGGCCGGAGTAGCACCACGTGGTGATGCAGACCTTCCGCGACCAGAGGTGTTCAGGGAATGGCGGGGCGGCGGGAACCTGGGCAACACCAATCCAGGCGCTGACCTCGTCGGGCAGTGTCGGGAGCAAATCCCGATACCACCGAAAGACGTCCTCGGCATCGGCGATGGCGTACAGCACCGGTCCGCCAATGATCACCCCCTGCTCACCGACCGGATGGCAGCGGAACGTGAAGGAGGTGACCACCCCGAAGTTCCCGCCGCCTCCTCTCAGCGACCAGAACAAGTCACTGTGCGACTCCGCGCTCGCGGTGACAAAGCGCCCGTCGGCCAGCACCACATCGGCCGAAACAAGATTGTCGACCGTGAGACCGAAGCGGCGGGTCAGATAGCCGACTCCGCCGCCGAGGGTCAACCCGCCAACCCCCGTCGTAGAGACGAAGCCCGACGGCAGCGCCATCCCGAACGCACCGGTGGCGTGATCAACATCACCCCAGACACAACCGCCGTCGACACGGACCGTACCGGCCACCGGGTCAACCGAGGTGCTGCGTAGGCCGCTGAGGTCGATGACCAGGGCGTCGTCCCAGACCCCAAAACCGCCACCATGGTGACCACCGCCGCGGATGGCCAGCGGCAAGACCTTATCGCGGGCGTACGCCACACAGGCCATGACATCGGCGACGTCGGCGCACCGCACGATCGCGAGCGGGTATCGATCCACTGCGCCGTTGTAGACGGCTCGCGCTGCGCCGTACTCCGGATCGGATCGGGTGATGATCTTGCCTCGGACTCCGGCAAGATCATCAACAGCTAACTGGTCGCTGGAAGGTTTGCTTGTTGTCGTCATCTCGTCCTCCTCGGGTGCCGTCGGGCGCCGTAGCCGTTGCCGACATCGACGACGGTGGCCCTTGCGGTGAGTTTCTCCACCACGTCGTCCACGGCTGGGAGCCAGCCGGTGACCAGGTTCGCGGTATACCGCGGTTGTGATCTTGCGGGAGGCTTGACGGCGAGCCCTTGGCCACGCCTCGCAGCGAGCGCGCCCAGGCGCTGGTCGGTCCACATCAGGGCCCCATTCGGACCGATCAGTGGTTGCAGCGCGGTAGCGGGCAGCAATTGACCGCTTTCGACGGGGGCGTGCAGCAAGCGCTGTGCGTACGTCCGCAGCTGATCTCTCATGATGACCTTCCTCGGGGTGGGCGAATGGCTAAGTTGTCAAGATCAACTCTGCTGACAGCGGAGGTGTTGCGTATCCGAGGTGACTACGGAAATAGCCGATTGCCTACACGGATGTTTGCTCACCGTCGATCACGTTGTCGGAGTTGGTGGAGTCAGAAGGTATTTAGATCACAATGCAAAATGCGGGCGCGGATCTGCCTTTTGGTTTCTCGTCGCGCCGAGCGCGCGGTATTGATTGGCGTGATTGATGCTGCCTCGCCCGACCGCACCTAGCGGCGTCGATTGCACCAGTCAGGATCGCAGCTCGGCGCGTCGAGCAACCAGCGGCAAGTCCACGCTCACGGTTGCCTGTCGTGGAGATGGATCTCGCTGCCGAGCTCCGATGTACGCGACGATGTTTCATGAGCGTTCCGCGGATCCTGACGAGATCACCCTGGATGACTGACGATGACCCTGCTGCAAGCAGGGGCCGTGGACCATGCCCAGGTGACGTCGATCCAAACTGGTCCTGCTGGCCAGATGGGCATGGCCGGACAAATCCGGCGACTACGGATCAGCTATGACAAGGCGGAATCTGGCGCGCCTCGGTTGCTGGTGGCGAAGTTTCTGCTCCCAATCCGGAAGCCCAGGCAATGATCCACTCCATGGGGTTCTACGAGCGTGAGATCGGCTTCTATCGCGGAGTTCGCCGCTGACTGCCCATTGCGTACGCCCATGTGCTACTTCGGCGGGGTCGAGATGGAGAGCGGCGCCTCGCTGCTTTTGCTTGAGGACCTCAGCTGGATGCGCAACCTGAAGTCGGCAGGTGGCTGTGTCGATGATGCGGAGCTGGTGATCCGGGAAATCGGAAGGCAGCATGCCGCACTGGTGGGCGATGCTCGCCTCGACAAGACCCCGTGGCTCCAGATGAAGGGCATGATGACTCCCCACGAGGCACCACTGGTACCACCCATTGGGAGCTTTTTTGGACAAGCTCAGCATCCGGGGACAGAAGAGCTGATCTCGGCTGAAGCACTCTGTGCGCGCTACCTGCCTGCACTAGCCGTCTCGATGCACACTGGACCTCCGCAAAAGACGTGGCCCAACTCCTCCAGCAGCGTTACGGCTAGTCGCAGGGGTGAGATTTATGCGTTCAGTCCTCAGCGCTAGTGGCTGAGGGCAACTGTTCCCGGGTGGTGAGGCCGGTCTTTTGCAGCATGTTGCTGACGTGGGACTCCACGGTTCTGGTCGAGACGAAAAGGCGATGGGAGATGTCAGCGTTGCTTAGTCCGGCGTTGACAAGTCGCAGAATCTCTGTCTCGCGAGCGGTAATCCCGAGCCTGGCCAGGTGCGGTGGGACAGCTGATGTTGAACCCCTCGGGACTTTGACGCCGATCGACCCGAGGATGTGGCGGACCCGACGCTGCAGCGCACGTTCGCCGGCCGCGCTGCAGAATGCGTCGGCCTCTCGCAACCAGCCCTCGGCCGCCGCCTCCATGCCGGCTTTGTAGAGGGCCGGCGCGATGATCGTACGCAGCATGTGCCGGTGGAACGGCGTATGCCGGACGAGGTAATCGGCTTCGGCGATCGACTCTGACGGAGATCGACTGTTCCGGAGCTCCCAAATAGCCGCGCCGTAGCGGCGGGCCGCCCAATTGGCGTGGTGTCCGATCAGTTTGGGCGAGCCGAACGCCTCTTCGGGGTCGGTGTCGGCAACGACGCGCAGCAGTGCACCGACGCCCCACCACGGCACAATGTGCCATTCGTCTTGCATGTTACGCAGGCTTTCGTCGATGAGCCGGATAGCGGTGCTGTTGTCGCCGTGGAGCCAGGCGCGCAGCCCGTAAATACTTCGTACCCATGGCGCCCGCCCGGATTTCTTGCCGGCACCCATAGCCTCGGCGACCAGGTCATCGAGCTCCGACGGTGTCGCGGGACGGCTCCGCCCGGGCAATGGTCGGTCGTCGGCGAAGAGGAGACACTCAGCCAGATGAGCGCGAGTCACCGCGTACAGATTGATCAGCTGCAGCTGCCGGGCCTGCTCGCCTGCGGCCAGGTAAATGGGGTATGCGGCCATAAACCCGTCTCGAGAGAAAGTCGTCCGGCCGATCCACGTGTCCATAAGGACAACCGTGCCGAGCATGCCGGCTGCAGTCGCACGTTCTCGAGCCTGATAGAACCGGGTGGGGTCCGAATCCGTGGCCAGATTGAGCGTGCCGATCTCAGCGAGGATCTGGACCTGCCAAATGGATGACTGGTGTGCCTCGCTCAATGCCAGGGCTTGGTGCAAGACGCGTGCCGCAAGATCGATGTCGCGTCTCTGCGCGGCGGTGCCCGCGATCAGCAAGGCTTCGCACGCGACCTCGAAGCGGCCCTCGTCCAGAGCGCGGGCCGCTGCGAGCTGGCCCAGCTGGATTGCCTCGGCGGCCTGCCGGTCCACAAGCGCGGAATGGGCTCGGAGCACCACGAGGTCGGGATCGGCAGGTTCCGCTACCTCCTGAAGCCGAGCCAGCAGCTCAGCACCCTCTGCCCCTAGACCACCGGCGTACGCGGCCCGTGCCGTTGCTACTAGCAGTGGACGGGCGTTACCCGCGGCGAGGGTCTGGAGGGCAGCGATCCCGCTGTGGTAGCCGTCGCCGGCGCGACCGGCCAGGGTAAGAGTTTCGATTCGCTCGACAAGCACCTCTAAGGCGGCTTCTGGCATCGTGCCAGTCAGCGCTTGGGCTGCGGCCAGATGCTGCTCGGCGACATCTAGCGCCGCGTTGCGGACGGCGGCGTGAGCTGCCTGGATCAGCTTCCGCGCGGCCTGGTCTGGGTACCCAGCCAGCTCATACATCTCGGCGGCCTGCCGAAGTTGACCATCGCTGGGATCAGCGGCATTGGCCAGCTGATCGGCGGCGCTGCGGGCCAGTGACTGTCGTTCCAGGGGTAGCAAAAGATCGCGCACCGCGTCACGCATCAGTGGATGCCGCCAAGTGACTCCGAGCGGGGTACTGGCTGGGATCAAGAGGGTGCTTGATACAGCGTCGTGAATAGCGATGCTCAACCGCGCTTCATCAAGACCGGTGATGGCAGCAAGCAATTCACTGTCGGTCTCGCCCACCACTGACATGGCGTCGAGTGCGACCCGGCCATCTGCAGGAAGGCTGCGGAGTCGTTTCTGGACAGCGGCAGCCAGTGTGGTGTGCTTCATGTCGAAGCCATCCGGCGGGCTTTCGCGAAGCTGCCGAACGAACTCGTCCAGAACCAGCGGCAAACCATCGACCGCCGTCACGAGCTGATCGAATGTCTCCGGAGCAATGGCAGGCAACTCCTGGGCGCGGAGTGCTTCACCAACCTCACTTGGCGTAAGTCGTCTCAACGACAGCTGGCGCATCGAGGGGACGGTGCTCAGACGTTCGACGCAGTCCGGCGGCAGCGGTTCGGCGCGAGCTGTCATGATCAATGCAAGCGGTAGCTGCTCCACTGAGTCGGCTAGATAGCTAAGCACAGACACGGTGTCTTCGTCGGCCCAATGCAGATCATCCATCAGCAACACGGCCCCGCCGGCAGCCATCGCTCGCAGCAGCAGAATCAGCGCCTCCGCGAGTACGGCGGCCGGATCAGCCATAGGGGCCAGCACACCTTGGTCACTGACCCAGCCAGGAAGCACGCGCGCCAAAATCGGGCGTACCCCCGCTAGCTCCGACTCGTGCACAAGTGGGGCCGAGGTGCGGGCAAAGGCTTCCACCAGCGGTCGATAGGCTCCGCCGGATTCGACAGCTCGGCCCTTCAAGACCAGCACGCCGCGGCGTTCCGCCTCGCGTTGGGTCTCGATCAGCAGGCGGGTTTTTCCCACTCCTGCCTCGCCGGTGAGCAGCACAGCCTCGCCCCGACCGCACTTAGCGGCCTCGATCGCGCCAGTCAGCATCGCGAGCTCGGCGCGTCGAGCAACCAGCGGCAAGTCGCGCCCACGATTGCATTGTGATCCAGATCGCTCCCGAACCCTAACGTATTAAGTGTTGGCGAGCGCAAAGGAAATCCGTGTTGGGACTCCTATACATCCGTACTCGTCCCGGATACGCAGCACCGTGGTGATCAGCACAGTTCATGTCATAGCTAAGTGCCCGATCGCGAGACAAGACTCATCGTCGTGGGCGATCCAAGCGATCGTACGGCCATTGCCGACGCCGCACTGACATCCCGGGCGGACCGGGTCGGCCTCACCGGAGCAGTCGGTAGAAGCGCCAGTAGTCGGTGTGGATCGGGAGGACCTCCACCGCGCCGAAGCCCGCCTGGAGGGCGTACTGATGAAGCATCGAGGGACGCATGACGGCTCCGGTGGCTGCGGTCTGCGGGTCTCCCATGGCGCCGGGCAGGCAGGAGACAACGCTCCAGCCGTACTCAGTTCGTTCCCGTGGTGAGGCGGGGACCGTGAACTCCTCGGCGACCAGCCCATCGACCACGAGCACGGTCCCGTCCTCGGCGAGCACCTGGCGGGCTGCGCTGAGTGCCTCAACGGGTCGCGACATGTCATGCAGGGCCTCGAAGATCGTCACCAGGTCATACCCGCCCGCTCCGCCCAGGTCGGCCGCGTCGGCGACGGAGAACCTCACTCGATCAGCGACGCCGGCCCGCTCGGCGTTCCTGCGAGCGGCGCCGATGGCATCGTGGTCGAGATCGAGGCCATCCACGTGGATGTTGGGATACGCCTGGGCCAAAGCGATGCTCGACCAGCCGGTGCCGCAGGCCACGTCGAGGACCCGCGCTGGCGGTTCGGCCCGAAGCCGCACGTCAACGTCGACAATCGCCGGAAGCCATTCGGTGCCAAGCAAATTGATGAACCTGGCCCGGTTGGGCTCCGCCCGGCCCTCGGGCTCCCATGGCAGGGGCGGCGGCGCGTTCCCAACCCGAAACGCCTCCACCAGCTGTGGAAGCCCGCGACCGGCGCGGACGATGTCGACGCCAGTGTAAGCCTCGTATCGGACATCGTCCCGATTTGCCAAGACGGGGATGTGCTCCGGCGGCAACCAGTACCGGCGAGCGAGTGGTTCGGCCCGCGGGTCGTCGACCACGAGCAGCTCACTCGCGGCGTGGTGCTCAAGCCACTCCCGCACGTACCGTTCGGTGGTTCCAGTGCGTACGGCCAGCTGCGACGAGGTGGCCGCACCGCCTTCTGCGAGTGCCCGATACAGCCCGAGTCGTTCACCAAGATAAATGGTGTAGAGCTCCAACGCGCCTAGAGCATTGCCGAACAGCCGCTCCCGCAACGCCTCCGTCCGGTCAACAGCGGGCCCCGGATCCCCGGCAGCACGCCCCCGTTCGAACGGCTCCGGTCCGCCCTCGCACATCCCCTGCACCTCCCGTCGGGTAGGACCACCAAGCCCCGTCATGGAATCGTCTCAGCTCACATGGTCCAAATCCGTCGCAGATCGAACGTCACCGCTCATAGGTGTTGGCCCGACACCCGCGCCCACGGCGGCAGGCGAGCAGCTTGCTCACACTTGGCTAGGTCAGATGGGAACCCCGTGCGGGTGGCAACGTAGCCAGCAGTGGTACCGGCAGAGTCCGCAAGCCGACCCACCTACGGAAGGCTTAATACCAATCCCTTGCCCGGGCCATATCGGCGATCATGCGGCCCTCTGAGGACTGATACAAATCGATCGCGCGAGCCTTGAACGGCGCGACTAGATGAGTCGCGGCGTACCGGTACGTCGAGACCGGGCGGAAGCTCGGCACTGTCACGATCAGTGTGTCCAGCCCTCGACAACGTGACAGCGTTGCTGATGCAGACAGCCATCTGCCGGGTCAGGCAGTCAGTCAGCGCACGCTGCCCTCAAGGATGGGACAGAGCCGGTGCGGGCATGTTGATGTTGGAGGGCCAGGAGTAGCCGGCACCAGGTAGCGCATTGTGCGGCTGCATGATGGCGTGGCAGGCCTGACGCATGTCTTGCCGGAGGTCGTGATGGAGCACGGCTGAAATCCGGCCATCGCGTAGCAGCCGGGTCTTGTCGGAGTCCAGGTCGTGAGCGATGAAGACCGAGCACGTCCGCTGCCTAGCGGCAAAGGGGGCTTCTGCTCCGATGGCATGTTCCAGTGCCAGGAGCTGACCGCGACGGACTCGCCAGGCCCTGCACTGCTCGCCGCCGAACTCGCTGCGGCGGCTGCTGCTTCCATATCGGCCTGGTGATATCCGCTAACGCGTCTTCTATCCGGGGGTCGCAAACGATGCCCGGATCCCACCTGACCAATCGTC
The DNA here is from genome assembly GCA_963808905.1 of uncultured Actinomycetota bacterium. Classification (GTDB taxonomy): domain Bacteria; phylum Actinomycetota; class Actinomycetes; order Propionibacteriales; family Propionibacteriaceae; genus Microlunatus. The sequence goes on from CAWEHO010000002.1 coordinate 101,327, forward strand.
TTCGACCCACGCGACCAACACGAGTTCCCACGACGGGGCGGGCGCTCAACGCACCTGACCCACCCCGAATTTTCGTCGATAGGAGCCGGGATGGAGACGGGTCGTGCGTTGGAACAGGCGCCGGAAGAACGCCGTGTTCTCGTAGCCAACGACGAACCCGATCTCATCGATCGGCATCGTCGTGCGCTCTAGGAGGCGGCGAGCCTCACGGATGCGCAACTGTTGTACATAGGAGATGGGCGAGCGCCCCGTCGCCTTGCGGAATCGGCGCTCCAGCGTTCGGCGGCTCAGGCCCGAACCCGTCGTCATTTCCTCGACCGGATTGGCGATCATGTAGTGCCGCTCCAGCCATCTCTGCCGCTCCGCAACCAAGCCGTCGCCGTGACCGAGCTCGGGTATGAACTCGATGTAGGGGGCCTGACCTGCGCCGTGCCACTCCAGCATCAGCATCCGCGCCATTGCCTGCGCGGCAACCGGACCCACGTACCGGGCGATCAGGTAGAGAGCCAGGTCGTGCCAGGACATGACGCCACCGGTCATGACGATGTCTTCGTCGCCGTCCTCGTCGCGCACAGCGATCAGCGCCTCTTCGGTGCGGAGGCGCACATCGGGGAAATTGCGATGGAAGGTCGGCGCAAACGCCCAGTGGATGGTCGCTTCCCGACCTTTCAGCAGACCAGTCTCGGCTAGCAACAACACCCCCATGCACGCCGAGGCCAGTAGTGCACCCTGGTCGTGCTGCCGACACAACCAGTCGACCACCTGCGGATATCGGCCCCGTACCCAGTCGGGTCCGTCGACCATCATGAGCGGGACGATGGCGATGTCGGTGTGCTCGATGTCATCACAGGCACGGTGAGCCCCGAGCGGCAGCCCGCTGGCGCCGAAATAGTCAGACCGGCTCGGCGCGGCGATCTGCACATCGAACGGATGCTGCGGTAGGTCCTCCTCCAAGCCTGCCAGCAGTGGAAAGGAGTTGAGGGTCTCATAGAGGCCGCTCAGAGGCGCCACCTGAGTATCCGGCGTCGCGACCAGAGTGACCTGCGTGGGCAGCTGTGGACTGTTCATTCTCGGTAGATGTCGCAAACGGAACCTTGTTGTCGAGTCTGGCACTTACCCATCGTCGCCACCAGACCTAGCGTGAAGTCGTCATCGAAAGAACACAAACATAGGAGGCATTCATGACAACGACACTCAACGGCTGGGATGTAGAGGCTATGACCCAGGCGGTAACCATGGTTAAGGAACAACCCGAGGCGGGCCTGCTGACCTGGCGCGGCCGGTCGATCTGGGATGGCGGGTTCGGCCTGGACGTACGCACTCGCGAGATCGAGCAGCTGGGTGAGGTCATGGACCGGCACTTCACCCTGCGTAGTGATCATCCACCGCAGCTGCTCGGCAAGAACACGGGCCCAGCAGCCATCGAGACGGTGCTGGCGGCACTGGGTGGGTGCATGACCGGGTCGTTCGCAGTACAGGCCACGGCCCGCGGCGTGCGAATCGACAGCCTGACGGTCGACCTGGAGTGCACCATCGACCTCAACGGGTTCTTCGGTATCCAGCCGATCCGCCCCGGACTGCGCGACGTCACATTGTCCTACCGGGTCGCCTCCGACGCAGACGAGGAAACCCTGCAGGAGATCCTCGATGCGGCTCGGTCGCTGTCACCGGTCTTCGACACGGTCACCAAGCCCGTTGCTGTCGCGGCAACGTTGCAGAAGGAGTCGTAACGCCGCGGCTCGCTAGCGGTCGGCCGCTCGGCAAGCTCCAACGGTTCTCCGGCGTCATCGGCCGCGTGGCCCCGGGTACGGGGCTGCCGCGCTGATCGCCGGGGAGCCAGACGTCTGCAGACATCACCGGAGTCGGGTCCCTGCTGCTGGATGCCGCCGCTACGTTGGCGCGGCGCGCCGGTTGGCGGAGGCTCTGGCTCGTCACCACCAATGACAACACCGCCGCGTTGCGGTTCTACCAGAGGACCCGGCTGGGATCTCGTCGCGTTCCACCGCAACGCTTTGGCAGGGTCGCGGGCGCTCAAGCCATCGATTCCCCAGTTGGGTCTCGACTCGATCCCGATTCGACACGAGTTGGAACTAGAGCTCCCGCTGCCACGAACGCTGCGCGACCGCTGATCGAATGCGATCCGGGACGGGCTCACCGACCCCCCGGTGCTGGATGCTTCCACGTCGTCCGCGTCACTAGCCAGGTCGTCGACGACGTCCGCCGCCGTGTCCCTCAGCGACGCTCGGTCACACGTCACAAAGATGACCCCGCGACGCAACCCGCTGGTTACAGCGGCCCTGCGTCGAACACTTCACGGAGCGCAGTCGTCGCGGCTGGATGGCTGCTTCCTCGACGGCTAGAGCCCTCGCGGTGAGCGTGCCATGGCACTCCTTCCCAGCAGCTCCGGTCGGCCTACGTGGCCCGACTCCAGGCGCCGGCGGCCAGCTGACGGACTGTAGTGATTCGGATGTGCTGTAGTAGCGAGCATGTCCGGCGGTGAAGTCGAAGGCGTGCTGATCACCGGCGTGTACGGCGCTGGCAAGTCGTCCGTCGCCGAGGAGATTGCGAATGCGCTAGAGGCCCACGGCGCGCGCTTCGGTGCCGTTGACCTCGACTGGCTCATGTGGTTCGGCGTCCCCGGGGTCGAGCCCGAAAACCTCCGGCGGGTGTTCTTAGCCAACCTCGCAGCAGTGGTAGCTAACTACCGCGACGCGGGGGTTATTCACTTCGTTTTTGCCGGGGCGGTGCGCGATCGGGAAGAGGTAGGCGAGCTTGAGGCAGCCGCCGGGATGCCGCTGCAAGTGGTACGCCTTGTCGTATCCCGCGAGCAAGTCGATCACCGTCTGAAGAACGACCCGACCAGCGGCCGGTATGGCGATCTTGAGGTTGCACGCGAATGGCTGACCGGGCGCGTGGGCGAGGGCATCGAAGATCGGGCGATCAACAACGACGGTCCGATAGCGGCGGTAGCAACAGCAATTCTCGATTGGCTCTGCTGGTAGATCCTCGCGGCCACACAGATAGCTGAGCATTCCGCCGGGCGAACGTTCAGCGGGAAATCCCTGGCGCAGGCAGGCAGCTGTGTCTATGAGGAGCACCCAGGTGCTCAACGTGGCCGGCGACCTGGCCGTCACGGATTTGGCAGGTCTACTGTGCACCGGTCGGTCGGGCGATCGCCCTGCCGGTTGTCATGGTTAAGCAGTTGAGCGCCATCCCGCGGAATAGAAAGTCTCCGTACGCGACGCGGGTCCAGCTGCGCTGAAGCACCAGCAGCCGGCCTAGCTCGCGCGAGGAGTGCGAGGCCGCAGGCGTTGGTGTCGCTGCCCAGGTCGGTGTAGACGAATGGCGCATAGGGCACTCCGCAGCAGTGAGTTACTTCCGTCGGCCAGGAATGCCCAGCTCGCGACCTCGGTAGAACGCTTCCTGGGCCTCCAGCACATAGGTCGCCATCGCTTCGCTGCGCCGCTTCTCGGCCTCTGAGTCTCGCCAGGCGTCGCATGATTCCTTTGAGTCCCAGAAGGAGACGCCAATGATCTCTTGGCCGTCCTCAGACCAATAGGCGTAGGCACGAGCCAAGCCCTCCGGATACGGATTCGGTTGCCACACGCGTTTGCCATGCTGGACTTGTCCTACACAAACGTTGAGCCACATGTGTCGGCCTTTCCGCAGTCGACCGAAGTGCGCTGGCTTATCTGCAGTGATGGATTCTCCGACCTCGTAGCCGACGAGACCCTGAATGATCTACTCCAAGAGTCCGAGGACAGAAGAGCCGCCTTCGAGCTATGGAAGGCGGCGATCGAGGCTGGCGGCCACGACAACATCACGCCGACCCTCGTCCGAGTCGCCGAATGACGTACCCACACTGGGCCGCATTTCTCGCTGCAAAGGACAAGAGCGCTCCGCCAGCTGCCCGAGTGCCATAGCGGCAAGGGCGGCCGGTCAGCTCACTCGAGCAGTCATCCGCAAAAGCAGCACGACAATCGACCAGGCGAGATACGTGGATTGAAGAACGAATACGTCCTGATGAAGCTCAATCCGCGTAGACGCACCGAGCTCGATCGGCTACCGCGGGGACGTGTTGCCGCAGGAGAAGCGCGCTGACGCTTCATTCTTGATCATGACCCGGCCGCCGCGGCGCAGTCTGACGGGCCTCAGCTGACGGCCACAAACCAACCGCCTCCCGAGCTCTCGAGGTGATCCTCTCCACGACAATCGAAGGGGCGCTGCGGCGGAACGTGATCCGCTCCGGCCACTTCACGATCAGATACTCCACATCCAGAGCGCGGAGAGCGGCCGTCAAATCCTGCCGGGTCAGGTCGAGCTCGTCGATCAACTGCTCAGTGTCCACCGGAGAGCTGCCCCGCTCTAGCTTCTCTGCTATCGCAGTCAGCACTGGAAGATCCCGTGAATACCAGGTGTCATTAAGCACTGTTTCCACCTCCTGCAGTCTTCGCCGGGCCGAACAATAGCTTGAGCGCAGCGCACGCTGAGCGAGTGGCAGGCGCGGTTCTCGACGCGGCCCGCCTCACTTTCGGTGAAGCCCTGGCGGTTCTATCTCGGCGCGGCGGCACTGGCGGCCGAGACTCACCCAGCTGTCTAACATTTTTGAGCGGATCGTGTCGGCATTTGATCACTACGGATCGGGCCGCGGCGCAGGTATGCCGGTGACGTCGACCCAGGGGGGCAGCATCCTCGACAGCGAGGTTCATTTGCTCTTCGCGCGATACGGAGTCGGGCTACAGGAGTGGACCCTT
>CAWEHO010000003.1:0-272026 GCA_963808905.1 uncultured Actinomycetota bacterium
CGGCAACTTAGATTCTGACTCGGGAACTTAGGAAAATTCTGGGCACGCGGTCCGCGCCTGGATGAGGCGACCGCTTTACAAGTCATTGGCAGCGCACGCCGGCCGGGATACATTCGCATCGGCAAACGGTCAACAAAGGAGTGGTGATTTGATGCCTGATGAGACCCCAACGATTGTCCTCGTACACGGCGCCTGGGCCGACGCGACGGGCTTCGACGCGGAGATCCGCGCCCTTCAGCGTGAAGGATTCCGCGCCATCGGATTCGCTAACCCGCTTCGCGATCTCGCTGGTGACGCCGCCTACCTGGCCGAGTTCCTGCGGACCGTGACTGGACCGATAGTGCTCGTCGGCCACTCCTACGGCGGTAACGTCATATCGAAGGCCGCAAGTGGCAATGAGCAGGTGCAGGCGCTCGTGTTTTTCAACGGCTGGATGTGTGACGAGGGCGAGAGTCAGCAGGAGCTCCTGGAGCGGTTCGAAGGCAGCCTAGTGGGACCCTCGATCAGGCCGGTGCCGTTCACCAATCCAGACGGAAGCGAAGGCACGGACCTCTTCCTCGACCCCGAGGCCTTCCGCGAAGCATTCGCCGCCGACGTCGACCCCGAGACGGCTGCGGTGATGGCTGCGGCGCAGCGGCCGTATGCCGCCGCAGCGTTCGCAGCTGCGCCGTCGGACCCGCCGGCGTGGAAGACACTCCCGTGCTGGTATCTGCTTGGCACCGAGGACAAGGCGATCCCGCCAGCGCTGCAGCGGTTCATGGCCGAGCGCGCAAACGCGACGATCGTGGAGGTGCCGGCTTCACACGTCTCGTTCGTGTCGCAGTCCGAAGCCGCGACCCAGCTCATCCTTCAGGCCGTCGAGGCGACGTCCGCAGCGCGGCTGTAGCAGGAGACCTCGCCGTTCCGTGTCTCCTGCGCCGCCAGCCCACCCCGGGCGGTGCGGGATCGCCCCTCTTATGATCGCGGACGTTCGCGGGTCTTTGATCAACCCGCAGAGGACTTTGTCCCACTACCATTGGGACAGTCATGCCCTCCGGATCGCACCGCGTGCCGATTCGAGTGAACCCGGCGCTCTGTGGGTTCTTGCAGGCGATCCTGCGTTCGCCCTTTCGCCGAGTTGGTGGACGACCAAGCGGTTTCGATCTCGCAGACACCGAGCAAATCCGGCCCTTGGCCGGTATGCATCGCCGCGATCACCCAGGCAAGGTGGTCGATCTTGCGATCAAGCAGCTGTGGCGTCCAGCCGGCAATATCGTTCTTGATCAGAGTCCAGGGGACCTGCCCGACCCGCCAGTGGCCAAGATCAACATTGCCCCCGTAGCGGTGGCGACCACTGTGCCGTGACTGATGACTGCGTTGGGCGATGGCCGGATGACCGGTGGCGCCGCGGATCGGCACCTCCCCGCGCGACCAATCTAGGCGTGCGCGCAGGGCACGTGACAGAGTCGGGAGACGCTTTGCAGCCACCATATGAGAAACATCAGACCGTACACGCCGTGAACGCCAGGCCCGGCAGAGCCGCACAGATAGCCTAGGCACGTGGGGGCAAGGCAAACGGCTGACCTGGCCGAGTTGAAGGACTGGGTAGAAGGAATCCGCGCGGCAGCACACATCGCACGGCAGGAAGGCAATGTCACGCTGGCCAAGGCGTTGGACGTTACCCGATTCGAGGTATACGAGTCCTACCTTGACGAGGAGTACACCAACAACAGAGCCAAGCGGTTGCTGATCAAAAGCTAAGCATCTGTTGGAACGGTCGGTGCGTCAGGTCGCCGCCTATTCGTCGGGTGGCTTGCGGTCGGCGTGGCGGCGCACCGCTCTCCACTGTCCGTTCTCCTCGGTGATACAGGTGGGTGACCTGGAGTTCGGTTGGGGCCGGCGTTGATCGGGCAGGCGGTCGGCCTGTTCGCTCTGACCAGCATCGAAGATGATCTTGATTTGAACTGTGCGAGCCAATCTGCTCCGCCCGCTCGACCCGCGACCAAGCATCAGGCCGCCCGATCACAACGAGCACAAGTCTTTTACGGGTGATGCGTCGCTAGGCGTGCGGCAAGTGCTGCGATCCAGCCGAACAGGGTGACGATTGCCAGCAGGAATGTGGCGTTGCCCCACGGCAAGATCAGGAAACAATGAAGAGCGCACTGGCAGCGAGCGAAACGACAGCGATCGGCCGCCAGCCTGAGTCACCCCGCACCGCGAGAGCCATGGTCAGTGGCGCAAGCACCCGGTCGCAATGATCAACAAGAACGCGATGCCGTGCACCCAGCCGTGCCAGGTGGCGGGATTCCCGCCACTCAGCATCGGCGTATCGACCCGAAACGCGGCTAAGATCAGCGCCACCCCAAGCAGGGCGAGCAGCACGACCGCGAAACCACTCGCCCGCCTGCGCGGCAGCTGATCGCGTACCGCGACGGCAAGGATCACAATCAGCAGGCCGGTAATAACGAAGGTCGCAACTTGCGCCCACCCGTACGGCCCGCGTGCCAGCGAGCTTGGCCACGGGACCTGCTCGCCGCCGACGAATTCCCAGCCCAGCTGATGAAGATAACCAATGCTGGCCCAGGTGTTCAATCCGACCGAAACCAAGAAGAACGGCCCGGCCAGAATGCCGGCAAGCACTCCAGCACGGCGCAGCGCCTCACCCTTCACAGCAGCGTCCGCGGTGCTGCCTGCCACGAGCCAAAAGTTACGGCGATGCCCGAGGCATCGTCAACGGCGATCATCGGCGCTGGTGGTTGGTGCTGGGCGGGTTGACAGCGACGCTGCACCGCGTGCCGAGGTCAGTGAGACCATGGGCTGCTGGTCGCCCTGCGGTGAGTTCAGCACGGGTGGGGCCCGGCCGAGATGATCGGCGACCGCCGCTCGGACGCCGACGGCAAGGTTCTGGTCAAGCGCGTCGGCGAGCACTTGCTACCAACGCCCCAAGTGTCGGCATTGTTCGGGCGTCCGAGCCCTCCGGTAGCGGCTCCGCGCGCAGGAATCCGTCATATCGACCTGTTCTGGGATCGGCGGATCGACCTCCGGGCGATAGTTCGCCGTGTTGGTTCGGATCGAGGCCAGCATCATTAGAACACGGGTGCGATTCTGGCGCCAAAGTGTCTCATTTTCTGGCGTGGCGTCCGTTTTGGTCCTGGAGATCGAACATGTACTCAGGGACCAGCCGCTCAGCGAGCTCGCGGGCTTCCGTCACGGCGCTCACGCGGTGGACGCCCCGCAGCACCACCCCGCCCGCCTTGTTGAACGGGATGTGGCCCTCGCGTTCCAGCGGCTGCCATCCCTCCGCGAGCGCCTGGGTACGTAGCTCGGCGAGGATGCGTCCTGCGGCACCTGGCTCCCCGAACAGCTCGTGCACCACCTCGCGCTGCACGTCACGTAACGGGTCGCCGTCGCGAATCAGCCGGTCGGCGAGCTCGCGGGTCTCCATCACGGTGCTGACACGGTGGACTCCCCTCAGCACCAACTTGCCCGTCTTGTTGAACGGGACGTGCCCTTCGCGCTCCAGGAAGATGACCGGTCGGCCCATCACCTGACCCTCCACCAGCATGGATATGCCGTCGGTAACGACCACGTCACACGCCGCGAGGAGCGCCGGGTAGCGGTCGGTGAAGGACGTGGCCGCATTCGGGAGCGCGTCCCACTCCGACCGCCACTCGTCGAGCTCCGCGGCGGAGAGGCGGGCGCGACCGGTCGCGACGAGCGGGACGAGGTAGGGGTGCGGTGACCACACGATCTCGGCCGTGCCGCTCCTCGCCCACTCGAGGAAGTCACCCCGCGTCACGTCGAGCTGGCCGAACCCCGTCCAGCCGTTCCCGAGGCTGTGGTGCGTGGAGAATAAGACGCGAGTAAGGCGGCCCGGCAGAGGCCACTCGGGCTCCGCGGCGCGGAGCGCCTCGAGCTTGGGGTGCCCCACCACGCGGAACTGGCTGCCCTGCCGTCGCCCCTTCTCCTGGGCTGCGGCCACCGTGGCGGCCGTCCCGAACACGAGCCAGGCCTCGTGGTGGAGCGCCATGTCCACCGCCGTGTCCTTCATCCCGGGCCGGGAGACGTTCGTGATGAGGTTGAGCATCTCGTAGGGCACGAGGCAGACGCGTGTGAAGGCGAGGTTCGCTGTCGAGAGCTGGGGATCGACGTCGCGGTCCCACTGCGACTGGCGGAACACGACATCCGGGGCGAGGATGCGCAGCAGAGCGAGCGGGTCGGAACCGACCTCGCTCCTCAGGTGGGGCACGCCGCGCGCGATGAGCGCAGCGTGGGCGTCCTCCTCGCCGGCCAGCTCGCCGTCCCCACCGAAGTGCTTCGGGAGTGATACCACGACCGGGTCGACGTCGTCGGCCCGGTCCATGAGGTGCCAGAGCTCGGAGAGCGAGTCCCACGCGCTCGTGTTGTGGACCAGGAGCACCACCCGCAGACGACGACCACGCAGGCCGCACTGCCGCACCGCGAGGTGGACCGACCGCGCCAGCTCCAGGGAGTCGCGCCGAGCCCGGGTGGCGGACTCGCTCACAGCCTCGCGCACTGTGGCGAGCTCGGCCATCACTCCGGCGTGCTCGATCCGGAGCTGATCGAGTCGGGGGCCGAAGTCGGAGATTGTCTCGTCGATCGTGACGATGCGGCGCGCGAGGGAGCGGAGGGTACGGAGCATGCTGCGAGGTGTTCGCACGCAGACTCTCCTTTCATCGGGCCCCCGGCACAGGCCTAGGGGCGGCGTCATAACTCACCCAGTGCCTCATCGACCGGATGATCGCCGCCGCCAGTGCCCCACGGCAGCCAGTGCACGTAGGTCGACGAGGCAGCAGGAGCGGCCGAGGCCAGCATCAGACCAGCGTTTAGTAGCCACGGCCGGCGCTGCTCTTTCAAGCTCAGACCGTACCGATTCCGCAGAAGTCAGGTGACCAAAGAGCACATTTCAGATGAATGTGGGGAGTACACGAAGTGATGAGGGTGAAACGGCCGACAGCAGGATCACCTTGAGGATCGGGACGACGCGACGCCAGTCAAGAGCTAACCCTTGCCGCACGTTGGAAAGGGCGGTCCCGGCCGACCGCAGCCGGGAGCCAGGAGCTCTTCATCCCGGTGCAGTTCGCGGGAGTGACGGGTCTGGTGCCACTGTTGATCGAAGGGGCAGGGCTGGCCATCGACCCGAGCGGCGATGCGAGCGCACTCGCGGCGCGACGCTAACCATCACCCATCATCAACATTGGTCACGATCGTCGTTGTCACTGAAGGATGTAGCCGGTTCCGCCAGGCCTCTCCAACCTGTTCGAGTCCAAGGTATCTACCGCGCCGGAGCAGGTACCTTTCTGCGGGTGCAGCGCTGGGAAGGAGGCAGCGGCTGTCCTTTCCCACGAAGACTGACCAGGCGGGGCAGTTCACCGCTTATGTCGAATTTGGTCAGCCAGGTCGTTACCGCCTTCGTGTCCTGGGTCCCGATCCGGTGTGACGTCCAAAATCTTTGTAGTAGTGATCGAAGGCTAACCGCGTCTGGCCATCAGCCACGAGGCCCGCGCAGCGCCTCCAGCCTGGCGAAGACAACGACGTTGTCCAGGTACCTATGCCTGGCTGAGTCATAGGTGCCACCACAGGTAATCAGTCGCAGTCCGGCATGGTCGATTTGGCCGTAAACCGCCTGGGTCGGGAACCGTGACTTCGAAAATTGGGTCACCCGGGTGACAGTGAAGACGGCCGTTCTCCCATCCTTTCGGGTCACGATCACTTGATCGCCGCGCCGCATCGTGCCCAGGCGGTGAAAGACAGCCGGAGCGCCATTCCAGGTGACGTGGCCGGCGATGACGGCCGGCCCGAGTGCACCCGGTGCGGGCCCTCGAGAGAACCAGCCAGCGACGGCAGGGTTTTGTGGCACCTCCATCGCTCCATCGGCATTGAGCCCAAGTTCGACCAGCCTTGATTGAACCTCAATCCTTGGAATTGACACGGCCACTGGCTCAGATTCGGGCAGAACCAGCCCCTTGGTCTGGTCACGAAGGTTGGTCTGATCCGCTCCTGCGGTGGGTCGTTCGCGGGTGGGGTTGGGCGTGCTGGGAGACGTCGACAGTGCGCTTTGATCATTCGGCGCGGGGGCGAGAGCTGGTTCGGGGCTAGACGGGTTTGCTAGCGCTTCCCACACCAGCATGGCGCCGATCATCGCCAGTCCGACGGCGATCAAAGCTTTGAGGGGTCGGCTCAGATTCCAACTTGATGAACCGAACATCAGCTTGGCTCCCCTCATGACAGCGGTCGCGACACAGAGTCTCCGCACGGCATGCGGGAGCGCCTCTGGTTTTGCTGGAGCGTACCCAGTGTCTGGATGCTCAGGATCTGGCCCCAGGACCTGGAATGCGTCAGTCCAGCAGAGCGGCGGAGGTGACCGTTGGCTCGTGAAGCTGCCACCCCCGCCGGCAAGTGTAGAGGCCGGCGGGCGGGGGTACGTCAATCACTGACGGGGGCAATGACGACTAATGGCGCGTGATTGAAGGTTTACTGGATAGCTCGAGCGGGGTCTCATGAGGGTCTGTACGCAGCCGGGGTGTACCGGCAGGATCGTCGACGGTTACTGCGACGTTTGCGGGGTCCAGCGGGTGCAGCCCCGTTTGTTCACGCACGATCAGCGGCTTCGGCGGTATCGCCGGCATCTGCCGTCGAGGCTGGTCTACCGGCGGCCGGTCGGGGCTCGGGCGCTTCAGCGAGACCAGAGCGACGGCCTGATGTCGGCATGCACGCAGCCAGGGTGTACTGGCAGGATCGTCGACGGTTACTGCGACGTCTGCGGTAGTCCCGCAGACGCAGTCCCGTTCGTTCCAGCAACGGCTTCGGCGGCGTCACCGGGTTTTGCCGACGAGCCTGGCCTAGCGGCAGTCCCGGCGTCGACAACCTCTCCTGCCCCTGTTAGCGAGAAGATACCCACCCAGCGGATCTCTCGGGTGAAGATGCCGACACAGCAGTCATCCACGCAAGAAATGGCCGATCCGGGAGCTGCCGACCCTGGAGTTGTTGACGCCCAGAATGTTGACCCGGCGGCTGACGAAACCGAGAACGGTGGCGGGGAGAAGGAGCTCGCCGAGGACGAGCCCGACGGCGCCCAAGGCTATCGGACGCGAGTCGAGCAGGCCCAGCTGCCCGACGACGTGCGCGAGGCGGCGCTGAGCGAAGTCGGCAAGCTCGAACAAACCAGTGACCAGAGCGCTGAGTCCGGCGATATCCGGGCCTGGCTCGACACGATTCTTGATCTGCCGTGGAGGACCAAGATCGTGGATTCGATCGACATTCAGGATCACGCGAAGCGGAGGCGACACTGCGGAGGTTGATCGAGCCGCCGGTTGCCGGTGTCGAGGAGGCGGACAGCGCTGAGGTTGGGCCGCCGGTTGCCGGTGTCGAGGAGGCGGACAGCGCTGAGGTTGGGCCGCCGGTTGCCGGTGTCGAGGAGGCGGACAGCGCTGAGGTTGGGCCGCCGGTTGCCGGTGTCGAGGAGGCGACAGCGCTGAGGTTGGGCCGCCGGTTGCCGGTGTCGAGGTGGCCGACAGCGCTGAGGTTGAGCCGCCGGTTGCCGCTGTCGAGGAGGCCGACGCCGCGCATGCCGGCCCACAGCATCACGACACAGTAGGGATGCCTGGAGTCCAGGCGGTACTTAGCGGGGGTCGACATCAACGTCCTCAACTCCCGGAACAGCATGTCCTTGGACCTGAGCCGGTTCGGACTCCTGCGAAGAAAAGGCGCAGTGGATCTCTGGCGCTGGCCGCCGCGGCCCTGGCGGTGCTGCTTATCGGCGCATTGTTTTTCGCCGCAAGTAGAGATGGCGGCGTGACTGCGCAGTCCGTCCCTACCGTTACCGCGACCGCGACGGTGAGCGAGCCGACGAGTGAGCCGTCAAATGAATCGACGGACACCGCGGGAGCTGGGCCGACCATTCAGGTGGAAAATTTGGCCGACTCTGCCAGGCCCTTCCAACCCGTTCGAATCAAGGGTACGTACCGCGGTCGGCCAGATACGTTTTTGCAGGTGCAGCGCTGGGAGGGAGGCGCGTGGGTGTCCTTCCCGTTACCCACGAGGACCGACCAGTCGGGCCAGTTCACCGCCCATGTCGAGCTTGGGCCGCCAGGTCGTTATCGGCTTCGCATGCGGGACCCTGACTCGGGTGTGGTGTCGAAAACCTTTGTGCTAGTGATCGAAGGCTAACCGCGTCTGCCCAATCAGCTACGAGAGCCAGCGCACCGCCTCCAGCCTGCCGGAGACCACGACGTTGTCTAGATATTTTGTCTGGCTGGGTCGCATGGACGCGATGTCTGAGGGTAAGCCGTGGTGCAAGTCCGGCATGGTATACAAATTCGTCAGCACTGACGGATTCGAGAGGTGCTTCGGTGTCCAAGGACATCGGCTGCCGATATCGGGGGTCGAATGGTGGGACACGACATCGTGACCGAGCATCGGGTGGAAGGTGTGCTCCCAATCTGAGGCAGTGGATACATGATCAAGTTGCGCAACTCGCTCATACTGGCGGCGGCCGCGGCCGTGCTGTGCCTACCGATCAGCGCGGCAGCCGACACGACCGTCAAGGCAAAGCTTGTGGAACAAAATGGCAGCGGCGCTAGCGGCACCGTCACTCTGACGGCACTCGGTGACGGTGGCCTGAAGGTCGTCATTCATTCTCAAGGCCTGGTGCCGGGCCAGCCCCACGCCCAGCACATCCACGGGTCAGCACACGGGGGGCATTTCGGGTGCCCCACTTTGAAGAAGAACGACACCGATGGCGACGGGGTCCTCACCAACGAGGAGGCTACCGGCGAGTACGGCACCGTCTTCCTTGCGTTGACAACCCAAGGTGGCGCGACGCCGCAAGACGGCCTGGACGTCAAGCGGATGCCGGTGGCCGACTCAAAGGGCCGTATTGACTACGAACGAACCTTCCCCGCGAAGATGGTTCCCGACGGCCTCCTGGAGCACCTTTCCTCATTGCACGTCGTACAGCACGGCATCGACGCCAACAACAACGACAAATATGATGTCGAGGCCCTGGGTGTCTCGACATTCGCACAGAGCCTGGGAGTGCCCGAAATCCCGGAGGAGGCAACCGACCCGGCGAGCTGCGGCGTCGTACAGGGAGCCGGCATGGCAGGACGGCCGCGCGGCGGGGTCGAGACCGGCGGCGCCCCAGCGCCTGACCTCAATGCACCTTTGGCTGCAGCAGGAGCCGCTCTACTGCTGGCATCTGTGGCCTTTGCTGTTTCCGCCGGCGCCCGTTCGCGCCGGCACCACAGTGCCGATGATGGGCAAACGCCCGCTTAGCAAAGCCGCTTTCTGGGGGCTCGTATAGATCCATTCTGGACGTTGCGAAGTGGCCTCTTGCACGGCGCCGCACAGATAGGCCACCACCGCTGCCGCTGTGCACGCACGATCTTGCCAACGTTCTCTAACCGAGAGGCGGCCTTTGCCCTTCTGCTCCTCGCCTCCGGATGCGGAGGTGAGGAGTCAAAGCTCATCGAGGGAGAGATACCCACGCCCTCGCGCCCCCGACATGGGCCATCGCGCTGATCGCCGCCGCTGCCCTCCGGACTCGCGGTCATGCAGGCCAAGACGCACTGGCTCAGCTATGGCCTGTACACGTTCGGTCTCGTTCTGGTCTCGCGCCTCCCGGCCAGGTCGCCTCGGAGGCGGAGCAGCGTGGTGTCCAAATCCTTGCCGGTGTCGCCCTTCTCGGTCTCGGTCTGGTCGTCATCGACGCGGCGGGCAGGTGGCTGGCCAAGCATTACCCCCAACCCGAACTCGCCCTTGCGCCCAGACAGTGATACGTGGGGTCTCGTCGAGTGCCGCGGCACTCATGGGACCGGGCGCGCGACCACGATCAGGTTGCGGCTGTACCCCCCACGGTCCGGCCGGAACTCGCCGGCGCAGGTGATCAATACCAGCCGAGGCGGCCCGCCGATGCCGAAGACCTGCGCGTCGTCGACCAGATCGGTGCGCGGGACTTGGTGCACCGTGGTGATCTTGTACGCCTGGCGCACATCGCCCGCGCTCAACACCACGCGCTCCCCGACCTTGATGTTCCAGAGTCGGAAGAAGAACCCGATGCCACGATCGAAGGCGTCGACGTGGCCGGCGATCACGGTCGACCCGTACGGATCGCCGACGTAGGAGCTCCCATCCCACCAGCCGACCTTGGTCGGATCCTCGGGGACCACCAGCTCTTTACCGACCGTGGCCACGGGAACGACCGCCGTGTACGCGCCGCCTGGCAGCTCGATCCGCTCCGGAACGAATCGCGTGTCACCGGCCGCCGGTTGTGCCTCGCGGGCGCTGGGGACCGGCGTCGTCGGGGACGGATCCCCGAGCGGCACTGCCACCGGCCGGTCTGGCACCGGCAACACGGCGAGCTGGGCCACCGCTACGCCCAACAGGGCAACGGAGAGGACCATCTGGACGCCGATGGCGCGCCCGAGCATGGGTCGCCGGCCGCGCGGCTCGACCGGGAAGCCGCGCATATACCGCTCGCGGAACGCCAGCCTCCGGCCGTACGCGACGGCATAGCGGCTCAGCAGCAGCGTCGCGACCAGCGCCAACACCTCGATGAGCAGCAGCACGCCCGAGCGAGGTGTCGCCGTCCCCCCGGCGATCAGGTGTTGCGCGGTGCCAGCGACCATCAGCGCGAGCACGCTCAGCCCAGCAAAACGAGAGAACCGCGGTGAAACCCGCTCCAGCGCACCGGGCGGATTGCGCGGGACGAGCAGGGCCGCGAAGGCCATGAGTCCGCCCAACCAGGCCGCGAGGGCGAGCAAGTACAGGCCCGTCGTCGCAGTAAGCGCGAGGACCTTAGCTGACATCGACGCCGTGAGCGCGACGACTCGAGGTGAGGTCATGGCGGTCGACTCGACCACCAAGGTGATGGTCAGCAGGACGACCAGCGTGAGGACCGTAACGCGTCGTCCGCCCCGCACCGGGCGTCGCAGCACTTCGGCGCCGAAGAACCCGGCGGCCGCAAGAACTGCCAGCCGCACCAGCAGCCACGTGCCGGACTTATCCGCGATTTCGCCCGGGAATTGTCCAGACGCGAGCCAATCGATGAGAGCCTCGGCGATCGTGCCGAGGCCTATCAGTGCAAGGCCGACGAGCGCCAAGATGCGCAGTCGACGGACGGCCTGACCATCCGGCCAGACGACCGCCCAGAATGTGCCCATCCCGGCGAGGAGGACGTAGCCGAGGTAGACCACGAACGATACGGACGCCGCGAGGAGGGCGAGCACGGGAGAATCCACCGGACGATACCCCTACAACCTCATCGGCTTGCCGGCTGGTCGTATTGCACCAGCACTCGCGACCGATCGAACGGAATCGGGCGCAATGTCCAGAACTTCGGGGCTGCGCCGGCGCCGCAGGCCAGTCTCGCCAGCGGTAGCTGCGGACACGTGAGAGACAGCACGGTCCGACCCGTCACGACCACCTTGACCGGCAGGTCGGCGGGCATCCCGTCGAGCAGCGAGCCGAAGGCGGCCACGGTACGGCCAGCCTTGGCGGGTCGGCTGGCCACGCTCACCTGCGTCAGGCGGTAGCGCAGCTGTAGCTGACGGGCGGGTGAGCTCCAGCGAAGCGTTACCTCGCTGCGTACCGGGCCGTCGGGAACGGCCACGGCCTGCCCACCCGCGCTGACCTCGACCTGCATCGCGGTCGGCCGCAGCAGCTTGAACCGGGTGCCGGCATCCCCGATCGACGGCGGTCGCAGCACGGCCTGGGTCAGCGGAGCCGGCAGGGTGATCACCTCACTGACGAGGAAACTCCCATCCGAGTCGGGACGAGTGGTGATGGCGATGCCGGGCGCGCCGACGGTCGCACCGGGCCGCGCCATAGGCGTCGGCGTCGGCGACGTCCGCTGCGTCGGCAGGATCGTGCGGGCGGGCGAGGGGCTGGGACGGACGAGCGTGGATTGGCTCGGTGCCAAGGACGGAACCGCGCTCGCGGGCGGCGGACCCGCAGAAGGTGCGGCAGACCCGGGCCACGTGAGCCCCGCGCCGACCGCAATGGCCGCGCCGAGCAGGGCGGTCACGGTCAATGCCCCCACCGAGCGCCGCACGGCGTCGCGCGCGCGGGCCCCCGCCATGTGTCACCTTCCCCGAGACGCCACCGTCGAAAGATTTCGTCCGACACTTCGATGATCGGTGGTCGGCTCCAAGTCTGCATGACTAGGCTGCTGCCGGGCTAGTCGGACCAGACTGCGACATCGCCAGGCCAGGTCGGTCCGTGGCGCACCACATTCTGGATTCGGGGTTCTGAGCATGGGTCGTCCAACGCTGCGCAGGATGTGGGTCGCGGTCGTCGGCGGCGGGTTGCTCGCCCTGCTGTCCGCCGGGCTCCAGCCCAGCTCGGCCGCCGACCAGACCCGCATCTACATCGTGCAAGGTCTGCCGAGCCGAACGATCTCAGTTGCCGTCGACGGCGACTCTGTCGTCGGTGGGCTGGCTGGCGGCAAGGTGGCGGGACCCTTCCGGGTCAAGCACGGTACGCGGACCGTGACCGTCTCCGAGGGTGGCCAAACTCTGGTGACCAGCAAGGTCAAGCTGCCGTCGGGGTCCAACTCCGAGATCGTCGTACACTTACCCGCTTCCCCCACCGGAGACCCGATGATCACCCGGTTCGACAACAACCTGAAGCCCGTTCAGAAGGGCAAGGCCGCACTCGCGTTCGGGCATGTGGCTGCCGCCGGTCCGATCGACATCCGGGTGGACAAGAAGGTGGTCTTCGCCAATGTCGCGAACGGGGAGTACCTGTACAAGGTCGTCCCCGCCAAGACATACAGCGTTGACATAGCTCCGACGGAGAGGTCGAAGCCTCTGCTCGGCCCGCTGGATGTAAGGGTCAAGCGGGCCATGCTGACCTGGGTGTTCGTGATCGGCGAACCCGGCAAAGACCTGGCGATTGTTCGGCACGTGATCTCCCTCTCGGCGACCAAAGGGTCGAAGCGGCCGACCGACATCAGCAGCGGCACGGGCGGCCAGGCGGCCGAGCTCATCAAGGGCCACGGACCGAAGGCTCGATACGTAGCAGCCCGACACTAGAAATCGCGTACGCGGTCCCGCTCGTCGCGCGGTCGAATCTGGACATTGCTAGGCCCGCTGACCCAGGATTAGCCTCGCCGGATGACCGTCCTCGCGCCGGACCGACGACGAGCGCTGCATCGCCGCGCCGTATGGCTGGAATACTTCACAGTCGGCTGGAACATCGTCGAGGGCGTAGTCGCGATCGGTGCCGGCATCGTAGCCGGAAGCGTCGCGCTTATCGGCTTCGGCGCAGACTCCGCCATCGAGGTTGTGAGCGCGGTTGGCCTGCTGTGGCGGCTACGCAAAGCTGGACCTGACGCACCAGTCAGCGAGGAAAGCGACGCCGAGCAACGCGCACTGTACGTCGTAGCGGCCACGTTCTTCTTGCTTGCTGGCTACATCGCCTACGACAGCATCATCGGCCTGATCCGTCACGCGGAACCTTTGACCTCTCCTGTCGGCATCGTGCTCGCAGCACTCTCGCTCCTGGTAATGCCCGCCCTGGCGTTCGCCAAGCAGCGGGTCGGCAAGCAGATCGGTAGCACGGCGCTGGTGGCGGACTCTAAAGAGACTTGGGTCTGTTCCTACCTATCGCTATCGCTCCTGCTCGGAGTCGGTCTCTTCGCGTTGTTCGGTTGGTGGTGGGCCGACCCGATTGGCGCGCTCGCCATGCTGCCCGTGATCGTCTGGCAAGGCTGGGAGACACTGACCGAAGCCCGCGAACATAACGACTCTCAGCGGTCGAGGTCAGGACGCATCCTGAAGTCGTAGTGAAACGGCAGCGGCCGATCACCGAACGCCGCACGCCACAGCGCCCCCAGCGTCTCCCCCTCCCGAAGGTCGGGCACCTCGATTCCGGCTTCGAGGAGGGCACGGGCCGTGTCGGTTTGCCCGTCGGCCAGCAGGGCGCGTACGCGCTGCAGGATCACCCGGCCGTGGCCAGCAATCTGTTCCGGTGCCGCGTCGAGCATCCTCAGGCAGGCGGCGGGTCGACCCGCGGTGAGCAGGTGGTCGGTCGCCTCCACCAGCAGCGGCAGGCAGGCCGGCGCCTGGGCAACCGCGCGGGCATAGGAGTCCGCCGCGTCCACGTGATCACCCCGGCCCGTGGCGATGAGGGCAAGACCGCGGGCAGCCCAAGGTGTCGATGCGAGCTGCTGGGAGCGCAGGTAGCTGAGCCGTGCCTGTTCGAGATCTCCGCGCGCGTGGGACCTAATGGCGATCATGAGTTGGCCCCACCAGCCGCTGGCGGCACGGTCGAATACCGCGGCCCAGCGATTCGTGATCGGCGGCACCGTGACATCCGCGCCTGCGGCGTCCAGGTCGACCTTGCCGGTGCGAGCCAGCGCGACGAGGTGGCGGAAGCCGTCGGAGAGCGGCTGTCCGAACGGGGTGCCGGGTATTGCGCCGGGATCCTCGCCGCGTACGACAAGTTCAGCCTGGCCGGCGCCGGAGCCGGCCGTCATCTGCTGCGGAACCGCATCGGCCACTTCTGCCTCGCCACCAGCGGTGCCATTCGTCGAGCTCGTCGTCAGGAACTGCCCGGGACACCATCTTGCCTATCTCGGCGAGCGCGTCCGGCCAGGATCCGTGTACAGACCCTTGGGCTGCTTCGATTGGCACGTACGCCTCAGCCCAGCTGATCTCGGCATTCCCCTCCAGCCGCAGGTGCTCGAGTTGTGTCGTGGCCAAGCCCGCCTGGATCTCGAGATAGCGAGACCCTGGTCCGCAGAGCCACTCCTGCCAGTGCCGGCCGCCGGAGGCCGTGCCCCAACAGAACAGCTTGCGGCCGCGTAACTGAGCTGTGGAGGTCTGGACAAGCCCGCGGCCGTCGGCTTGCACGGCGGCGATCCACGGCCGTTGCTCCGAAGCAACTTCGAAGAAGTAATCCACGGCTCGCTGCGCCGGTAGCGGATAGCTGACATCGGTGGCCGGGTCGTCAGGGAAGGGGACATCGACGCGCGCTATGGATCCGTCGTACCCGGTCCGCCAGGCTCGAGCGGATGGGGCCAGGATCCGTACGCCGGGCTCCTCCGGAGCGGCGATGTTGGTCCACCAATAGAGCGGTTTGGGCTCGGGGTCGGGATTGCGTACGCGGACGAAGGCGAGCAATAACCGACGGTCGGTCGGCATCAGCAGGTCGACCGAGAACACGAGATCTCGGGTGCGCTCCCACTCCCAGATCCGCAGTGCGGCTCCTCGGTCAGACGGCACGCTCCCCGTGAAGACCGGCCGGCTTGTCGTGGCCGAGTGACCGGTAGAGCCGAGATTCCACTCGATGCCGCCAGCGAACCAGGCGTCGGTGAGCGCGAAATTGGCGAACTGCAGGCGCTGGTTGGTGAAGACCAGATCCTGGTCGGCCACGAGGTCGCGCAACGACCAGAGCCGCCCGCCGAGGCCCGGAAGCACGAGCGCCTCCAGCCGACCATTGGCGATCTTGATTGCCGGGATCTCTCGAGGCCGGACGTCGCGCCGGTACCCGTTCTGCAACCCGTACGGCAACGGATTGGCCAGCCGGCCGTACGCGATGCGTTCAAGCATGTCGGGTGGCAGTTGCGGAGAAGAGGAAGGATCAGGAAGCCGCTGCAGCCCGGTGAAGGCGGGTAGCGGCGATTCCGGACCGAGCTCGGCAGCGAGCAATCGCAGGGTGGTCTGGCTCACCACTCCCGCAGGCATGCTTCGACCCTAGCCATGGAGCTGCCGGGGCCCCGGTGAGGATGTTCGCTCGAGTCCCGACAAGCCGGCGTCGCGACGCCACGACGCGGCAGTCGCCGCGGGAATCCCGGAGTACGGTGCAGGCGTGAGTTCCCTCACTTGGCCGGCATCGGTCGACATTCGCGAGGTTGGCCCGCGCGACGGCCTGCAGATCGAGGCGCCGCTCAGCACCGCGGCCAAGATCAGGCTATTGGACGCGCTGGCCGCGACCGGCGTCGGGCGGATCGAGGCGACCGCCTTCGTCTCGCCGCGCGCGGTGCCCGCGATGGCGGACGCTGAAGAGGTTGGCGCGTACATCCGGGAAGTCACGGGGCCCGAATGGTCTGCGCTCGTCGCCAGTCCCAACGGTGCCCGCCGGGCGATCGATGCGGGCCTGCGGATGATCGAGTACGTGATCTCCGCATCCGACGGCCACAGCCAAGCCAACGCCCGCCGGACGACCGACGAGGCGGTCGCCGCGGTGAGTGAGGTGGCCGAGGTGGTGCACGGCGCCGGAGGTCGACTCGAGGTGATCATCGCTACCGCCTGGGATTGCCCATTCGACGGACCGACGCCGCCGGAGCGTACGACGTCAGTCGCCCAGCGATCCGTTGAGCTTGGCGCTGACCAGCTGTGCCTTGGCGACACCATCGGCACGACGAGTCCGGCGCGAGTGGTCGGTCTGGTCGACGTCGTCCGGGAGGCGGCCGGCGGTGTGCCACTCGGCGCCCACTTCCACAACACCCGAGGCATGGGGATTGCGAACGCGCTCGCCGCGGTGCAAACGGGGGTCACGCAGCTCGACGCATCCGTGGGAGGCCTGGGTGGCTGTCCGTTCGCGCCCGGAGCCAGCGGCAATATCGCGACGGAGGAACTGGTTTACCTGCTCGAAGACGCGGGCGTTCGTACTGGAGTGGACATCGACGCGGTGCTCGCAGCCGCGACCCTTGCGCAGGAGCTGCTAGGCCATCAGCTGGAGAGCAACCTGCTCAGAGCCGGCGGCCGGTCGAAGCCTCGATCCCCGTGAGGCGTGATGTGGTGATCGGCCGCCGGCATTCTTGATGTGGCTCGCCAGGCGGACACGCCAATGATCGACTGGCGCCATACGGCGTAACCGAGCAGTCCGCCACCGAACGAGCTGAGTTCTCAATCCTTCAGCCACTGCTGACTAGATGGCGCGCATGAGCCAACGGGCAATTCGGTGCAGGAGCCTCACGTGACCTGTGCTGTCGTACGAGGCAGTGTCGTGTCCAAGGCCGTCATAGACGACGCGATATCGATCGGTCTCGCGTGCCCACACCAGCGGATGACGGAGCGCGTCGTGGCTGTGTTCGCACAACACGGTGATGTCAGGTTGTGTCTCCAGGTAGCTGTAACGCTCGTCGAAGATCACAAAGTCGGTTAGGTCGCTGGTGATGGGGTGGTCGACCGTTGTGATCGAGATACTGGTTTCCCCCTTTGGTGGGTGCATGCTTCGTCCGCGAACCCATCGGCCGCCGAGGATGACTGGCCATTCCGGCATCGTGGTCAGCGAGGTGGCGCTGGAATGGATCCCGAGGATGGCTCCGCCGCCGGAGAGGTGCTCCTCGATACCGCTGCGCGCTGCATCGACGAGCTCGGGCGGCCGCGGGCCCCACGGATTCCCGATGTTGATCACCAGCAGGCGGCATGCCCCTGGGCCGGCGAGACCAGCCTCGACATCCTCGATGATCTTGACTGTGTATCCGAGATCCTCAATGATGCCGGCGATCCGCCCAGACGTTGCGGGAAAGGGATGCCATGGATCCGCGTACGGGCCGCTGCCGCTTATCAGTACGACATCAGCCATCATTCAGCTCCTCGCAGTTGTGAGGTGCACTTCGTCCCAGGTACCCAGCTGGCCCGGATCGTGGTGCAGCACGGCGTCAAGCAGCTGATCGAGCACCGAAACCGCGAAGCCTAGCGTCGGGCAGCATTCGGAAGATCATCAGAGAAGATCATCAGATATGGTGCGCCGCGCGGTGCTGGGCGAGCACGTCGAGGCCGAAGTCTGAGGTGGGATCGCGCCACACCGAGTGAGCATGGTTGGCGTCGTTCTGCGTGTTGTCCCACTCTATTAAGAGCCGCGGGACCTTGCAGTCGGTAGTAGTGCGGCTCGCCGATGCCCGTCGGTCCCGCCCAAGCGAAGTGGAGGGCGTCGAGGGCCGATTCGTCGTCGTAGCGGTGCAGCGGGGACACTCCGGCTGGTGCGCGGTCGAGGTAGGTGCCCAGGAGGGCCCGTAGCATCTCTCGCTGCTCGGCGTCGAACTCCGCGGCCGGTACACCCTTGGGCTCGATCGAATATGCGACGGACTGGTGTTCGGCATTGCTCAGCTCGGCGACCTCCTCGATGACGTCGTCGAGCGACTGCGACCTCGCCTGCTCCACCGGATCAGGAAACCGCGCGTCCCGATAGATGCCAGCGAGCGGAATGACCCGATTGCCGTCAGTGACGTCGGTGCGGTTGGCGGTGACGAAGTCGGACGGAGCCTTGGGCAACAGGATCACGCGGGCGGCGAGGTCGGGCCGCAGCGACCGCACCAGCTCGCGGCCCCGGTCCTCCATCCGGGCGAGTGGGCGGTTCATCGCACCTCCGAGCAGCGGCGAGGTCGCGGGATTCGCACCCAGAAAGCACGGCGTCGTCGCGGCGAGCACGCCGTCCGCCACGAGGTTGTTCAGCGAGACGTGGTGACCACCGAAACGCCAACCCCACAGACCCTTGTCACTCGGTGTGCCGAAGACCCGCAGGTAATACATCGCAGGATCGCGGCCGCGTTCCCGATCGAAACGCGCCACGAACCCCTCGATGTAGTCGAGGACGTTCTCCAGGCCCATGATCGTTGCGACCGTCACGTACGCAGCGGGCGACAGCCCGGTCGAGACGAGCCGCATTGCGGCCCGCTGCTGTGCGGGTCCCTGCTGATGAATGGTGAGACCCGCCGTGGTCGGTCGGCGTGTAGAACCACCGGCGGCGTTCGTTGTCGCTGGCGTCGTCGACTGGGCCGGTTCCCTGTCCGATCGCGCGCTGCTCTGCATTGAGGGTGTCCAGCCATGCTCGTGCCGTGTCGGCCATCCGGGCAGCCACCTCGCGCCGGGCGGCGATGTCGTCGCTGACGGTGTCTATATCGGGCATGCAATGGAATCTAACGTGGCAGCGAGCCAGTCGGAACCACGATCTGACCCTCGTACGCATGCGGCGGATCGCCTGAAGCGTCGCGGCAAGTCGATCACCAGGCGCGGCAGTACACTCAGCAGATGGTGCGGTATGCGGCCGCCCCCCTGTTGGGACGGATCCGAACCGACCATTTTGCGCGGCCGTGCCGCTGGTTGTGGTAGCGGCATGAGCGAGTCCGGACGAGACACCAGGGCGCGGCACCTAGCTCGGGTCGTGGTCGTTGATGATCACCCATTCTTCCGTGACGGGTTGTCTCGCGGCCTGCGCCAGAGCGGCTATCTCGATGTCGTCGGTGAGGCCGGCACGGGAAGAGAGGGCCTCGAGTTGATTCGCGAGCTGGAGCCGAATGTCGCCGTGCTGGACTACCAGATGCCCGACCTCGACGGACTCGATGTCGTGCACGCGATTGTCCGAGACGGCTTGCCAACCCGGGCGTTGATCTTGTCGGCACTAACCGACAGCGCGGTGGTTTTCCGTGCCCTGGAGGAAGGGGCGCAGGGCTATCTGTCGAAGGAATCGCGGCGTGCCGAGATCGTCGACGCCGTAGTGCGGGTGGCCAAGGGCGAGACTGTGGTGCCCCCCGAGCTGGCCGCAGGGTTGGCCAGTCAGATCCGGCTGCGGGCGCGGCAGTCTGCGCCGGTGCTGAGCGAGCGGGAACGCCAAGTACTGGAGGGATTCGCGCGTGGCATGTCCATCCCTGATCTTGCTGCTGAGCTGTACCTCGGAGCGAGCACCGTCAAGACCCACACTCAGCGCCTCTACGAGAAGCTGGGAGTTTCCGACAGAGCTGCGGCGGTGGCGGAGGGCATGCGCCAGGGACTGCTCGAGTGAGTGCCGCTACCAGCGTTCTCATCGAGCACGCCTACCGCGGCGCTCGTATCCAGCGCATCCTGCGACTGCTGCTCGGGCTTTTCTTCGTCGCGGTTTTGATCTTCCAGCCGCCCGACCGGCACTTGGTGGTGTGCTGGCTGGTCGTGATCTGTTACGGCCTGTGGAGCATTGCCGTCGGAGCCTTGATCCGGGCCGGCGGCGTACGCTCGCTGCGTTACGCGTGGCTCGCCCTGTTCGTCGATGTGATCACCGTGGCAGCCCTGACCTTGATCTCCGACACCTCAGCCGAGCGAACCTGGGCCCCGTATCTGTTGATCAACGGATTCTTTTTGGTGCCGGTGATCGCCGCCGCGCAGCTCAACCCGTGGATCTGCGCAGTCGTCGCTGCCCCTGCGGTACTGGTCTACCTGCTATCCAGCTTCGCAATCCGGCATGTCGACGACGAACCGATCTCCTCGATCCTGCTCCGCACCGGACTGCTGGCAACGGTTGGGCTCGGCTGCGTGCTGCTGTCGCGCGTCCAACGATCCCGAGTCTCTACGATCGCGCGGCTGCTCGACGAGCGCACCGACTTGCTGGCCGAGATGGTCACCATCGAACAGCGCGAGCAACGCGACCTGGCCGAGACCTTGCACGATGGTGCGCTGCAGTACGTGTTGGCCGCTCGCCAGGAGCTGGAGGCTGTTGACGAGGGGGATCCGGACGCTGCCGAACGCATCGACCACGCCCTGGCTGAGACCTCCCGACTCTTACGCGCCACCATGACGCAGCTTCATCCGGCCGTAGTCGACACCGCCGGTCTGCTGCCCGCATTGCGGGATCTGGTAGAGACCGTGAACGCTCGCGGCCAGCTCTCGGCGGAGCTGCAAACCCGCGACTGGGACGACAGCCTCCGTACCCCGATCGACGAGCTGCTGCTGACCACTGCCCGGGAGTTGATCACCAACGTCGTCAAACACGCTCAGGCGCGTACGGTCATGATCGCGCTCGCCCGCGAGACTGGTATGGCAAGGCTCCGGGTGGCAGACGACGGCGTCGGCATGGCGGGGGTTGATCTTGATGCTCGGCTCGGCGCCGGTCATCTGGGTGTGGCCTCTCGACGGATCCGGCTCGAGGCGGCCGGCGGCCGGATCACTTTCCACCCCGCGGATCCGCACGGAACGATCGTCGATGTCGAGGTGCCGCTCGACGCCTCGATCTCATCGGGCCGCCGTGCTGTCTCGGCCGCCGACCGCACGTAGACATGCGAATGGCCCGCCGGGGCTGGCGGGCCATTCGCACTGGAGTTCAGATCGTGGGTCGGGAGGCATCGGGTGCTGACTCCTCGTCGTTGATCAGTTGTTCATGGTGTTGCCGTCGGTGTTCATCTGGCTGTTGCCGTTCTGCAGCATCGAGCTCAGGGCGTTCTCGGTGGCTGCGTTCAGTTGACCGGTCTGCGGCAGGTGTGCATCGCGCTGCAGGTACATGATCGCCTGAACCGTGGCGTGGTTCATGTAGCCGGTGACGGGACCGTTGTAGTAATTCAGCTGGCCCAGTTGTTCTTGGAGGAGCTTGATTGTCTGCGAGGGGCGAACCGGCGGGGTCGGGGGATTCGGGTTGACTGGAGTGGAGTGATGACCGCTAGTCGAGGGCACGATGAACTGTTCCGGAATGATCTCCGAGCTGGCGCGAGCCGGTGACCCGAAGGCGATCAGTAGTCCGGCCACGATGCCGGCCAACGCGAGGCCAGCGGCGATGACGGTGGCCACGATCCAGCCTGTGGGCTTGCTGTCAGTGGTGGTGGGGGTGGTAGTGGTGGACATGATGTTGATCTTCCTTTCGTTGCGGCTCGGACCTTCCGTTCCGCGTTGACCCCAACTCTCCGGGAATACGCACTGCCACGGGATCGGGCGAATGGTGGGTGGTCCGGCTGAACCTCGGGTCCACCGATCGGGGGACACGCTGATCACCTGTGGGATCAACCGATCAGCCGCTGCCGGCTGCAACCGCCGACGCGGATGATCGACACGTCGTCGGCACAGGGCCGGCGCACCGTCTAGGAAAGGAATTCGATCATCATGACCACATCAACCTTCAGCACCGAGTCGCTTGGCGTCCGGGAGCCCGCCACAGCGGCCCGTACGAGCCTGAGCGGCCGGATCGACACCGCCCGGTTCTGGGTCGGAGCTGCGCTTACGGCCGGCATCAGTGCATTGGCCGCTTTCATCGCTTTGATCATCTCTAATGACTTGCTACACATCCCGGTCCTGATCCGCGAAGGTGGTCATCTTGTGGTGGTCGGCTACGGCGCGTACGCACTGATCGCCGCTGCTGCCGCGGTCGCCGCGTCGGTGCTGTACACCGTGCTGCTGCACTTCGCGCCGCGGCCCGGGCTCTACTACGGCTGGATCGTCGGCCTCGTCACAGTGCTGGCCGTGCTGCTTCCGCTCATTCCGCTCACCGTGGGAACCGCATTGGCCGCTCAGCTGGCGCTGGCCGGGATCAATCTGGTCATTGGCCTGGTGATCATCTGCCTGGTGCCGGTGGCTGCCGTCGGGCGCGCTGATCAAAAGCACTGATCAAAAGTACTGTTCAAGAGTACTGATCAACAAAAGTGATCGTGCGCGTTGCACCCTTGAAGACAAGGGTGCAACGCGCACGATCTTGTCTTGTCCGCCGGTCTGCGAACGTTGAGGGCCCTTAGTGACCGGCTCCGTGCATAGCGTGATGGCTCGGCATATCGCGATTCATCTTGTCGAGGGTTTGTTGCGTCGCCTTCGAAGGCAGACCATCGTTGGTGATGTCGATGATGCCCATCATTCCGTTGTCCTCGTGGGCCACGATGTGGCAGTGGAAGACGGTTGCGCCGACGAAGCGGTTGAAATGCATGCGAATCCGTACTTCACCGTGCCACGGTAGCGGCACGGTGTCCTGCTCGCTGTAGGACTGGACCGGCTTGCCGTTGACCGCGGTGACCAGGAAGTCATTCACGTGAATGTGGAACGGATGCTCCTCACGGGAAACGTTGCGAATGATCCACTCTTCGGTGGTGCCGAGTTTGGCGACGAAGTTGACGTGGGTCGGATCGAACTGCTTGCCGTTGATATAGAACTGATTCGTCTTAGTGTTCTCGCTGAAGACGAGGTGTCGGACCCGATCCACGTGGTCGGTCGCCAGCGGTGACGGCGGCGCCATGGAAGTCGGCCAGGCGACGTCGGCAAGCGCGGCGCCGCTCACCTGCACGGTCAACAGCCGGCGCTGCGGGTAATTGTCGCCATCGGGCCCGGTGCTGTACGGCAGGGTCTCCAGCGTTTGGGTCCCTGGTTGTGGCCACCGGACCAGCACGTCGAAACGCTTGCCAGGCGGGAGCACGAGCTCGTCGGCGCTCCACACTTGAGCCACCGGGTTGGCATCTTCCGCGATCACTCGAAACTGGCTGCCACTCAGCCGGAGCCGATACCAAATGTCGGCACCGATGTTCGCCAGCCGGAGCATCTGAGTCTGATTGGTCTGAACGGATAGCACCGGATCGACTTGGCCGTTCACTGTGCGAGTGGTCGGAGCGCTGGAGTCAATGTTCGATGTCACGATCGCACCGTTTTTGACCTGCAAATCCTTGAGCGCCACAACGCTCTGCGGGACGCTCTGCAGCGCTGGCGGCAGGAGTTGTTCGAGTCCGTCGACGATGAGCACCCCTGAGAGTCCAGCGAAGATCTGCGGCTCGACCAGTCCGTGTAAGTGTGAGTGGTACCAGTATGTCCCCGGATCTATGTCGGAAGGAAGCTGCCACTCAATGTGACTGAAGGTCCCGCTCTTCATGACCCGCAAGACGTTGTCAGAGATGCCGATTGGGGACATGAACATCCCGTGGCCGTGCAGATTGGTGGGCTGTCCGAGCTGATTTGTCAGTTCGATCCGAACGGTATCGCCAGGGCGGACCCGCAGCGTCGGCCCGATGTAGTTGCCTTGATAGGCGTAGCCCTTGACCTTCGCACCGGCCACGGTGAACGTCGTCGGCTCGACCGTGAACGCGGTGCGCAGCTGTCTGTTTGCCGAGCGCAGCTCTACCGGCGCCTCGAACGGCTGACGCTGTTCAGTCTTGAAGCTCGTCGGCACCGGCTCGTCGGCGGGTGTGGCACCTTGAGTAGGCGACGGGCCGCCCGGACTTCCCGGAGTACCA
The DNA here is from genome assembly GCA_963808905.1 of uncultured Actinomycetota bacterium. Taxonomy (GTDB): domain Bacteria; phylum Actinomycetota; class Actinomycetes; order Propionibacteriales; family Propionibacteriaceae; genus Microlunatus. Next base: position 23,891 of record CAWEHO010000003.1, read on the forward strand.
GCTGCGAGCGCCTTTGGCGGTGTGCCATTCTGCCCGAACCCGATCGCAATAGCCACGACGACGACGATCACGCCGACAACGGCCCCGATGATGATCAATGCGCGTGTTCGCATGTGACGCCCGTCCCATCTCCGCTCGATCTGCGCTCGATCGAAGGCCTGGACTGCTTGACGACAACGTATCGCAGCCGGGGCTTCGTTTGTCCTAGGACCGCATTGGTGATGATCATGATAGGACATGTGCTGATCTTGAAGTATCTGTCTGACGCGGGTCGACTCCCATGGGCTTGTTTAGTCCAGCACAGGCGCAGCGGCAGCTTCCTAGGCCGCCGGTGCTACTCGTCGAGATCCTGCTGCTAGCGGCACGAAGATCGCATCCGGAAGACTGGTCCCCCAATATCAGCAACATCTCACGTTCTGCCCAACAGGAGGATGACCATGGTGGAGGGGACACAACGTCCGACGATGACAGAGGCCGAAGATGCCGAGATCACGTCGCGGGTCGACGAGCTGGTCGCCGAATTGACGCCGGCGGAGAAGGCCGGGCAGCTCACCCAGTACTTCTACTTCGGCTCTCTCCCAGAGACGGATGCGGAGACGATCGCTGACACTCCGCCAAGTTCGGACCAGGCGTCCATCGTGGAGGCGGCTCTGGGGCGCGGCGAGGCGGGATCACTGCTGTTTGTCACCGATCCGGCAGAGATCAATCGTCTGCAACGGCACGCAATCGAGGGAAATCGGTTCGGTATTCCGGTGCTGTTCGGATTCGACGTGATCCATGGGCTCCGCACCATCCTCCCGGTGCCGATCGCAATGGCTGCGTCATGGGATCCCGAGACGATCGAGCACGGGCAGTCTGTCGCAGCGCGCGAGGCGCGATCAGTGGGCCTCCATTGGACCTTCGCGCCGATGGTGGACATAGCTCGCGATCCGCGCTGGGGTCGCATCATCGAAGGCGCCGGCGAGGATCCGTATTTGGGCGCGGCTGTCGCGGCGGCACAGGTTCGCGGCTTTCAGGGAGGGGCGATTGGCGCTCCTGAACGCGTCATCGCCGGTCCCAAACACTTCGCCGGCTACGGTGCCGCGATCGGCGGACGCGACTACGACGAGGTCAACCTTTCCGATGCCGAGCTGTGGAATGTGTACTTCCCGCCGTTCCAGGCGGCACTGGCCGCCGGTGCCGGCAACGTGATGACCGCATACATGGACCTCAATGGTGTTCCGGCGACCGGCAACCGCTGGCTGTTCGCCGATGTGCTGCGCGGGACATTCGGCTTCGAAGGCTTCGTCGTCAGCGATGCGAATGCTGTACGCAATCTGCTGACACACGGTTTCGCCGCTGATCTGACCGACGCCGGCGCCCGCGCAGTGAGCGTCGGCATCGACCTCGAGATGGCGATCGTCGACCCGGCGTACGCCCACCTGCCAGAAGCACTAGAGGAAGGTGCGGTAACCGAGGAGGCGCTCGACTCGAGCGTGCGGCGGGTGCTGGAAGCGAAGGTCAGGATGGGATTGTTCGACGAACCATACGTCGATGTTGATCATGCCCGCGAGGTATTGGCCGATCCCGCCCATCGGGAGGTTGCTCGTCGCGCGGCAGAGCGGTCGGCAGTGTTGCTTCGCAACGCCGATGAACTTCTCCCACTCGAGGCTCAGAGCCTCAGCAAGATCGCTGTGATCGGACCGCTGGCCGACTCGAGGCGGGACACGCTTGGGCCGTGGGTCTTCGATTTTGATTTGGCCGAGACAGTAACGGTGCTGGAAGGCATCCGGGCCAAGGTGGGTGATTCGGTCCAGGTTCAGTACGCGCCTGGCATTCGGCCCGCGCAACGCGTCTTCCCCTCGATGTTCGACATGTTCGGCGGCAACGCTCCGGAGGATCCCGAAGGGTTCGATGATGAGGCTGAGTTGCAGCGGGCGATTGAGCTGGCTCAGGACGCCGACGTTGCGATCATGGTTGGCGGTGAGTGGCAGAACATGATCGGCGAGGCGGCATCCCGATCATCGCTCGAGCTGCCGGGCCGCCAGCTCGAACTGCTGCAGGCGGTCGTCGAGACGGGTACGTCGGTGGTGCTTCTGGTACTCAACGGACGGCCCCTGGATCTGCGCTGGGCAGCCGAAAACGTGCCAGCCATCCTCGACATCTGGTACCCCGGCACCCAGGGCGGGACGGCGGTCGCCAACGTGCTGTTCGGCGAGGTTGCGCCGGGCGGCAAGCTCCCGTTCACGTGGCCGCGCACCGTCGGCCAGGTGCCGATGGTGTACTCCCACACGATCTCGCACGAGCCGGAGAAGCAGCAGCAACGATATTGGGACGAGGAAAGCACTCCACTGTTCCCGTTCGGTCACGGTCTCAGCTATGCCAGTTTCGCGTACGACAACTTGACCGTGGACCGGGACGTGATCACCTCCGATGAAACCCTTGGGGTGGGCGTAGACGTCGCCAACACCGGTACGCGGCAAGCCGATGAAGTGGTTCAGCTCTATATCCATCAGCGTTATGGCCTGGCGTCACGACCAGTCCGCGAGCTCAAGGGGTTCCAACGCATCACCCTTGAGCCAGGAGAATCCCGTCGGGTGCAATTCAGCTTGGGCCCGACCGAGTTGCGCTATTGGAGCGCGGCTTTACGGGACTGGATCGTTGATGCTTCGATCTTCGACGTCTGGGCGGGTGGTGACTCGACGGCGCAGCTGTCTACGACGTTCGAGGTCAGGAAGGCGTAGACGATCGGAACGCGTTAGCGGGCTGGCGATCCGGCCGAGGCGATCAACGGAGCGAGCGTCTCGCCGATCAGGGCGACACGTCCTTCGATATCCCCGTTGGCTGGAGCGTTGACGGTCAGGCCGTCGATGCCGTGCGCCAGCAGTTTGGCGCACTGCTCCGCGATCTCGTCAGGTGATCCGACCATCGCTCCCACCCGCCGGCGGGCCGCGTGATCGCTGTCGCGCCGTGCGAGGTACGCGTCGGCTCGGCCTCGGCCTGCTCGTGCGTAGGCGCGACGCAGACACTGATGAGGTACGAGACGGTGATCTCCGAGCGATCGCGGCCGAGCGTCGCACAGTGTCCGGCGAGCGCGTCGAGCTTGCGTGGGATGTCCGCGGGCGCACAGATGATGTTGGACTCGTCCGCATACTGCGCCACCAGGCGGAGGGTTTTGCGTTCGCCGCCGCCACCGATCATCACCGGTATCTGGTTGACGGGAGCTGGTGAGTTGATCGCGTCTTGGACGTGGTACCAGGTGCCGTCCACGGTTGGCTGTTCGCCGCGCAGCATGCCGATGATGATCTTGAGAGACTCTTCCAACCGTGCGAAGCGATCAGTGAAGGTGCCGAACTCGAAGCCCAGTGAATCGTGCTCGAGCTCGTACCAGCCAGCTCCGATACCCAGTTGGGCGCGTCCTCGAGAAACCAGGTCAAGCGCAGTGATCATCTTCGCGAGTAACGCGGGGTTGCGGTAGGTGTTGCCTGTAACCAGTGCGGACAGCCGGACCTTCGAGGTGTGCTGTGACAGTGCCGACAGCAGCGTGTAGCACTCGATCATCTCTTGATCAGGCGTACCCAAGCCGGGCAGTTGATAGAAGTGATCCATCACCATCACCGTGTCGAAGCCACTGTTATCGGCCTCGACGGCCTGCCGCACGATGGCGTCGAACAGCGTTGAGGAGTCTGTGTCGGGATAGGTGAAATTCGGGATCTGGTAGCCGAGTCGCGTCACATCCTGGAACATACGCGCGGCCGGAATTCGGGTGATCGCAGTGCGGAAAGAGCTCAGCGAATCTGGTGAACTGGCTCGTCCTGCCCCCATGCCAAGTCGGCAGTCAGCGCCGGCGCCTGCAGCCGGTGCGCCAGCGATAGGCAGAGCCGGTCGCCCAGCGAAAGTCCCTCACCACGTCGCCACCGGGCCGCCGCCCACTCACCGTCGGACTCGGTGACGTCCTCAACGACTAGGCCGTAGCTGGTCAGCAGCGCACGTGAGAGCGACCAGTCGCGGCCGGCGCCACGGATTTTCTGCGCCACCTCAGCCCAGTTGGCTGCGCCACATCGCGCATCGTCGACCAGGTGTTCTTCGACGACGTCGGAGCCATCCTCGTCTTGCAGAAACGCCAGGATCGCTGAGGCATCTAGCACGACGGTCACGCAGCGTCCTCGGCGTCGGCTTGCGCGCGGCGGTCGGCGAGAAGCTCCCTTACGAGGTCGCGACCCGCCAGGTCGGCTCGGACGCGAGCCTTCAGCTGCTCGCGTGTGAGAAGGATGAGGCCGGTTGGCGTCTCGATCAGTACCAGCGGTGTGCCCTTGTGCAGACCCGCGCGCTGACGCACGTCGGACGGCACCACGATGCGGCCCCTATCTCCCACCACGACATGATGTGTCCCACTCACGGACTCAGCGTACCATCACGTTCGCTCAGGTGGCACGCTCGATCGCCAAGCTGGGCGTCCGGAGATTCAGCGAGTTCGGCGACGACTCCAGCCGATCTCGAGGACTTCGACCGTCCGCACGTGCTGCGGGGAGCCGGCGTTGGCTAGCCCCTTCCAACGAGGATCGATGGTCGGGTCATCCCAAGGGTCCACGACCTGGAGCTGAAAGCTCGTCGAAAACACGTCCGGAGTGTGGCGAAGGTCGTCGACGAGCCGGTTGTAGGCGATCCGGTTGCCACGTTGCCGGGTGGCCGACATCCATGTGTCCGTCGCCAGAAGGTGCTCGACGCGTCGCAAGTCGGCGCACAGTCTGCGTCGTCGTTCCATCAGCCACAGCTCATCCTCGTCGCGGTCGCTTTCCTCGGCTCGTGTCCAGTGGCTTATCAGCCAATCGCCAGCGCGTCTGGCCAGCCAGACGAGGACGCGTCGGGTCGTCGGGATTCTGAGAAGAACCAGCACGACGAACAGCCCGAGCATGCCCCACAGCGCCTCCAGCCCAGGCATGTCGATCACCACCGAACGTTGCAAGCCAGCCCCTCGCCCGATGGTCGGGCGAACCGAGGATTGTTGCGATTGCAATCCCTTCTAGATTGATCGTTGGATGCCGGGTTCACAAGACTGTCGCCCGCTGGGATCAGCTAGTACCGGCTGGCACAGGCCATCGGTGTGCCGCCACGTCGAATCAACGAGATTGTGCATGGCAAGCGGGCAATCAGCCCGGACCTGAGCGTCTCGAAGGAAGATCAGCAACCGGGGATGCGCCGGATCACAAATCCGCGCTGCTGCAGTGCGGCGATGACCTGCGGAAGTGCTGCCACGGTTTGTGTCCGGTTGCCGCCGCCGTCGTGCATGAGGACGATGGTGCCCGACCGTACTGTAGAAGCAGTAGCGGCCTCGACGATGTGTTTTGTCCCTGGTCGGCTCCAGTCTCGGGTGTCAATCGTCCACAACACCTGATGAAGGCCTTGTTGGCTCATGATGTGCCGAACGGTCGAGTTGGTGGCACCGTACGGCGGCCGCACACACCTGCTTTGCGGTCCGTGGGCTATCTGCCAACGGATCTGCCCGGCTGTGAGCGTGGTCAGCTTTGGATGGTTGTACGTGTGATTGCCGACGCTGCTGCCCTGTGCGCGAATGCGGGCCGCCTCGGCGGGGTATTCGGCTTGGCGGAAGCCGAGCTCAAAGAATGTGGCAGTCGAGTGGGTTGCGCTCAATATGTTGAGGATCGCGGGCGTGTACTGGCTGGGCCCGTCGTCGAAGGTCAGGTACACAATGCCGCCGCGCGTCGCCCGCGCCTGACCGCTTTGGCCAGATCGGTGCTTGCCTGAAGCTTGCGATGTTCCTGGGCTATTCGGCCTGGCCGGCCGAGCCTTTGCCGACGGGTGCTTCTGCGACTTGGCGATCCACGTCTCGGATTGGGACCTTTTGCTGGGCCGGGGCGTCGGGGTTTGACGGCCACGCGGTGCCGGTGCCGATACGACGGGGGGCGGTGATGCCACAACTGAGCCGGCACGCACAGTGCGCCCACTGTCGACCACGGCGACGATTCCGAGCACAACCACGGCTAGGACCAGGCCCAGAGATGGTACGGGAAGCCGACCCATCAGCTCAGTGAACCTGTAGGGGGCCGTGCATTCGGCCTTTGCTCAGATCGCGGGATCGCCATCGTCAGCTCCGTTCGGAATCGAACATGCTGACGCGGTGGCGTAGACACAACCCCGAGTGTGCACGTGCCAGTCAAACACGGGGTTGGGCAATGCGTCGAGCAAATCTGCTGGGCTGAGTGAGAATGTCGCGTGTGGCCTTCTGATGCTGACTCGCTGATCGCCTACCAGGAGCAGCTGGCCACGGCAGTGCCCGAGCCGTCGATCTTCGACCTCGCCGCCGCGACCGTCTGCGGCTGCTGGGTGTGCTTCCCGCGCGGCCTCACTGGTTCTGGTACTGACCATGATCCAGCCTGGTCCGCGGCGGTGATCATGCTCGGTGGCCGGGTGGCCGAGCAGCGGGTGATGAGCGGGACGGCGGGCGCGGAGTATGTACCGGGGCTGATGGCGTTGCGGCTCGGCCCTCTGCTGGAGCAGGCCGTACGCGCCCTGTCTCGTCGCCCGGATGTATTGCTGGTGGATGCCACCGCTCGCGATCATCCGCGAGGAGCCGGGTTGGCGCTGCACCTTGGTGCCGAGTTGGAGATTCCGACTATCGGGATCACGCACCGGCCGCTGGTTGCTTCGGGCGAATGGCCGAAGGACCAGCGAGCTGCCACGAGCCCCCTGCGGATCGGCGATGCCGTGGTCGGCTGCTGGCTGCGGACCCAGGCAGGCGTACGCCCGCTCGCGGTGCATCCCGGCTGGCGCATCGATATTGCCGCCGCAGTTGAGCTGGTCACCATGCTCGCCAACAGGGATCGGACACCTGAACCGCTACGTCGAGCACGGCAGCTTGCCCGTCGCATGCGTACCCGGCAGCAAGCGTTCGTCGAGACACCCGGCGGGGAGAGACACTTGACTAATGGGCCGTGATTTCGAGCGCGGCGTGCGGATTCCTGCGGCCGGCGTGATCTTGGATGGCGATCTGCTCGTCCCTCGGGCGGCATCTGGTGTCGTCGTGTTCGCTCACGGCAGTGGGAGCAGTCGGCACAGTCCGCGGAACCGCTCGGTGGCCGCCAGCTTTCAGGCCGACGGCTACGCGACGCTGCTGATGGATTTGCTCACCCCGGAGGAGGGGCTGATCGATGGGCGGACGCGACAATATCGCTTCGACATCTCGCGGCTGGCTTCACGGCTGGCCGATGCGGTTCACTGGTTGAGCGAACGGCCGGAGACAACCGGACTGCCGCTGGCTTTGTTCGGCGCCAGCACGGGAGCGGCTGCCGCTCTGCAGGCCGCCGCCGAGCTTCCCGACCGAATCCAGTTGGTGATCTCTCGCGGGGGCCGGCCGGACCTGGCGGGACACGCGCTCGAACAGGTCCGTACGCCAACGCTGCTCATCGTCGGTGGTCGAGACGTCGAGGTGCTGGCCTTGAACAAGGCCGCGGCTGCTCGTCTGGCTGGCCCGGCCGAGATCGTCGTCGTGCCAGGTGCCACGCACCTGTTCGAGGAACGGGGCGCCATGGACCGCGTCGTCGAGCTGGCTCGCGATGCGCTCAATCGACACATGGCCGCCTCTTCGACGCAATAGTCGCGAGTGCGGGCTCAGGTCATGCAGAGGGCTCAGGTCGCAGAGGGCTCAGGTCGTAGAGGGCTGGGGCATTGCCTGCATCATGCCGAAGATGTTGCTCTCGGTGTCCTTGTAGTACACCTGCCAGCCCACGCCGGGGACCTCGGTCTTGCCGAGCGCCTCAACGCCGCCGAGTTGCTGGGCCTTTGCGATCATCTTGTCCACGTTCTCCACGTCGATGGTGCAGACGTAAGCGATTACCGGCGTCGGCTCCTGCGGATCCGGATTTTGACCCATACGGCGCAATATCGCCCCTTCGATCCCGGGCGTGTCCGAGCCGGTGCTCACCAGCCAGTAGTCCACCGGTCCGTCCCACTTGGTGATCTTCCAGCCAAACAGTTCGCTGTAGAAATTCGCCGCCCGCTCTGGGTCTTCGGCGTGTATCTCAAAGTGCACCGGTCTATTCATGGGAGGAAGACTACGGAAATGCTTCTCCTCGGTCTCGTGGCCCGGGTGAGCGACGCGCGCCTCGGCAGTCCGGCATGGATCGAGATACGTTGCGATCACGCGTGCGACGGCGCCCTTGTCCTGAATCGGCGTCGCCGGATGCCACTGACGACGGGAGGATCACCATGCCGTTTGATGCCCGCGACATCGCCGAGCTGCGCGACGTCACGACAAGATCTATCAGTCCCGAGAACTTCGACGGGACCAAGGGCGGTGGCGGCCGGGCAGCCCAGGGCACCGGGGCCAACGCCGCACGCGACCTCGGGATCGGATGGAAGATCTCCCCATCGGTGATCATCGACGCTGGCAGCACCTTTCCAATGGCGACGATCGAGGGCCCGGGCACGATCACTCACGTCTGGCTGACGACAGACCCCGCACGGTGGCGGACTCTGGTGCTCCGGGCGTACTGGGACGACGCGGCCGTACCAGCTGTCGAGGTCCCGCTCGGCGACTTCTTCGCCAGCGGCTGGGGCCGGTTCGCTCAGGTCAGCTCGAGCATGATCGCCGTCAACCCGCATGGGGGCTTCAACTCCTACTGGCCGATGCCTTTCCGGCGTGGCGCCCGGCTCACGGTAGAGAACCTCGGCGATGCCAATGCCCAGCTGTACTACCAAGTGACCTACGAAACTGATCATGACGTCACCGGGCGGGGCTATCTTCACGCCCAGTTTCGCCGCGCCAACCCGCTTCGCGCAGGCGATACTCACGTTCTCGTTGACGGCGTCACAGGTCAGGGCCATTACGTCGGCACCTACCTCGCCTGGGGCGTGAACAGCCCAGGTTGGTGGGGCGAGGGCGAGCTCAAGATCTATCTCGACGGCGACAACGATTTCCCGACGATCTGCGGCACCGGCACCGAGGACTACTTTGGCGGCGCCTGGAATTTCGACGTCCCCGGTCGCGGCTACACCGAATACAGCACGCCGTACCTCGGCATGCCTCAGGTAATCCGCCCCGACGGCCTCTACCAGAGCCAGCAGCGCTTCGGTTTGTACCGCTGGCACGTCCCCGACCCCATCCATTTCGCCAGCGACCTACGGGTCGAAATCCAGGCCCTCGGCTGGCAGTCCGGCGGCCGATACCTGCCGCTGCACGATGACATCTCATCGACGGCGTTGTTCTACCTCGACCGGGCGAGCACTCAGCGCCCCGCCTTCCCCAATGTCGACGCACTGCAGACCTGAGGACCGGATATCACCCCGTGCAGGCCGGGCTTCACCTCGTAGCTGGTCTTGCAGCAAGTTCTCGTACGGGTGGCAACGTCGCCGGGAACTCCGATACCGCCCCGGTTGCCGGTTTGATCACCCATAGTCGGCCCTTTACTCCGGCCACGAAGAGGTAGTCACTGTCCGGAGACCACGCGAATGAACCTTCGTGCAGCGTCTGGTCCACCTGGACAGTGGTGAGCCGGTCGTGACCGCGTCGCAGATCCAGTAAGTGCAGCGCAACCGGGTGGTGTACCGCGGCATAGACCACTGCCAGGTACTGTCCATCGGGCGAAGTGGTCGCCAGCCAAGGAGAGACGTTGGACAAGGCAAGATCAACATTGTGACGATCGCCGCTGCGCCGGTCGATTACCACCCCATGGCAGTGGTGCTGGGTGTCGCACTCCGTCGTCAGCCGGATTTGGGGTTCGCTGAGCCCAGGCTGCGCACGCCGACCAGGTACCGGTTCGCTCTTCAGCGGTCGCGTCGGCGCTGCCGGTATACCCATCCGGGTGATCCGGCCGTCGGCTGGCTGAATCTTGATCACCTCGCGGTCTGTTTCGGCGTACAGCTCCCAAGAACTCTTGGTCGCCAGCAGCGGATGTCCAACCTGCATGACGCTCCAGCGACGGTAACCAACAGGCTGCTTCTGATCTTGCTGAGGATCGTCGGTGATCACATGGGAAGACTCCGAAGTGCGGTTCCACGAGATGAGACCGTCAGCCTCGTGGCCCGAACCTGCTACCCGCGCAGTGGTGATCATGATCACTGCCAGTGCCAAGATGCCAGCAAGCATCCCACGCCGCAGCCAAGGATGATGCCTCTGGAATCGCGACGGGGGGCTGATGATCAGCCATTCCGGTTCGGTCGTCCGCTCGCCCGGTGGCGAGAGATCAACAGCAGTTGTCATCGCCTGGCTCGATCCGGTTCGTAGCGGCAGGTCGTGCCGGTAAGGATAGTGCGGTCGAGGTGGATGCCGAGCTCCGGATGGGCGTCGCCGATGCGGCGGATGGCGTCGCGGATGCGAGCGGTGACTGCCTTCCGAGCGCGCTCGGCAGCGGTGTTGGCAACAACGCGGGAACTGCCGTCAGGGCGGGTGGCACGACGCAGCTCGGCCAGAATCTGTTCCCGCTCGTCAGCGGCGCGCTCGTGGCGGGCCAAATCCGAAATCCAATCAGCGGTGGCGAGCTCATCATCGAGTTCGGCCAGGCGTCGCCGGTACGCGATGAGCGCGGCATGATCGAGAACCGACTCGGCCGACGAAGAGTGGCTGCGGTGTGAGAGCTCGCCGCCAGCAAGGCTCAGTGTCGAAAGGTCCGTGCCGGGTTTGGCGAGTAGCGCGGCGAGGTCATGCAGCCCTTTGGTGTCGCGAAGATAGGCCACATGTCCGCGGTAGCTGGCCTGCCACAATTCGCCCGCGCGTCGTAAGCGGGCGGTGCCGTTGTCGATGTGTATCGGCTGCTCCGTTGACGGTTGACCCAGCCCCAATTCTTGGTAGAGAGCGGCGCCATGCCGGGCATGCTCATGCGCTTCCGGCCCGCCGATGGTTGACAGCGCGCGGTGGGTTTCAGCTTGCCAGACGCGAGCGCCCAGCCGTCGATGGATCTCCAGCGCACGGCCGAGCCATTGGCGGGCCGGCTCGAGTTGATCAAGGGCGGCGTAAAGAAGACCGAGGCGGTGGGCGTGAGCGCCCATGAAGCAGACAAAGGCGGCGTTGACGGCACAGGTGCCAGCGACCGGGCGGAGGTCTTCGATGAGCCGCTCGCAGAGTGCGCGGTCCTGAACCGCAATCGCGGCAGTGATCATCTCGCCGACGAAGACTGACCAGAGGTAGGAACGATCCGTACGCCAGTCGTCGAGTGCGAGCACCGTGTCGAGTTCTCGTCGGGCGGCCTCCAGGTCACCGGCGCGGGCGTTGAAGCCCGCGGCGACGGCATGGGCATGTGCGGGCGCGCCGATCCACCAACTCACCGCGTCGGCAGCCATATCTCGCAGTTCTGCGGGCTGATTGCGGGCACGAACGATTTCAAGTCGTTGTGACATGCGCACGTTGCCGACGTCACTTTCGCCAACGGCGTCGCCGAGTGTGGTGGCTTCGGCAGAGAGTCGTTCGCCCGTCTCGATGTCCCCATCGAGTAGCGCGAGCGCGGCCTGCCGCGTACGCAAGAGGTAGTCGTGGCGAGGTTGGTGCAGCTGCTCACTCACGTAGGAGAATTCCGCAAGGGTGGCGCGGAAGGCCGGCGAGCCATTCTCCAGCTGCGCGGTCGCCGACAGGAGCAGGGCTTGGGCCTGCCGTTCCCGATCATTGGCCTGCTTGGCCAGGTTGATGATCATGTCCGTGATCTTGGCTCGAGCAGTGGCAGTGCCGGGGGTCCACGAGACATCGTGTTGAGCGAGTAAGCAGCTGGCCAAGGTGTCCGGGTCGCCCAGGGTTTGGGCGATCTTGACCGCCTGGTCCGCCAACGGCCGTGCCCGTGGGCGGTCGGCCGGCACCGAGTGTTGCAGCTGACGGGCGAGAGCTGCGGTCACCTTCGCCTCGGTGCTCGTTCCCGCGCCTGTCAGCGCCTTACGGGCGGCGTCGAGTACGGCAACGAGATCGGCGCGCGGCATAGCGAAGCGAGCATCGAGCTGATCAAGGCCCAATGCCACCGCACCGAGGAGGTCGGCCTGTCCCGTTGCGCTGGCTCGGGCCCATGCGCTGTCGAGTAGTGCCCTGGCGTGGGAGGCGTCGCCTCCTCGCAGCCGCAGATCCGCTTCAGCGGTGAGTACGCCGACGAGGTCTGCGACCGGCAGCCGTTGGCCTGCGGCGTCGATGGCCGACCGAAGGCGAGCGAGGTGCCCAGCGGCTTCGAGGAACGCAAAGCGTACGGAGTCCGCGCGGGCCGCCTCCTGTGCCCAGGCCAACGCGGGCCCGATGCCGGCGACCGGAAGGGCGGCGGTGAAGTGGTAGGCCAACTCGGCCGCGAAGACGTGGCCACCCCGTTCGAGCCGACGTAGCAGAGCGTTGGCGATCCGTTGATGCAGATCCATCTGGCGCGCCGGCGTCAGGGCCGCGTAGCTGCTCTCCCGATAGAGGTCGTGGGCGAACGCGGTTGTACCTGCTTGATCACGAGCGGTGATCAGAATGCCGGCTGCTGTCGCCTCGGCGGCCAGCGCCGCCGCTTCACTCGTCTCGTAACCAGTCACCTCGGCCAGTACGTCGAGATGGAGCGTTGTGCCCGCAACCGCTGCGGCGTCCAGCAATGCTGCACAGCCTGTCGGACAGATGGCTCAGGCGGCGGCCGATCACGGCGCGTACGGCTGCTGGCACGTCGGTTGCCGCGCCACCAGCAGCGAGGAGTTGGCACAGCTCCCGGGCGTAGAACGGGTGGCCGCCGCTGCGTTCGTGCACCAGACGCGACCAATGATCTTGGGCCGCCGATCCAGTGACTTCCTGCACCAGGTCTCTCACCTCGTCGACGAGACAGACCTCTCAGCGGCATGAGCTCGGCGGACGCTGGCCAGGTCAGCCAGGGTGGCCGCGATGCCCGGTTGTAGTTCATCCGGCCGGTAGGCGGCGACCAGCAGTAGCCGACCCGCCTGGGGCTGGTGCGCGAGAAAACGTAGCAGGTCCACCGTGGACCGGTCAGCCCAGTGCAGGTCGTCGATGATCACGATCACCGGAGCGCTCACCGAGGCCCGACGCAGCACCTGCGCGGCCGCGTCGAACACACGGACCCGAGCCGCGGCATCAGAGCCGATCACTGTTTGGTTGGTGGCTAGCTCAGGCACAATGGCGGTCAGCTCGGCCGGGGCGGCTTCGGCCAGCGCATGGCTTCGATCAAGCAGCGTCCGCAGCGCCTGGGTCCAGGGCCACCACGCAGGAGTTTGATCGACCTCCCAGCACGCACCCCAGAGCACCGACCCACCGTCGGCCGCCACGTGGCCGGCGAACCGCGTGAGAAGCGCGGTCTTGCCGATTCCGGCTTCACCGGTGACCAGGACGAGCCCCGCCCAGCCGGAGCCGGCAACGTCAGCTGCTGTCGAAGGTGTCTGGGCCGCGATGGCCTGATAGGCGGCTGACAGCCGGGCCAGCGGCTCTGTGCGGCCGACAAACGCGGGCACAGCTGCATTGTCCCCCCACGTGGCACGAGTCGCCAATGCTGCGAGCGTCGGCGGGCGATTGCAGAGCAGCAAGCCCAAAAGAAAAGTGCTAGCCGAATTCTGGCGGAAGCCTGCTGTCTTCTGGCGCGTACCGGGTAACACTGTCGATTTCCGGAGGACATCATGACCAGCACGACATTCGATCCGCAGCAGTACAAGATCACCACACGGGCGCAATGGGAGGATGCCGCGGAGGCGTGGCATCGCTGGGGTCCTGTCATCGAGGACTGGCTCGGTGCCGCGACCGAGCGGATGCTCGACGCTGCGAAGATCAGCAGCGGCAGTCGGGTGCTCGACGTAGCCGCGGGTGCTGGCGGGCAGAGCCTGGCCGCCGCGCACCGGGTCGGGCCTGCCGGGCGTGTCCTGGCTACCGACATCTCCCGGACCATCCTGGAGTACGCCGAGAAATCCGCCAGCGACGCAGGCCTGACCACTATCACCACGCGCGAGCTCGATGGAGAACGCCTCGACGTCGACGAGGCGAGCTTCGATGCGGTCATTTCTCGGGTCGGCCTGATCTACTTTCCCGATCAGCAAGCCGCCTTGGCAGGAATGCGCCAGGCGCTACGACCCGGCGGGCGTCTCTCGGCGGTCGTCTACTCGACCGCGGACCGCAACGGATTCTTCTCTGTACCGGTCGGCATCATTCGTCGCCGCGCTCAACTGCCGCCGCCACTGCCCGGGCAACCTGGTCCGTTCAGCCTCGGCAGCCCAGGTGTTGCCGAGAACGCCCTTGCCACGGCCGGTTTCCGCGACGTCACGGTCGAGGCGGTGCCGTCGCCGCTGCGGCTCGCCAGCGCGGCCGACTGTGTCGCCTTCGAACGTGAGTCCTTCGGCGCACTGCATCAGATGCTCTCGGGCCTACCCCGAGCCGATCAGGACGCCGCATGGACCGAGATCAACCATGCGCTTGCCCAGTTCGAGGAGCCTGACGGGTTCGTCGGGCCGTGCGAGATGCTGGTCGTCTCGGGCACTCGATGAGGAAACTCTCGTGAGGTGACGGCCTCACTTACCTGGCTCGTCTATGCTGCCGATCATGCTTATCCTCGGACTCATTTTGTTCGGCATGCTGGTCGGCGCCGGCGCACAGCTGATCATGGGCAAGTCTGCCAAGGGTATCGACTGGACGTTGGCTTTGGTTGCCGGACTCGTCGGGTCCTTCGTTGGCGGGCTGCTGATCAGCCTGCTGTCAGGAGACGGGCTCCAGTTCCGAGCCAGCGGCATCATTGGATCTCTGGTCGGTGCGCTGCTCGTCACCGCAGGGTGGCAGTGGTATCGCCGCCGCAGCAAGGCTTCGCACGCCTGACCCTGGGCCGGCCCACCAGGGTCGGCGGCTCGCTCAATTCGTGACAAGTCTCGACCGGTCATTTCGGCAGTCTGCATCGAGCATCAAGCAGATCGACCGTGCAAAGCTCATTCAGATCTGACGTGCCGATGGCCCCGGGTTGGCAGCTGCCGGCCTGGTGATTGTCAGCGATCCGCGAGAGGGTACTACGCACACGATCTGCTGCGGCTGCGGAACATCGAGGGCCGTTACCACCCGACAACTTTTCCCATCTCAGCCAGTCCATACGTCCAGAGGAGATCAAAGATGTCAGTGATGACCGCTGAGGTGAGGCGGCTGGTAGCCCGCCCGAACTACGCTCACATCGCCACGCTGATGCCCGATGGTGCACCGCACTCGGTGCCCGTCTGGATTGACCTCGAGGGCGACAACCTCGCAATCCTCACCGGCCCGGGTTCGCGGAAGGCGCGCAACCTCAAGCGAGATCCCCGACTCGCGATCTCGATCGTCGACGTCGATCAGCCGTACGCGTCCGCGCTGATCCGCGGAGAGGTCGTGGAATTCCTCGAGGGCGACCGCGCTTGGGAGATCATCGACCGGATATTCCGCAAGTACACGGGCCAGCCGTATCCACTGCGTACCGGCCGAATCATCTTGCTGATCAAACCTGATCATGCACAAGCCGTGACCTTCGGCTGACGACAACGAGAACTAATTGATCAACTTGAGAGGGCCTCATGCAGACCGGAGAAGAAGTCGATACCGCCACGGGATTCAGCCAAAGTCGCGTGCTGCCCGGTACGCCCGCTGAGGTATTCGCACATTTCACCGAGCCGGCCCTCTTCTCCCGCTGGTTCATTGTCGAGGGTTTCACGACACCTGCGGCACGCATCAGCCTCGACCCCAGCCAGGGGGGAATGATCAGCGCGGTGATGGTGCCGGATGAAGGTGGCCCGGAGATCCCGTTCACCGCCGCGTACGGCATCGTGGAGCCAGGGCGCCGGATTCAGTTCAAGTTCACCGACCCGACCGAGATCGTGACGATCTCCTTGCTCGATCTTGCCGAAGAGGGTACGCAGGTGACCTATACCAATGTCGGCGCCGCGCTCAGCGGGCGAGCCGAGGCCCTGAGCGGAGTCGAACGCATGCTTGACGCACTGCAGAGTTCTGTCGCCGACCTGCACCAGACATCGCGGTGATGAGATGGAAACCACCACACTCATCGCAAGGCCTGTTCATCTCCGTCGAGGGCTGGGCCAGAGGGGAACACCCACCCGGCTACTTCGGCTCATCCTCCTTGCGGAGTACGCGCCGACGGGTCGACCCATCCCGAGCTGAACCCTGAGACCAGTTGGGATCGAAACCACAGGAGGTTGCAGTGTCGGCATCCGTGCTCTATATGTCGATGTCATTGGACGGGTACATCGCCGGCCCCAACGACGATCTCGACAACCCCTTCGGCGATGACGGCCAACGACTACACGATTGGTTCGTCGCTCCGGACGGAGAGTTCTTCCGGCCGCGCGGGCCGGCCGGAGAGTTGATGGATGAGTGGACCGCGACCGGCGCGGTCGTGGTAGGACGGCGCACCGCGGAGTTCGTGGATCACTGGGGCGGTGATCATCACGGGGTCCCCGTCTTCGTGCCTAGTCACCGCCCGCCTGGGCCATCGGTCGCGAACTATCCGTTGGTGACGTACGTGACCGATGGGATCGGTAGCACGATGGAACAGGCGAGGGCCGCCGCCGGGGACCGGAACGTGATGGTGCACGGGGCCTATACGGCGCAACGGGCGCTTGAGGCCGGTGTGCTGGACGAGCTGCAGATTCACCAGATCCCGGTGCTGTTCGGTGGCGGCCGTCGGCTGTTCGAGTTGTTGCCGTCGCGCGTGGAGTTGGAGATCGTTCGGGTGATCGACACGCCGGAGGCCACGCACATCCGCTACCGCGTCCGTCGCTGAGATCACTTGATCCTCTCTCTACGCCGACCTGTCAGAATCTCAGCCCCATATTTGGTGCTCAGTTTCTGACAACCCAGCGGCGAGTGGATAGCAAGTGGGCGGCTATTGGCCTGGCTGATGGCCACAATTCCCGCGAAGGCTGTTTATCGATCTGAGGAGTTCCCGCCCAGCAAACGCACGCCCACTGAGCGCGGACCTTCACCTCGGCCGCGATGAATTATTGCGAAACGACCGGTCAGTCCCTCCAGGAACCCAATGAGCACCAGGAGTAAGGCAATTGCCAGCATGGGAGGACCGCGGATGACCACGATTGCGAACACCGGGATCTTGCGCCCGGGCGAGGTGGGGTACGACGAGGCGCGTCAGGTATGGAACGCCATGGTGGACCGCCGTCCCGCGATGATCGCGCGCTGCCGGGAGAGGAGGGACGTCGTGGCCGCCATTTCGCTGGCCCGACGAGAAGGACTGGAGATCGGCGTTCGGTGTGGCGGCCACAGCGTCGTCGGGCATGGGGTGCCCGACGGCGGGCTGATGGTCGATCTGAGGCCGATGGGTGGGGTCCGCGTCGATCCAGACCGGCGGCGGGCGTGGGTACAGGGCGGTGCTCTGCTGAGCGCGCTCGACGCGGCCACGCAGCCGTACGGGCTGGCCACGACCGCCGGCAACATCTCACATACCGGCGTCGGTGGCCTCACCCTGGGCGGCGGGATGGGCTGGCTGGCGCGCGAGCACGGGCTGACCTGCGACAACGTGGTGTCGTTCGAGGTGGTCACGGCGAGCGGCGACGTCGTACGTGCATCGGCCGAGGAGAACGCCGAGCTGTTTTGGGGGTTGCGAGGCGGTGGCGGGAACTTCGGAGTGGTGACCGAGTTTGAGTTCCGGCTCCACGACACCGGCACCAGGGCGCTGAGCGTTGAGTTCGACTTTCCCGCCGCGAAAGTTGCGCCGGCACTTGCCCGCTGGCGGGACCTGAGCGCGTCTGCACCGCGCAGAGCGACGTACGCCGCGGCGGTTGCCGGCGGCGTGGCCACACTCGGCTTCGTTTGGGTTGGCGATCCGGAGGACGGCCGTGCGCACGCTCAGGCGCTCACCTCGCTCGGTCGTCCGCTTGATCGGCGAGTGGTGGAGCTGTCCTACCTGGACCTCCAGCGACGCGAGGACGCCATCAAGGGCCACGCGCTGCGGCGGTATTGGAAGGGCCACTATTTCCAGGAGCTGCCCGATGCCGCCATCGATGCACTGCTGATGCACGACCCGACAGTGGGGGCCAGCTTGCAGGCGCACGGTGGGGCGATCGCAGACGTACCTGACCAGGCGACCGCGTTCAGCCACCGTGGCACGGCTTTCGAGTACGTCGGCGCTGCCCGTTGGACCGATCCGGCTGAGGACGAGTGGCGCATAGCCACCGCCCGGGAGTGCGCGACCCGCTTGGAGCGCTACGCGAGCGGGGTCTATGTGAACGTGCTCGGTGACGACGGGATGGCTGGCGTACGACGCGCGTATCCGCCCGAGAAGCTGGCCAGGCTCACGGCGCTCAAGGACGCGCTTGACCCTGACAACATCTTTCACTTGAACCAGAACATCCCACCCACAGACATGTGAAGACAGTCCTGCTCGACATGCTGTTCCCATTGAATCCCGGAGAAACGCAGACGGTCCCGCGAGAAGCCTTCCAGTTGAACAGCAGGTGGTGGCGAATTGGTCTGGCTGATGGCCAAAGTCTCGTTTCACTCTGGGATTGCGTCTGACGAGGAGGATTCCCGAATGTCCCAACCGCTTGGTCCGCTCGTCGTCTCTAGCAACAACCCCCGGTATTTCACAACAGCGGAGGCTCCGGAAAGGGCGGTCTATCTCACCGGCTCGCATGTCAACAACAACCTTCATGACGGGTTGGGTCTCGGTCACGATTGCCCCGAAGACCCGGAACGGTTCGACTTCGACGCCTATCTGGAGTTGCTGACCGAGCGCGGTCACAACTTCATCCGGCTCTGGCGGTGGGAGCAGTTTCAGGGGCATCTAGAGCCGGCCGGTGTGCACTTCTGCATGACGCCGCAGCCGTGGCCGCGTACCGGGCCCGGAGCCGCCAAGGACGGCAAGCCCAAGTTTGATCTGTCGGTATTTGATCAGACCTACTTTGATCGACTTCGAGAACGCGTGCTGGCCGCCGGGCGCGCCGGCATATATGCCTCCGTGATGCTGTTTGAAGGCTTCAGCCTGCACCTGACGGCCACGCCGGACAACATCGAGGGTCATCCGTTCCACGCAGCCAACAATGTCAACGACATTGCAATCAGCTCGATCGTCGATTACCAGGTGTTGCCGCTCGATTCTCGTGTGGAGGCATTGCAGCAGGCCTACATCCGAAAGGTCATCGACACGGTTCATGATCTTCCCAATGTGTTGTACGAGGTCGCGAACGAGTCGTCCGGGGAGACTGCAGATTCGGTGGTGATCCCCGGCGGCTTTTCGATTGAAACGCCGATTGGTGATTCCACCCAATGGCAGTACTGGGTGATCAACACCGTCAAGGACTACGAGCGGGAGATGGGATACGACTCACATCCCATCGGCATGACGTACCTCTATCCCGTGGCCGAGCTGACCGCATCGAACGAGCCATTGTGGAACAGTCCGGCCGACTGGATTTCGCCCGGCTTTGACGACACTTTGGGTGAAGGCCGGTGGTTCGCCAACCCGCCAGCCAACGATGGCAAGAAGGTCGTGCTGCTGGACACTGATCACTTCTCACCCTTCTCGAGCAACGCCTTGTGGGTGTGGAAAGCATTTCTGCGTGGACACCATCCGATCTTGTACGACCTGGGCATCCTCGGCGGTGGCATGCCGCCTGATCCGTCGCAGGGCAACCCCTCTTTCAACTCATTGGAGCCGGCCCGAATAGCCATGGGAGACACTCGCGACTTTGCCGAGCGGATCAGCTTGATGACCATGCAGCCGCGTCCGGACCTGAGCTCGACAGGGTTCGAGCTGGCCGATCCGGGCAAGGAATACCTGATCTTGCAACCTTCCGAGGCCGGTCAATTCACGATCACACTGCCGGCCGGCCGGTACGCCGTCGAATGGCACAGCTTGCCGAGCCGCGACACGGTAGCGGGCGAGACACTGACGGTTCCCGACCAGGCCAAGATCAACATGAGCGCCCCGTCGGAAATCCCCGGTCCGGCAGTCGTGTATCTTCGCCGCACCTCAGGCTGAGGGCACGCGGACATTCACGTCTTGGTAAGGAGGCCATGGTCGCGGCCATCGAGCGTGGCACGAGATGGAGAGCTCGGACCGGGAAGAGGTCGCATCCCGAGTCCGCCAACTGATCCACGACTCCGGACTCACCGCCGCCGCGATCGCCGGCAGGGCCGGCACATCAGCGTCGCGGCTCTCCACCTACGCGTCGGGCAAGGTCGTGCCGTCTGCGGCGATGATGCTCCGATTGGCGCGCGCCGGTCGCTCGCGCGGCGGCGCTACGCGCAGTCGGTGAGGAGCGCCGAGTGCCAGTGGCACGCGCTGGGCTGCGCAGCGTATCGCTGTGGGACCGTCGCGCTGTCCCAGCTGCCCGCTTCTTGCCCATTCCTCAGTGCTGACCAGCCCAAATCAATGGAGCAGTGGCAACAGATTGGGCATCACATGGCCTGGTGCCTGGCCACCTATCGGCGAACAGTGGTAGCAACCCTGCAGAAAGGACGAATACGCAGTGAACGACGACAAAGCAGAGCTGGAAGAGTTCGGTAAGCGTTGGGCGGAGGCGGAAGTTGCCCAGGATCTGAACGCGTTGGATGCAATGGCGCACAAGGAGTTCCTTCTGGTCGGGCCCTTGGGTTTCATCTTGGACAAAGCCCAGTGGCTGGAGCGTTACAGCAGCGGCGCCTTTGTCACGTCCGCACTCGATTGGCGGGATACCACGGTGCGCTTGTTCGGAGATTGCGCGATTGTGATCGGCGTCCATGATCAGGAGGCGGCGTATCGTGGCCAGCCCAACAATGGGCAGTTCCGAGCTACCCACGTTCTGACGCGTGAGGGTGGCCGATGGCAGCTCGTCGGCATGCATCTCAGCCCGATTGCGACTCCGCCAATGGCGTCGCAGCAGGGCGGGTAATCACCGTGAGCGAACCGCTCGTGAGATGGGTGCAGTTCGTCAGCATCATGCTGTACGTCCTGGTCGCCGGTGTGATGTGGGGAACCTGGCTCTCCCTGGCACGCACTATGACGGACTATGACGCCGCGACCTTCCTGACCGACGGCAAGCACATGATCGAAAACCTTGCGATCATCATGGCGGTGCTGATGATCTCCGCCGTAGTGATCGGATTGGTCGCAGTCGTGCTGCTCTTTCGCAGCGGTTCCGCAGTCGCTGCTTGGATGGCAACCGTCGGCCTGCTGCTCATGGTCGCGGTCCTGGTGATCACCCTGGCTGTCGAGGTGCCGATCGATAATTTGATCGCGACATGGACTGAAGCGACACTGCCCGCGGACTGGCAGGAGATCCGCGCACGCTGGTCGGCATTCCATACCCTGCGTACCTTCGTGTCACTTGGCGCCGTAGCCGCGGCTGTGGGTGCGGGGCTCACGATCCGCACATCCGCCCAGGAAGTATCACGACCACCGCTCGAAGTCGATCACTCGCCGGTATGAGCCGACACCCGGCCAGCGGCCTAAATTGACAGAAAATGATCATGTCTTCGACGAAAGGAACCTGATGCAGGAACCCGTGACCGAGCTGGACGAGCGGTTCAGCGACCCGGGCGCCGCGGCGACGCCGTGGGCGACCATTCTGGCGGCGTTGGAGCAGGCCCAGCTGTCGTGGGTCACCACGGTGCGGGCTGACGGGCGGCCGCACGTCACGCCACTGGTCGCGGTGTGGCTGGACGACGCCGTGCACTTCAGCACCGGCGCGGGCGAGCAGAAGGCCGTGAACCTGGCCGGCAACCCCCATGTCGTCGTCACCACCGGCTGCAACCAGTGGGACCGAGGGCTGGACGTGATGATCGAGGGCGAGGCCGAGCGCGTAACCGACCGGGCCAGGCTCGAACGGCTCGCCGCTGCCTGGGCCACCAAATGGGACGGCCAGTGGCGGTACGGCGTGGCCGACGGCGGCTTCACCCACCCTGACGGCGGCATTGACGTCAGCGTCTTGGTATTCGCGGTCAAGCCGGCCAAGGTCCTAGCCTTCGGCAGGGACGGCGGATTCAGCCACACCCGCTACCGGCCGAGCTGACCGTCTTACCAGACCGACGTTCCTTGCCGGTGTCCTCCACCAGTCGGGCACGCTTGAACGGTGGCCACGCCGACTCGAGATCTGCCCTGGTGGCTGCTGCACGTCGACATGGATTCCTTCCTGGCCGCGGTGGAAGTCAGGCGGCGACCCGAGCTGCGCGGCCGTCCCGTTGTGGTGGGAGGCGACGGTAACCCTGACCGCCCGCGACAGGTCGTCGCCACAGCGTCGTACGAGGCTCGCGCGTTTGGGGTGCACTCGGGAATGCCCATGCAACGAGCGCTGCGCAAGTGTCCGGATGCGGTGTTCCTGCCAAGTGATCATCCGGCCTACGACGCTGCATCGGCCGAAGTGATGGAGGTACTGCGGGGATTCGGACATCCAGTAGAGGTGTGGGGGTGGGATGAAGCGTTCCTCGGCGTCCATAGCGACGACCCTGAGGAGCTCGCTGGGGCGGTCCGTCATACGGTGCACGAGCGCACCGGCCTTACCTGTGCCGTAGGAATCGGTGACACCAAGGAGCGCGCCAAAATGGCAACGAGGTTCGCCAAGACGGCGCCGGACCACATCTATCGCCTCGACTCGAGCAACTGGATATCGATCATGGGCGGCCGCGATGTCGAGGAGCTGTGGGGTATCGGCAAACGGACCGCGGGCCGACTCGCGGCACATGACCTGCGCACCGTCACCGATCTAGCTCTGGCCGATCGGGACGATCTGGCTGCCTGGTTCGGGCCCACCATCGGCCCTCGGCTTCGTGCGCTGGCCCGTGGCGGGGGCTCGAAGACAATTGCTACCGTGCCCTGGTTGGCGCGATCGAAGAGCCGCCAGGTGACGTATCCCAGCGATCTCACGGACTCGGTTGCCATCGCGTACGAGGTTGCGGCGATGGCCCGCGAATTGTGCTCGGAGGTCGCAGCCGACGGACGGCACGTAACCCACGTCGGTGTCGTTGTCCGGACGCGGTCCTTCTTCACGCAAGTCAAGACCGGAAAGTTGTCGCAGGTGACGACCGATCCGGAAATCGTCGAGGCGGCTGCGCGGACGGTACTGGCACGCTTCGAACTCCAGCGCCCCGTACGGCTGCTCGGGGTGCGGCTGGATCTGGAGATGCCGACTCCCGATACAACGGCTCATGCCCCGCGTCAGCGGTAGCCGGCCCGGGCAGGCATCGTATCCAGTGCTCATTGTGCTCGGCCCTCGTCGTTGGGCAGATGGTCAGAGCGTCGAGTGGGTTCTGTCAAGAATGATCAATCTGACCGAGTACGTCGGCAAAGCCTCGGCAGGCAGCGAAGACCGATGTTGTGGGAAGGGCTCCGAAGCCAACAAGAAATCCCGGTGATGGGTCGTTGAAATGGTAGGTGCGTCGCAACGACCCGATTTGGAAATCACGACTCTCCAGGACTGACCACACGTACTGATCGGCGGGTAGCTCCGGCTGCACGATGGCGATGTGCAACCCCGCCTGTGCGGGCAGCAGCTGATAGCCGCCGGGGAGAAGCTGGCCGAGCGTATTCCACATCAGTCGATGCCGCTCCCGATACACCGCTCGAGATCGTCGCAGCTGGCGGTCGAGGTGCCCGTCGATGATCAGCGCGGCGAGTGCGGCCTGGGTCGCTGACGGCGGGCACCAGTCGACTACTTGGCGTATTGCGCAGATGGGCAAGATCAGATTTCTGGGTGCGACGAGGAATCCGATCCGGAGCGCCGGCGACAACGTCTTGCTGAATGTGCCCACATAGATCACGCGGCCGTCGCGATCGAGGCGCTGCAGGGGCTCGAGAGGTCGGGCGGTGTGGCGGAACTCGCCGTCGTAATCGTCCTCGACGATCCCAGCACCCGCGCGACTTGCCCAATCGAGGAGCTCGAGTCGCCTGCGTCGGGACATCACAACGCCGAGGGGGTATTGGTGGGAAGGAGTGACGTAGACCAGCCCGGCCTGCGAGGGAATGGCGTCGACAATGATGCCCTCGTTGTCGACCGGAACGCCGACGACACGAAGACCCTGAAGGCGGAGCAGCTCGACGACCGGCGGGTAGCCAGGCTCCTCAACCGCGACCACCGCCCCAGGGTTGAGCACTACGCGGGCGACGAGGTCAATCGCGTGTCCCGCGCCGGAGGTGACGACGACCTCATCCGCAGTGGCGGTCACGCCTCGGGAACGGGTCACCCAGGTGGCCAAAGCAGCGCGCAGCTCCGGTGTTCCGGCTGGATCCCCGTACGGCCCGGGAGCCTCGTCGAGTGCGCGTAGGATGCACCGCCGCCAGGCCGCAACCGGGAACAGCGACGGATCAACTGACCCCGGCCGGAGATCGAAGGTGGCATGGATGTCGGGCTGCGGATTGTACGGTCTGACACCGGCGGCCCTCGGCGTCGGGGTGAGTGCCTCCACCGGTTGGCGGGGGCGGGTCGGCGTCAGCGGCCCGGGGCCTACGACGCTGCCACCGCCGGCACGACCCTCGATATAGCCCTCGGCGCTGAGCCGGCCGTACGCCTCGGTCACAGTTGATCGGGACACTCCCAGCTCAGCGGCCACCGTGCGCGTTGGCGCCAACCGGTCGCGGGCAGTCAGTCGCCCTTCCACAATCGCGTTCCGCACCTGCTCATAGATCTGGACGCTGCGGGGTCTTCCATCGGTGGGGTCGAGAAACAGCTCCACCGCGCCAAAGCTACTTGGTCTGGTCAGATCTTGCGAATTTGGACCTTCGCAACAGTCCATCCGGGCCATAACGTGGAACGTGATGACGGTAACGGCTGCGCTGGACCTTGGTCAGCGGCTGGAGCGTGCGCGATCGCGGCGCTTCGTGGGTCGAACGGCCGAACTCGAGCTTTTCGCGGCCCGGCTGGAGGCTGCCGCCGCCGGCGACACAACTTGGGATCTGTTCAGCGTGTTGTGGGTGCATGGACCGGGCGGCATCGGCAAGTCAACCCTGCTGTCTGCCTATGCCGAAGCGACCCGCAATGCTGGTTTCACGGTGCTGCACATTGACGGTGGGCGGATCCGGCCAACCCCGGCTGGGATCCGGGCGTCTGTTCCTGATTCCCTCGGGAATCGCAGCGTGGTCATGATCGACGCGGCCGAACGGCTGGAGGCGGCGGAGGATTGGCTGCGAGAGGAGTTCCTGCCCACGCTGCCAGCTGGGACCCTGGTCGTAATCGCCGGTCGACGGCCTCCGGGTGAGCGATGGCGCTCCGATCCCGGCTGGCGCGATCTGCTGCGGGTTGTCTCGTTACGCAACCTCTTGCCGGAAGCTGTGCGCGCACTGCTTGAGGTGGAACAGATTCCTGGCGCATTGCTGGAGCAGGTAATGGCATTGACGCACGGGCACCCCTTGGCACTGTCGCTGCTGATCGATGCCGTGCGCCGTTGCGATACGGGAGGCGAGGTTCCGGCAACACTCGGTGAGCTACCAGATCTGGTGGCTGCGCTCCTTCGGCGTTTGGTCGATCAGGCGCCCACCGGCCGACATCGTGCAGCTCTGCAGGTGTCCGCGCATGCTCCGGTCACCACCGAGCCGGTGCTCCGGGCGGTTCTAGCTGACTCCGATGCCCAGGAGGTCTCGGAGTTGTGGGATTGGCTGCGGGACCTCACGATCATGGAGGATTCCCAGGCTGGGATACGGCCGCATGAGGTGGCGCGCGACATTCTCGAGGCCGATCTTCGATGGCGAGATCCCGACGCGTACGCCGACATCCACCGCCGGGTCCGCGGACATGCCGTGGACCAGCTCAAAGCCTCCGCCGGGAATTCGGAAGCGCTTCAGCACGCGGTGGCGGACCTGCTTTTCCTCGTTCGTGATCACCCGGTCGCCGGCGTCGGCTGGGATTGGGACGCGTTTGGTGAGCCTCCCGGGGAATGCGTTCCGTCAGAGCAGATGGACTTGATCATCGCCATGACACGGGCCGTCCAGGGTGCTCGGCAGGCGGAACTCGTCGACCATTGGCTACAGCGCCAACCGGAGGCGTTCCGGCTGTTTCGCGATTCCGGAGGCGAGGTCGCCGGATTTGTTGCGCGTCTGTCCTTGCATCTCGCCCTGCCCGAGGACATCGAGGCGGATCCCGGAACCGCGGCGTTGTGGCGTTATGCGCAGCAGCACCATCCCCCCAGGCCGGGGGAACAGGTCGTGGCTTGGCGTTTTCTGGTCGACCGCGATCCCGACGAAACTCATCCGCGTCTCTCCGGCACCTTGTTCGGGGCCTGGCACATCAGCGACATCCTGCTTCGACCACCGACCGCCTGGGACTTCATTGCCAATTACGCCGATCTCGACCACTGGCAACCCTTCTTCAATCACTGGGACTTCGTTCACCTGCCTGAGGCCGACTACCAGATCGGCTCCACCCGCTACGTGACGTTCGCTCACGACTGGCGCCGCGTTGGGGTGGCGGAGTGGCTGGAGCGTACGGCCGCGCGTGAGCTGGGGGAGCCGGTTACTCAGCTGGTTGAGCCGGCAGCGGCACTGTCGCAGGAGGAGTTCGCTGCCGCGGTGAAACAGGCCCTGCGTTCGCTGCATCAATCGCAGGCGCTGCTACGCAACCCACTGCTTGCCTCGAGCATGGTCCAGACTGAGTTGCAGCAGCATCCCGACGGTCGACCCGATCAGATCTTGCGGGGACTCATACTTCAAGCTGCGCAGGTGCTCAAGTCGGATCCTCGGGCGGAGGCCCATTACCGCGTGCTGGACCGCACCTACCTTCGGCCCGCCCCAACGCAAGAGAAGGCTGCCGAGCTGCTCGATCTGCCGTTCAGCACCTATCGCCGCTACCGGGACCGGGGAATCGAGGCGATCACCGACTGGCTCTGGGACCGCGACATCGATAGGACCGCAGGATTGGGCTGAAAACGCGATCAGAACGCTGGACCAAAGCTCCTGGGAACTCAGGAGTCGGGGTCTACGACGGCGTGACCTCGATGCGCCACGTGTCGAACGCCCTTCGCGCGGGTGATCACTTAGCCGGGGTGCCGAAGACAGTAGGCCATTGGGGCACGATCGGTGACGCCTGGCTCGCCCGAACTTGATCTGTGACTGTCTTGGGGACTGCTTCAGAGCGAACCAGCCACGATTTCGCCGACTTCTTCATCGCTCAGCGCGATGGGATTTCCTCGCATGCTGCTCGCCTTCTGAGCAGCCGCAACAACCGCCGAGATCTGGTCCTGATCCAGGCCATAGCTTGCCAGTCCAGGAATCGAGAGTGCGGAGGTCAGCTCCTCTAGCCAGACGATCGCGTCCTCGGGAGTCGCGTCCGACCGGTCGGTCAGTAGAGCCGCCACCTCGTCCATGCGCCGTAAGGCTGGATGGCCGGGAGCTCGCTCACGCAAGGCCCGCAGGTTGACGTCCATGGCCGCGGCAAGAACAGCCGCGCAGACCGCGCCATGCGGCGCAGAGAGTCGGGCGCCGGCTGCTGCGGCGAGCCCATGGACGGCGCCCAGCCCAGAATTGGCCAGGCACACGCCGCCGAACAGGCTGGCAAGCGCAAGGTCCTCGCGTACGCCGGCGTCGTCCATTCCCTCCTGGTACGCGCGACCCAGTGATCGGGCGGAGCGGCGGATCCCATCCCGAGCCAACGCGTCGGTGAACGGGTTGGCGCGCTGTGACAGCAGCGGCTCGATCAGCTGGGATAACGCATCCATGCCGCTGGCCGCAATAGTCGGCTTTGGTACGCCGACCAGCTGGTCCGGGTCGACCAGGGCAACCTTCGGTAGCAACAAAGGACTGCGGAGGCTCGCCTTGACTCCACCGCCGGAGAGTACGGAGTTGCGAGTCACTTCCGAGCCTGTGCCTGCGGTGGTCGGAACTGCGACGCAGGGCAGGCCGGCCCGCTCGATCGGGCGACCGGCACCGATGACCTCGAGATGGTCCATCGGGTCGCTGCCTGATGTGGCTAGGACTGCTGCGGCCTTGGCGACGTCCAACGCGCTGCCGCCCCCGAAGCCGAGGACGGCGTCGCAACCAGCTTCGGCGAGCAGCGCTACAGCGGCTCGAACCCGCTCTATCGATGGTTCGGCCGCGACTCCGAACACCATGGTCGAGATGCCCGCCTCGTTGAGAGTGGAACGGATGGCATCCGCCCGCGATGTCGTACGGCCGGTGATCACCATCACCCGGTTGGCCCCGAGCTCGACAAGTGCCTGCGGCACCTCGCTGACCCTGCCGGCACCGAACCGTACGTCGGTCGGGACTGCGAGATCGAAGCGAACCACCGGCTACCAGTCCGTGTCTTCGGGGGACGTGTTGATGTAGCGCGTCGCCTGACGAGGACGGGCCATCATCGGCGCAACGATGTCACGCCACCGCTGGTAGTGACCGGTGTCCTTGTGCGCGGCTGCGGCCTCTTCGTCTCGATAGACCTCGACGAGTACCACGTGACCGGGATCAGCGCGATCGCTCAGCACATCGAATCGCACGATCCCCGGCTCGTGGCGACTCGCATGAGCGTTTTCCTCAGTCGCAGCGAGGAACCCCTCGATCTGATCGGGAATGACCGCGACGTCAACATGGACAACTAACAAGCTGTTCGACACGAGCTGACCCTATTCGACTGGTCGCATTCACCTCCTGCTGGTCAACAGCTCTGCTAGGTGAAGTCGACCTGGAGGCGGTCCTCGACTGGCAGATAGCCGAGTCTGGAGTAGATGGCGTTCGCTGTCGGATTGGCGAGATCGGCAAACAGAACCGGCACACCACCGTCGCTGAGGATGTCGAGCGTTGCCGCTGCTGTCACCGCCGATCCGTAGCCGTGCTTTCGCTGATTGGTCGGCGTATACACCGGGCCAATTCGGGCGCTGCCGGCAACGACGGGTCGCCGGGTCGCGAGCGAGACGACTGCATCCTCGGCGTCCATCCAGAGCCAACAGCCATTCCAGCGCAGCGCGGCCTCTACGTCTTGCCGGACGTCGACAATGATGCCGCCGGCCTCCCGATTGAAGGCCTCATACCACCTCTGCATCAGCCCGGTGTCGTCGGCGTCCGCTCTGCGGGCTCGACCGGCGACATGGGACGGCGGACTCAAGGTCTCCAACCGATACAGCCGCATCGTCATTGCGCGCATGATCGCGTTCGGCATCCTGGCCGCGACCGATCGCACAGTCGCAGGGGCTCCGGAAATACCGACCAGAGCTGGCAAACTCCCGACCGCGGTCGCTAACTGGTCAATGTCGTCGACTGGCCAGTCCCCGTTCAGCACCACGGGATAGCTCTTGTTTGACCGCACCGCGACGGCACTGCCGTCGAGCGTCGCCGCACACCAGCACTGCGCCCCGGCCGAGTCGAGTGCCAGCTGGATCGTCCCTAGTACCGTCGCCCGCACTGGATCGACCTGCAGCCTGCGATCCAGCAGCGCGCGGATCTCGTCCGGATCCGACGTAATCCTCAAGACCACAGACTCATCATCGGTGCGAGTTGGGTGCCGTGAATGCCCGAGTCTGACATAGTCGTTCTTGATCACCCAACTTTGATCGAGTTCAGTCAGAACTTTGATCGAGTTCTAGTCAGATTGCATTCAGATGAAGTATCGCGAGCTCGGCAGCACTGGACTGAGAGTGTCGGTCGTCGGATTCGGAACTGCGCCGCTCGGTGACATGTTCGGCATCAACGACGAGGATGCTGCGCTGCAGGCGGCGTACCGAGCACTTGACGCAGGCATCAACTTTTTCGATAGCAGCCCTTTCTATGGCAGAGGATTAGCTGAGGAGCGCCTAGGCAAGGTGCTGCGCGGACAGCGCGACAAGATCATCGTCGGCACCAAGGCCGGTCGGTATGGACCGGAAGAGTTCGACTTCTCCGCGGATCGAATTCGGCGCGGCTTCGAGGAGAGCCTTCGCCTGCTCGGCACCGATTACGTCGACATTCTGCAACTGCACGACGTCGAATTCGTCGATCTTGAGGGCCCGATAGGGGAGGGCTACGCGGAATTGGTGCGGCTGCGAGATGCCGGCATGTGCCGGTTCATCGGCATGACGGGATATCCCACCGCTATGACGCGGCGAGTGATCACTGAATGCGATCTCGACGTCACTCTGAGTTACGCGCACAGCACTCTGTTGGACGAATGTTTGGCCACAGACGTTCTCCCGCTGGCCGATGACAGAGGCGTCGGCGTGATGAACGCGGCGGCCGTTGCACTCGGATTGCTTACCGAGGCTGGGCCGCCTTCGCATATCGCCAAGGTGGTCGGTGAGGAGATCTGTGCGAGCGCCCGCCGGGCCGTCGAGGCTTGCCGGCGTCGCGGTGCCGACGTGAGCTTTTTGGCCAACCAGTACTCCATTCAGCGATCGGGGTGCGCGACGACGTTGATCGGCACTGCCAAGCAACGGCACCTCGACTCGGCGGTAGCGGCCGCTGAGCAACCCATCGATGAGGGCCTACTCGAAGATGTATTGGCCGCAGTCGGGTCCGATCGGGGTCGCCACTGGACAACTGGTCTCCCGCAGAACAACTGATTAGCTCGATCTGGCTCGTAGATAGCGCACCCGAATGGCTCGATAGACGAGGCCGATCGCGAAGATCGAGATTCCACTGAGCACGGCGGTCCAGGGCAAAGTCACAACCAAGATCGCGCAACCGATCATCCCGACGATCTGCAGCGCGCGGGGGAATCGACGCCGATCGGATGTCTGCGTGTAGGCGGATGCGTTCGCGATCAAGTAATAGAGCAAGACGCCGAACGAGGAGAAGCCGATCGCACCCCGCAGGTCCGTCAGCAAGATCAGAGCACAGACCAGCCCAGCCACGGCAACGTCGGCATGGTGCGGAACCTGGTGGCGTTCATGCACTGCGGCCAGCCAGTGCGGCAGGTCATCATGACGCGCCATCGCTAGCGTGGTTCTGCTCACGCCGGCGATCAGCGCCAGCAGTGCGCCGAGTGCTGCGGCCGCCGCACCGAGTCGCACCGGCAGGCTGGCCCATTCCCAGCCGACGGCCTGTACTACGGCGGCTAACGGCGCCCGGCTGACGGCAACGCCGGCTGGTCCGAGAACTATCAAGATCGAGACACCGACCACCAGATAGATCAACACGACGATGGTGAGAGCGGTCAAGATCGCTCGCGGGATGGTACGTTCCGGCTCGCGCACTTCCTCACCCAATGTGGCGATCCGTGCATAGCCGGCGAACGCAAAGAACAACAGACCGGCCGACTGCAGGATGCCGTACCAGCCATGAACCAGGAGATCCCGAGACTCAATCGGGGTACGAATGCCGCTGCTCAGCGAGGCGGCTACGACCAGCGCCAATGTCGCGATCACAATTCCAACGATGATCTTGGTCAGGCCTGCGGTTCGGGTGATCCCGTAGTAGTTGACCGTCGCCAGGATGATCACTGCAGCGATCGCGACGGGCCGCTCCCAGCCTCGCGGCGCGACGTAGGCGGCGAAGGTGAGCGCCATCGCCGCGCAGCTGGCGATCTTCCCGACAACGAATCCCCAGCCGGCCAGAAAGCCCCACCACGGCCCCAGCCGTTCCCGACCGTAGATGTATGTTCCGCCCGAGGTTGGATATTGGGCGGCCAATTGAGCCGACGCTGTGGCATTGCAGTACGCCACGAACGCGGCTATGGCCAGCCCGATCAGCAGACCCGCGCCCGCAACGCTGGCGGCGGGGGAGAAGGCGGCGAACACCCCGGCGCCGAGCATCGAGCCCAGCCCGATGATCACCGCGTCGCGCGTGCCGAGCCGTCGTGCAAGCTCAGGCTGAGTCACGACTCGATGCAACCACACCACGTGGCTGTTGTTGGGATGTGGGAAGAGTTGGTTTCGGACGGCGCGCTGCCAAAGGAAGTGTCCGTGCCTTGCGGCGCAAACCCTGAAAATCTCACTCCAGGCGAATCCTCTGCGTTCGGTTTAGGCGTAGCGCCCGGATTGCAGACTCCTCTGGAGTGAGGTTTTCAGGGAATCACGCCGTGGCCCCTCGATCAGCGCCGTCGCCGACGAGGTGCTCCGCGACGCGCCACGCGTTTGCCATGACCGTCAGCTTGGCCGTTGGATCCACCCAAAACACGCAACGTCGCCCAGATTTGGTGTCTTAGGCCGCTACGAATACCGGGGTCGGTGACACGTGCAAGCGCACTCGGCCCTCGCCAGCTCGACTGGCTGCCTCTGACCCAACGCATCAACTGCCGTCGCGTGCGTCCCTGGCCATGGCCACTCGAAGGGCACCGGCGGCTCGCCCTCTCCGCTGAAGGAGTCGCGCTGTTGCCACACCACCAGCAGCGGTCCGCGTCCTCCGCGGCGTACGTCGAACAAGTAGAGGTCCGGCTGCTCGGGCACCTCAACAGATGTCACGGCCTCGACGCCGGCAAGCTGCTCGGTCATGAGTCGCGAACGCTTCTGCGGACGGGTGGCGACGTCGCAACTCGGTGCGTTCGTAGCCCAGCAACGCAAACTTGCCGAAGAGTAGATCCATGATCGATAGCGCGTTCTCATAGCCTGGGATCTCGGGTGCAAGGTTCCAGCAGACCGTACGACGCACCCCGGCGGACAGCTGCCAGCAGATTACGCATGACGATCTCGCGACAGTTGATCCGGGCCCGTTTGGCCTCCAGCGATCGCCTGGACGTTTCTTGCAGCCGAGGGCCGTGAAGCGTCTCGCGTGGCCTCACACACTTGATGAGAGAGTGGGCGCGGTCGGGCGATCTCGAAAGCCCTGATCCCACTCGCAGGCCGTCTCGACGCCGACCCCGCTGCCGGGACGACCGGCCGGATGTCAATAGACGACCTGCTCGCTGAGCACCAGCGGATTGCTGGGTGCGGAGGGTCCTAGGCGATATCTGGTTCAACGACGAGGACACAGAGTGGGTTGGACTGCTCAGCGACTGCATATTTGGCTTGTCGCCACCAATGGATTAGACGAAACTAGGCACACGGGGGTGAGATCCGGCTGGCGAGACACCCCTGGAGGTAGGTCGTGGCGGTAATCATCCGCGGACCTGGCCGCGAACTGGGTTCGCTCGAGGAAGCCGGACATTGGCAGCCCGCAGTTTGGCCACCCTGTCAGGCGTCCCGTCCCGCACCGACTTCGCAGGAACCAAGTTGCCAGTGGAAGCTGCGATTAGCACTCCGTAGGAGATGCCTCGCCATGGCCGGACCATCGCGGGTGTAGGGATTTCCCCAATGCGGCTCTCGAGCGTCGGCCTGCAGAATCAAGTAACTTCGGCTGAGGCTGCCTATCCCAGCATTGAGAATGTCGGGGTCTCGCGCCGCTTAGCGACATTTCGAGGTGGTCCGTGGCCAAGGTATTCGTGAGTCACGCCGGTGAAGATCACCTGCTGGCAGCGGAGTTGCACGGGTGGTTGATTGCCGACGGTCACGACGTGTTCCTGGACCAGGATCTCCGCGACGGTATTGCGCTGGGCGAGGAGTGGGAGCAACGGCTGCTTGAGCGGCTGCGGTGGGCTGACGCTGTGGTGTGTTTGGTCACCTCCGCCTATCGGGAGTCGGTTTGGTGCGCGGCCGAGGTGGGGATCGCACGGTTGAAGGGCAGTCGGCTGCTCCCGCTGAGGGCGGAGTCCGACGAAGTGCACCCACTTCTGATGCCCGGCCGATACCAGTACGCGGATTTGCTGCGTGATCCAATCGCCGCTCGCGCTGCGCTTCGCCAGGCGTTGTACCGACTCAACGTGGGCGGTGGCTCGGGCTGGGAAGATGGTCGCTCGCCATTTCCAGGCCTGCGTCGGTTCGACACAGATTTGCAGAGTGTCTTTTTTGGTAGGGAGACCGAGGTTAGGCAGTTGGCCGCTCGATTGCGGTCGCCGTCAGATAGCTCCAACGGCGCGATGCTGCTTGTCGTCGGCCCTTCGGGTTGTGGCAAATCGTCGCTTGTCCGCGCGGGCCTGTTGCCCATCATGGCTCGGGATCCCGGCTGCCTGCCGCTGCCTCCAGTCGTACCAGGTCTCCATCCAGTTGCAATGCTGGCTCGGGTGCTTGCTCGCGGAGCGAAGGAGTTGCAGCGTGACTGGACCGTGAGTTCGGTGCGGGCTCGGCTCAACGATGATGATGGGTTAACGGCCCTTTGTGACGACTTGCTGGTCGCCGCTCGTGGCAGTGAGCGGTCGGTCCTCCTCGTGGTTGACCAGTTCGAGGAAATTCACACGATGGCCTCTGCGGAGGCGCGGGGCCATTTCGCGCGCCTACTGCGCTCCGCGCTCGCCGGCACCGTGCAGGTCGTGGGCACGCTCCGCCCGGAGTTTCTCGGCCAGCTCCTCGCGAGCCCCGAGCTGAGGGATCTTACTGCAGACACATACGCGCTACGGCCCCTGAGCCACGATGCATTGCGAACGGTGATTGAAGAGCCAGCTCGAGTAGCCGGTTTCTCGGTAGATCCCGGACTGGTTACGCAGCTGGTCGAGGACACCCAAAAAGGAGAAGCACTACCGCTCTTGGCGTTCGCTCTGGCCCGCCTGGGGGAAGACCTCCCTCGCGGTGGACGGCTTTCCGCAAGACGTTATGAACAGCTCGGCGGAGTTCAGGGCGCACTGATACGTCAAGCTGATGCCGCTCTGGACGACGCCGTGGCGGTAAATCATCGAACACGTGACCAAGTGATCTCTGGGCTCCTTCGGCTCGTCACGGTGAACGAAGCGGGCCACCCCGTACGGTGGCTCGTTGATCGCGCCGAGCTTGCTCCTGCGATACAGGCGGAGCTGGAGGCATTTGTCGCAAGGCGGTTGGTGACAGCTGACTTGCAGGATGACGGCACCGTTGCTCTCGGCGTGACCCATGAGGCCTTTCTCACGGCTTGGCCGCCACTTGCTGCCGCGATCAACGCGACAGCGGCCGCGCTGCGGGCTCGTCGAGCGGTGGAGCTTGCTGCCAGCCAATGGGATGATGCCGGGCGCCCATCCTTGCAGTTGTGGGAACGGGGCCAGCTAGCCGCCGCCGTCGAGGCCACCGGCGCACGTCGTGTCGCCTCTCGTTTGGCACCAACTGAGTCGCGTTCCAAAGGGTCGACGCACATCCGTCTTGGACCTGGCCACCGAGTGGTGATCACAGAGAATGTTGAACTGAGCGCACGCGCCCGCGATTTTCTGTATCTCAGCATTCGCCGAGACCGCAGTCGGCGCCGGCGCGCCACAACCGTGCTCTCGGTGCTCCTCGTTCTTGCCGTCACTGCCGCCGCGGTCGCCTTGATTCAGCAGCGCGCCGCCCAAGCACAGAAGCTGGTTGCCCAGCAGCAGCTTCGTATCGCAACCGCTCGGGAGTTGATCACCGAGGCCGATGCTTCCCTTGCCGACGACCCATTCGAGGCGCTGCAATTGGGTATCGCTGCCCAGGGAATTGAGGACAACGCTGAGACACGGGCGAGTCTGGTGACCAGTCTTATCTCCACGCGTTATGCCGGCGTTCTTACCGCACATAGTGATGTGATCGCCGGACTCGCGTTCAGCCCGGACGGAAAAACGCTGGCCAGTTGTAGCGAAGACCAGAAATGTCGCCTCTGGAATTTCACTGACTTCAATCATCCGGCGCCTCTCGGTGAGCCAATTCTGGAACCCGCGGGCGCGAACACCGTTGCTTTTGCTCCTGACGGAACAATTCTTGCGGTCGGCCTGGTTGACGGGACAATTCACTTGTGGAAGCTTCACGACGCTGCCCATCCAGTACCTTTCGGTCCACCCATCAAAGCCCATGACGGGGAAGTTCGAGGTGTTGGGTTCGGGGATATGAGAACTCTGGTCACCGCCGGCGAAGATGGAATGGTGCGCGTGTGGGACCTCGCCAATCCAAGCGATCCGTCGCCCGTCGGGCCACCCCTCTCCGGCCACCGCGGCATCGCTGTGCGCTCGCTCGCCATCAGCCAGAACAGGCAGATCGCCGCCACGGGCGATGTCGACGCTTTCGTTCGCCTGTGGAGGCTTGATCGCAATCATCTAGGTCCGCTGGGTCCGACCCTCAAAGGTCACTCGAGAGGGATGTTGCGCTCCTTGGCATTCACCCCGGACGGTCTCAGTATGGCGACAGTCTCCGACGACCGCTCGGTACGTGTCTGGAACGTCGCCAACCCGCGTGAAGCCCGCCCCATCGGGCCACCACTCACAGGCCACCAGGACGAGGTGACGTCGGTGGCCTTCAGTCCGAAGGAGCCGGTTTTTTTCACAGGTAGCGACGATCAGAATGTCCGTGGGTGGAACCTCGACTCCACCCACCCGACCTCCAGGGGGCGACCTCTGAGCGGTGCCCACGACGAGGTCTATTCACTGGCCTTCACATCAGATGGCCGCCTCCTTACCGCCGGTATACGCGATGGCACCATCGCCTTGTGGAATGTCTCGGGCGGCACGTTGCCGGCTCCTCTTGGCTCACCGCTTACGGGCCATAAGGCGGGAGTGGATCCGGTGGTCTTCAGCCGGAGTGGTGATCTGCTGGCAAGTGCCAGTGAGGACATGACCGTCAAGCTGTGGCAACTGAGCCCTGATCCGTCCCACCCGTCACTCGTAGCCTCCCTGCGGCATGAAGATGAGGTGGCGTCTGTGGCGTTCAGCCCCGACCAACCCATACTTGCGACCGCAGGCGAAGGTACGGTCCAACTGTGGAATGTGGCGAGGCCAACGTCACCCAGCCGCTATCGGACATCCGCTCATGGTTGGCGACCGAGCCGTCGTTTCGCTCGCGTTCTGTCCTGGGAGGGACATTCTGATGATGGGTGATGAGGGTGGAAAGGTGCGCCTCTGGCAGGTCGCGGACCTGAAGCATCCAGTTCCGCTGGGCCCAGCCCTTCAAGGCAATGACGAGGAGGTCAGTTCTGTCGCATGCAGTCCGGACGGGCGCCTTTTTGCGGCTGCCGGCACCGCAATGGTGAAACTGTGGGGCCTTCCAGACCAGGCGCCCGTCCCCCTTGGCACCTTCTCCGCGGGTCACGGACAGGCTGTCAATTCTGTGACATTCAGCCCGGACGGCGAGATCCTGGCGGCCGCCGCTGACGATGGTCTCGTGACTCTTTGGGACATCAAGCATCCGAGGAACATAACCCCTCTCGGCCCGCCGCTCCGGGCACATGGCGACCCGGTTACCTCGGTCGCATTCAGTCCAAAGGATTCCCGGATCATGGCGACGACGAGCGATGACAAGACGGTGCGCGTCTGGGACTTGACAGTGAGGGAGTTACCTGTCCCTCTTGGCCCGCCCCTCGAAGGTCACCAGGAGGCTGTTAATTCGGTAGCAATTGGCGCGAATGGCATCATAGCGAGCGGTAGTGACGACACCATGGTGCGTTTGTGGGACGTACGCACAATTGAGGCTATTCGACGAGACCCTATGGCTTATGCATGCTTGCGTACAGGGCGCGGCTTCAGTCCGGACGAATGGAAAAGCCAAATTCCGGCGCTTCCCTACCAGAAAACATGCCCCAACTGACTGAGCGCTCCCAGACCGTCGGATGAGTTGGATCCCGGTCTTTCACGTTTGAGATAGCTGCTTCGCTCAGCAGGTTTATCCCGATGGGTAGGCAATGAGTAGCGCCAAAAAAAGCACAATGCCGTCCAATCCGAGGAGCCATGAGTGCTGCCCGATCAAGGCGATGCCCGTGGAGAGGAGGACCAGCCCCGCGGCTGTGAGGATGATTCCGAGCCCATCCCGTGCGCAGCGCCAGCCACACGCGACATCGACTCTGAGTCCGCGGGACGACTCAATGCACCCGTTCCAAGCATCTCGGTATCAAGACTGGGGAAGGCGCTTGTTGCCGCCTGGCTCCAGCTCGACGTTCTTGACTGGTTCAGCCACGGAAGCGCTTGATTGAGAATTCATGGCGCGTGCCACTTGCCGGAGGCGATCAGAGTCCCATGGAAATTCGCCGCCCCACACGCCCGGGCGATGTTGGAGCGGCCACCGAAACCCTTCTCGATGAGATGCACGCCCGCCGCGCGCTGATGTTCGTTGCGTAGGGCTGGCCCAAGGACCTCCCGAAGCCCTAGCTTGAGTACGTTCCGACCCAGTCGACCAACGGCCGTGCGGCGCGCCAGTCGGAGCGGATCATCGGGAGCAGCTTCGGCGTGTGGATCACCTCGTCAAAGCCGTAGCTCTTGTGCAGCACGAGCGACTTGTGCCGCAACAGTTCGATATGCGGAT
Source organism: uncultured Actinomycetota bacterium (assembly GCA_963808905.1). Taxonomy (GTDB): domain Bacteria; phylum Actinomycetota; class Actinomycetes; order Propionibacteriales; family Propionibacteriaceae; genus Microlunatus. Next base: position 61,845 of record CAWEHO010000003.1, read on the forward strand.
GGTCAGCGGCGTACCCCTGCGGCTTCGTCTTGAGCATCGCACCACCGCGCGTCCAGCCCTTGCGCTCCAGGCCGGCCAATAGTCTCAACAGGTTCGTCCCGCTGCGATCGTCCGCGATCGCCCTTCTGATCGCGGCGAGCGTCTCCGGGGTGGGATCGTAGTAGCCAACTGCGACGAATACGCCAGCAGCCGAGATCTGTACGTACCACCCCGATCCGGTGCTGCTCGCGACGTATGCGCCCTGATGATCTTTGTACGGCGTTTTGTCCTTGGAGAACCGCACGTCGCGATAGGGACGATAGACCTTGGCCGGACCGAACTCTTCTTCGAGCGCACCGGTGAGCTCGATCATCGGTGCCTTCACGCAGGTCTCGTAAACGTCCCTGTGAGCGGTCCAATACGACTTGGTGTTGTCGAGCTCGAGGTCGTCGTAGAAGTCGAGCGCCTCCTTGGGGAAGCCGGTGAACGTCATGGCCCTGACATATTAACGACTGACATTAATGTGAAGGGGTGAGCACGCTGCTTCCGCATCTGCGCCGTGCTCGTGACCTCATGGACAGCTGCTACGCCGACGACCTCGATATAGCGAGCGTCGCGCAGCGGGCCGGAGTGTCGAAGTATCACTTCATCCGCAGCTTCAGCGCGGAGTACGGCCAGACTCCGGCGCAGTACCTCGCGCATCGCCGCATCGAACGTGCCCAGGATCTGCTGCGTGCCACGAACCTGACGGTCACGGAGGTCTGCATGCTGGTTGGCTACACAAGTCTCGGGTCGTTCAGCGCGAAATTTACTGCACTCGTGGGCGAGACGCCGTCGGCGTTCCAGCAGCGCTACGGCGGCAAGGGGATCCCGCACATTCCTGGCTGCTACGTGTTCATGCGGGGCTTGCGAGAAAGAGCAATTCCGGAGAAGCCGGCCGAACGGTCTACGTACTAGCGTTCTAGCCATGATCACGAACGTCTCGCTGGTGACCGTCTACGTCACGGACCAGGACGAAGCCAAGAAGTTCTACACCGACATACTCGGATTCGAAGCACGCACCGACGCCACGTTGGGCGACTATCGGTGGGTTACCGTCGGGCACCCCGATCACCGTGAGCTGGAGATCACGCTGATGGTGCCCGGCCCTCCGCTCGACGACGAGATGGCCGAGGTCGTACGCCGCGCGCTCGCCAGGGGCCGCATGGGCGGGCTCGGCCTCAGGGTCGACGACTGCCAAAAGACCTACGAAGATCTCGCGGCCAAAGGTGTGGAGTTCCCACAGCCGCCTTCGGACCGGCCGTACGGCGTGGAGGCCGTCATGCGCGACAACAGCGGCAACTGGCTCGTACTGGTCGAGCCCAAGTCCGGCGACTAGCTTTTGCGGGTGCATCCGGTCAGGCCGGTCCTTGCCCCGACCAGGGAATTGTCTGCAGCGACCGCTAGCAGATCGAGAGATTTGATTGTATTTTGACCAGTGAGGGACAAATTATCTGCATCTGTGGAACACTTGCACTGTGGCAAAACTCAGGCCTGTGGGCCACCCAGGGTCAAGAGACTCAGAGCGGTTCCTGGCGGCCGGAGCGGTCACTCAATCCGATCGACTTGTGGTAGAGCTGGTCCAGCCAGCCGACACACCCGCCGCGATACTGATCAAATGGCCACCCCAGCCAACTGTCACCGATCCCGCAAAGCTCGCGGCGACTATCGCTGCGATCGTGCGCGTCTTGGGCTCGGCACAGATCGAGCTGGCCGCGCGCCGTGCGGCTGGGCTCTAACGCGAGAAAGATCGGGCAGGGGACGTCCGGGGGCCGTTGCGGGACTACGGCTGTTGTGCTGCCGTCTCGGGACGCGACGTCGCTCAGCACGGCGTCCTTGTTCCACTGACCTGAGTCACGCGGAGTGGGAGCAAGGATCAGCGGGAACTGGTTCAGAGGCTGACTTAACCTAGCTGGGTTTCCCGCTCACAGATCGACTCCATCGGATCCGTTGGGATAGACCACGGACTTGAGGCTGTTCGGGTTCATGTCACTCTCCAGCGCCTCAGCTGCGCGTTCCAGGCCGAATCGCCCGGTCACAAGAGAGTCGAGGTCGACCTGGCCGGTGGCCACCAGGTGTATCCCCGCGGGCCAGGTGTCGGTATAGCGGAAGATTCCAGTCACGGTGATCTCGAGGTTCTGAATGTGCTCGACCGGCAAGGTCATTTCCGACGAGCCGACACCGACCAGGACTGCTGTGCCTGCGGGACGCACCGCCTTGATGCCTGACATCACCGCGTGCGGCGAGCCCGTTGCGTCGACAAAGGCATTGACATCGAGGCCGGCGGTTGCGACATCGGTCTCGCGAGGATCCAGTATGCGGGTGGCCCCGTAGCGCAGCGCTCGCTCTCGCCGCTCCGGCACGAGGTCGGTGACGATGATCTCCGCTGCACCGAAGGCTCGCGCGGCCTGGGCACAGATGATCCCTATCGGTCCAGCACCGGCGATCAGGATGCTCGATCCAGGAGCTACACCGGCCTTACGCATTGTCGTGACTGCCACTGAGAGCGGCTCCAGCAAAGCTGCCGACTCATCTGACATGGAGTCTGGTACGCGGTGGGCGAATTCAGTTCGGATCACGCAATACTGCGCAAATGCACCGTCGATCGGTGGGGTTGCGTAGAACTCCATGTTGGGGCAGAGGTTGTAGCGGCCGGCCCGGCACTCCCGGCAACGGCGGCAGTTCTTCTGCGGCTCGATAGCCACCCGCTCACCGATTCTGGACTCCGGCACCTCCTCGCCTACGGCAACGATGCGGCCCGACAGCTCATGGCCAAGGATCAAGGGACTCGTGACAACGAAGTCGCCGATCCGCCCGTGCCGGTAGTAGTGAGTATCGGAGCCGCAGACTCCGACTGCAGCGACCTCGACGAGCACCTCGTCGCTCGCCATCGGGGGTGTCGGCACCTGCTCGATGTTGAGTGTCTTCACACCGGTGAGCACGCTCGCTCGCATGTGCTCGGGAATGGTGGTGGTAGCGGCGTTGGCTGTCTGGGTCATTGCTGTAGGTCCCTTCAACGGATGGTGTAGCCGCCGTCGACCAGCAAGTCGGCGCCATTGATCATCTTCGCAGCATCGCTAGCCAGAAAAACAGCGACAGCAGCGATCTCCTCGGGCTCAGCGAATCTCTCGGTCGGGATCTGCGCTTTCAGTGCGTCACCCTCCGGGTTGTCCCACAGCTCCTTGGCCAGCGGCGTCATCACGACCGTGGGACTGATGGTGTTGGCTGTAACTCCGCGGCCGGCCCATTCAAGAGCGAGCACCTTGGTCAGGCCGACCAAGCCGGACTTCGACGCGCAATAGGCGAGATGGCCGGGGAGTGCAACGGTTGCGGCCTGCGAGGCCAGGCTGATCACCGTACCGCTGCCCTGGGCGAGCATGACCCGACCGACCTGTTGGCTGACCAGGAACACGCCGCGCAGGTTGACGGCCATGGTCAGATCCCATTTGTCGATGGTGAGTTCCTCCGCCGCATCCGTCAGGCCAATGCCGGCGCTATTGACGAGTACGTCGATGCGCCCGAACCGTGCGCTCACCGCGCTAACCGCATCAACGACGGATTGCTCGATTGTCACGTCACATTCGATAGCCGCCGCCGCGCTGCCCTCGCTGACCTTGCGCTGAGCGGCTTCCGTCGCCCTGTCGAGAACGACCACCGTGGCGCCCTTGGCGGCGTACGCATCGACGATTGCCGAGCCGATTCCTGAGGCGCCGCCAGTGACGACAGCGACTTTGCCGGCAAGTGGAGAAGTCGTAAATCGATCGTCTCGAGGACGTCATCTGCGAGTACCTCTCGATCATGGTTCACTCTTTCTTAGGAGTTTCGATCTCAGGCCTTCCTGAAGGAGTCCCAATGACTGTTCAACTGAATCACACGATCGTCCGAGTCCGGGACAAGCACCAGTCGGCAGCCTTTCTGACCGAGATCCTGGGCCTGCCACCGGCAACGGCGTACGGGCCCTTCATGGTCGTCGAACTCGCAAATGACGCGTCTTTGGACTTTGCTGATGATCACGGCGCGGCCAACCCGCAGCACTACGCGTTCTTGGTGGATGAGTCGGAGTTCGACGACATTTTCGCCCGGATCAAAGAACGCGAACTGCCGTACTGGGCAGACCCATTCCGGCGGCGGCCCGGCGAATTCAACACCAATGACGGCGGCCGCGGCGTCTACTGGGAGGATCCGAACGGCCACCTGCTCGAAATCATCACCAGGCCGTACGGGAGTGGCGCAAATTCTTGAAGCTGCTCGTACTACGCTGACTTCCCGCATGTTCTCTCAGCTTCCACCCGTTCCCGACCATCCCGCACTCGAGGAGGAGATCCTCTCGTGGTGGGATGAGCGTCGCATCTTCGCGCAACTACGAGAGCGCAACCGGGGCGGACCGGTCTGGGGCTTCATCGACGGCCCGGTCACTGCCAACAAGACGCTCGGCGTACATACGGCCTGGGGTCGCACGCTGAAGGATGTCTTCCAGCGCTACAAGGCGTTGTGCGGCTTCGACCAGCGCTACCAGAACGGCTTCGACTGCCAGGGCTTGTGGATCGAGGTGGGCGTCGAACGAGAGCTCGGCCTCAACTCGAAGCGCGAGATCGAGGAATACGGGCTAGCTGAGTTTGCGCGCAAATGTCGGGAGAAGGTCGCGTGGTCGGCGCAGGAGCTGATCCGCGGATCGAAGCGCCTTGGCCAATGGATGGATTGGGGCAACGACTACTACACCTTCTCCGACACGAACATCTCCTACATCTGGCGTTTCCTGAAGCTGGTGCACGAGCGCGGCTGGCTCTACCGTGGGCACCGCTCCACCGAGTGGTGCCCACGGTGCGGCACCTCCATCTCGGCGCACGAGCTGGTCGGAAGCTACGAGGACCGCATCGACCCCTCGCTGTTCGTACGCTTCCCGCTCCGCGACCGGCCTGGCCAGTCGCTCACGATCTGGACGACTACGCCCTGGACGTTGCCTGCGAACGTCGCCGCTGCGGTTCATCCCGACGAGGAGTACGGCCTCCAAGAGGACGGGGAGTGGGTTGCGGTCAAGCGTTACCCCGACGAGACGTATGTCGAACGTCGCCGCGGATCCGAGCTCATCGGCTGGCGCTACGACGGACCCTTCGACCACCTGCCTGCGGCCGAGGGGATCGAGCACCGCGTCATCGGTTGGGACGACGTCACGATGGATGAGGGCACCGGCATCGTCCACATCGCGCCTGGTTGCGGCACAGAGGATTTCGAGCTATCTCGCGTTTACGACCTCCCCATCGTCATGCCGGTGGATGAGGCTGGGCGGTTCTACGACCGTTTCGGCTGGCTGCACGGACTATCCACATCGGAGTCGGCCGAGCAGATCGTGGCCGATCTCGCCGAGCGCGGCCGCCTTGTAGCGTCGGGGGACTACGCCCACCGCTACCCCTTCTGCTGGCGCTGCAATACCCCACTCATTTTCCGCATCGCCGACGACTGGTTCATTTCGGTGGACGAAGTCAGGCCGCGGCTGCTTGCAGCGAACGCGACCATCGAATGGACGCCGGCGTACTTCAGCAAGCGGATGGATGACTGGCTGCGGAACATGGGTGACTGGAACATCTCCCGGCGCCGCTACTTCGGGCTCCCGCTACCCATCTATCCCTGCACGTGTGGCCACGTCAGTGTGGTCGGCTCCCGAGCCGAACTCGAGGAGCTGGCGACGGCCGGGATCGACCAGCTGGACGAGCTGCATCGGCCGTGGATCGACGCGGTTGAGATCCGCTGCCCCTCCTGCGGGACGGAAGGCGTCCGGCGGATCCCGGAGATCGGCGATGTCTGGCTGGACGCGGGGATCGTCCCCTTCTCCACCCTCGGCTGGCAGAATCCGGAGTGGATCGAGGGTGGCTACGGGACTGGTGCTGCCCACGGGCTCACGGGCGCCGATCTTCCTGATCATGACTATTGGCAGACCTGGTTCCCAGCCCACTGGGTCTCCGAAATGCGCGAGCAGATCCGCCTGTGGTTCTACTCGCAGCTGTTCATGTCGGTCTGTCTGGTGGACGAGGCGCCATTTCGGTCCGTCCTCGGATACGAGAAGATGCTGGACGAGCACGGCCGCCCGATGCACGGCTCCTGGGGAAATCTCATCCCGGCCGAGGAGGCGTTCGCGCGTATGGGCGCCGACGTCATGCGCTGGCAGTACTGCGACCAACCACCCGACCGCGATCTATTTTTCGGCTACGGTCCCGCGCACGAGATCAAACGCAAACTCCTCACGCTGTGGAACTCTGTCGGGTTTCTTGTCAGATACGCGAACATCGAGGGCTTCCGGCCGACACTTGATGATCTTGCGACTGGGCCAGTTGGGATCAAGCTGCGCCCGCTGGACCGATGGCTCGTCGCACGCACCGAGAGGCTCGTATCTGACGCGACCGCCGCGCTGGAAGAGCAACTCACCTACCGACTGATTTCGGCTTTTGAGTCCTTCGTCGAGGACCTCTCGAACTGGTACATCCGCCGGTCGCGGCGACGCTTCTACTCCTACGATGACGCGGCCTTCCGAACACTCTGGTTTGCGCTCGTAACGGGCTTGCGTGTGGTCTCACCAGTCATGCCGTTCCTCGCCGACCATCTGTGGCGGAACCTTGTCGCCAATGCCTGCGAGGGCGCTCCGGAGAGCATCTTCTTGGCAAGTTGGCCTGAGGTCCGCCAGCCCGACGAGCGCCTTCTTGCCGAGATCGCTGAGCTGCGCCGGATCGTGGAGCTCGGTCGCGAGGCGCGCAACACGGCGGGGGTGAAGCTGCGCCAGCCGCTGCGGCGCGTGTACGTACGCGGAGCGCGGCTCGCTGGCGAGCACGCGGATGAGATTGCCGAGGAGCTGCGGGTGGATGAGGTCGGGTTTGATGAAGGGCCCGTCGCCCAGGTGCGGCTCCTGCCCAACCTGCGGGTGCTCGGCCCGCGGCTGGGGGCGAAGGTGCCTGCGATCAAGGCGGCCCTCGAGCGCGGAGAGGCCGAGGAGCTCGGCGACGGTCGCGTGCGCGTCGCTGGCGAGGAGCTGGCAGCCGACGAGGTGATCCGCGGGGAGCGGGTGGAGATTCCCGGCTGGGCGATCGCGGACGACGTAACGCTGTCGATCGCCATCGACACCGCTATCGACCCGGAGCTCGCGCTCAGGGGCCGGGTCTATGAGCTCATCCACACGGTCAACACAATGCGGAAGGACGCCGGCCTCGAACTGACCGACCGGATCGTGCTCACGCTCCCCGACGGCGACGACCTGCTACGCCACGCGGACTGGATCAAGGCCGAGACACTGGCGTCTCGTATCGAGCCAGGCGACGCCTTGGCGATCGCAAAGGCGTAGGAATGACCCCGACGCACGGGGGCAAGTTTGGTAACTGTCGACCCCCCGATCGCCAGTGAAAGAACCTCATGCCCGTACATCCGCTCATCGCCGCCCGATTCCCGCTGATTTCACCGATCAGCAGCCTCGAGGAATCCCTCATGAGTCCTGCTGCAGCTCAGATGAAGGTTGCATATGAAGCGCCGTACGACGCGTACTCGCTTCCGGACGTCGACATCAGCAGCGCATCGATCTCGGGCCCGCATGGCGACATCCCCGTGCGGCTGTACCGGCCGCTCGCGTCGCACGGACAGGCACCCGGTCTGCTGTGGATGCACGGTGGCGCCTTCGTTGCCGGTGATCTTGACATGCCGGAGGCCCATGTGGTGAGTGCAGAGCTCGCCTTCCGGGGCTCCACTGTCGTATCGGTTGACTACCGGCTGGCCACGGACACAGTGCGCTATCCGATCCCGCTCGACGACGTCCACGCAGCGTGGGGTTGGTTCGCGGAAGCAGTGGACGACCTCGGCACAGATCCGCAGCGGCTGGCCATCGGCGGTGCTAGTGCAGGTGCGAACCTGGCTGCCGCCGCGACGATGCGGGTCCGAGATGATTCCGGCACCCTGCCGGCAGCCATGCTCCTCGCCTACCCGGTAGTCCACTTCCCGGTACCGGCATTGCCTGATGAGCTGGCCGCCGAGATGCGGCAGTTGCCGCGGATGCTGCGATTCACGGCTGCCGACATCATCGACTTCACTCGGTGGTACCTCGGCCGGCTTACCGACATCCCAACGCGAACGATGCCCGGCCACGGCAACCTCGAAGGCATGCCACCCACCCGGATCGTGCTGAGCGAGTACGACGACCTCCGGGGCTCCGGTGAACTGTTCGAGCAGCAGCTACGCGAGGTCGGCGTGGCGGTGGAGTCGACAGTGGCCGAGGGCATGTTGCATGGTCATCTCAATCTGATGCCGACAGCTCAAATGCCTGAAATCGAGCGATCCCTTGACTTTCTGGCCGCTGGGCTCGGCCTGCACCAGGCCAGTTGAGGGGCGGTTGATCAGGCGTTGTTCAGCCCGCGGTCGCGGGCGAGGATTGCCGCCTCAGTACGGGTGGCGACGTTCAGCTTGGTGAAGATCGAGGAGGTGTTGTTGTTCACGGTCTTCAGCGACAGTCCCAAGCGATCGGCTATCGCGGAGTTGGACAGCCCCTGGGCCAGCAGTCTCAGCACGTCGTGCTCACGCGGAGTCAGCTGAGGGAACGGATCCTCGTCGCTGGATCGTGCACCTAACCGCGCCAGCACTCGCTGCGCTACGGCGGGTCCGAAGATTGCTTGGCCGTCGGCAACTGCCGTCACGGCCCGCAGGATTTCCTCCTTGGTTGCGCCCTTGAGCAAGTAACCGCGCGCGCCCGCACGCATTGCCTTGGTCATGGTCACGTCGTCGTCGCTCATGGTTAGGACAAGCACCGCTACATCGGGCGCTACCCGGCTGATCTCTGCTGTAGCGCTGAACCCGTCGGTGTCCGGCATGGCGAGGTCCATGATGATCACGTCCGGCTTGTCGATCACCGCAGCCTTGATCGCCTCGCGGCCCGTGGCGGCCTCGCCGATCAACTCGATGGTGGGGTACTCGACGAACAGCGCCCGCAGGCCGTCCCGCACCACCGGATGATCGTCGGCGACCAAGACCTTGATCATCGACCAGCTCGCAGCGGAAGGACGGCGACCACTCGACCACCTTGAGCTGTGGGACCTGCTTCGCAGGCTCCACCGACCTCGGAGGCTCGCGTCTGGATCGAGGTCAGGCCGAGCCCAGGGGACCATGGCGCGGTGGGGCTGCCGTCATCGGTGATGATCATTTCAAGGGTGCCGTCATTGGCAGTGAGTCGAACCGAGGCAAGCTTGGCATCAGAGTGCCGCACGACGTTGGCCAGCGCCTCATCGGCGATCCGGTAAGCGGCTACCTCGACTGATGATGGCAGTGCCGGTATGAATTCGGGTGCATCTACGGTCACGGTGATCGGCTCGAACCGGCTTCCCTCCTCGCGGAGTGCCCCAACCAGACCGAGTTCATCCAGAGCCGCGGGACGGAGCCCGTACGCGAGCTGGCGTACCGCCTCGATGGACTGCCGAAGCTGATCGGCCAGCTCGAGCGCCAACGACTCGGCTCGCTCTGGTCGGTGTTGGGCGGCTAAGGCGATGCCATCGGCCTTGAACGCGGCACCTGTGAGCAGCGGTCCGAGACTGTCATGGAGCTCGCGGCGCAGTCTGGTGCGTTCCTCGTCAGCGGCGTCGATGACGCGTTCGCGTGAGGCCTTCAAGTCCTCGGTGAGCACTTGTGCGTGCAGCACGATCGCGATTGGGGCTGCCACCAGATCGATCACCTTTTGATCGGCGTGGGAGAGCTGGCGCTCACCGTGCCGTGGTCCCACGACCAGTTTTCCGACCGGTTTGGCGTCGTAGGTCAGAGGCCAGGTGTGCGCGCTCGTCGTCGGCTCGCCGCTCTGAACGATCCCTTTGGCCCCATGCTCGATTGCCACATAACTCAGCCGAAGAGAATCGCGCAGGGCATGGGTGACGCCGCTGAGATCATCACCGGCCAACTGCCGTCCCACGGCCGAAACCGCGGCTACGGGGTCTTGCCGAGCGCCGTAGACCGCGCGGTCGACAAGGCGTTGTAGGCGCACCCGGACGGGATTGAAGGCCAGGGCGATGGCAAGCGCGGCCAATACCGGCGCCCCGGCGCCGCGCAGAATTTGATCAAGCACCGCAAGCAGCCCGACATAGACCGCAACCACGGCCGCGGTGAGAAGGACATAGACGATCAGCCGCGAGACAACGATGCGTACGTCGTACAGGCCATGCCGCAGCACCGCGATGGTGACTGCTGCAGGAATCAGCGGGAAACTCAACAAGAGCAGGATGTTGTGCCCTGTAGGAATGGCGAACCATATCGGCGCGTTGATCAAGATCACGAGAATGACCGCCACCGCCAGCCACAACACCTGCTGGCGCACGGTCTCGGTGCCGCGAACGTATCGCACGATCAAGCTCGCGACCGAGGCGAGAATGATCAACGGTGTGACAACACCGGTGACGCCTTCAGTAACTGCCCACCATGGCGCGACCAGGAACGACGAGGCGCCGTACTCAGGAGTTGGGCCGACGAACATATTGCCGAGCACCGCGCTGCCCACCGTCAGCCAGCACAGCACTGTCCAACGCGGGCTCAGCGGCTTGCCAGTTGGGAAAAGCTGCAAGATCAACGGGATGCAGCAATAGACCCCCCAAGACCACGAGAACATGTAGATCGTCACGAGGAGTCGCAGCGCGAACTGCGGCCAGTCGTGTGCGGCGCCATAGATCATGAGTGGAGTCGCTGCCGCAGTCAGTAGCGGTGCGACGCCTGCGATGAGGAAGAGCCAGCCGATCGCGTTGTCGGGCTTAGCCCGAGCGATCAGCAAACCGCAGGGCGCGGCCGACAGGCCGATCACGGTGTTAGTGATCAAGAAGTTAGACCAGGCCGTCTCGCTGTCGATACCGAGAAGCAGCGCGCCCACCACGGCGACTCCGGCGAGTAGCACGGCGAACCCGAAGAGCGCGTACGCCAAGACCGTCAGCCGCTTCGGCATGCCCTCATGATCCCGCCTAGAACTCCCTGCGACCAGGGAAGTGGCTCCTTGGCCACCCGGGCAGCTTCCCGAGATTACGCGTGAGGAATCCTCCTGCCAGGCGCACGCGGCGGCGGAAGGCTGCAAGGACCAGATAGCTCCGATGCACAGGAGGTCACCATGTCGGTTGCCGAAGACACCAAAACCAAGATCAACAATGACAGCGGGGGAGTGCGCCGACTCCGCGACGTCCGGACTTTCCAGCGTTATGCCGCTGCGGTCATCATGCTTGTCCCCGCTTCCTGCGTCGCCCTCGGGCGCCTGTTCCAGACCGACGACTCCGACACCAGACGGTCGCTCGACCTGATCGCGGCCAATCCCGACCGTCAGTTCACCTTTGCCCTGCTCGGCTTCATCGGGCTGCTGTGCGTCGTCCCGGCCTTCCTCGCGGCCGGAACACTCTCGAGGCGTCGTCGGCCGGTACTCACCACACTCGCTCTCGCGGTGAACCTCATCGCCTACCTCGGTGCGTTTGCAATGGCTGGAGTCGACAACCTCTTGTTGATAGGAGCATCCCTACCGCCCGAGCAGCGCGATGTGGCTGCCATTGTGATCGACAAAATGTGGTCGACCGGCATACCCGGGATCAGCACTCTGCTCTTCGTCCTGGGCCACATCGTCGGCGCAATCTTGATGGGACTGGCTCTGCGCGGCAGCATCGCGACTGTGGGCTGGCTCGCCATGCTGCTGACGACGCCGGTGCACGTCTTGGCCTTCGTAGTCCTGCAGATGCCCATGCTGGACATGGCCGCCTGGCTGCTGATGACGCTGGCCTTCGCCTGCTGTGCGGTCAAGATCGTCAAGACAGCCGAACGACGCGTGGGACTTGCCTCCGCTGGGCCAGACTGCGGCCATTGGATTGGCGGCTGCCTCCTAGGAGTCCTCACAAGACAAGGGTGCGGAAATCTGCCCGCACCCTTGATCTATTTATGCTCAGGCCCGGCAGAAAGTGCGGGCGAGCGGTGATCCTGAATCGATTCAGCATCACCGCTCGCCCGCACTTTCAGGGCCATCGAACTGTCAGCTGGTTGGGACCTTGCAGCCTGCCGGTGCATCGGCCGGGATACTGACCGTGCGGCACCGGCCGGCGCATCAAAGAAGGTGGCAGTGAAGACAGCGTCTGTGTCTCCGGTATTGACGGCCGTGTGCACGTGGCCGTGTCCGGGATCGACGAATGCGGTTCCGGCCGGATACCGCCGGCTGGTGCAGCCGTCGGACGAGATGTAGGTCAGCTCACCCTGGGCGATAGTGACGAACACCGGTCCGGGATGAGTGTGCCAAGGAATCTGTGCACCTGGTTGCACGGTGACTCTGGTGGTCACAATGTTGGACAGCTCTGAAACCTTGATCACGTCGGTTCCGTGTCCATCCACCTTGAGGCGAATCTGCATCGACGCCTGTTCGGTGAAGGCCGCTCTCGGCGTAAGCACCTCGATCGCGACCGGGGTTGGGGTGGGATCGGCATGGGCAGTGCCGCCGTATAGCAGGGCGCCTATTGCTGTGATAACCAGCAATAGCGCGGCATTTCTTGGTCGTCTCAACATGTCATTTCTCCGTTGCTTGGGTTTCGGTACGGTGCAAAGGACTGGGCTGTTCTCGCAGAACTGGATGCGGCCGTGTGGGAGCGGTGTCGGCGAGGGTGGACCGCACAACCAAGGTCTGGATTGTCGTGGTCTCGTTGGAGGTCGTGATCACCTGCGACTTCTTCGCGTCCTCGCCGTCAGATGACGAGGTGAGAACGGTGCCGTCCTCGTCGTACGCGATGCTGAATCTCATGCAGAGAAGGTAGGAAGACCGCCTTTGCAGATTCTTTGCACGGCGATTAGGCCACGTCGCTCACCCAGCCGCGTAAACGTCGCCTGCGCCGCCTCGGCCGACTTCATGGAGCCATCCATATCGCCCAGTTGTCGCAGTACGTGGGCGCGAAGCAGGTACAGCCAGCCGAGCGACCGATGGGCCCCAGGGATGGGGAAGCGCGCAAGGGTGAGATCGAGCCAGATCAGCGTCGCCGAGAGGTCTGTCAACAAGAACTCCGCGACAGCGAGATTGACGCTGACAACCGAGACGCCGGTCGTGTCGCTTGATTCCTCCATGATGGCCAAGGCCTCACGCCCAAGCGTCCGAGCCTGGTCCGCCGCGCCAGCGGCCGCTGCATTCAACGCTCGACCCGCGAGTGCCAGGGCCAATGCCCGCTTGTCGCGCAGGTCCCGACGAAGCGACTCAGACCGTTGCAGGTAGCCGTCCGCCTCTTCGTACTGCCCCACCCATCGCAGTGCATGTCCATGCTGTGACAGCGCGTACGCCTCGCCGTAGCGGTCATCCACGCCGCGGAATCGTGCGTAGGCGTCGTCGATGAGCATAAAGGCCGCATCGATGTTGCCGGCCAGCCGCTCGCTCAGCGCGATGGCGAGCCTCAGATGCCCGGCCGCCTGTTGGGCGCCGACCCGACGTGCGAACAGCACGGTCTCTTCGGCGAATGGCAGTGGCGGATCCCGACGCTCGTCGACGGCCCAACCGAGCGACATGGCGACGAAAAACGGCGCTGCGTCATTGGGGACTTGCTGCAGCGCCTGCAGGGCGGCGTCGAACCGGGGACGGGCCAGGTCAACCTCGCCACGAGCGAGCGCGAGTACTCCGGCGAAATGTTGGGCCGAAGTAGCAACTCCAGGAAACCCGGCGGAAACGCGTAGAGCTTCGTCGCTTTGACTCTGCGCAAGTCTCCAGTCACCGGCCATGAATGTCAGCAATGCCCGTTGGTGGTAACCGTGGGCCCGCTCACTGGGCTCGCCGTGCTCGTTCAGGAGATCGACGATCTCCTCTCCGATCGCCGTCAGCTCAGTGGCATCGGCTTGGCGGATGTGCATGACGGCCATCGCGGCCAGTCCGCGAGCCCGCAGCGCGGATCGGTCCGGGGACGCGTTCAGAGCGAGGGTGAGCCAGCGCGCTCCTTCGGAGATCAGGCCGCGGTTAACCCAGAAGCGCCAGCAAGACGTGGCCAGCTGTTGGGCTGTCGTCGGATCCGTTGCGAGTGCCGTGGCCAATGCCGCGCGCAGATTATCCTGCTCGACGTCGAACCAGCCGGACGGTTCGCCGACGACAACCTCGCCGCGGTCGGGATCGTGTGCCGCAGCGGCCCCGGCGTACCACTCCATATGGCGCTTACGACAGGCAGCCACCTCCTCGGCTTCCCCGAGCCGCGTCTCGGCGTACTGCCGCACCACCTCGAGCAACCGGTATCGCGTCTGTGACTCGGCCGTGTCGGTATGGACGAGCGACTTGTCCACAAGACGGGAGACAAGGTCAATAACCACCGGACCGGGGCGGTCGCACACCGATGCCGCCGCCTCCAGGTCGAATCCACCGGCGAAGACGGCGAGTCGCCGGAAGATCATCTGTTCTTCGCACTTCGAGCAGCCCATGGCTCCAACCAAGGGTCGCGGCGATCGTTTGCTGGCGATCCAGGCGTCCACGTCCGCGCTGTCTTAGCAGGGTGAGCGCATCGCCGAGTCCGTTGGCGAGCTCGTGCACGGTGAAGTGCGCGAGGCGCGCGGCGGCGAGCTCAAGCGCGAGTGGTATGCCGTCAAGCCGATGGCAGATCTCCGCTACCGGATCCGCGGTCTTTGTGTTCAGTTTGAACGAAGGCGCAGTAAGCCATGCGCGTTCGACGAACAGCTGTACGGCTTCCAGCCGGGAGAGCTCCCGGACATCGATCTCGGATCCGCTTGGCAGCTCCAGCGATGGCACGCGGTAGACCAGCTCCCCGGGAAGCGCCAGCGGTTCGCGACTCGTGGTCACGATACTGATGTTGGGACACCTGGCGAGCACCTCCTGAATGAGAGCGCTGCAGGCCTCGAGCAGGTGCTCGCAGTTGTCCATGATCAACAGCAAGGTGCGAGAACCGAGTTGCTCTGCGACGGCCGTCGCTGGAGAGCGTCCATTTCGAAGAGTCACTCGCAGCGCTGATGCCACCGTGGATACGACGATCTCGGGATCCTGGACGCCAGCTAGCTCGACAAGCCAGACACCGTCCGGGCAGTCAGGGCCAGCGCCCGCCAGCCGGGCCAGCTCGAGAGCGAGCCGGCTCTTGCCAACACCGCCCACGCCGGTGAGGGTGAGCAAACGCGTACGCCCCAGGCCCGCCGTCAGTTCGGTGAGCAAGCGTCGGCGGCCGATAAAGCTGGTGGTCGGCTCCGGCAGGTTGTGGGGGATCGTTGCGGGCATGGGCTTGCCGCCCGTGAGCAGTCGCCGGTATAGGGCCTTGGTTTCGGGTTCCGGTTCGGCGGCGTACTCCTCCTCAAGAGCATCGCGGAGGCGTTCGTACGCCTCGATGGCTTCCCAGCGTCGGCCGACTCCGGTGAGTGAATTGATCAGCACTCGGTGGAGATGTTCGTCGAGTGGGCGGGCGGATGTGAGTGGTTCCACAAGGGCCAGCGCGGCTTCTGATTCACCTTGCCCAGACAGCTTCGAGCCGAGTAGGGCCGTCAACGCCGCGTGGGTTTCGTTGAGTCTTTCCCGCTGCTCTGCTGCCCAGTCCGCGTATTGATCTTCGGGGAGTAATGGGCCGGTCCACAGACCGAGCGCTTGTTGCAACGCAGAGATCTCGCTGCTGCTGCGGGCGGCGCCGGCTGCTTGCTCGAATTGATCAACGTCCACGGTGAGGCGCGCGGCCGGACAGAGACGTACGACGTCGTCGCTGAGTGTGATCGATTCTGCGCCCATCATCCGCCTGACGGCGTACACGATCTGATGCAGGTTGTTGGCTGCGGCCTCCGGCTCGCTATCCGACCAGAGGCTATCCACGATGAGGTCGCGGTGCAGCCAATGCCCGGGGGCGAGAGCAAGCAGCTTGACCAACGTCTTGGCCTTGCGAAGCCGCCACCTGTCTGGCACCGGCTGCCCGTTGACCGTGACGGAGAAACCGCCGAGCAGCGAAACGTGAACCTCGGCTGCCGAGGCGATCTCCTCCATCGCCGAATCTTCGCGCGTTCCGAGTGAAAACGAGAAATCTATCATTGATAGCCGGCACATCCTGGTTGGCAACCTCGTCGTGACTGAGACACTCCAACGATGAGCCTCGACACCGAATCGATGGAGATTGATAGGGCGGCTCTCCGCGGGTACGTCGTCGGCCCGGGAGATCCGAGCTATGACACGAATCGCAAGATCTGGAACGGTTCGATCGACAGGCATCCAACGGTGATCATTCGCTGCGCGGGTGTGTCGGATGTCATCGCCGCCGTGAACTTCGGGCGGGCTCGCGGTCTGCCGGTCGCCGTACGCAGCGGTGGCCACTCCTTCCCGGGCTTGTCAGTGGCTGACGGCGCCCTGGTGATCGACCTCTCGCTCATGAAAGGAGTTCGGGTCGATCCCGAACGGCGTACGGCACGGGTGCAGGCGGGCGTTCTACTCGGAGACCTCGACAGGGAAACCCAGGCGTTCGGCCTCGCGGTGCCGTCCGGCATCGTCACCCATACCGGCGTGGCCGGACTCACGCTGGGCGGTGGGATTGGCTGGATCATGCGTAAGCACGGATTGTCGATCGACCAGCTCCTCTCAGTTGATCTTGTCACGGCCGACGGTGAGTTCGTGCAGGCGAGCGCGGATAGAAATGCTGATCTCTTCTGGGGAGTACGCGGGGGCGGTGGCAACTTCGGGATAGTCACGGAGTTCGAGTTCCGCTGCGTGCCTCTGGGACCGCAGGTGGTGGCGGGACCGGTGTTCTGGCCGATGGAGCAATCGCCGAAGGTGCTGCGCTTCTATCGTGACTGGGTCGCCGACGCGCCGGACGAACTGATGACGATCGTGGTTCACCGTAAAGCGCCGCCGCTGCCGTTCGTGCCGGTGGAACTTCACGGTAAGCCGGTCGTGAGCGTCGTGTGCTGCTGGGCGGGTGATGTGGAGTCCGGGCAACGCTTTGTCCGGCCCCTCAAGGAGTTCGGGTCACCAGTCCTCGACCTCTGCGTGCCGAAGCCATTCCTGACCCATCAGGCGATGTTCGATCCGAGCTTCCCGGCGGGTCGTTGGTATTACTTCAAGAGCTGCGACGTCGCCGAGTTGAACGATGACATCATCGACATCACGGCCGAGCGCTCTTTGCAGATCTCGTCGCCGCTGACGGCGTTCCCGATCTGGCAAATGGGCGGCGCCGTTAGCCGAGTCGGCGACGACGAGACCGCGTTCAACGGCCGCTCGGCCGGATTCACGTACAACATCGGCGCCAGCACCGAGACGAGTGCCGGATTCGCAGAGGAACGCGAGTGGGTACGCGACTTCTGGTCCGCACTGCGACCGTGGCACGAAGGCGTTTACGTCAACTTCCTGGGCGACGAGGGTGCCGAGCGGGTTCGGCAGTCGTACGGATCGATGAAGTACGACAAGCTCCAAGCCTTGAAGCGAAAGTACGACCCGGACAACTTCTTCCGCATCAACCAGAACATCCCGCCCAACTAGCCCGGGCGAAACGCGCAAGCCCAACGCCCGGGCAGCACCATCAGGACTTATCAGGATGACCGCTGAATGACGAAGAAGCTCCAGTAAGACTCGGCCAGTCGTTGTCAGCCCGCCACGCGGATGATCAAGGCCTCTCCCTGACCGCCGCCGCCGCACAAGCCGGCTGCGCCGATGCCACCGCCGCGACGCTTGAGCTCGAGCGCCAGATGGAGCGCGAGCCGGGCGCCGGACGCGCCGACCGGGTGGCCCATGGAGATGGCGCCACCGTTGACGTTCACGACGTCCTCGCCGATTTCCAGCTCACGCATCGACTGAATGGCCACCGACGCGAACGCCTCATTGATCTCGTACAGATCGACCTCGTCAGGCGTGAGATTCTCCCGTCCGAGCGCCTTGCCGATCGCGTTGGCCGGCTGGGACAGCAGCGACGGATCCGGCCCGGCGACTGTGCCATGCGCGCCGATCTCAGCAAGGATCGGCACTCCCAGTTCCTCGGCCTTGGCTCGGGACATCACCACCACCGCGGCCGCGCCGTCGGAGATCTGTGACGACGAGCCGGCGGTCACCGTGCCGTCCGCGGCGAACGCCGGGCGCAGCCTCGCCAGCGTCGTCGCCGTGGTGTCCGGACGGACCCCCTCGTCGTCGGTGACCAGCACGGGGTCGCCCCTGCGCTGCGGCACCGCAACCTCGACGATCTCGTTGTCGAAGAGGCCGTTCTTCTGCGCCTCCGCGGCTCGGCCATGCGACGCCGCCGAGAAGGCATCCTGCTCGTCCCGACTGATGCCGCGCAGCTTGGTGTACGTCTCGGTCGCCGCGCCCATACCAAGCTGGTCGAACGAGCAGAACAGCGCGTCGTGCGCGGTGGAGTCCACGATCTCGCCGTTGCCGTACCGGTATCCGCCGCGGGCCTTCGGCAGCAGGTACGGGCCTTGCGTCATCGACTCCATCCCACCGGCGACCACCACATCGAACTCGCCGTAGCCGATCAACTGATCGGCCGTCGCGATCGCATTCAATCCGGATAGGCACACCTTGTTCACCGTCAACGACGGCACCGACATCGGTATCCCACCCTTGACCGCAGCCTGCCGGGCGGTGTTCTGCCCGGCCCCGGCCTGGATGACGTGACCCATGATCACATAGTCGACTTGATCACCAGTGATTCCGGCTCTCTCCAACGCTGACTTGATAGCAAACCCGCCCAGGTCCATCGCCGTGAAATCCTTGAGGGATCCGGCGAGCTTCCCGATCGGTGTCCTGGCACCCCCGACAATGACTGATCCTGGCATTTGGTGCCTCCTTAGGTCGTTTTCTTCTTCTTCTTTGGCAGGTAAAGGTCTGTGATGGTTCCCTCGAACGCCTCGGCGGCCATGCCGATGGTTTCCGAGAGGGTCGGATGGGGATGAATGGTCAGTCCGATGTCGGCCGCGTCGGCACCCATCTCAATGGCCAGCGCGGCTTCGGTGATGAGGTCTCCGGCACTGGGGCCGACAATGCCACACCCGATGATTCGATCAGTCGATTCATCGAAGATCACCTTCGTGATGCCCTCGTCCCGACCGAGCGTCAGCGACCGGCCGGACGCCAGCCACGGAAACACCCCCTTGCCGTACTTGACGCCAGCGGTCTTTGCCTCATTTTCGGTGACGCCTACCCAGGCCACTTCGGGGTCGGTGTAGGCCACCGATGGGATCACCTTCGCGTCGAAGTAGCTCGGCAGACCGGCCGTCACTTCCGCGGCGACCTTGCCTTCGTGAACCGCTTTGTGCGCCAGCATCGGCTGGCCAACGACGTCGCCGATCGCGAAGATGTGCGGCACGTTCGTACGCTGTTGCTTGTCCACCTGAATGAAGCCGCGCTCATCGATGAGCACGCCGGCGTTCTCCGCGCCGATCAGGCGGCCGCTGGGTCGTCGCCCGACTGCGACCAGCACCTTGTCGAATGTGTCGGTATCCGGCGCCGCCCGCGCCTTCGAACCGCACGCGCAGCCCGTCGTCGCTGGCCTCGACCGCGGTCACCCTGGTCTTCAGGTAAATGCTTTCGTACCGCTTGGTGATGCGTTTGGTGAGCGGCGCGACGATGTCTTTGTCTGCGCCCGGAATGAGCTGGTCCATCAGTTCGACGACAGTGATCTGCGCGCCGAGTTCGGAGTAGACGGTCGCCATCTCGAGGCCGATGATCCCCCCGCCAAGCACGAGCAGCCGCTGCGGTATGCCGCCAAGTTCCAGCGCACCGGTGGAGTCGATGACGCGCGGATCGTCGTTAGGGATGAACGGCAGTGTCATGGGTTCGGAGCCGGCGGCGATGATCGCCTGTTCGAAGCTCACGGTCTTGACCGAGCCATCGTCCTCGGTCACCGCTAGCTGGTTCATCGAGGTGAACCTGCCGGTGCCGCGTACAACTTCGACCTTGCGCTGCTTGGCCAAACCTGCGAGGCCGCCGGTGAGCCGCTTGACGACGCCCTCTTTCCAATCGCGCAGCTTGTCGAGATCGATCTGCGGGTCGGCGAAGGAGAGCCCGTGGGCGGCCATCTCCTTTGTCTCGGCGATCACTTTCGCCGCGTGCAGCAGCGCCTTGGACGGGATGCAGCCGATGTTGAGACAAACACCGCCGAGCCTCTCGCCGCTGTCGACCAGCACGACGCGCTTGCCGAGGTCGGCGGCGCGGAACGCGGCGCTGTATCCCCCGGGCCCAGCGCCGAGCACCAGTACCTCGCCGTGTACGTCGCCGCGCTCGGTCATCGGTGGCCGGGCGACCGGCGATGGTGCCGGCGCGGCGGCCTGTTCGGCGGCGGCCGGTGCTTCACCAGTTCGCAGGTCCAAGATGGCGTGCCCGGCGGAAACGGTGTCGCCGACGTTCACTTTGACCGCAACGACCGTGCCTGCCGCTGGGGCGGGTACGTCCATGGTGGCCTTGTCCGACTCGAGCGTGATCAGCGGGTCGTCGACCGCGACGGTGTCGCCGGCGTTGACCAGCACCTCGATGACCGGTACCGCTTCAAAGTCGCCGATGTCCGGGACGCTCACCTCGATCTTGTCGTAAACCCCGCTCGCGGAGCCATAACCGGTCTTCTCGCCAGGGTCAGGATGCGCGCTTTCATGCACGTGCTCCTTGGGGGGCGTGCCAGCAGCTCCCTCGGCCTCGAGGACCATGAGCACGCTTCCCTGCGACACCGTGTCTCCGACGCCGATCCGCAGCTCCGACACAGTGCCGGCGGACGGGGACGGCACATCCAGGGTGGCCTTGTCCGACTCCAGCGTGACCAGCGTGTCGTCAACCGCGACAACATCACCGGGACTGACGTGGATCTCGATCACCGGCACATCGCTGAAGTCGCCGATGTCAGGGACCTGAATCTCGACAGCGCTCATGTTTGGATGTCCTCGCGTCTCTAGAGGATGAGCCGACGGTCGTCTTCGAGCAGGTGGCATAGCTGTCGGGTGAACCGGGCGGCCGCCGCGCCGTCGATCACCCGGTGGTCGTACGACAGCGAGACCGGCAGCATCATCCGGGGAACGAACTCCGATCCATTCCAGACCGGGGACATCTTCGACCGCACGACACCGAGAATGGCCACCTCGGGCGCATTCACGATCGGGGTGAAGCTCGTGCCGCCGATGCCGCCCAGGCTTGAGATGGTGAAGGTGCCGCCCTGCAGGTCATTGGGGGACAGCTTGCCGTCGCGAGCCTTCTTCGAAATGTCGCCGAACTCTTTGGATAGCTCGATGATCCCCTTGCGGTCGGCATCTTTGACGACCGGAACGACCAGCCCGTCGGGGGTGTCGACCGCAATACCGATGTTGTAGAACTTCTTCAGGATCAGGCTGTCCTTCTCCGGCGACAGCGAACTGTTGAAGTCGGGGAACTGCTTCAAGACCGAGACGCACGCTTTCACCAGGAACGCCAGCAGCGTCACTCGGTAACCGTCGGCCTTGGCTGCGGTGTCCAGCTCCTTGCGGTACTTGTCGAGGTCGGTGATGTCGGCCTCGTCGTTGTGCGTGACGTGTGGCACGTTCAGCCAGGACCGGTGCAGGAACGGGCCGGAGATCCTCTTGATACGCGCAAGCGGCTTGGTCTCCACCGGCCCGAACTTGGAGAAATCCTGGGCCGGAATCTCCGGGATGCCCGTGCCTGTCGCGGGTGCCGCAGCGGCTGGCGCCGGAGCCTGCGTAGGTCCGCGCAGGAAGCCCAAGAGATCGTCCTTGGTAATGCGACCTTTCGGCCCCGTACCGGTGACAGCTCCGAGGTCGATGCCGAATTCTCGGGCCATGCGCCGCACGCTGGGGCCGGCGTGCACTCCGGGCACGTCGGCCGCTCCTGCCGCAGGTGGTGCGCTCGCAGCGGCGGTCGGGGGCGCGGCTGGTGAAGCTGCGGCGGCAGCGGGTGCGGCGGCAGCCGGTGCGGCTGGTTGGGCGGCCTCTGGCGGAGGCTCCTGCTGTTCCACCAGCGAGGGCGGCTCGGTCATTGCGCCATCGCCTGGTTGCAGCATGAGAATCGGGGTGCCTTCGCTCACCGTGTCGCCGACCTTGACGAGCACATCCGCGACGGCGCCGGCGGCCGGCGACGGGACGTCCATCGTCGCCTTGTCCGATTCGAGCGTGATCAGCGGGTCGTCCGCGTTGACGGCATCACCGGACTTGACGTGCACCTCGATGACCGGTACGTCGTCGAAGTCGCCGATGTCGGGGACCTTGACCTCGGTTGCTGTCTGGGTTGCCGCAGTCATGGGACGCCTCTCTTACGCGCGGGCCGGATCGGGTTTGTCGGGATTGAGGCTGTACTTGGCAATGGCCTTGGAGGCGGTGCTGACCGGAACGGTGCCTTCGGCAGCCAGTTCGGTGAGCGCGGCGACTGTGACGAAGTGCCGGTCCACCTCGAAGTGTTCACGGAGCTTGCGTCGGTAGTCGGAGCGGCCGAAGCCGTCGGTGCCGAGCACATGGTAGCGCCGCTTCACGTACGGACGGATCTGTTCGGCGAACGCCCGGATGTAGTCGGTCGCGGCGACGGCCGGTCCGTCCGGCCGCCCGGCGAGCTGGGTCTCTACGAAGGACTGCCGGCGCTCCTCACTGGGATGCAGCATGTTCCACCGCTCGGCGGCCATGCCTTCGCGTCCCAGCTCGGTGAAGCTCGGCACGCTCCACACATCGGCCGCCACGTTCCAGTCCTGTTCCAACAGGTCGGCGGCCGCGATGACCTCGCGCAAGATCGTCCCGGAGCCGAACAGCTGCACCCGCGGAGCCGATTCCTTGGCGGCCTTGCCCTCCCGGAACAGGTACATCCCCTTGACAATTCCGTTGCGAACCTCGTCCTCGCGACCCTCGGGCAGAGCGGGATGCTGATAGTTCTCATTCATCACGGTGATGTAGTAGAAGATGTCCTCCTGCTCGGCGTACATCCGGCGTAGCCCGTCGGCGATGATCACCGCCACCTCGTAGGAGAACGTCGGATCGTAGGAGACGCAATTTGGAATCGTCGCCGCCATGACGTGGCTGTGCCCGTCCTCGTGCTGCAGTCCCTCGCCGTTGAGCGTGGTACGCCCCGCTGTGCCACCCATCAGGAAACCCCGCGCCCGCATGTCGCCGGAGGCCCAGGCGAGGTCGCCGACCCGCTGGAAGCCGAACATCGAGTAGTAGATGTAAAACGGGATCATCGGGACATCGGTGGTGCTGTACGCGGTAGCCGCCGCAATCCACGACGACATCGCGCCCGGCTCATTGATCCCCTCTTGGAGGAGCTGGCCGCTCTTGTCCTCCTTGTAGAACATCAGCTGATTCGCGTCTTCTGGCTGGTACATCTGACCGACCTGGGAGAAGATGCCGAACTGCCGGAACAGGCCCTCCATGCCGAATGTGCGGGACTCGTCGGGCACGATCGGCACGATGCGCTTGCCGATCTGCTTGTCTCGCAGCAGCGTTGTCATGATCCGCACGAACGCCATCGTCGTGGAGATCTGCCGATCTCCAGTGCCTTTCAGCTGGGACTCGAATGCGGAAAGGGGCGGCACCTGCAGCGATTCGGAGCTTCGGCGTCGGCGGGCCGGGAGGCTGCCCCCGAGTGCAGCGCGCCGTTCTTGCAGGTAGGCCTGCTCCTTACTGCCGGCGTTCGGTGGCAGGAATGGAACCTCGGCAATCTGAGCGTCGCGCACGTCGATCTGGAACCGGTCCCGGAAGTTCCGCAGCACCGACTCACCCATCTTCTTCTGTTGATGGGTGATGTTCTGCCCTTCGCCGGCCTCACCCATGCCGTAGCCCTTGACGGTCTTGGCCAAGATCACCGTCGGCTGGTCGATGTGATTGACCGCGGCGTGGTAGGCGGCATAGACCTTCTGAGCGTCATGGCCGCCGCGGCTCAGCGCCCAGATGTCGTCATCGGACATGTCAGCAACAAGATCAAGCAGCTCGGGGTACTTGCCGAAGAAGTGTTGGCGGACATACGCCCCGTTCTTCGATTTGAAATCTTGGTACTCGCCGTCGACGCACTCCTCCATCCGCTTGAGCAACAGGCCGGACTTGTCGGAGGCGATCAGCGGGTCCCAGCCCGCACCCCAGATCACCTTGATCACGTTCCAGCCGGCGCCGCGGAACACCGCCTCCAGCTCCTGAATGATCTTGCCGTTCCCGCGGACCGGACCGTCCAGTCGTTGCAGGTTGCAGTTGATGACGAAGATCAGATTGTCGAGTTTCTCCCGTCCAGCAAGGGATATCGCACCGAGCGACTCCGGCTCGTCCATCTCGCCGTCGCCGAGGAACGCCCATACATGTCTGTTCGCGGTGTCAGCCAAGCCGCGGGCGTGCAAGTACTTGAGGAATCGGGCCTGGTAGATCGCCATCAGCGGTCCAAGCCCCATCGACACGGTTGGGAACTGCCAGAACTCCGGCATCAGCCACGGATGCGGATACGACGAAAGGCCGCCGCCGTCGACCTCCTGCCGGAATTTGAGCAGCTGGTCCTCGGTGAGCCGGCCCTCCACGTAGGCCCTGGCGTAAATGCCCGGCGAGCTGTGACCCTGGATGAAAATCAGATCACCGCCGTGCGACTCGCTGGGTGCGTGCCAGAAGTGGTTGAAGCCGATGTCGTAAAGGGTGGCCGCAGACTGGAAGCTCGCGATGTGGCCGCCCAACTCGGACGACTCCTTGTTGGCGCGCAGCACCGTCGCCACGGCGTTCCATCGGATCAGCGACCGGATCTTGTATTCGATATCAAGATCACCGGGGTGCTGCGCCTCTTGATCCGGCGGGATGGTGTTCAGATACGGAGTGTTTGCTGAGTACGGCACTGGCACGCCGCTGCGCCGGGCATCGCTGAGCAGTTCGTCCAGCAGGAACGTCGCCCGATCCGTGCCGTCGAACGTCACAACGGAGTCCAGCGCGTCCAACCACTCGCGGGTCTCCAGCGGATCAAGGTCCTGGGGCATTTGAGACCCTCCTCGGCCTTCGGCAGGCCCACTATGGGCCCGGGTGGTCGCAGATATGTCGGAAACGTTACGCGCGCCGTCCCACCTACTTCCAGCAGGGAGGCCCCGGCTGTCCAGTACGTGGTTCAAGCGGCATGTCAGAACCGAACTCGTCGAGCTCGGCGAGGTTTCGCGATCTTGCCAGTCTTGAGTGATTCTTCGACAGCGACAGGAACCTGCAGAGCACGGGTACGCGGGTGGGTGACTTGTGGGCACAGCGATGCCCACCGTGTTGTCCGGATCGATGTGGTGTTGTCCGTTGGCTGTGCCGTGCCGAAATGGCGGAGGATCGTCGCCGCAGAACCGTATATTGAATGTGTGTTCGAAAATGATCTGGCCGAGTTTGGATGCGGCCGGCACTTTGGCCGCCGCGGAGGCCAACGAACACACCCTGATCGCTGCCGAGATCCGTCGGCTGCAATTGCCGCGCATTGGGCGGATCTGCATGCTGGGGATGCGGTCGCCGAGTGTGGGCTGCCCGGCTCGGAACGTCCGGTGCGGCTGGGCGGGGAGGGCACCCCGACCGTCGCCGATTTCGCACCGGCTGAACTCGGCTGTGTGCTGCGGATCTCGGATGGATCCGCCTGCCGGTTGATCGCCGATGCATTGGATTTGCGGCATCGGCTGCCGCTGATCTGGACGGCCGCACGGGAGGGTCGGGTGCCGGCCTATCAGGCCCGGCACATCGCCGGCGCCACCCGGCAGTTGACCGCCGAGCAGACCACCATCGTCGATGACCGCATCGCCCCGGTATTGGGGGCGGTGTCGTTTGGCCGGCTGCACACCCTGCTGGACGCGGCGATCATCGCCGCGGACCCGGTGGGCGCGGAGCAGCGAGCCGCATTGGCTGCCCGGGAACGGTTCGTCCGGCTGGGCCGCAAGTCCGAGCACGGATTGAAGTTGATCATCGCCCGGGCCACCGCCGGGGATGCCATCTGGCTCAAGGCCACCATCGACCGGATCGCCGACATCCTCGGCCGTGAAGGCGACACCGATAGCATCGATATCCGCCGGTCCAAGGCCATCGGCATCCTCGCCCAACCTGCGGAAGCGTTGCAGCTGCTCTGTGAACATCAAGACGACAATTGGGACGGACCCGCCGAACCCGATGATCTTGACCACGGGCCAGCGAACGTTCAGATCGACTTTGATCAAACCACGGCCAGCGACTGCGAGGCGGCGCATCGGTCGCTGCAGATCGTGCCGCCGCCGTTTGACCCGGCTCGGGCTCGGCCGCGGGCTGTGGTGTATGTGCACTTGGCTGCCGAAGCGCTCACCGCCGGCACCGGCATCGCCCGGGTCGAACAGGTCGGCCCGATCCTCATCGATCGGCTTCACGCGCTGCTGGGTGACCACTGCAGGATCAATCTGAAGCCGGTGGTCGATCTGCCCGCCGCGCATATTCCGGTTGATGCCTACGAGATACCGGCCGCGCTGCGGGAGCAGCTGCTGCTACGCAATCCGGCCGATGTGTTCCCCTACGCCACTGCGGTGAGCCGCCAGATCGATGTTGATCACACCATCCCCTACCTCGACCCCGACCAGGGCGGCCCGCCGGGCCAGACCCGAATCGGGAACCTCGGACCCCACACGCGCCGCCACCACCGGCTGAAAACCCACGGCCGGTGGCGAGTAAGGCAACCCGAACCCGGCACCTGGCTATGGCGATCACCCCGCCACCGCATCTACCTGATCAACCCCAGCGGCACCCACCCGCTCGGCAACACCGACTTCGCCGAGACAATCTGGCACGCCGCGGCCAGCCCTGCGGCTGCGCTCGTAACTGACAAAACCACGGCCAGTCCTAGCATTGTTGCGGAACGGAGCTTGTGCCCATGATCGAGAAGCGCGGCACGAGACCGTTACAGCGCTCGGCTCGGCTCAGATACCGGCCGCGATGGTAGGCGCGACTCTGAGAGCGTTCGCGGCGATGGTTAGTGCTGGATTCAGCGCGGCCGAGGATGGGAAGAAGCTGCCATCCACGACGTAGAGGTTGTTGACGTCGTGGCTGCGACAGTCGCGGTCGAGAACGCTGATGGCCGGATCGACGCCGGCAACGGCTGTACCGCACATGTGAGAGTTCGTGGCAATGCCCATGCGCTCAGTGAGGATGATCGGGTAGCCGGCCCTACGGACCGCGCGCCTGACCCGCTTGACCAATTCGTAGTGGGGGGCAAGGTTGTTCGGAGACCAGTTGATCATGATCTTGTCGCCGTCGACAGTGACCCGGTTGAGTGGCCGGGGCAGATCCTCGGTAGTGAGGTAGATGTCGAGACTGCGATCGGTGACCACCTTCAGAGCCCACATTGGCGCCCAGGAGCGTGCCGCTTTGACCATCGGCGCACGCAGCTTGCCGAGCATCTGCAGGTTCCCGAGCGGATAGGGCGTGTCTGGCCCGGCCTCGTACCAGTCGTTGAGCCCAAGCGTCTTCTGCCAGGCGGTGTCATTGCGGCGCGTGGGGTTCACCGCCAAAAAGAATGTGCTGTTGTGGACCATGTAGTTGCGGCCGAGTAGGCCCGACGAGTTGCCTAGTCCCCTGGGATGTTGATCATTGGCGGATCGCAGCAGCAAGGCCGCCGAGTTGACAGCTCCGCCGGACACCACGAAGGTCCTGGCCTCGATCCGTATGGTCTGCTCGCCTACATCTGCCTCCGCAGCCGTAATGGCGTCGCCGTCGCGGTTGCTGTGCAACCGGCGAACGTACGCGCCGAGGAGCATCCTCACGGTCGGTGACTCGAGGGCTGGCCGGACCGCGCGATTCTCGGCATCGCTCTTGTTGCCGGTCGCTGAGGGAGAACCATCAGCGGTGGTGTCGGCGCGTCGCTCGACCATCGACGGCAAGTGCATGCCATTGGCCATGTGGAATGGATGCAGGCCCTGCTGCCGGAGCCGTACGGCGAGCCGCTCGATGGTGGGTTCGTGGCTGAGCGGCGGATAGGGGTAAGGCGTGGAGTGTTCCGGCTCCGTGGGGTCCTCCCCAACTGCGCCATGCACCTCGAAAAGCTCTTCTGCCTTGGCATAGAAGGGCTCCAGATCGTCATAGCTGAACGGCCATCCGGGAGAGAGTCCGTCGTGATGAAGGACCTCTTGGAAGTCGCTGCGACGGAAGCGCGGCAGGCAGGCGCCATACATCTTGGTGTTCCCGCCCACCCAGTAGTAAACGCCTGGCTGGAACGGTTGACCGGTCTTGGCGTCGTACCACGGCCTCGACGTGACGTAGCGCTTCTTGATGAATACGTGATCGGGCTGGCTGTTCTCCGGTTCCCTGGGCAGGAACTGGCCACGCTCGACGATGAGCACGTCCAGGCCGGTGTCTTTCAGCGCCCAAGCGAGTGTGCCACCACCCATGCCGGAGCCGATGATCACCACATCAGCGGTCAGCGTTTTCTGATCAGCGTCGACGAGTGCTCCGTCGCGCAGGGATTGTCCTGGCTGTGTCATGATCGCGCGGAAACAGTGGGCTGGGTGAGTAGTTCGTCAACCTCGGCGCGGGTAGGCATGGCAGCAAGATCGCCACGGCGAGTGGTGACCAGAGCACCAACGGCCGCACCTTGATCAACTCGTGCTTGCAGGCTCGCCCCGGCGAGGAAGGCCGCCACGTAGCCGGCCGCGAAGCCGTCCCCAGCCCCGACGGTGTCGATCGGAGTGACCGCGAACGCTCGGGATTGAACGGTCTCGCCGTCGGCTGCCCACCCGCGGGCACCCTGCGCGCCGAGCTTGATCACGACTTCTTGCACGCCTCGCTCAAGGTAGAACTGAGCGATGTCGTCGGGCTCGCTCGTTCCAGTCAGCAGCCGTCCTTCCGCTAGGCCCGGCATCACCACGGTGGCGCGGGAGGTGACAGTGTTGATCATGCCGCGCATTTCCTCTCGGTCAGGCCAGAGGTTGAGGCGGAGGTTGGGGTCGAAGGAGATACTGAGTCCGGCAGTGAGCGCGGCGTCGAGCAGCGTCAGTGCGGCGGCGCGAGCGGTCGGGGAGATGCCAAGTGCAATGCCGGTCAGGTGCAGATGCTGAATTCCGTCCAACGCCAAGAAATCATCTGTCAGCAACGCCTCGGCGTGATGGGCGAATGCGCTGGCGTGCCGGACTTGCAGCACTTCCGGATCGCCGTTCGCGCCTCCGGCTTTGAACATGAGCGCGGTCGGACCGCTTGCCCTGCGGACGAGCGGGATGACGCCCAGTTGACCGACGGCATCGGCCAGATAGTCACCGTGCGCGTCGTCGCCGAGGACACTGGCCCAAGTGGTGCGGACACCAAGACGTGTGAGGCCGACGGCGACATTGAGATCTGCACCACCAGGAAACCGGCTGAACTGCGTGGCGACCCGCAGGTTGTCTTCGACGGTGGCGTAGCCCACCAGCGCCTCGCCGAACGTCAGCACTGACGGTGCCGAGATCATGACCGCACCGTCTCCTTGACCGCCGCGCGTACGGCTCGGCAGCGGTTACGCAGCGCACCAAGATCGCCACCCTTGAGGGCATCGCCCAGCAGGGGCCCGCCAATGCTCACCGCGACGGCGCCGGCCTCCAACCACTCACGCGTCGCAGTCCAGGTCGACGCCGCCGGAGGGTATGGCCTCAAGATCAGGAAACGGCCCACGCAAATGCTTGAGGTAGCCGGCGCCGACCGTCTGTGCGGGAAAGATCTTGACCGCGGTCGCGCCGGTGTTCCAACCAGCGGCGAGTTCGGTCGGCGTCAGACCACCGGGGAAGACCGCAACCTGGCGCTCGACGGCGAGCTTGATCACCGGCAGGTTCATGGTCGGAGTGACCAGATATTGCGCGCCCGAATCCATGGCCCGTTGGGCTTCTGCCTCGGTCAGGATGGTGCCGACACCAACGTCGGCAGTGTGGCCGTACCGGTGAACGAGCTCGGCCAGTGCATCGAGCAAACCGGGCGTGGTCAGAGTCAACTCCAGGCTGAGGATGCCTTCCTCGACGAGTACGTCGCAGACCGGCGCAAGGGCGGACACATGGGAGGCGCGCAGCACCGCGATCACCTTGCTGCTGATGAGCCGATCGCTGACCGGAGGCCGGCTGATCGTGGTAGTCATGGTGCCTGCACCACTCGGGCAAGGGTTTCGACGAAGAAGTACTCGCCCCACATGACACTCTCATCGACCCCGAGCTGCTTGGTCTCGTGGTACGAGCCGTGCTTGAGTATCCCCTCCCAGGCGTCGTCGTGGGCCAAGAACTCCGGCTCGCAGAGCCGGGCGATGGTGGCCTCGGCATGGTTGTGATACCGCTGAGCTTGATCATCATCAACAACAAGAGACGCCAGCATGATCAATCCACCTGCGGCGCAGGCTGCGGCCGAGGATTCCCAGCGCCGTACCGGATTGGGTTCGTCGAAGTCATTCGGCGGCACTGGATCGGCGCCGCCCGTATCAGCCGTGTGCTCCAGCCAGTAGTCTGCGTTCAGCTGTGCAGTGGCTAGCCAGTGCGGGTTGCCAGTCAGCGCGTACATGGAGGTGAATCCATACAGCGACCAGGCCAGCCCGCGTGCCCAGGAGGAGTCGTTACGCCAGCCCTGCTGGGTGGTCTGACGCAGGAACTCTCCGGTATCAAGATCAAAAATGCCTTCATGGCTGGACGACCCATCGCCGCGTACCAGATACTTGCGGGTCGTCTCGCAGTGCTCCTCGGCGATGTCCAGCAGCGCCTGATCGCCGGTCTCCAGCCCTGCCACCGCAATGATGCCGACGTTCATCATGATGTCGATGAAGATCGAATCCGGTGCCAGGAACGAGCGTAAGTACTTGCCCTTGGTGTTGAACCGGGTGGCCATGGTCTTGCCACCTTGGATGACCACCTGGCGGCGCGTGTCATTGCCGGTGAGCTCCCACCACTTCTTCCAGGTCGGGCATAGCACGAAACCAAGATCATGAACCTCATCGTCGTACTGACGCTCCTCGACGAGCTTGCTGTAGTGCTCGGCGCGGGTCTTCCAGTCGTCACCGAGTCCGAGCTCGTAGAACAGCCACATCTGGCCGCCCAGGAAGCCCTCGCACCAGTTGGTCCAGGCTTCCCTGCCGTGCTTCCAGCGACCTTGATCGGTGTAGAGGGGAAAGTAGTCGGGGTAGTCGGTAGCTAGCCGCTCTACTTTGCCGGTGGCAACCTGGAGCGCGGCGTTGACAGCCGTTCTTCGTTGCTTCGTTGAAAGGCAGGGTGCGGCGTTCGCTGACTCTGCGGGAGGCCCAGTACATCGGTCCGCTACCTCACTTCTCGCCGATGCCGCCAACCCAGGACGGCGCTTGGCTGCCGGTACGGATGATCGTGCTCTTGTGCTCGATGTACTCATCGATAGCCGTCCGGCCGAGCTCGCGGCCGATCCCGGAGGCGCCGTAGCCGCCGAACGCGATCTCTGGGAAGCCGTCCATGTAGCAGTTGATCCAGACGGTTCCGGCCTTGGTGGCACGCGCATATCCCAGTGCCGTATCAATATCGCGGCTCCAGACGCCCGCACTCAGGCCATACCCGGTGGCGTTGGTGATCTCCACGGCCTCAGCAAGATCAGCAAAACGGACCACTGACAGCACTGGGCCGAAGATCTCTTCCCGAGCGACGCGAGCAGTCTTGGGTACGCCAGCAAGCACGGTGGGCGAGTAGTAGCGGCCCCGGTCGGAGTCGAGCCGGCTGCCACCGAGCGCGACGGAGGCGCCTTCGGCTTGCCCAAGATCAACATAGCCACTGACCACACCGAGATGCTTCTCCGAGATCAACGCGCCGACCTTTGTGGCCGCGTCGAGGGGATCCCCGACGGTTACGTCTTGGGCGCGCTCCACAATCAGTTCAGTGAACTCATCCGCGACGTCGGCATGGACCAGAAGCCGAGAGCCGGCGTTGCAGCACTCGCCTTGGTTGAAGTACGCGCCGAAGACGACCTTCTCCAGCGCAGCGCCAAGATCGGCATCCGGGAAGACCACCTGCGGGTTCTTGCCACCCAGCTCCAAGCTCACCTTCTTCAGATCCTTCGCGGCAGCCTGAGCGACCATCCGTCCGACGCCAGTGGATCCGGTGAATGTGGTCATGTGCGTGCCTGGATGACCCGAGAGCCACCCGCCGACGTCGCCACCGCCGTGAACAAGATTGACGACGCCGTTGGGCGCCCCTTCGTCGTGCAAGATCTGGACCAGGCGAGTGGTGGTGCCCGGTGTGAGATCGCTCGGCTTGACCACGGCTGTGCAACCTACTGCCAGGGCGAACGGCAGTTTCTGGGAAACGATCAGGAGCGGGAAGTTCCACGGTGTGATCACCCCAACAACCCCGATGGGTTCCTTGACCGTTACCGCCAGGTAGTTCGGGCCCAGGTCGTTGTGGGCGTCACCGTACGCGTGCTGGGCGAGACTCGCGGCGTAATACCAAATCCCCGCTGCGCTGGACACCTCATCCCTAGCTTGCGAGATCGGCTTGCCGGATTCCAACGTCTCGATCAAGGCCAGCTCGTCGCGCTCGGCTTCAATTCGTGCGGCAACGCGCCGCAGCAGAGCGGCCCGCTCGGCACCTGAGGTCTGAGGCCAGTCACCGGAACTGAAGGCCCTGTGCGCTGCCGTAACGGCCGCATCGACGTCGGCCTCGCCGGCGCTGTGATAGCTGGCGACGCGGATGTCGTGGGCCGGGCTGTCGCGCAGTACCTCCTCGCCTCCGCCGCCGACTTCGCGGCCGTCGATGATGTTGGGCCAGATGTTGGCGGTGATGGTGGTCGGGGCGGTGCTGGTGATCGTGGTCATGACAGTGCTTTCGGTCGGTACGGATGTGTGCTGGCTAGTGGGCCTTAGGTTCCGCGGTAGCGCGGGTTGCGTCTCTCAGTGAAGGACGCGAATCCTTCGGCTGCGTCCTCGGTAAAGGCGGTAGCCGCAGAGCTGATCTGCTCCATCGCCTGGTACGCGTCGCCGGCGTTGATCGCCTGCTTGGCCATCTGCACGGCGATCGGGGCACGGGCGGCGATCTTGGTGGCCAAGGCATGGGCCGCGTCGATCACCTGAGCCTTGGGAACGAGCTGGTTGGCCACGCCCCAGGCCAGGGCTCGCTCGGCGGTCAGCGGCTCGCCGGTGAAGATCAACTCCTTGGCGCGTCCCGAGCCCACCAGGTCGCGGAGCCGGCCAGTGCCGCCCCAGCCTGGGAGGGTGCCGATGCCGACCTCGGTCAGGCCGAGCGTCGCTTCGTCGGCCAGGATTCGCAGATCGCACGCCAGAGCCAGCTCGAACCCGCCCCCGTACGCATTGCCCGAGACGGCCGCGATGGTGGGCTGCCGTAGCCCGGCAAGGTGGTCGAACACCCGGTGCCCCCGGCGGGTCCACTGCGCCCACATGTCGAGCGGCTCTAACATCTTGAACCGCTTGATGTCGGCGCCGGCGCAGAAGGAGCGATCCCCGACAGCGGTGACGAGGACGACCCGCACCTCCCGGTCGGCATCGAGGGCCACAAGGATCTGCTCGAGCTGCTCCAGCATCTCCGGGGTCAGCGCATTGTGCTTGTGCGGCCGGTCCAGGAGGATCGTGGCGACCTCCCGGTCCGACTCGACGGTGATCCGGCCAACGTCCGCCGGTGCCGGCATGTGCGCTGAGCCTGTCGAAGCGCGCCCTTCGACAGGCTCAGGGCGCATAGATTCACTCATGTCGGGCCGTCGCCTGGATCGGGCGACGTCAGGCCGCGTAGTACGTGGTGCGCGCCTTTCTCGCCGATCATGGTCGAGGTGGCCATGGTGTTGCCGCTGATCAACTTCGGCATGATCGACGCATCGATCACCCGCAGGCCCTCCATGCCGCGTACCTTGAGTTCTTGATCAACAACGGCGAGCTCGTCGTCGCCCATCCTGCAGGAGCCGACCGGGTGGTAGTCGGTCTTGGCCCACTGCTTCACATACTCCCGAATGTCCTTGTCGGTCTTGACGTCCGCGCTGGGCAGGTACTCCTTGATCACGAACGGCTGGTACGCCCTGCTACGCATCATCTCCCGCCCCCAGCGGAACCCTTCCAGCGACTTCTCCCAGTCGTACGGATCGGTGAGGAAGGCGGGATCGATAGCGGGCGCGTCGTCCGGGTTCGCGGTATGCAGAGTGACCGAGCCAACACTGTGAGGCCGCAGATGGCAGGTGTTGATCGTCATCCCGTGGCCCTTGACCCTCATCCGGCCGTGATCGATCACGTACGCCGGTAGAGCGTGCATCTGGATGTCCGGGG
Source organism: uncultured Actinomycetota bacterium (assembly GCA_963808905.1). GTDB lineage: Bacteria > Actinomycetota > Actinomycetes > Propionibacteriales > Propionibacteriaceae > Microlunatus. Next base: position 95,926 of record CAWEHO010000003.1, read on the forward strand.
TGGCCACGTCGGGGGTGCTGCGGACAAACATGCCGGCTTCACAGACGGAAGCTGTGATGGGTCCCGTCCTGGTCGTGATGTACTGCAGGCCGGCCAGCGCAGCCTTGTCGGGCCGATCGGAAGAGTTGTAGCTCACCGGGGTGGTCTCGGCGGTGAGGTAGACGTCCATGTGATCTTGAAGGTTCTTGCCGACACCGGGCAGGTCGTGGACGATCGGGACGCCGAGCGGTTGTAGCTCGTCGGCCGGTCCGATGCCCGATAGCAGCAGCAGCCTGGGCGAGTTGACCGCGCCACCGCTCAAGATCAGCTCCCGATCCACCTGCACGTGCTGCGGCCTCCCGTCGATGATCATGTCGAGACCGGTGACGCGGCCCTTTCGCACGATGATCTTGCGGGCCAGCGCGTGGGTGACCACGGAGAGGTTCTTCCGCGACCGGATCGGTTTCAAGTAAGCGGTAGCAGTGCTCTCCCGGCGGGCGTTCTTCTGGGTGACGTCGTACCAGCTGACGCCCTCCTGCGCGGCGCCGTTGAAATCGGCAACGAAGTTGACGCCGAGCTCCTGAGCGGCGCGTACGAACGCCTTGCTCAACGGATTGTGCTGCACCTGCTCCGTGACATTCACCGCGCCCACACTGCTGTGGTAGCGGTCGTTGAGGCGCTCGTTGGCCTCGGCCCGCCGGAAGAACGGCAGCACCTGGTCATAACCCCAGTGTTTGTTGCCGAGCTCCGCCCACGCCTCGTAGTCCTCTTTCTGTCCGCGGATGTAGATCATGGCGTTGATCGAGGTGCTACCGCCCAGGGTGCGGCCCTGTGGGTACCACATCGCTCGGTTGTTCAGCTCCGGCTGTGGGACGGTGGAGAACTCCCAGTTGTAGCGAGGGCCAGCGAGCTTGGTGAAGCCAACCGGCATGTGGACCAGTGGGGACCAGTCCTTACCGCCGGCCTCTAGGAGGAGCACGGTCGTGTTGGGGTCGGCGGAGAGCCGGTTGGCTACCGCGCAGCCGGCGGCGCCGGCGCCGACGATCACGTAGTCGTAATGGGTGGCGGGCATGGTGAACGATTCCTTCTGATCAGGGGGCGGACTGGCCGTTCGGACCAGGGCGCTCGGGTGCGGATACTGGCTCACGGATGAACTCAGCGATTCGGGACGGCTTGCGGGACAAGATCAATCCCATCGATTCCGGACGGAACAGTGCGGAGGACATCAGCTGCAGGTCAGGGCTCACCAGCAGCGGTACGCCGGCCTTGGCGAGGACATCCTTTTCAAGATCGACTCCTGGCGCGATCTCGATCACCGTCAGGCCATCCTCGGTCAGCTCGATGACGCAGCGTTCGGTGATGTAGAGGACCTCTTGACGGCGTTTGCGGCCCATCTCGCCCGAGAACGAGATCTGCGCAACCTCGGGGACGAACTTGGCGATCGGGCCGTCAGAGATGATCCTGAGCTGCCCGTCGGTGATCTGGATGTCCTTCCTGCCGGCCGTGAAGTAGCCGGAGAAAACGATCTTGGGGGCGCGGGTGATGATGTCGTTGAAGCCGCCAACGCCGGCCGTGACGTGCGGCCGCGCCGGCAGGTAGGACGCGTTGACATCGCCCGCACCGGACACCTCCAGAAACGACAGCATCGCAACGTCAAAACCGCCGCCTTGCAGCAGTGTGAACTGATCGACGCTTTGTAGCAGCGCCTGTGGATTGAGCGCGCACCCGAACGCGAACCCGGTCGCCGGGAAGCCGCCCACAGCGCCCTGCTCGATGACCCAGGTGACGTCGTCGGCGTGGCCCTCCTCGAGCAGCACCCGCGGGATTGCGGCGGAGATCCCGAAGCCGAGATTGACGGTGGCGTCGACCTGCAACTCGGCCGCGGCCCGGCGGGCAATTACCTTTTCCAGACCGAACTCGACCGGCTCGATGTCATCGAGATCGCGATGGACCTCGCCGGATAGCGCCGGGTCGTAGAAGGTCTGCGTGGTCTGCATTTGATCGGGGTCGACCACGACAGCGTCGACAAGAATCCCGGGAACGCGAACGTCCTGCGTAGGCAGCTGGTTCTCAGACAGCCTCTTGACCTGGGCGATGACAATGCCGCCGTTGTTGTGGGCCGCGTACGCCTGATCAAGCGCGCCGAGAGTACTGCATTCCTCTTCGTACGAGAGGTTGCCGTACGGGTCGGCGGTCGTTGCTCGGATGATCGCGACGTCGACATCGACCGCCGGATAGAACAGGTATTCGTTGCCGTCGACCTTCATAAGCTGGACGAAGTCGTCGGTGACGGCGTTCATCTTGGCGCCCTCCATCCGGGGGTCGGCGTACGTGCCGAGCCCGACCTCGGTCAGTACGCCCGGCTGGCCCGTGGACGCGGCGCGGTGCATCTGGAACAGCACTCCGGAGGGGATGTTGAGCGCCTGAATTTGATCATTGTGGATCAGCTGTCGGATCAGCGGTGGGTCCAGCTTGGAACCGCCAGACGGGTACGAACCGGCCAGCACTCGGCGTAGTTGCCCTTGGCGGCACAAGTGGTCAATGCCCTTGATGCCGTACATGTCGCCAGCGGCAATCGGGTGAAGGGTGGTGAGGTTGCCGGGGGAGCCGGTTTCGGCGTATCGATGCCCGATTGCTTCCAGCAGAGCATCGGGACAGCCAAGACCGGACGATGAGGAGATGGTGATGACGGCAGAGTCCGAGATCAGCGTGGCGGCCTCGGCGCCGGTCAGCACGGGTACGGTTCGCATATCTGCGGGATCCTTTGGGTCAGACGAGCAGTTGGGGACGGGCGCAGCCGCAGGTCTCCCGCGGCTCGAGCTTGACTGGGAACTCCTCGCGTACGGTCTTCTCGGTCGATCCCGCCGCGCGCTCGAGTACGAGCTGGCCGGCCCGACGGCCCGTCTCGCGAGCCGGTACCGCGACGCTGCTCAGCGAGGGCCGGTTGAGACCGGCGTCGTGCACGTCGTCAAAGCCGATCACCCGGACGTCCGATCCCACACCGCGACCGATGTCGGCAATCGCATCCAGGACGCCGAAGGCGACGACGTCGCTGAAGCAGACGATGCCATCGACCGTGGGATCGTCGGTGAGCAGGCGCATAGCCGCCTCACGCGCCGGCGGTCGCGCCGGCTCACATACCACCGAATGCTCCGAGTCGAGCGTCAAGCCGCGATCGCTCAGGAATTCCGCCACGCCGCTGGTGCGCTCCTCGCGAGCTGAGGCGTCGGCGTAACCACCGACAAAGGCGATGCGACGGCAGCCGTGGCTGAAGAGATGTTCGGCGGCCGCATATCCGCCGTCATGGTTTTGCGCGCCCACGTAGTCGACATCCATACCGTGCAGGCGGCGGGCCAGTAGCACCAGAGGCGTGCCGAGCAGGTCCGGAAGGTCCTCGGGCTTCGTGCCTTGAGCAGGCACCAACACGATGCCGTCCACGGCGCGTTCGACCAGCGATCTGACGAGGCGATGCTGCATCTCGCGGTCCTCCCCACTGACCGCAAGAAGGGGGACGGTACCGCTGGTGGTCAGGGTGTCCTGAAGCCCCGCGGCGAATTCGGCGAAGTACGGGTTGGTGATGTTGGTCAGCACCACGCCGATGGCGTCGCTGTGCTGGGTGCGGAGCGAAGCCGCAGCGCGGTTGTAGACGTACCCGAGCTCCGTCATGGCCTGGCGTACGCGGTCGCGCGTCCTCGCAGCAACGAGCGGGCTGTCGTTGAGCACCAAGCTCACCGTCGCTCGGGAGACTCCGCAGTGCCGGGCCACATCCAGGAGCGTCACTCGTGCCATCGCTCTCACTCTCCGGAATTTAGATCGATCTAAAGAAATCTAGATCGATCTAATCGGATCTTTGCTCCGAAGTCAAGCACGCGAGGTTGGTAGCACGGAAGACATCACCGCAAGGCATGACTTGACAGCCTCGGTAGGCGGTGACTGTCTCGCTTCAGCCGTAGGCCGAGCAGTAGCCTGACCACGTGCGAGGCACGTCGGTTGGGGCGGCCGCGCGGCGCGGTGAGGCAAGCGAGCACCAGGCCGAACAGACGCGCACCAGAGTCCGCCTGCTCGTCCAGTTGACCACCCGCCATGGTCGCTACCGCCGCGGGCTGGTGCAGGCAGCCAAGACCCTCACGCCGCAAGAGGCCTCAGTCCTGGCCGACCTGGAAGCACATGGGCTCGACGTCAATCAGCTCCGCGACGTGCTGTGCGGCGGCCATGTTCTCGTAGACAATCCGGAGCTTTATGAACGTTGGCGATTTCCGAAGATGACGAGGCAGCGGCTGTCGAGTCACCACAAGACTGTCGACAAGCAGACATATCCGGACCTGGGAATGCACGGACCGCTGGTACGCGAGAAGCTGCACGGTCGGACGGCCAACGGCACCTGGCTGCAGCTCGAGAAGACCCCTGCGGCGTTCGGTGCAGGGCACCGGCTCCCGTCATGGAACGACGTGTTGCACATCGCCGACTACGTCGTTTACCGCGTCACCAAGCGCAACGTCGGGCCGTGGGGGCTTTCCGCATACACCGAGCGACGGCCGATGTATCTCTCACCGCAGCTGAGCACCACAGTGCCGCTGCCGGAGGCCACGACGCACGCGTTGGCCGCGGCGTTCGCCCGGCTGGACGCCGAGGACCAGCTCATCGAGGTGCCGGACAACACTCATTCCAATCTGGTTCGCCGGTTCCCCGGGCCGCTGCGACTTGACCCCTTGGCCGACCTGACACCTGGCCCAGGCCGTGGACGGGGTCGAGGGCTGTTCGGCAACTCACAGGTATGGGTTACCGAGACTGGAGCCGCCAATGCCCACCGGCTGCTCTCATCGGAGGTTCGATCGGACCGCTGGGCACTGCCCGAGGTCGGGGCCGTGCGATCCGTCGAGGTGGAAGTGGGCGACCGGCGGGTACGTCTCGCCGCTCGCGTACCGGCGACCGAGAGAAGGGCGCTATGACCGAGACCCAGTACCTCGGCGCCCCGGCGGGCCTGATTGATGCAGTACTCCACCTGGTGAGCACCGGGCCGGTGCCGCTCGGCGGTTACAGCCTGGCCGAGATGGTGGCAGTTGACGCTGTCGTCGACTTCCTCGACGAGATGCCGTCCGAAGAAGCCGTTGATGAGGCTGTACGGTCACTGGCCGCGCGGCAACTCCTGGTTGCCATGCCGGATAGGGGACGCCTTCAGGTCCGCGGGGACCTCGGCATCGCCGTGGTGTTTCAGCAACGCGCCCGGTCTGTCGTCGATGCGCGGGTGACTGGCACGGAGCCGGGGCAGCCGTGGCGTACGCTGCTGCTCCCACAGCCCGAGGGGGTCGCCCTCGAGGTGCTGATTGACGCGCTCGGCGTACACGAGCTTTCACTGCGGGAAATCGACGATGCACTTCGTCGGCTGCGGGAGCGGCTCCCTGACGGCGACTCGCCGGATCGCGACTCGGCCGATCCCAATGAGGTGCTCGCTGGAGCGGAGCGGAGTGCGCTGGTGACGGTGACGCGGTACTCAGCATCGGGCAGCATTGAGTCCGCCGAGATGAGTGCAGACATCGTTCTCGCCAGAAACGCCGATCGGTTCTTCGTGTTCACTCGCGATCCGCAAGCTCCTGAACGGTTGGTCTCGCAAGGACTCGATGAAGGCGAGGTGATCGAACTCGTTCGCAGCCTCGCATCGCCGGAGAGCGGTTGGCAGACCCACGAGACCGCCGAGCCCCACTCAGGGCGCATCGCCAAGATGCGCACCATGATCATGAGGCGCCTCCACCGAGACCAGCCGGTGGCCGCGAAGTCCGTGCGATAACCCGCTATCTGCAACGCGCCCTGTGCTCGACTCAGCTCAGTTCAGCGATGGCTGCCGCAACCTGGGCAAGTTCGGGATGCCCATCCTCCACGAACCTGGCAAAGTCTGCCTGCAGATAGCGCAGCTCGGCAAGGCCGGTCTCGGGGTGACCGGCACGGGCGATCCACTCGGCGAGCTGCCGGCGGGTGCGGAAGGTCTCGATCGATCGCATCCCTTGAATTCTGAGTAGGTCCTGCAGCAGCTTGATCAAATCGAACACCGCGCCCTCCGGATCGTTGAGCTCCCCACGGAGCACGGCCAGATCCTGTCGGCTCTTGAGCGTATCGGGATGACGATCTCCAAGGATCCGACGCCGTCGGCGGTAGACCGTCCGCATTTCTGTGTGCGCCTTGTTCAGCTCGCCGATCTGGCCGCCGATCTGGCCGCGGAGCTGCGCGACGATGTGCTGCATGCGCATGGTGTCCGGATGGTCGGGTCCGCAGACCCGAATCCAGTCGTCACGCTGATCGAGCAGCTGCAACAGTGCACGGTCATGCTCGCTCTGGCCCGTCCAGATCGCCAGCTCCAGCCGGGTTTTCAGCGTACTTATGTGATCGTCGCCCAGAATCTGCCGCTGTCTCTTGAGCACCTCGGTGAGCGAATCTGCAGCGGCCGCGTGCTGGCCGGCTCGGCCCGTCCAGACTGCGTGGCTGTATCGGACGTGCAGCGTTAGTGGGTCGTCCGGCGGCAAAACTTGCTCGGCATAGGCAATCAACCGGGCCAAGTCGCGACATGCCGCGTTGACCTGGCCGGACCAGCCCTGAGATGTCGCCAGCTCGACGCGGGTACGGATCGCGCGGCGCTCGGCGTCCAGTTCGCCGCCACTCGTCGCGTCTCGCAGGGCAGTCAGCTCACGGATGGAGCGCGCGATCTTACCTTCCCTGCAATGCCAGACCCCACAGGCATATTGCACGTCCTGGACGTCCGGATGGCCGCTCCCTAGCATCGGCGCTATCCGGTCAGCGAGTCGTTCGAAATAGCGCGCGGCACGGTGCGGACGGCCTGTCTCGCCGAGGCTCCAACCCAGCCGGATCAGGATGGGATGTACTCCATCGGATGACACGAGTGCCTCCGCGCGTAGCCCGTCGAGCCAGATCGCGTTGCCTCGCAGATCCAGGTTGCGACGAGGGTCGTTCTCCACCGCTCCCCACAGCTCCATCACGGCGTCGGCGGCGACAACCACTGCCTCAGTGACCGCGGATGCGCCCATATGATGCCGGGTCATCCGGGCCGTCAAGGGGTGCATACGCACTTCGCGAATCTTCAACTCAGTCCCGGCGTCGTACCGGGTGCAGCTGATGAGGCTGTACGACTCCAGTGCCCGGGTGGTGCGCGTCAGATCATCAAAGCTGACCACCGCTTCGCGCTGCTGGCCCTTGGCAGCCAGGAAACGGCGTACGACCTCAGTCCTCATGATCTTGGCCTGCACACCGGCCGGGTTGAGCACCGCAATCATCAGGGCAGCCCAGCTAGCCAGTCCGGCCGGGTTGCGCTGGTCTGCCCGGTCCAGGGAAATCGCCCAAGCTGCGACCAGCGGCCGCTCGTATCCCTCGGTGGTCTGGTCAGCAAACAGGCCATCAACGCCGTCCAGTTGGTCGGCGAGCAACCTGCGGTAGGTAGCACAGGTATAGCGATTCTCTTGCAAGACGCTGGCGGCCAGAGCGAGGGCAAGGGGCGTGCCGCCGAGATCATGCACCAGGCCATCCACCTCGTCGAATGTGTGGCTAACCATCTCGCCCGCTTCGACTGCAGGCCCCAGGCGGCCCTGCAGATAACGTTGCCCCTCGCGCCGGGAGAAACCCTCGACTGTGGCGATCTGGCGACCCTCACCCTCCAGATCCGTGCCGCGGCGGCGGGTCAGCCACAGTGTTCGGCCCCGGGCACCACCCGGCCAAAAACCCACCAGGTGTGCCGGATCATCCACATCGTCCAGCACGATCCACCAGTCGAAGTCGGAGCGGCGCAGAGCTCGCATCAGACTCCGAGCGGACTCCTCAAGATTGCCGGGGTCGGGCGTTGTGAGTCCGAGCGCCTGGGCGGCTCGCGCGTACGCCTCAAGTACCGCATCCCGAGAAGCCGCGTCGCTGACCCAGATCACCTTGTCGGGAGCAAAGTCCTCCAGAACCGCGGCGACCAGCTGGCTCTTGCCTACTCCCGCGGGCCCCGACAGCACCAGCGGAGGACGCCCAGGCTGTGCGGAGGATCTCGGTTACGTGCTGCTGGACCTCACGTCGCTGGAAGGCGCTGGCCAGCAAGGGCGGCACGTCGGCGAGAAAAGTGTCTGCCACACTGATCGCCGACGGCCGCAGCACGGCGCTGGAGACCATGTCGGCCCGTTGCTGCCGAGTCGCGGCCGACGGCTCCGGACGGGCATAGCCCAACAGCTCGCCGGCGAGGGTGTCCGCGGTGAGATCCGGCCTAGGGTAAGTGATCGTCAGACCGCGCGCGAGATGCGCCAGATCGACGCCGCTGAGCGCCCGCCTCCCATTGAAGTAGTCGGTCAATACGTTCATCCAGCGTTTGAACTGTCGCCGCAATGCCGGATCTGTGTCACGCCTGGCGGCCAGCTCGAGCCAGGGGAGGACGCCCTGCCCGGCCTCCGCCAACAGCCCGCGGAGCATGACCAGCCCGATCATCACATTCTGTGGCACCAGCAATTCATCCCGCGAACCAAGGCCGCGGCGGCGAAAGACGTCCGCTTTCTCGATCTCCCGCCAAACCGGCTGGAACTTCTCCACTAAGACGCAGAGCAGGCGATCCTGACGGCTCAACGACTCCATGCCGCCGCCCATAGGTCTCGCCTGCTCGGCCAAAAGCGGACCTCCTATCGATCCGGCATTACTCCTGCTGACTCCCTCTGTAATCCGTGGCAAATCCGCTATTTGCTGAGTGCCAATCAAATACCGCCTAGGGCGTTAGACAAGAGGGGAGGCCATCAGAAATGAAAAGTGGCAACGCGCAATTGCAGACACAACGCGAGCACTCCGGGCAGACCGCGGGAAAGCTAAATGCCCTGCTCGTCACTTTCCTGACGCTGTTCGGCTGGCTCTTTGTGGCCTGCGGGACCACGACCACGGAGACGACATCAGCCACCGGAACACGGTGTCCGGATGCCGTGCAGCAACTGGTCGACCCGAAGGTGATACCGGATCTGGAGATCAGTTTGGCGGTCGACGGCTCTGGTTCGTTTATGGGCGATCGCACGGCATCGCGCGCCTTTGTCGCCCAGCAGGTCGCTCTCACGGTGGATGATGCGGTCGACAAGGGTGCTGCGCTTCGAGTGATCGTTTTCGGTGGCTCGGCCGGAAGTGCGCGCACTGTTGTCGAGTGCCCGGTGATGGCCGTGCGCTACCACAACAAAGCCGCTCGGCCAGCGAAGCTTGCCTACCTCAAGCAGGTGGCTCGCGATCAAGTCTGGCTGGCGGTCCGGAACGGACGGCCGCCTATGGCGCGACCGGGGACGTCGGTGGTCGGCGGCTACGTCGCTCTCGCTGATGCGACACCGCTGACCGCGGGTCGGCGCGAGGCGCTGATGCTGTCGGATGGCATTGCCTTGCCGGAGACCGTGGTCGCCGTTGACCTGTCGAACTTCAGCAGCCTTGGAATGTACGGGGTTGGCCAGACCGAGCCGCCGCCCAGCACGCGTGAGGTGGACAGGCTGGCTCGGAGCTGGCACGCCTGGCTCACCCGGCAAGGGGCTCGACAGGTGGTGGTCTCCACTCAGGGCTACAGCTCGAAGATGGAGGCGGTAGGAGCGGACCATGAGTCCGCATCTGGTCACCGCGCCGGCCGACGAGGTGCATGGACCGCCTGAGCCGGGGCTTGCCGACATAGACCCGAGCATGGCGACCGGACTTACCGCACAGCAGGCGAGCGATCTGCTCACCGGGCATCGTCGCAGCGTACGCCGGAACCCAAACCTCGTATCGGGACCACAGGTTGCAAACCCGCCTCGTGCGCCGTCGGGCCAGACAGCGTTATTGGACTGCAGCGATCGAGCGGACCGCATTCGCCGTCGAGAGTGCCCGGGGCAACCTGGCGGCCACTCCAGCCGTGCGGCGGCCCCTGGGCCGGATTGGTGCCTTCCTGGTGACAGCGCTATTGATGCTGGCGAGCTTCTTCACCATCAGCAGCATCCTCGCAAGCGCGGACCTACCTCCGTTTGAGGCATGGTTGCTGCCGCTGGCGTTCGGGCCGGTCTTCGTCTTGGCGACCAAGATGGCGGTGAGCTCCTGGCTGTCTTCGGCTCCATCCGAACGCTTGCCATCTCCGACTCAGCGGGTAACGAGTTGGATCATCGGACCATGTCTGGCATGTGCCTCGCTGTCTCTGGTCAGCGGTGTAGCGGTGAAGAGCATTGCGGTCGGCGCGCTCATCCCGCTGCCTGAGGCTCTCAGCCAACTGTCATCAGTACTGATGTTCGCGGGACTTGCGCTGGGGGAGTTGGCAGGTGCTGCTGCGACGGCCGCGCGCCAGCACCGACCGGGCGCACGGGCGTACACAGCAGCACGAGATCAGTATCGGCGGGCGGTGATCATTCACGAGTTCGCGCATGCACGGCTCCGGGCCGCCGAGAGTGGGGCGGATGCGGCCGCCCAGGCGCTGGCCGTGCATCAGGACTGGAAGGCCGGACGCGCCCGACTTGCACTGGTCTCTGGCTGGAGCCGGGCCGTGCAACACAGTCGGAATGGTGATTCGCTACTCGGCAGGGTGGAGATCCTTCCCATCTCCATCACCAGACCATGACCGTCGAGCACGCGGCCACGGTCGCCGTCGGCGCAGGACGCCATCGGACGTTTTGGATGGTCGTGCGGCTTATCGGCCTGCTGATTGCCATGCTCCTGTTACCGGTGCTGATCGTGCTGAACCTGTTGCTCTACTTGGTGATCTTGCCCGCCGCCGTGCAGGCGATAATCGGCTAGAGTTCGCTGGCGCTCGCGACAGAGATGCCTCGTTACGTGATCAGGACCGCTTCGCAGCGTCGGAGTTGGCGAAGACCTTCGACTCCTTACGAGCGTGCTTGTCGAGCTTCAGCGCCTCGGCGCTGAACTCGGCCAGGCCCTTGGGCGTCAGCTTGACGACGTTGACCAGTTCTTCCTTCTCCTGCTCACCGCCGGAGTAGTTCGGCTCGGTTGCAATGTGGCCAACTCCAGGCCCGAAGTACTTGAATTCGCTGCCATCCTCGAGGATCACAAGAGATTTGAAGCAGTCGTAGTCGACGCATTTCTTCTCGCCGACCTTGGAAACCTCAGCGCGAATGGTTTCACGCGAGTTGTGCGCCTCGACGTATTTCATGCCCTCCTTGGGGTCGGCCATCATCCAGACACCCGGCCGTGCCCCTTTCTTGGGGGTAAGCCAGGCGTCGACGGCGTTGACGAACTGTCCGCCCTCATAGATCTCGGTGTACGAGCCGAGGTACCAGACATTGCCGAACTTGTCTTGAGCCAAGTAATCCAGCGACGCCTCGCCAACCTGGCCGGAGTCAATGTCCTGGTCCAGAACGGCAACGGTCTTGACACCATTCACCGTCTTCGTGACGTCAGTTACGGTGACACGCAATTGGTGGTGAAGCTTTCTACTCCCGCGATTTATTGACCCGTCTCTCAGGGTCTGCGTACCAGGCACCAGTGGATACCAACTGTTCTGGCCGCCGATTGGATCGCCGAAGTCCTTCGGATCGAATTTCTTGTAATTCGCGTTGACCTTCTTTGCCGGCGTACTGCTCGGCTTGGAAGAAGGAGTGGGCGAGGGGGTTGAGGACGTGGCCGCTATCTGCGATGGGGTGGGACTCTCCGGTGCTGAGGGTGCTGTCTGTGGCGAGGAGCCGGCACTGCAAGCTGCCGTCGCGGATGCAACCACGAAAGCACCGGCAACGGCCAAGGCCTTACGGCGGAAGCGGACAGGCGCAAGCACTTCGCTGACGATAGCACCGAGCGCGGATGTCAAGGCGCGAGTGTCCGGTTGGTTACTCATCACGTAACAGCTCCCCGGGAGGTAGACGACGAATGAGGGTGGTAGCTGCCAACGACGCAGCCACCGATACGGCCAGCACCAGCCCGGCGAGTAGACCGATGTCGGCTCGCGGAATGACAACTTCCGGCCGGAGGACGAAGAGGGGTTGCAGCACGTTCACCAGGACGTACGCCGTGATCGCGCCAACGAGGATCCCGACCACCGCTCCGACGACCACAACACCAACTGATTCGGTGACCAAGAGCGATCGAATCCTTCCAATGCGCATGCCCTGAGCCCGCAGCGTGACGTACTCCCTTCGCCGCTGCAGCAAAAGTCCGAACACGAAGATCGTGATCGCGGTAGCGGCCATCGCAAGGGCGTAAGCCGAGTCGAGGGTGAGCAGGCCGCGGATGTTCAGCGCCGCCAGGCTTGACTGGTCTTTGTCGAGTGCGGTCGCGCGTGTGTCGATCTGCAGAGCATCAGCTGAACCAGGCCCTTCTCGCAGCGCCGTGTCGACTCGATTCAACGTGGCATCGCTCGGGTCCATGGTCTGCGCCAGGAAGAAGGTGGCGCTCGTAGACGGGATGAGCTGCATCTGACGTTTGATATTGACTACGAGGTCTACGCCTTCGGGGAAGCCCGGAAGTCGTTGGAAGAGCCCGACCACCTTCATCTCGGACAACTTCTGATTTTGAGTACCCCTCGCGAACAGAATCTGTACCTCGTCGCCCGGTTCCACGTCGAGCGTATCGGCGAGATCTTCGGTCAGAAGGACGCCGCCGGATTCGCGTTGCAGGGCATCCATGGCGTTCGCTGCGGTCGTCCCAATGAAATCGCTATCGATGAGCGGGGCAACGTGCGCAAAGGCGGCGGGATCGACAGCGGCCATGTTCCCCGCGTCTTCGTTCACCTCGCTCTCCAGCAGCGCGTTCTGCAGGCCGTAAACCACCGGCGTCGCGGTCTGGATACCAGGCACTTCGAGCTTCTCGGCGTATTGCGGCGGATGATCAAGAGAGCTGATTGGGGACGGTGTGACGCGTACGTCCGAACCCACCACGAACCTCGCATCGTGCGCTTTCGCCTGGTTGTAGGACGCGCTGAAGGACGCCACGCTCGTGCCCAGCGCCACGATCAAGCCGACCATGATCACCGCCGACGCCGCGGCCCAGGAGCGGCGTCGGATGCTGCGCGTCAGCAAGCCCCGAAGCGGCCGGCCGAAGCGGTGGCGCAGCGGCAGCGGCAAGAAGGCGAATACGCGCTCGACGACCCGGCCGAGTACGAGAACCCCACCGAGCCAAATCCCGATCGGAACGATCACCAGATGCAGACGCAGGGAGACAGCACGGCCGAAGTAAACCGATCCGCGCACGCCCTCGAAGCCGCCGTGGCGGCGCTGGTACCACTCGACGCCGACTGCGGCCGCCAAGATCAGGAAATCGATCCCGAGGAGTCGCCAGAGTGGGGCCCGTGATGCCAGCTGCGCTCGCTCATCGCTGATCTGACCGTTGATGGCGCGCCGGCCTGCCGCATAGAGCGCGACGCCAGTGGCGAGAAATCCTGCGCCGGCGCCCAGCAAAGCCGAAGCGAGCAGGCTGACGGGAGAGGCGCTGGCCAGAGCGTCGGCCGACAGCACGACAGCGGTGGACGCCAGACCCAGCGCGACGCCAAGCACCGACCCGACGACTGCGAGGATGAGGGTTCGCAACGCATGCATACGGAGCAAGTGGTGCCGATTGGCGCCGCGGATTCGCAGGATCGCCTGTTCTCGGCGGAGCGCACTGGCCAGCACACCGCCCGCGTACGAGGTGAGGATCGCTGCCAGCAACACGCCCGGAAGGCCCAGGAACACGAACATCCGCTTGGCCGTGCGCGCGTCCTCGCTGGCTACCTCGAGCGCGTTGGAGATGTTGTCGATCAAGACGTCTTGCCCGGCTGCAACGGTGTTCACGGCGCCAGCGACAGTCTTCGTCTGGGCCAAGGCCGTTGCAGGATCGGCGTCAAGCGGCTCGCGCACCATGAAGACGTCGACCTCGAGGATCGGCTGATTGCGAAGAATCGTGCCGGGGGCGGTTGCCACGTTCTGGAAGGCAGGCACGATCGTCTTGGCGAAGACCTCGGGCCCGACGATCACCGTGTTGCGCACGTATACGAACTGCTCGAGCTGTTTTCCCTCGCGGCTATAGAACAACGACTTCGCCCGCGACACGTCAGTGATGCCGCTGATGCGTACGCTGAGGGGCTGGCTCAGCCCCGGCACGCGTACCTGGACAGCGTCACCGGGCCTGACAGACAGAGAACGGGCCGCCTCCGCGCTGAGAAGTCCTGCGCCCGGTTCGTAGGAGCCGTCGACGATCCGGATGGACGGGTCGTGGTCCAAATATCGCTTGTCGAGGCCGAACACGCGGGCCGCCTCGGGAGGCCGCGTCTCGCCCACGGAGAGCGAGCCGGGGTCGAGATCGACGAAAGACAGCGGTTCGGCTCGGGCAACGCCTGGGATCTGGCCGATCTGGCTCGTCAGTTCCTCGAGACTGAGTGGTTCGGAGGAGTTCGCCTTGAGGGGCATACCGATCTCACGGCTGGAGAAGCTCGCGCTCGGGCCCAGGGAGGGGACGGACTCGATCGCAGCGTCCGCCACCACGTCGTACGCCAGCGTCACCTTGGAATTGGGTCGCACGGTGCCCAGATTGAGGCCTAGCTTGGCCTCCCCTTGGGCGAGCGGGAACTCACCGCCCGGATCGGGCATCCGCGAGCCGGCGATGGTCAACGAGTTGGGCACGTAGGTAAGGGGAGGCGTCGGTTCGTCCCGAATGACGACCTCATTGGCGGGATGGGAACTCTTGTTCGCCAATATCAGCGTGACGTGCCCGCGTTGGCCAGGCTCGAGTCGCGACGGAGTGATTTGTTCGGTCAGCCGCACCTTGTTGCCGAGGGGATCGCCCAGGACACGCTGCATGTCGATCGGGATAGGAGCGATCGCACGCGCGGTCATGGTCGCCGAAGAACCGTCGATGAAGAACAAGACGGCTGAAAACAGACCGATGCCCAGCGTCATCCCAGCCAGGGCGGTGAGACTGCGTCTTGGGTTGCGGCGCAGGTCGCGCCAGACGTAACGGCCGATCATGAAACGCGTCCGTCTCGCAGATGGATTTGTCGGTCCAGCCGGCCGGCGGCTTCGCGGTCGTGGGTCACCATGATCAACGTCGCACCGATCTCGCGCTGCATCCCGAGCAATAGGTCGATCACTCCGACGGCATTGGCGGCATCGAGAGCCCCCGTCGGCTCGTCGGCGAGAATGATCGCGGGCTGGTGCACGATCGCCCGAGCGACCGCAGCTCGCTGTCGCTGCCCGCCCGAGAGGTGGTCGGGCAGTCGGTAGGCCAGCCCGGCCAGGCCGAGATTGGCGAGCACCGCGAGTGATCGTCCGGTTCCCGAAGGCATTCCATTGAGCGCGAGCTGGAGTCCCACGTTTTCCAGCAGCGTGAGAAAGGGAAGCAGATTGTCCGCCTGGTAGACGAACCCGACGTGAGCACGTCGGAAATCGGAGCGATCCCGTTCGGACAGCTGCGAGATCTCGGAATCCCCAATCCGCACGCTGCCCGAGGTCGGCCGGGCGAGTCCTCCGATTACCCCGAGAAGTGTTGACTTGCCGCCGCCGCTGGGCCCGGTGATTGCCACGCTCGACCCACTGTCAACAGCGAAGGAAACGCCATTGAGCGCGCGTACCGGACCGGTGGAGGTCTGGTGCTCGACGACCACCGAGTCGACGGTGATCGAGGCATCAACGCTCATGCTGCAACGACCCGACGATCGGCGAGGCGCAATGAGTGGTGAGCCTGGCGCGCGAGCTGCTCGTCGTGGGTCACGTAGAGGACGGTGAGGTTGCGCTCCCGGGAGGCCCTGAAGATCATTTCCATGACGTCCGCGGCGGTCGTGGTGTCGAGTTGCCCCACGACCTCGTCCGCGAGGAGTAGGTCCGGTTCGTTGGCGAGCGCAACACCCACTGCTACACGTTGCGATTCTCCGCCCGAGAGCTGTCGCGGCAGATGATCCATGCGGTGTGCAAGCCCGAGGTCAGACAATAGTTCTCGAGCCCGTTCGGTGGAGCCTCGACCCTTGCCAAATCCAATAGCCAGTTCCACGTTCTCAACGGCGGTCAAAAATGGAATCAGATTGTCGGACTGCAACACAAAACCGATCCGATCAGCCCGGAGGTTGGCGCGGGCATCGTCATCGAGCTGATCCATTTGCTGCCCGCCAATGGAGATACGACCCGTATCGGGACGCATCAGTCCGGCGATGAGCGAAAGCAGAGTTGACTTTCCTGTTCCAGAGCGGCCGACAAGGCTTGTGGTCTCACCTTCCGGCAGGTCGAGGTTGAGCCCATTCAGCACGTCAAGCTTGGAGGAACCGCTGCCGTACGACTTCGACACCGACTCCAGACGGACGAAGGGCTGGCCGGAGGTGGGAGTCACGCCCTCTCCCTCCGAGTGCGGTGCATTGCGGGACCATCGCGCTTGATCATCGCGCTTGATCATCGTGTGCTGATCCGGAGTGGTGTCGGCGGCACCGCGGATAATCCGAAATCAGGACAGCTCCTTCCGCCCAACTCCCGTGCGCTTGAGCTATACGGTACGCGTGCGCCATAAGAGACTTTTGACTCGATAGTCCATAAGAGGGCGCAATTCCTCGATAAGGACAATGTCAAAGGAATTCCTGACCGGCGCTCAGATCAGCGCGGCCGTTCTTGTGGTGGTGACGTCAGCGCGATGATGCAGGCGAGGTCAGCAGCCTGGAAGATGTCCAACGTGCCCTCTGAATCCGCAATCCGCACTCTTTCGGTACAGGCTGGCGAGTGGTGGTGGGGCGGCGCCGTCGCCGACGGTCAGCTGATGCCGTTCGGCCGGGCTCCACACCGACGCGACTTGGCCACGTCGGCAGGCTTTGCGGATGACGATCATGGTGGCGCCAATCAGTCGGCACCGTTCCTGGTGTCCAGCGCGGGCAGGTACGTCTGGTCAGAGAGGCCGTTCACATTTGCCTTCGATGGTGTGGGGGGACTCGAACTGGACGGCCAGGACGTGGTCCTGGGCGAGGCCGGCTGCTCGTTGGCGTCCGCGTTTCGAGCGGCGGCCGCCGAGCACTTCCCGGCGTCGAACCGCAGTCCGGGCGAACTGATGTTCACCGCACCGCAGTACAACACCTGGATCGAGATGCCGTATCACCCCACGCAGGAGGCCGTGCTCGATTACGCGCGGGGCGTGCTGGACGCGGGCTTCCCACCGGGATTGATCATGATCGATGACCGCTGGTCGGTCGACTATGGCAACTGGACCTTCGACCGTACGCGTTTCCCACGTCCCGCCGAAATGACGCAACAGCTCCACGAACTCGGCTTCTCGGTGATGGTGTGGCTGGTGCCCTTCGTAAGCCCAGACAGCGAGAACTCGCGGATGGCTGCGAGCAAGGGCTGGTTGATCGGGGGCCCGGAGGGACGGCCGGTGGTGCGGGAGTGGTGGAACGGCTACAGCACTGTCCTTGACCTGACCCATCCGGATGCCGTGGGGTGGTTGCGCGAAGCATTGCGCAAGCTCATGGCGGGCGATGGCGTGGATGGGTTCAAGTTCGATGCTGGTGATCTTCAGCACTATCGCCCCGATGACGTAACGATGGCTGGCGCCGGCGCGGTCGACCAGTGCGAGGCGTGGGCCCGGCTGGCCACGGAGTTCAGCTTCAACGAGCTGCGTGCCTGCTGGAAGATGGGCGGTCAGCCGCTCTCGCAGCGGTTGCACGACAAGCCACGGATCTGGGGCCATGGCGGACTGGCCTCGCTGATCCCCGAAGCCATCGCACAAGGCCTGATTGGGCATTCCTTCAACTGTCCGGACATGGTCGGCGGTGGCGAGCTCAGTTCGTTCCGGGATGGGTCGTCGCTGGACCAGGAGCTCTTCGTCAGGTTCGCGCAGTGCTCTGCTCTGTTTCCCATGATGCAGTTTTCCCTGGCCCCGTGGCGGGTCCTGGACGAACGACACTTCGCAGCAGTCCTGGCCGCCGTGCAGACGCGCCAGGCGTTGGTGCCCTACCTGTCGACACTAGTTGATCATGCCGCCAGCACCGGCGAGCCGATCTTGCGTCCGCTGGCCTACCACTTTCCGGGTTATGAAGCGGTGCACGATGAATTCCTCCTCGGCGAGGAGATCTTGTGTGCACCCGTTCTGGAACAGGGCGCCGCGACGCGCCGCGTTGTGCTGCCGCCTGGACGCTGGCTGGGCAGCGATGGATCAGTGACCTCAGGTCCGGCTGAGTTCGTTCTGGATGTCCAACTCGAGTCCCTGCCCTATTGGCGGAGCAGCCTCAGCTGATACCACAAGGTCATGACCCAGCCGTTGAAGATCGGCGTTCTCGGCTCCGGCTCTGCTGGACGGACACTTGCGAACGGATTCCTTGATCATGCCCACCGGGTCATGATCGGCTCTCGTACTCCAGACAAGCTGCGCGACTGGCTGCGCGAAGCCGGCCGGGAGGCACAAGTTGGAACCTTCGCACAGGCAGCCCGGTTCGGCGAGTTGATCGTCTTGTCCGTCAATGGCCGGGCCGCCGAGGACGTGATCCGACTCGCCGACTTGGAGAGCTTCGCTGGCAAGATCGTGCTCGACGCCTGTGACCCGCTCGACTTCTCCTCGGGACGGCCGGGACTGTTTGTCGGCACCACCGACTCGTTGGGAGAGCGGGTGCAGCGATTGATCCCCAACGCGTACGTGGTCAAGGCCCTCAACATCGTCCAGGCAGATGTCATGATCAACCCAACCTTGACCGGCGGCGAGCCGGACATGTTCATCGCCGGAGACAGCGATGAGGCCAAGCAGACCGTGACAAATCTGCTCGAAGAATTCGGCTGGCCGGTGATCGACATGGGTGGCATCGAAAGCGCCCGCTGGTTGGAAGCCTTGAGCCTGGCATGGGTCGTCTATTCCCACCGCACCGGGAAGACACATCACGCCTTCAAGCTCATCGGCAAGTGAGGTGGCATGGGTTCGCCGACCGGGTGTGGGTGGCCCAGGCGGCGGCCGGGGGTGATGATCCCGCGCCTCAAACGTGGACATCGCAGACCGGTTGACGGGCAAGCTGCTGCTCATCCACGGCGGTATGGACGACCAAGTCCACCCCGACCACACGCTGCGGCTGGCCGACCGGCTCATCGCCGCCGACAAGGACTTCGAGCTGCTCATCATGCCCGGGGCCGAGCACACCTATATCGACTGCCTGGCCTACGTCCGCAAGCGTGCCTGGGACTTCCTGGTGCGCGAGCTGATGGGCACGCAGCCAGCCGCCTACCGCCCCGCCCCCATCACCATCGACCCCACATTGCTCGGCGAGATGTTCGCCTGAGCGCGACACCACAGACGAGGAACCAAGGAAACCCAATCCCCACCAGCGATCACGACCATCGGGCTGTGTAAATCCGCCGGCGACAGGTGGCGCTCGACTGCATCGGCCTGCAGGTGCCAGAGGGAACCACAACCCGATCGACTTCACCAGTCACCCGCGCCCCTCTAACGGCCGGGCAGTCCGGCGAGCTGGCTGGATCAAGAGATGATCTTGACTCCAGTCAGGGGATAGTGCGGCGGTCTATTCCGAACCGGTGACCGACCGGTTCCGAGGTCCCGCCAACCTAACTACGTACAAGTGGATGGCAGCGTTTGACGCGCGGGAATCCCGCGCCGAACCTGGAATGGTGACTACCGAACCGGCCGAAGTGACCGCCTCCGAAACACGACCACCTGGCTTCCGCATCCGCTGGGGCTGGTTCCTCGGATGCATCGCATCGGGCCTCGTGGCCATCGTCGTCGGGTGGTTCCTCGCCGCGCCGGCCGGTCGCACGAACTACCTGCCCGGGGTGCTCGCCAACGTCGGGACGACCCTGCTGCTCGTCGGCATCGTCGTGCTGCTCGAGCGGCGGATCGTCGACAACGCGGTGAGGAAGTTCCGGAACGCTGCCGAAGAGGCTCGCGCGAGGATGCGGGATGATTTCCGCGTCGAGGTCCAGGACTTCACCGATCGCGTGAACGCCGAGTGGGCCGCCGCATCGCCGGAGGACGTCGACGCGGTGAAGGAGCGGACCAAACGCCTCTCCAAGGAGCTCGCTGACAACTATTCCAAGGAGCTCGCTGACAGCTATGTCGACGAGACGCGCGAGGCCTACGACGTGGACAAGACGCCGGAGCGGTGAGGGGCGCGAGCTAGGTCAGGTGCTCACGGAGCCACCCGGCCGCGATCGGGCCGACCCGCTTCATCCGGTCAGGGACCGCGTGCCTACGAACTCTCTCTTCGCACGAAACCTGTTGATCAGAGGCCTCAGATCCAAATCAGGATCCGCGAGCCGCTCGCGCGTAGGCTGACAAGCATGCATGGCCTCACCATCCGCTGGTCGCTCACCGGCGCACCCGAAGGCGTCGAAGATGCCCTCCGCGCGTACGTCGAGGCCACCTCGCACGGCCGCTATTCCGGCAGGAAGGACCTGCGGTTCAAGACCTGGCGCATGAGGGAGGGCGAGTGGTTCGAAGGCTGCTACGTTTTCGAGACCCCCGGTGCCCGAGAAACGTTCGAGCGGGAATTCAGAGCAGCCGCCGCCGGGTCACCGAGCTCCCAGATTATCGGCTCGGCCCCCGTGTTGATCGAGCCCTGCGAGATCGTCGCTGTCGCTGAAGGGGCATCGGGCTTCATCGAGTCCGCCTCGTTCGGAGGATCGCTCAGTTCAGGGCCGATCGGCGCAGGCTAAGCGCCGGCCGGGTGGATGGCCCGGCCGGCGGAATGTGGAATGCGAAGTACTACGACTCGATCTTCTTGTTGGCGACGATGCCGCTGGTCAGTATTGCCGCGGTCATCGGCATGTGATCGGCAGCGACGGTGAGCTTGGTCTGGTAGTCGGCCTTGCCAGCGATGCCGGCGTCGATTGCGGCGATCAGGGTGTTGACGTGTGGCACCAGCTCCTTGGCAACCGCATCGGCGGGGAGCTCGGGAATCACGGAATTGATCAGCTGGCCGAAGGACTCGCGGTAGTTGTTCAGATCAGCCTTGGCCTGGGCAGCCTGCTTCTCGTTCATGGTCGCCTTGCCCAAGGTGTAATTCACAAAGAATCCGATGTGTTGCCGCCAGGAGGCCAGGAACGGCTTCTCGGCCTCGGGGTAGACCGATCCGACGGTCTTGGCAAGTGCCACGGAGTTGGCGTCGAGGGCCTTGACTGCACCGACGACCTGCGGGTCCTTCAGATCGCCCTTGTGCCGGACGGCGGTGTCGATCGCGTTGCCGGCCAGCCAGACGTGTGCTGAGAGTTGGCTGGTGAGAGTTGCCCGGACGGTTGAAGCCATGCCGTCGACATCGCCTTCCAGCCCTTTGTCCTTCGCAATGCCACCAGCGAGGATCTCAGCGGTCATCACCATGTGGTCGGCCGCCATGGAGAGTTTGGTCTGGTAGTCGGGCTTGCCGGCGACACTGGCGTCGATCGCGGCGTACAGGGACTGGACGTGCGGCTTGAGCTCGTCCGCAACGGCGTCGGCGGGCAGTTCGGGGACCACAGAGTTGATCAATTGACCGAACGAGGTGCGGTAGGCATCAAGATCAGCCGTGGCCTTGGCCACCTGCTTGTCGTCCTTGGTGGCCTTGCCCAAGGTGTAGTTGACGAAGAATCCGATGTGCTGTCGCCAGGAGGCCAGGAACGGCTTTTCGGCGTCGGGGTAGACCGATCCGATGGCCTCGGACAGTGCCACGGAGTTGGCGTCGAGTGCCTTGACCGCACCAACAACCTGCGGATCCTTCAGATCGCCCTTGTGCTGCACCGCGGTATCCAACGCATTCCCGGCCAGCCACACGTGATCGGACAACAAGCTCGTCAGGGTCGCACGCAAGGCGGCTGCCTCTGTCGTGTCAGGCGCCACTGCGGTCGTCGTCGGGGAGTGATCAGGTGAGTGAGTCATCGAGACCGATGGCACGGAGGACGGCGACATCTCTGGGCCTGGCACGTCCGCTGGGGAGCCTGAGCTGCTGCATCCGGCAGCGAGGACGAGTACCGCGGCGGTGGAAATCGAAAAGCGAATCAAACGCTTGTTCATGATGAACCTTTCGTGAGGCGCGAATTGCGCTGAGCTTGTGAAGGCGACGGAATAGTTCTGCTATTTCTGGTTGCCCTCGGTGGATGCGGAATCTGCGACGACTGTGATCGTGGCGTTCATGCCCTGGTGAATGTCGCAGTAATAGGTGTAAGTGCCGGCCTTGGTGAACGTAAAGCTGAAGGTTTTGCCTTTTCCATCCAGCTTGGCGTTGAACATGCCATCCGGTTGCTGCGAAGAGCGCAGCCCGGTGGTCTTGTCGATGCCCATGAAGCGGCCGGAGGTCACCGTGTGCGTGATGGGTTCGTCGTTGCGCCAGGTGACCGATTCGCCTACCTTTACGGTGGTCGTGGAGGGGTTGAACGTCAGCGAACTCAGGTTGATCACTGGGCCTGTGGGTGCGGATGTCGCGATTGCGGGCGCCACCGGCGCCGACTCGGTGCTGGCGCTACAGCCGGCTAAGCTGCCCGCGGCGATGAGCAGCGCAGCGGCGCCAAGGATGAGTCTGCGGCGTGTGGGTTGATTCTTTGCAATATCCACGCCAGCTATTCGGCATGGCGGAATACGTGGATGGGTAATTTCTCCAACCATTTCTAACGGGCACAAATGTGGGCCTCGCTGAAGAGCCGACCAATCCGAAACGGCTTGGAATACGAATCAGATAGGCCGCGTACTTTTCCCGCCGCAGCTCAAGCCGATTTCGGTGCAGTGGCAGGTGCCAAACACTTACCGGGCACCCCGGCGTTTTTGGGCTCCGCTGCCATGGCTAACGTGCCGACCATGACGACAAACGACTACGCAGAGCCCGCCGCTGCGTTGCCGACCAGCCGTATGCCGCTGCTCGGTTTTGGCACTTGGCAGATCAGCAACTCTGCTGCGACAAAGGCGGCCGCCACTGCTCTGGAGGCGGGATACCGGCACATCGATACGGCGACGGTGTACCGCAACGAGGCTGGCATCGGAAAAGCGTTGGCTTCGACTGCCGTCGCTCGGGAATCGGTGTTCGTGACGACCAAGCTGCCACCTCACCACGCCGGCCGGGAGCGCAGGACCCTCGGTGAGAGCCTGACAAAGCTACGGCTGGACTATGTCGATCTCTGGCTGATTCACTGGCCGCCCCATGGCGAGGCAGCGCCACGCGTCTGGGAACAGCTCGTCAACGCACAACAAGAGGGCTTGGCAAGGGCCATTGGTGTGAGCAATTACTCGATTGGCCAGATCGACGAGTTGAAGCGTGCGACCGGAGTGTCACCGCAGGTCAATCAGATCAGGTGGGGTCCGCCGCTGTACGACCCGGCTGTGGTCTCCGGACTGGACGAACGCGCCGTCGTGTTGGAGGGGTACAGCCCGTTCAAGGTGAGCAACCTGCACGACCCGACGCTGGTCTCGGTCGCCAAGCGACACGGCGCGACGACTACCCAGGTGATTGTCGCGTGGCACGTAGCCCACGGTTTCGTCGTCATCCCGAAGTCGGTACACCCCGAACGCATTGTCGCCAATGCCGCCGGTGCACGAATCCGGCTGACCGCCGACGAGGTCGCTGCCATAGATCACCTTTCCAGGGTTGCCAATGCCGGATCCTGGCGCAGCCCTGGATAGGTCACGCGGCGAATCCGCTCCGGGCGTTCGTTGGCCCACGCGGGTGATGCCGTTCCTGCCAGCTCGAAGACCTTCGACGGCTGATGCTGATCTTGATGCGCTGATGGAGAAGGTGGTCGCTGAGTTCCACCGTGGGAGTAAGCCATGAGTGGCTGACGAGGAAATGGGATCGCGTTACTCGGCTGTTGATCACCGTGGGGTCTTGCTCGTCGAGAGGTTCGCAGTGGAGGCAGCTGGAAGGGATGCGTACCGCGCGGAACCCGAGTAGCGTCCGATCCATCGTCACAAGGAGGCAGCATGTCCGCTGGTGCTGGTGATCTTGAATTACTTGATCATCCTGTTGCGCAACGCCTGCTCAGTTCAACGGAGCCAGCCCAGCTTGCCTATAGCTGGCTGGACGGCACGCCGCGGACCATCCCCATCTGGTTCCACCAGTTGCGAGGCCAGCCAATCGCGCGGATCCGGGTGGCGCCTCAGTGGGCCAATGTGATCGATTTCGAGACGCGATTCCCGAGCGCACTCTCTACCTGACGGGCCGAGCTTGGCTAGTCGACAGCGTCGCGTCCACGCTGGACCAGCAAGGGGTCAGCAGGGTAAACGACCTCCGGATTCCTGTCCTCATAGTCGAACTGGTTCAGGAAGAAGCGCATCGCGTTGATCCGGGCACGCTTCTTGTCGTTGCTCTTGATTGAGGTCCAGCGCGCGTAGTCGGTGTCGGTGGTCAGCAGCATGGCTTCTTTGGCTTCGGTGTAGTCGTCCCATCGGTCCAGGGACTCGATGTCCATCGGCGAGAGCTTCCAGCGTCGTACGGGGTCGATTTGCCGGATTGCGAACCGGGTTCGCTGTTCCTGCTGCGTGACCGAAAACCAGAGCTTTGTCAGCGAGAAGCCGCTCTCGACCAGCATTTCTTCAAACAGACGGTGCATGGCGTAGGAACTGGCTGTACTCCTCCTGGACTGCAGAAGTCCATGACTTTCTCGACCCCGGCCCGGTTGTACCAGGAGCGGTCGAAGAGCACGATCTCTCCGGCTGTCGGCAGGTGTGCGACGTAGCGGTGGAAGTACCACTGGCCCCGTTCGGTCTCGGTCGGCTTGGTCAGCGCAACCACTCGCGCGGCGCGCGGATTGAGGTGTTCCATGAACCGCTTGATCGTGCCGCCCTTGCCTGCTGCATCGCGACCCTCGAACAAGATCACATGTTTGGTGCCGGTCTCCTGTGACCAATCTTGGAACTTCAGCAGCTCGATTTGGAGGGCGTACTTTTCCTGTTCATAATCCTCGCGATCCATCCGTTCCTCATATGGATAGTCGGCACGCCACGTTTCGACCGGGTTGCCGCCCGGATCGATCAGATCAGGGTCCGAGCCGTGTTCATCATGGCGGACGGTGTAGCCGTCGCGCAGGATTTCCTCGAGGTATTCGCGAAAGTTCTCGATGATCATCGTGGCTACTCCTCATCAGATGACGTGCGGGACACAGTGTTGCGCTACGCCGAGAGAATGGCACAATCCGACCCGGTTCATAGGGATCGCGTGATCACCCAGGCGACTGGACCGAGCAGTGCAGGACTGGTGGGCCTCGCAGACCCATCGTGTCGGTCTGTGGTTCGTCCGGGTTGACTTTCGTCTAACCGTCAATGAATTCTTGGTGGGGCCGATTCGAACCGCGGCTGACCTCATCGTGCTGTGGTCAAAGTCAGGTGGGCGCGGCGGAGTTCGTTGGCATCGATATCTGCAGGCGGACATCCCGCTGAGGTCGAGCCACAGCGCCTCCGGCGTACGCACAATTCGCACCAGCACGTCCTCACAACCCGGGCAGCGACCCACAAACCCCGGGTCGGGGCCATACACCCGAAGGGTGGCCACCCGTGACGACGTCCCGCAGCTGCGGCACCGACCGACTGCCGTCGTCACTTCGACGGCGAACACCTCCGACAATGGGCCCGCCATTGCATTCCCGTCGTACATGGCTTCTGTTTGCACATCCATCTGCAAGACACCTCCATCAGGGACCGCTTGGCCCGAACCGCTCTGTCCTGATCATGGTCGGGTCGTGTCCCAAGAAGATCAAGAGATTCGACACCGTCTCGACGAAACCAGTCGGCCCGCAGACGTAGCAGGTCGGCTCCAGCTCCGCGGCCCAGCCGGGTGAGACCAGGTCATCGATCTTGATCCGCCCAGCCGGCCGTGGATCTGAATCCGGAGCAGCCCGAGTGTAGATGAAGCTGATGTCGAGCTGGTCATCCTCGGCGGCGCGACGCTGCAGCTCATGATCATAGATCCGGTCGTCCGGTGCACGTACGGAGTAGATCAGCCGGAATGGGGCCTGGCTGATGCCGTCCCGAGTGCGAATCATCGCCATCAGGGGTACCACGCCCGACCCGCCCGCCACGAGCAGCACGGCGCCGCTGTCGTCGGGCTTCCACACGAACCAACCGCCTACCGGTCCGCGCAGTTCGACGGAGTCACCAGGCTGGGCATCGCCGACGAGATAGCTGGATACCTCGCCATCGGGGACGGCTTGTACCGTGATCTCGACGCGGTCGCCGTCAGCAGGTGCGGCGAGTGAGTAGCTGCGCGCGGCCTGGTAGCCGTCGGGCGCGGTCAGGCGTACGTCGACGTGCTGCCCGGCCAGATGTCCAGACCAACCCGGCACCTCGAGAGCCAGCGTGGAAGCACTGAGCGTCTCCGGGCGGCGTTCCGCGACAACCGCGGGCCGCCAGGCGCGGCGCAGCTTCAATCTCCCTGATACCGCTGCTCGCGCCATGGGTCGCCATAGTCGTGGTAGCCGAGTTGCTCCCAGAAGCCGGGCGAGTCTTGCAACATCAGCTCGATGCCGCGTACCCACTTGGCTGACTTCCAGAAGTACAGATGCGGGACCAGCATTCGCGCAGGTCCCCCGTGCTCGGGAGCAAGTTCGGATTCGTCGTACTGATAGGCCACCCAGGCGTGACCGTCGAGCAGATCCTCCAGCGGCAGGTTGGTGCTGTACCCGCCGTAACTGTGGATCATTGCGAAGTCGGCCTCCGTCTCGACATCCGCCAGCAGCGTGTCGATGGAGACACCGCGCCAGTTGGTATCCAGCTTGGACCAACGTGTCACGCAGTGGATGTCTACTGTGATCGACTCGGCAGGCAGTGCCATGAACTGTGTCCAGCTCCAACGATGGCTGTCGCCCAGCTCAGTCGTGACAGTGAATTCCCAGGCGTCCAGAGATATGCGGGGTGTTGGTCCTGCCGATAGGACCGGGAAATCGTTGGTGAGGTACTGGCCCGGCGGCAGCTGTCGCTTACTGTCACGCCGTCGTCCAAGAAACCCTCTGCTGATAATGCCCATCGGCACCCTCCTTCAGCGGCCAGCCAGCACGAATCTAATGTGGCCCCAACCTAATCTGGCACTGTGCCAAGGGTCGTGGCTAGCAGTGCGCACGATTCCGTTACGCGCACTCCCAAACCACGACCTAGGAAGGCAATACGATGAGCCCAACCCCTGTCGTCTTCATCCACGGTCTCTGGCTGCACGCGACCAGCTGGAACCCGTGGATCGAGCTGTTCCGGGAGGCCGGATACGCACCCATCGCTCCAGGCTGGCCGGGAGAGCCAGACACGGTGGCCGAAGCCCGCGAGCATCCAGAGAACGTAGCCAATATCGGGATCAACGACGTAACAGGCCATTACGCCGACATCATCGATGGACTCGGCGAGCAGCCGGTGATCATCGGTCACTCTTTCGGCGGCCTCATCGCTGAAAAGCTGCTCGGCCAAGACATCGGAACTGCAGCGGTCGCCATCGATCCTGCGCAGATCAAAGGCGTCCTTCCGCTACCGCTAGCTCAGTTGCGTTCCGGATTTCCCGCGCTGGGCAACCCGACGAACCTACACAAGGCCGTTTCCTTGACGGACGGGCAGTTTCGGTATGGATTCGGCAATGCCTTGAGCGAGGAGGAGTCCGAAGCGCTATACGAGAAGTGGGCCATCCCATCGCCCGCCAGGCCTTTGTTCCAGGCAGCCTCGGCCAATTTCGTCATGCATTCTCAGGCCAAGGTCAACACCGCCAACAAGGACAGGGGGCCGCTGCTGTTGATCTCCGGTCTCGAAGATCACACCGTTCCTGACGTGGTCACTCGATCCACGTTGAAACAGTATCGGGACTCGACTGCGGTCACAGAACTCAAGCAGTTCGAGGGCCGTGGCCACTCCATAACCATCGACAGCGGCTGGAGGCAGGTGGCCGACGCCGTCCTTGATTGGCTCAAGGCGAAGGGACTTAGCCCGCAGTCCGCAAACCCGAATACTTCAGCCTAGGTACCTTTCCCACGGACCCCGAATCACGAATGTGTGACCCGGCTCCTGGACGTTTGCGAAAAGCAACGACCCATTTGGCGTGAAGGTCGGACCCGTCATTTCGGCATAGACGTTGCCGCCCAGCGAGCTTTGCTCGAGCACGATCTAGGTTCCAGACCAACGTCGCTCCACCAGTTGCTTGTGAGCCCAGATCATGGCTTGCCGATGTCCGAAGAGACCAGGCATTCCGCCTGTGTGGAGTAGCACGGTACGACGGCCGGGCCTGATGTCGTTGTCGCGTACCGCTGCTACCAGACCGGCAAGAGCGCGCCCTGTGTAGAAGGGATCCAGGACTATGCCCTCGGTTCGCGCGGCGATGACAATGGCATCTTGGACCTCTGCCGAGAGCTCTGAGTAGCCGTTGCCCACTTGGTCGAGGCGTAGCCGCAGCTTCGGGACAGCGCCATGTGCCGACAATCCGCTTGACGAGTTCTGTCACGGTTGCAACTGGGTCGGAGACTGCGCCGCAATCAACTCCGAGTACGCGATCAGCACCTAGTACATGAACCAGGCCACTCATGGTTCCACCCGATCCGACGGCCACGACGACTGTGTCGAGATCCGGCGCCTGCTCCAACAGCTCCCGACCTGCGTCGACGTACCCCTGCGCGCCGAGGACACTTGACCCGCCAAACGGAATCACTACGGGAAACGATCCGGAACGGCGCACGCTATCGGCGATGTCTTCAACTGCTTCATCGATCTGCCCGCGGGTCAGATCGCCGACGTGGACCACGCTTGCTCCGAGAATGCCGTCGAGAGCGAGGTTGCCTGACTCCGATGCCGACGGCTCTCCGGCCAGAACCAGGACGACCTTCAAGCCGAGCCTTGCGCCAACCGCTGCGGTGAGCCGTGCGTGGTTGCTCTGCGGCGCTCCGCTCGTCACCAGTGTCGTCGCGCCTTGGGCCAACGCCGTACCAGCCAGCCACTCCAGCTTGCGTACCTTGTTGCCACCCCCGCCGAGTCCGGTCAGGTCATCGCGCTTGATCCACAAGTCGTCCTCGCCGAGACCCACTGCGACCGCAAGTCGCGGCGCCGGCTCCAGCGGCGTGGGCCAGCTAGCTAACTCGACCCGACTCCAGCGTTTACTCTCGGTCATCTGGACAACCTTTCCGCGACAGCCCTTCGTGGCGATATTGCTTTCGTGGCGATATCGATTGTGCGACCAATCGATTTCAGCGCTCTCGCTTGACTGGCGTCACCCCGGGTACCGGCCGACTCTGAAATAGCTGCGCGGAGCCTCAGAGTTCCATCTCAGGACGGTGCACACCGGTGAGTCTTTGGCTTTGCTGCGGTCTAATTCGGTATGGACGCAACAAACCTTGCTGATCTTTACGACTTGCCATTGCTCGACTGGTCTCAGATCGAAGCTGGGCTGGACAAAGGCATCACCCAGGTGCCGGACACGGGCGGTCCGAACCGCCACACCTGCTGGTTGACCACGATCAATGCGGACGGCAGCCCACACGTCACTGGAATTGGCGCCTTGTGGGCTGACGGCTCGTTCTGGTTCGAGACCGGCGAGGGTACGCGCAAGGGCAAGAACCTCGCTCGAGACCCTCGCTGCGTGCTGAGCGTCGCAACCCATGACTTCGATCTCGTTGTCGAAGGCACTGCGAGCAAGATCTCCGATCCGCAGATCGTGGCAGCCATGGCGGCCCGCTGGGCGGCTGACGGATGGCCTGCCCGGGTTGACGACAGCGGCCAAGCCCTCACGGCGGATTTCAGCGCTCCATCGGCTGGACCACCACCCTGGTCTGTCTATCGCATCGATGTCCGAACGGCCACCGCGCTGGCCACAGTTGCGCCAGGCGGTGCGACCCGCTGGCGGTTTTGACGCGGCCGTCAGCATCGAGTTCAGCCGAGCGGTCACCAGGCCACGCCTTGGTATAGACCCCATCGAGATTCCGGGTGCCCACTCGCCGTTCCTCGCTCGGCCAGGCGAGCTCGCTGATCTGCTCGACCAGCTTGCCCGAGCATGATGGGCCAATGGAGACCACAACTGGATCCGCAGAGCATTGGGATCATGTTTACGGGCACGGTGATGCGACTCGTAGCTGGTTTCAGCCCCACGCTGTCTGGTCCTTGCAGATGCTTGATCGCGTTGGGATCGGTCCATCTGACAGTGTGATCGACGTCGGCGGGGGTAGTTCACCGCTTACGGCTGCCTTGCTCGCGCGCGGACACTCAGATCTCACGGTGCTCGACGTCTCTCTCATCGGTATGCGTACCGCCCAGCAGCGGCTTGGTGATGCTGCCGAAGGTGTGCAGTGGTTGGTAGGGGACGTACGTACGTGGCGACCACCGCGGCGCTACCTGGTGTGGCATGACCGAGCGCTCTTCCATTTCATGATCACCGACCAAGATCGCGACGCTTATCTGAAAGCGCTCGAGAGTGCGACGGTTCCCGGCAGGACGATCTCGATCTTTGGTACCTTCGCCTCCGACGGCCCGCGGCAGTGCTCGGGACTTCCGGTTGCCCGCTACAGCGCGGCGGAACTTGCGGCCGCTATCGGCGATAGTTGGGAACCGGTCGACGACGGCCGCGAGCTGCACACAACGCCGACCGGCGTGATCCAGCCCTTCACGTGGACAGCGTTCCGGAGTCGGTCCTCGCCGTCGGGTAGTTGATCGGGGTCGCTGCGGATGGCTAATTGATCATTCCTAGACTGACCCGAGGAGGCATGCAATGGACCATCAGTCGGCCATTGACCGGCTCCTCGCGCGAGCCCGAGCCGGCCTGGAGAGAGTCGAACCAACCGACCTTGCCGACGAAGTAGCGGCCGGCGCAGTCATGATCGACATCCGCCCATTGGAGCAGCGGCAGCGAGATGGCGAGCTGCCGGGCGCGATCATCATCGACCGTAATGTTCTTGAGTGGCGACTCGACCCGACCTCGCCTGATCACTTGCCCGTCGCAGCTGATACCGACATTCGCTACATCCTCGTCTGCAACCAGGGCTACAGCTCCAGTCTTGCCGCGGCCACACTCCGCGAGCTTGGTCTGCGCCGGGCGACTGACCTCGTAGGTGGATTTCAGGCATTGCTGGCGTATCAGCGGACTAGGTAGCACCATCGGCGCGAGATCCGCTACGCCGATCCAATCGCGGCGTCGCGCCAACTCTGGAACTGGCCCACGTTGTCGACCACCACTGCGTACGGGTGCAAGGCGATCATCTTCGCATCGTCGGAGGTGTTCCGGCCCGTAAACAGATACACCTTGATGTTGGCCTGGCGGTAGCTGCGCGCAACATCGGCTGGGATTGTGAGCTTGGCGCTAACAGCCGTGCCGACCTTCTTGATCGTCGACACCGACGGCCAACCCCCAATCCCTGAGGTGTCCAGTGCGTAGCTGATCGAGTGCTTGCGATCAGCGACATCAAGCTTCTTGATCTTGTTCAGCGCATCAAGCCGGCTGGCGGTTGCCTGCAGCTGGACCCTGGAGTTCTTGATCGCATCCCACAACTGCTTTGCCTGGGCGTCGGTGATCCGAGAAACCTTGATCTCCAGGGCGAACGACTTTCCGACTGAGTTGCCGTAGCTGAGCAGGTCGACCAAGCGCAGCAGCTTCTGGCCACCGACATCGGTGCGACATCTGTCGCGGATTGCGGACCACAGCCACGACGAGACGTTGCCCGCGCAGTTCGTCGTCCGATTGAGGGTGGCGTCGTGCAAGAGCACCATTGTCCCGACGCTGTCAGAGTCGGGTCCATCCTTGGTCCAGCGAATGTCCCCATCCAGGATGTCTGCGCGGTTTTTCACTGCGTACTGATAAGCGGGCAGCGTGCCTTCACCTAATCTCGAGGTCCTCGCGCCGCGGTGAGCAACGATGAGCTCCTCCATGGAATCGGCGTACGCGATATGGGCTGCGAATACCAAAGCAAGTCCACCGGCGACGACACCGCACAGCGCACGCAGACGACTTCTCATGGCTCTCCTCGCTAGGGGAAGGGGGAGTTCCGCAGAGCTGCGAGCGTCAGGATTGCGCGAGCCGCTCCCGGAAAACTTGAGCGCGAGCGCGCCACTTTAACTAGACGGCGGCAATCCAGCGCAAACCGACACGCCGCGGAAGTCGGCAACTGTTATCTGGGAGAACTAGCCTGAAATCACGAGAATTCGCAAGACAGTTATCCACGTCCGGCACATAGAGCTGCCCCTCAAGTTTCGGACCGAGTTAGCCGTTTGAGCCTGAACCTTGTGCCATAAGGGAAGCCAGATTGCGTATCGCAACATCTTCCCAGCCTTCGACGGCCGAATCGACGGTATCGAATTCGGCGGCGTAGCCGGCTCGGCGTTGGAATTGTGTGTCCGAACCCTCTTGACTCAGGTTGAACGCATTAGACAAAACTCTCTTGTCGTCGTCGCTGAGCTTGTCCAGCAGCTCTCCGAGCCGATCTTTGCCCTCCTCTGCCGACTGCGCCCCGAGAGCCTTCAGAAGCGTTGGACTGGCTTCAAGTTTCGCCAAACTAAGTCCACCAGCCGTCCGGAGATTCTGAAGTTCGCTAATCAGCTCATCATCTGCCATGTCGGCAGTCTAACGAGATGCCGCTGCAGATTTGCCTGAGGCAAAAAGCTGGGCCGCCGACGCTGGACGGTGCGACGCCAAATGGTGGGCGCGACAATGCGCAAAGAGATCACTAATGCCGTCGTGGGTTCCAGTCGATTCCGCTGCCTTAGTGGAATTGTTCGGCCTCGGTCGAGCCGACGAGAGCAAGGGTGTCGCTGTTCGGTTTGAGCGCCGAGCTCACGAGGTCAAAGTAGCCCGTACCCACTTCCCGCTGATGTTTGACGGCGGTGTAGCCGCGGTCAGCGGCTGCAAACTCGGCCTGCTGCAAGTCGACGTACGCGGTCATCCCATCACGTGCATAGCCATAGGCAAGATCGAACATCGACAAGTTGAGTGCGTGAAAGCCCGCTAGCGTAATGAACTGGAACGCGTAACCCATATCGGCTAATTCGCGTTGGAACTTCGCGATAGCAGAGTCGTCAAGTGCTGCTTTCCAGTTGAACGATGGCGAGCAGTTGTACGCGAGGAGCTTGTCGGGGAATTCTCGATGCAGAGCTTCGGCGTAATCGCGCGCGAAGTCGAGGTCCGGCGTGCCGGTTTCCACCCAGATCAGATCGGCGTAGGGAGCGTACGCCAGACCGCGGGAGATCACCGCATCGATTCCGCCGCGAACCCGGAAGAAACCTTCCGCGGTGCGTTCACCGGTGCAGAAGGGCGCGTCTCGCTCATCGACGTCGCTGGTCAGCAGGTTGGCAGCGAGTGCATCAGTGCGAGCAATGATGATGCTCGGGACGCCACTGATGTCTGCCGCCAGCCGGGCGGCATTGAGCGTACGAATGTGTTGTCCGGTGGGAATGAGAACTTTGCCACCGAGGTGTCCGCACTTCTTCTCAGAAGCGAGCTGGTCTTCCCAATGCACGCCTGCCGCGCCCGCGGCGATCATGCCCTTCATGAGTTCGAAGGCGTTGAGCGGGCCGCCGAACCCAGCCTCTGCGTCAGCAACGATGGGCACCAGCCAGTCCCGCCCGTTATCTCCCTCCGACCACGCGATCTCGTCGGCGCGCAGCAGCGCATTGTTGATCCGCCGCACCACCGCCGGAACCGAATTGGCCGGGTAGAGGCTCTGGTCGGGATAGGTGTGGCCGGCGAGGTTGGCATCGGCCGCCACTTGCCACCCTGAGAGATAGATGGCTTGCAGCCCGGCCTTGATCATCTGTACCGCCTGGTTGCCGGTGAGGGCTCCGAGTGCCGCGACGTAGTCCTCGGTCTGGAGCAGATGCCACAGCCGCTCGGCGCCGCGGCGGGCCAGGGTGTGCTCCTCGTGGACGGTGCCGCGTAGGCGGACTACGTCCTCCGCGGAATAGGTACGCGCTATGCCGTGCCAGCGCGGCGACGTCGCCCAGTCAAGGGCGATTTCCTCTGCGGTCGGCAACGCCGTATGAGTGCCAGGATGAGTCTGCGTCTCGGTCATAGCCCTTCTCCTAGGAGTGCTGCTTACGTCCTACCGGTGATCGGTCGGGCCCTATGAATAACCATTGCCGCAACTACGTGCCGTCTTCAATGCACCTGTGCCCGAAAGATCAGCGATTCTTTCGCTATGGTGAAGGCATGACGGATCTCGAGGTCGTCGCACCAGCTGCCATGGATTTTCTGGCACTCGGCCGCCGATTGCGGCATTACCGCCAAGCGAAGGGGCTGACACTCGATGAGATGGGTGCCGCCGTAGGCCGTGCTCCGAGTCATCTGTCGCTCATCGAAAACGGCCGACGCGAACCCAAGCTGTCCCTGCTGCGGGCACTTGCGACGACGCTCGGCGTTCCGCTCTCGGACCTGCTCGCCGCCGAGCCGCCGAGCCGACGCGCTGCGCTGGAGATCACTCTCGAACGCGCACAGCAAGGATCGCTGTATCAATCACTGGGTTTGCCCCATGTTCATGCAGGTCGCCGTCTTCCCATCGAAGCCCTCGAGGCACTCGTCGGCTTGTACGAGGAGCTCGTGCGCCGGGCGAGCGAGCATGCGGCAACGCCAGAAGAAGCGCGCCGTGCCAATGCGGAACTTCGTGCACAGATGCGCGAACGAGGCAACTATTTCCCCGAGATCGAAGCGACCGCCCAGGAGGTTCTCAAGGTCGTCGATCACCATGGCGGCCCGCTCTCGCAGCGCGTCATGGTCCAGATGGCCGAACACCTCGGTTTTGAGCTGCACTATGTGCCTGACCTGCCGTTGTCCACGCGTTCGATTGCCGACTTGCGTAACAGGCGGATCTATCTGCCTCAGGTACAAGCTCCAGGAGGCCATGACGTACGGCTCCATGTCCTGCAAATGCTCGGCCACGTCGTTCTTGGCCATACCGAACCCAAGGACTATCCCGACTTTCTCCGGCAACGCGTCGAAGTCAACTACTTCGCCGCGGCACTTCGCGTCCCGGAGCAGGCGGCTGTTGATCTTTTGCAGACAGCCAAGAAAGAACGACAGCTTGCGATCGAGGACCTGCGCGACGCGTTCGCGGTCTCTCATCAGACGGCGGCACACCGGTTCACCAACCTGGCGACGCACCACCTGGGATTGCCTGTGCATTTCATGCGGGTTCACGAGAATGGCGTGATTTACAAGGCGTACGAGAACGACGGCGTCAGCTTTCCCACCGATGTCCTGGGTGCGATCGAGGGCCAGCCGGTCTGCCGCAAGTGGACCGCCTACGCGGTTTTCGAGGTGCCCGACCGGTCAGGCGCGTACTCGCAATACACGGACACGCCGCGCGGCACTTATTGGTGCACGGCTCAAGCGGAAGCGACGAACGACGGCGTGTTCTCGGTCAGCCTTGGCGTGCCGTACGCGCACGTGAAATGGTTCCGTGGCCGGGAGACAACGGCACGGGCGAAGTCGCTGTGTCCCGACCCGGATTGCTGCCGGCGCCCGCCCGCAGCGCTTGCCGCTCGCTGGTCCAAGCAGGCGTGGCCCAGCGCCCGGGCACATTCCCACCTGTTGGCTGCTCTCCCGCCGGGCACGTTTCCCGGTGTCGACGACACCGACGTGTTCACCTTCCTGGAACGCCACGCGCCGCCGGACACCGAAACGCCGTGATCGCCCGACGGTTGACTTCAACTCCCGAGTCCGGCTGACCGCGCCCGTACTATCGCCTCCGCTCGGCTTCCTACCTGGAGCTTGCCAAAGATGCTCGAGATGTGGTTGCTGATCGTATTGGTCGACAACCCGAGCTTGGCTGCGATCGCTCGATTGGACAGCCCGGATGCGACTAGTTCGAGCACTTCGTGTTCGCGAGGCGTCAGCTCGGCAAAGCTGGGCTCCTGCGGCGTGCTCAGTGCGTCCAGCGCGCGTCGAGCCAGGCCGGGTCCGAAGATCGCCTCGCCGGCCGCCACAGCGCTGATCGCCCGCAGCAAGTCGTCAGCATCGGCGCCCTTCTGCACATAACCTAGAGCCCCGGCGCGTACGGCACCCAAGATCGATTCGTCGTCGTCGTACATGGTGAGCATCAAGATCTTGACCGAAGGTGCCGCCTTTGCAAGCCTACGCACGACCTCGATGCCATTGAGATCAGGAAATCCGATGTCGAGCACGAGCAGGTCAGGCTTGAGAAGTACAGCCTCGCGAAGGGCATCAGCTCCAGTACTCGCGACGCCTACGAGCTCGTAGCCCTCCATCGAAGAAAGCAGTGCACGGAGCCCTTCCCGCACCATCGAATGATCATCTGCCACCAGGACCCTGATCATGGGCCCACCAGCGGGAGCGTTACTCGGACCTCGCCGCCACCCTCAGTAGGGCCGGCGCTCATCCGGCCGCCAAGAGCCACCGCCCGTTCTCGCAGCGATGACAATCCGATTCCTGCGGACCACGGCGTGCGGACAATGCCATCGTCGGTGATCTTCATCTGTAGCTGCTTGTCGTCGATCCACAGCGCGATTGTTGCCGAGTCGGCGTGGGCGTGCCGCAGCACGTTGGTCAGTGCCTCGGTTGCTATGCGGTAGGCGGCCACCTCGACCGACTCCGGCAGGTGGCCAAGATCAGCAACCCCATCGGAGGTGAACTGGAGCCGCGGGCCGCTAGGGGTCTGCACGGAGTCAACGTAGTCCTGCAAGGCCCCGACGAGGCCGCGGCCGTCCAGCACCGGCGGGCGCAACTCGTCCACCAAACCGCGTACGTCGGCGATAGCCGTGGCAACGTTGCGCTCGAGCTCCCGAAGCAATTCGGCGGACTTGGCAGGTTCGGTGGTGGCGAGTCGCCTGGCCGCTGCAGCCTTCAACATCACGCCGGTGAGCGCCGGCCCGAGGCCATCATGCAGATCCCGCCGCAATCGCTGGCGCTCCTCCTCCCGGGCGGTGATGAGACCGGACCGGGATTGGACCAGTTCGTCGGCCATCTGGGTGGCCTGTAGAGCGATCGCGAGTAGATCAGCGAGCAGGGCAACGATGCGCTGGTCAGTTTTGGGCAGCCTGCGTTCGCCAGTCCGTGGGTTGATCAGCAGTTCCCCGATCTCCGTCGTCCCGCGCCGCAGCGGCGCGACGTAGGGTTCGCTGGACAGGTCGCCGATCTTGGCCAGGACGTTGCCTTTCACAACAATGGCCGCAGCCGGCACTCGGAGAGACTCACATAGTGCGGAGAGCGCGGCTTCAAGTCCGGTACCCCCCGCAGGATGCTCTCCGAGACGGCTGCCGACATCGGCCATTGCCCGAGCGGGATCCTGCCGCGAGCCATAGAACAGCCGATCAACGCGGCGTTGCAACCAGACCCGCAGGGGATTGAAGATCGCCGCGAGCACCAGCACGATGATCGCGGACTCCACGGCAGTCCGCTCGCCGCCGAGAGCGCGATCCAGCACGGTAATCAGTCCCAGATATCCGGCGATCACGGTGGCGGATAACAGCAGGTAGAGCGCAAAGCGGGAGACCACCAGCCGAATGTCAAGGAGCTGGTAGCGCAAGATCGCGATCATGATCGCGATCGGGATGAGGGCGATCGCGAACAGCGTGACAGGAGTTTGGAATCCCAACAAGTCGGGCAGTGCCCATGTGACAAACACGACTCCTACCGCCAGCAGAAGCCATAGCATCTGGCGCCGAATGCGATCATCGCCGCGTATGTAGCGCACGATCAGCGATAGCGCGGCCGCGCCATAAACGAGGTCACCCAGCAGCTCGGTGACGGGTCCTAACCAGACAAAGCTCTCAAACAGCGGCCACACGAGGTACGCCCGGACGCCGAGATCTGCAGCGAGGTTCTCCGCGGGGAACACGGCGGTGGCCGCGAACAAGATCGCATTGAGCGCAACTACCGGGACTGTCCAAAGCCATCGTCGTGAAAGGAGCTGGCCAGTGGGAAAGAGGAGCAAGATCATCGGGACGCAGCCTGCGATCGCCCACGGCCACGAGAGATTGGCCCAGGTAGCGATCAGCCGCCAGAAGGGCCTCTCATCTCCGGCGTACGACCCCCAGGCCAGCAAGGAGAACGCGGCAGCCGAACCCGCGTAACACACCCCACCCGCCAACAGCAACCAGCCGATCGGATTGTGCGACCGCTGCCACGCGATCGGCAGGCCGGCAACTGCGAGCGAGCCACCGATGAGGGCGTTGGTGACGACGAAGTGGTTCAGCAGAAAGCCCCAGCCACGGTCCGAGGCGATGCCGCCGCCAATGGCGATCATGACCTCGACCAGCGCGACGGCGAACAGGAGCGCCGCTAGGACCGGACGACTGCTGCGCTCGCCCATGTCTCGATCATCCACCCGTTTGCGACTAGCTGCATGGTGGTGGGCCACTAGTTCGCGCCTCTGAGTTTCCTACCTCATCTAGTGATCTCACGCCTGACGGCCGGTGGCGATTGGCCTCGACTCTGGTGTGACGCCCACTCCAGCAACGCCAGGAGGAAATCAAGATGAGCAACACGAAGGCACAGGCCGAGGCATCGTATGCGGCGGAACCAAGCCGGACACGCCGCGGATATCGGCGCGGCAAGCCCTCTCGACGTCGAGATCTGCGCGGCTTCTGGCGGACCCTTCTCGCGTTGATCGCGCCGCTGCCTGGTCTTCTCCTGGCAGCCAAGATCATGATTTCCCCCTTCGGGATGGATGCAGACTTTGCATCCGTGCTGGCGGGCGTACGCGGCGATCCGGCGCGTACGCAGTTGGCACTCTGGCTCGGCCTGGCCTTCTCACTCACCGTGCTGCCCGCCACCTTGGCCGTGGCCTGGTCCTCGCGTCGGAGATCGCCTTGGTTCGCTCTGGCCGGCGGACTGCTCAGTGTGATCGGTTTCAGCGTTGGTTTCGCCATACCCGACTCGGGTGCCGCGGCGCTGGTCGCTGTCCAGCAAAACCTTGATTCGACCAAGCTCGCCGTGATCAACCATGCTGTGTCGGCGACTGCGGTGGTCGCCGTGATCTCGGCGATCTATCTGGTCGCCAGCTCGACCGGACTGATGATGCTCGGTGCAGCGCAGTGGCGGGCCAGGACCGGACCTCGGTTTCTTGCGGTTCTGCTCGGCATCTCCGGAGCGCTGCACCTGCTTCCGGCCGGAGATGGCGTGGCGGTAGCAGCATGGCTTGCCACTGGAATCGGTAGCGTTGGCGCGTCCGTCGGCCTGCTTCAGTCGGATAACGATGAGTTCGACCTATCACCCGTCGGGCAGCAAACTGAAGTCGGCTTCGCAAGCTCGCCTGGACTCGACGCTCGGACGGTCTGGCGCACTCTGCTGGCCATTGCCGGTCCGCCGCTCGCGCTCTACGTCGCGCTTGCCCGATTCTTGCTGCCGTACGACATGTCGGATACACCCGAGGTGATCTTCGAGAAGCTGGTGGCACACCCGGGCTTCGGCATCGTCACCATCTGGATCGGCGTGGTCCTGGCTCCCACCTGCATCGCGGGCGTGGTCGCGGTCGCCTGGTTGAGCCGTCGGCGAGTGCCAATCATGACCACGATCGGGCTGATTCTTGCTGTCGTCGGCTTCACCTGCCTGGCCGTCGGAAACTCCTTCGGAGAGCTGAGCACCGCGCTCGTTGCGAGCCATCCAGAATTCGATCGCGGCGACCGCCTACGCGGTGGGTTCTGGGCTGGAGCTCGGGGCGGTGTCCAGCCTCACGGGAACGCTGTTCGTGCTCGGACATCTGATCGGCACGGTCATCCTCGGCTTGGCCCTGTGGCGGTCGCATAGCGTCCCCTCCTGGGCCGCGCTCCTGTTGGCTATGTCCCAGCCGATTCACCTGGCTTCGGTGATGCTCGGTAGCCGGCCGCTAGATCTCGTCGGGTGGGGTGGCACGGCAGTGGGCTTCGCTGTGGCCGGCTGGGCTCTGCTGCGGATGAATAACGATGACTTCGATCTGCCAGCTGAGCCTGCTTGGGCGGCGTCCATCCGGGCCAGGCAATGAAGGTGCTGGAGACGAGCCCATCGAGCAAGACGCGGAGCGCTTCGTCGTCGGCAGTTCTCTAGGCGCCCGAGGCTTGCTCACTCCAATGAGCTGAGATCCTCCGGCACGTCGACCGCATAGGGCCGCAGCACGGCCAGGTCGATCACCTCCAACGCTCGGGCGTTCGTGGCGGCCAACACCACCGGTGGCGCCACACCAGCCTCGTAGGCTTGCGCCCAACGTTCAGCCACGACGCACCAGCGATCGCCAGGCCGCAGACCTGGAAAGCCATAATCCGG
Source organism: uncultured Actinomycetota bacterium (assembly GCA_963808905.1). Lineage (GTDB taxonomy): Bacteria > Actinomycetota > Actinomycetes > Propionibacteriales > Propionibacteriaceae > Microlunatus. The sequence goes on from CAWEHO010000003.1 coordinate 135,887, forward strand.
TACTGGCGTGATCAAGTCATTGCCGACGCTGCGCTGATGATCAAGAAAATCCGCTGTCACGACCGCGCACACCAGGTGGCGGGCCTGAGCTGGTCCAGAGCTGCAGCAGCCGTCGCGATAGAAACCGGTGACCGGATCGCTACCGCAGGCCTGCAATTCGGTACCGAAGACATTCGTTTCACCATTCACAGCCCCAGTGTGAACCGGGAAGCCCGCGTTCACCGGAAAGCCGGCGTTGACCGGAAAGCCCGCGTTGGCGAAGGCAACTTCCTGAAGACGTACGACCTCGCACCGAGCTGGCGACTCTCGAGCCGCCTCCGCCCGAGCTGCAGCAGCTGCTCGGCGCCATGTCGGGCAATCAAGAAGCAATGGACGGCTTCGCCCAGGTCAACTCCGGAGTAACCTCACCGGCCGAGTTCTTCAGCCCAGAGCTCCAAAAGATCATGCTGGCGACAAGCGCGTGGCCTGAGGACTCCGAACGCCTTGGGTGCTTTACGTGCTTGCGTTATAGCCACGCTGACCGCGGCGACGGCCCGGGCGCATGACGCAACGCTGTGCATGCGGAACATCGATGATCTGTGCGGACTCGAAGGCTTGGTTGCGATCGCCGTCGTGTGATTCATCTCGCTCGCCCGTCGTGCTGCGATGATCGTTACCGGGGGTGTCTATGACGCTGCATGAGCGCGCGGCTGCCGGTAGCGAGCATGCGCCGGTCGCGGCACCCCTGGGCGTACTGGTCGCCTGCGCGTTGTTGGTGCTGACGCAGCTTTATTTGGCAATCCCACTCGCAGAGGTGATCGGCAGGGTTTTTGGAGCTCGCGGACCGGCCGCTGCAGCCGCATTGGGCACGACCTACTCGCTGGCCTACGGTCTGGGCTTTTTGATCTTTGGGCCGCTGTCGGATCGCTATGGACGCAAACCGATCATGGTGCCTGGGATGGTCGTGCTGGCGCTGGCGACTGCTGGTCTGGCCGCGGCGTCGTCGCTGCCGATGGTGGCGGTGCTGCGCATTGGACAAGGTGTGGTCGCGGCGAGCTTTGCCGTGGTGGCACTGGCGTATGTGGGTGAGGCACTGCCGCCACGCTGGCGATCAACCGGGATCGGCGCCATGTCCACCGCTTTCCTGGTTGCCGGCATTGTCGGCCAGGTGTACTCGCAGGCGATCGCCGAAACGCTCGGCTGGCGCTGGGTGTTTGGACTCGCTGCGCCGGCGTTGGCAATCGGCGCCGTTGCGATGGCCGTCGTTCTGCTAGAGCCGGCTCGGAGCGGGCCGCCGGTCAGCTGGGGTGGGAAATATCGAGAGCTTGGCGCATTGGCGGTCCGGCGTGAGCTCGCATTGCCGTACGCGGCCAACATTCCTGTGCTGTTCAGCTTCGTCGCGATGTATGCCGCTTTAGGTCCGCTGCTTCAGAGCCAGTTCGGGCTCGGTCACGGCAGCGTCATATATGTGCGTTTGGCCGGGCTACCGGCATTGCTACTTGCTCCGTTGGCGGGCTGGCTCGTGGGACGTTACGGCCCTGTCCGGATCGCCGTCGCCGGTTATCTGCTTGCCGCGCTCGGCCTTGTCATGCAGGCCATCTCGGTCACTGCACTGTGGGCCCTGGTGCTGTCAAGCGTGATCTTCGTCTTGGGCATCGCTACGATCGTGCCCGCGTTGATCGCTCTGATCGGCAGTCGTGGAGGCTCCTCGCGAGCAGGAGCTCTCGCCATCGCGGGCTTGGCGCTGTTCACCGGAGCCTCGCTTGGTCCACTGGTTGCCCAGCTCCCCATTGGCTTTTCGACCCTGATGCTGGTACTTGCTGTGCTGTTGCTGATTGCGGGTGCGCTCGTGGCGGCCAGTAGCCGACCAAGAGCGGATGTTGCGGTCTGAGACCGCAGGGTTTAGGAACGCAGCTCGAGCTTCAGCTCACTGGCTTTGTCGAGGATGCGCCGCAATGTGAACGTGAGCCCGGGCTCGCTGCGCTTGCGTAGGGCAGACACTTGGTCCACCGACAGAGCAATACTCGTACGCGACCCTGTGGTCTCCACGTTTTCCGGTAGCAGTGAATCCAGCTGTGCCGTCGTGATCACTCCGGCAGACAGGCCGGTAGGCGCATCGATCAAGGTCCGGACGCGCCGACCCGCGTACAGGTTCGCGGCAGCAATCCCTTGCTCGCTGGAGGCGAGCACCGACTTCTGGGCGGCGTGGCTGATCCACAGCGGTGGGGACTGATCATTGAGCACCTGGGACGCGATCTCTGCTCCTGCATCAGGTCGCCCGATCCTCCTGGCGGATTCGGCCATCCGGCTGATCCGATCCGGCTCGGCCAGCAGCTGATCGATCTTGTAGCCCACGGTCGTCTGGTAGTTGCAGCGTACGGCAGCGCCCTCCTCGAGCAGGAAGTCGCTGTTGCGCACCTCCTGACCCGGAATCGGATGAATCAGCACCATCGGCAGACCAGCGGCCATGCATTCTGAGGAAGAAAGCCCGCCTGGTTTCCCGACGAACAGCGTCGCCGTCCGCATCAGGTCGGCCATCTCGCTGGTATAGCCCAGTACTCGATATCGGTCGCGCTGGAAGGCGGTCAAACCCTCGATCTGACTCTTCAGTTGGTCGTTGCGACCGCACACCACCACAGCTTGGAAATTGTTGGCGATCCGCATCGTCTGCTGCACGATCGTCTGCGTATAAGCTCCGCCTGCGGCGCCAGCTGAGATCAACATGATTGGCCGATCCGACCGCAAGTCATAGCGCCGGAGGACCGCGTCGCGGTCGACTTCGGCGTTGAGACCGGGTCGCACGGGTATTCCGGAGACGGTGATCCGGTCCTCGGGCACCCCGATGGCTGACATGTATGCCTTGGTCTCCGCGCGCGCCACGAAGAAGTGGTTGAACGCGTTGCTCAGCCACAGTCCCTGGAAGTCGTAGTCAGTGGTGACCACCGCCAGCCTCGCGTCGAGCACGCCGCGCGTCAGCATCAGGGACACCAAACGTGTCGGCAGGAAATGGGTGCACACGACGATGTCGGGGCGAAAGGCCTTGATCGCCTTAGCGGTCGCGGTGGTGTTCATGCGATCCCAGAGCGAGATCCATTTCGCCAGCTTGAAGGGTGGATCGTTGGCGTCGTAACCCCAGCCGACGAGCCAAGGTACGGCTTCCACCAGGGCAAAATACCCGTCGTCGTAAAGGGTCCGATAGACCTCGTTGGTTGCCTCGAGGATGTCGAGCTTCTGCACCGCGTCGACTTCGCGCGCGGCGCGAAAGGACGATTCGAGGACACCGGCCGCGATGTTATGACCCGAGCCGATGCCGGCCGCGAGGATCAGGACACGCTGGCCCATGTGCTGATCGTAGGGCACTCGGCCGTAGGAAGTCTCAGCCCAATTCCCGGACCGCTGCTAGCGTCACCCGTCGTGAGCGAGCCTGCCGCCGACGATGAGCTCCTGGCCAGGCAGTCGGCTTGCACACGGAAGCGGCCGCTCTCCTCGACGTCTCACTCTGAGGGTCTTGGGGCCGAGACGTCAGCGTCGCGATCGCCGTAAAGTAGCGGGCAGGAGTATGGATGCACGAGCTCGCCATTACCCAGAGCGTTGTCGACATGGTCGTCGAACGGACAGCCGGCCGGCGAGTTGGCCTTGTGCGGCTCGACGTCGGCGCACTCTCAGGTGTGGTGCCCGACGCGATGCAGTTTTGCTACGAGCTCCTCATTGACGGCACATCGCTGGAAGGCTCGACGCTGGTGATCGAGCAAACACCGGGGGCCGCGCACTGCCGAACCTGCGGCCAGGATTTCGCGCTTGACGACCTCATCATGCTCTGCCCGTGCGGCAGCGCCGACGTCGATCTGGTCGCGGGCCGTGAGCTCCGGGTGCTATCGGTCGAACTGGAGGTGGAGTCATGTGCCTGACCTGCGGCTGTGGCAACGATGAGGACGTTCGCGTGCTCACTCTCGACACCGATGATCAGCGGCATGATCACGCGCATCACGATCACGCCCACACGCATGGGCACGACACCCACCACCATGATCACGAGCATCATGATCACGACCACAACCATCAGCCGTCCGCTGCGGTCCAACGAGCTATCGCGAGCACCGAGAATCTGATCATCGGTGAGGCAATCCTGGCCAAGAACGATCACCTGGCCCAGCACAATCGTGACGTATTCGCTCAGCGGGGCATTACCGCGCTGAATCTGATGAGCTCCCCGGGCTCGGGGAAGACTTCCCTGCTGGAGCGAACCATCGCTGATCTGGGTGATGCATCCCCGGTCTGCGTCATCGAGGGCGACCAGGAAACCACCTTTGACAGTGACCGCATCCGGAGGGCTGGCGCCCGCGCAGTTCAGGTGAATACCGGAGCTGGATGCCACCTCGATGCGCCGATGGTCCAGAAGGCGGTCGAGGCACTGAATCCGCAACGGGGATCCTGGCTCTTCATCGAGAACGTTGGCAACCTGGTCTGCCCAGCGTTGTTCGATGTCGGTGAGCACGCCAAGGTCGTGATCATCTCGGTCACCGAGGGTCAGGACAAGCCACTGAAGTATCCGCATATGTTCTCCGTGGCCGACCTGGTGATCGTGAACAAGACCGACTTGTTGCCCTATGTCGACTTCGATCTTGAAACCTTCAGCGGGCATGCGCAGAGCCTCAATCGCGGCGTCGAGATCGTGAGCATGTCGGTCAAGTCGGGCGACGGCCTCGCCGACTGGTACGCGTGGTTGCAGAAAAGTGTTCGCACCCGTTAGGTGAAGCTGGGGTTGCTTGACTCAGTTCGGGGCCGAATGTTAAGACGGGAGAAGCTGCAGAAGTAGGCCGACGGCCGGCCCCAGCAGCGTGGGTCACCGCAGATCCAGCGTGGGAAAGGTGGCTTCTATGCCGACGCCCGCCGCCCTCAAGGCACAAGAAACGCTGATCCACGTGTTGTGGATCAATGCCGGTCTCAGCTGCGACGGGGATTCTGTCGCGCTGACCGCCGCGACTCAGCCGAGCATTGAGGAGATCGCCCTCGGCGCGCTTCCCGGGCTCCCGCAAATCGCTGTGCACTGGCCATTGATCGATTTCGAGTGCGGGCCAGAAGGTGGTCAGGACGACTTCCTCGAGTGGTTCCGCAAGGCGGATCGTGGCGAGCTCGAACCGTTCGTCCTGGTGGTAGAGGGCTCGATCCCGAACGAGAAGATCAAGAGTGAGGGTTACTGGTGCGGCTTCGGCAACGACCCTGCCACCGGCCAGCCGATCACTACCTCGGAATGGTTGGATCGGCTCGCTCCCAAGGCCACAGCGATCGTCGCCGCCGGGACCTGCGCAACGTATGGCGGTATCCACGCCATGGCCGGCAACCCGACCGGAGCCATGGGTGTTGCGGATTATCTCGGCTGGAGCTGGAAGTCGAAGGCCGGCATCCCCATCGTCAACGTGCCTGGATGCCCAATCCAGCCTGACAACCTTTCCGAAACGCTCACCTACCTGCTGTACATGGCCACGGATCAGGCGCCGATGATCCCGCTCGACGAGGCGCTCCGACCGACCTGGCTCTTCGGCGCCACCGTGCATGAGGGCTGCGACCGTGCCGGCTACTACGAACAGGCTGACTTCGCCACCGAGTACGGCTCGCCGAAGTGCATCGTCAAACTCGGCTGCTGGGGGCCAGTGGTCAAGTGCAACGTGCCCAAACGTGGCTGGCTGAACGGCGTCGGCGGGTGCCCGAACGTAGGCGGCATCTGCATCGGCTGCACAATGCCGGGCTTCCCGGACAAGTTCATGCCCTTTATGGACGAGCCCCCCGGCGGCAAGCTCTCGACCACCGTTGTCACCGCCTGGGGCGCGACCCTGCGCCGACTCCGCTCGGTGACTCAGCACACCGTCGACCAAGAACCCAAGTGGCGTAAGCCCGGTTCCCAACTCACCTCGGGCGCGACTCGCACCTGGTAGGCACCGAAGTCCTAGTACTGCAAGGAGGCAAGCGCCCATGACCGCGACCATGGCCAGGCCCAGCAAGCTCAGTGAGAACGCCGAAGGCCTGGTAGAGGTGGCCTGGGACCCGATCACTCGGATCGTCGGCAGCTTGGGCATCTACACCAAGATCGATTTCAAGCAGAAGGTCGTCAGCGAGTGTCGCTCGACCTCGTCGATCTTCCGCGGCTATTCGATCTTCATGAAGGGCAAGGACCCGCGCGACGCCCATTTCATCACCAGCCGGATCTGCGGAATCTGCGGCGACAATCACGCTACGTGCTCGTGCTACTGCCAGAACATGGCGTACGGGGTGAAGCCGCCGCACATCGGTGAGTGGATCGTGAACCTCGGCGAGGCTGCCGAGTACATGTTCGACCACAACATCTTCCAGGAGAACCTGGTCGGCGTCGACTACTGCGAAAAGATGGTCTCCGAGACCAACCCCGGCGTGCTGGAACGGGCCAACCAGACCGAGGCGCCACACGCTGGTGATCATGGCTATCGCACTGTCGGCGACATCATGCGAGCGCTGAATCCGTTCACCGGCGACTTCTACCGCGAGGCCCTTCAGGTCAGTCGCTACACGCGTGAGATGTTCTGCCTGATGGAGGGTCGGCACGTTCACCCTTCGACGCTCTACCCGGGCGGCGTCGGAACGGTCGCCACGATCCAGTTGATGACCGACTATCTGACGCGGCTGATGCGCTACGTCGAGTTCATGAAGAAGGTCGTGCCCATGCACGACGACCTCTTCGACTTCTTCTACGAGGCCTTGCCGGGATACGAAAAGGTCGGTCTGCGGCGGACGCTGCTCGGTTGCTGGGGCTCCTTCCAGGATCCGGCGGTCTGCAACTTCGACTATAAGGACATGACGGACTGGGGCCGGGCGATGTTCGTCACGCCGGGCGTCGTCGTCGATGGCAACCTGGTGACCAACGACCTGGTGAAGATCAACTCTAGGTCTTCGGATTCTCCTCGGATCCTCCTATTACGACGACTGGGAAGACCAGGAGATGTTCGTCAGGAACGATCCGCTGGGCAATCCTGTCGACCGGCGCCATCCATGGAACCAGCACACCAAGCCGCATCCGCAGAAGCGTGATCTTGACGACAAGTACAGCTGGGTGATGAGCCCGCGCTGGTTCGACGGCCAAGATCATCTCGCGCTCGACACAGGCGGCGGTCCGCTCGCCCGCTTGTGGTCCACCGCCCTGTCAGGACTCGTCGACGTCGGAGGATACGTCAAGGCCACCGGCAGCAGCGTTCAGATCAATCTGCCGAAGACAGCGCTCAAAGGCCCAGTGAGCCTGGAGTGGAAGATTCCGGAGCACGGCTCGAATACCTTGGAGCGGAATCGGGCGCGGACATATTTCCAGGCTTACGCAGCAGCCTGCTGCGGTCTACTTTGCGCGAGCAGGCACTGGAAGAGATCCGAGCGGGGCGAACGAAGACCTGGGAGAAGTTCGAGGTTCCGAACGAGGGTATCGGCTGTGGCTTCACCGAGGCGGTACGCGGCGTGCTGAGCCACCACATGGTGATCCGGGATGGCAAGATCGCCAACTACCACCCCTACCCGCCAACTCCCTGGAACGCGAGCCCTCGCGATTCATTTGGAACGCCGGGTCCGTACGAGGATGCCGTGCAGGGCCAACCGATCTTCGAGGAGAACGATCTGGATCATTTCAAGGGCATCGACGTGATGCGCACGGTGCGCAGCTTTGATCCGTGCCTGCCGTGCGGGGTGCACATGTATCTCGGCGGTGGCAAGAAGCTTGAGCTGCTGCACTCGCCGACCCAGTCACGTAACCGGTGAGTAGATGCGCCTGAGCCAGTCGACAGCGGACTTCGAGAAGTCATAGCCCACGTCGCTGGACTCGCTCAGTGAGACCGGCGAGCGGATCGATAGCCTGCTGAGTGCTCTTGGCACATCCGGGCCAGTAGCCCAGCAGCGGGGCGAGGACTTGGTCGCGCTGGTCACCAACCTCTATGGGGCAGGTCTGGAGCGGCTGCTCGAGGTGTTGGCCGACGCGGGCCGTCTGGACGCGGTTGCTCTTGACGCGCTTGCCGCTGACGAGCTCGTCTCTGGCCTGCTGCTGGTGCACGGACTCCATCCGTACGAGGTGACGACCCGGGTTGCAGCAGCGCTGGACAGCGTGCGGCCTTACTTGGGTTCTCACGGTGGGGACGTCGAGCTGTTGGGAATTGACGACGCCGGCGTGGTCACGCTGCGGATGCTCGGCACGTGCGACAGCTGCCCCTCCTCAACGGTGACGCTGCAGTTGGCCGTGGAGGGCGCGATCCAAGCTGCTGCGCCAGAGGTCACCGCAATCCAGGTCGAGCCGGGTGCGCGATCGGCCCCTGGACTGATCTCCGTTGAGTCGCTGCGGGTTCGGCTCGATCAGGGCGAGACCACGGCCGCCTGGTTGCCGATCCCAGAGCTGGCCGACCTCCGACCCGGCGAGATCGGCGGCTTCTCCAAGGACGGGATTTCCCTGGTGGCCTGCCGATTGAGCGCCGACCTCTTCGCATATCGTGATCACTGTCCGAGCTGCGGCGAGAGCCTGGTTGGTGCCGTGCTGGAGCGTCGGCTGGGCGACAGCGCGGCGAACTTGATCTTGGTCTGCCCCCATTGCCAGGCTCGTTACGACGCGCGACGCGCCGGGGCCCGCCTGGACGGCGATCAACATCTCGAGCCACTGCCACTGCTGCATCGTGACGGGGTGCTCAGCGTGGCCATTCCGGCGGGCGTCTGAGGGGCAAGCAATGGCAGGCAATCCTCAGGCGCCGAACCCGTTGTCGGTGCTGCGCCGGATCGCAACGCGCCCGCCGCCCGATCCGGGCCTGCAGACGTGCGATATGTGCGCGGAGCCGATCACTGATGATCATTCGCATGTGGTCGACATCCAGAGCCGCCAGCTGATGTGCACCTGCCGGGGCTGCGGCCTGCTGTTCACTGCCGACTCGGCCAGCCTGCGCTATCGCGCCGTGCCGGATCGCTATCTCTCGTTCCCTGACTTTGAGCTCAGCGAAGCTGGCTGGGAGTCTTTGGATATTCCTGTCGGGCTTGCCTTCTTCTTTTCCAGCTCCGTGCTGGGCCATATCGTGGCGTTCTATCCCGGCCCTGCCGGTGTCACAGAGTCAGAGCTGGGACTCGCCGCCTGGGCGGAGGTGCTCGAGGACAATCCAGAACTGGGGGCGCTCAGCGATGATGTCGAGGCGCTGCTGGTACGCGCCCCGGATCGTGATCATGAAGCGCAGTGCTTCCTGGTGCCGATCGACGCGTGTTATGAGTTGGCTGGGCGGCTGCGAACTGTATGGCGCGGCTTCGACGGCGGCCAGGATGCGCGTGCGGTGATCACGGACTTCTTTGCCTCGGTCGCGGCGCGTAGCAAGCCGAGATCGCGAGGGCTTCGACAAGCTCAGCCCGCAATGCGCCCTGAGCTGCAATGCGCCTGACAATGCGCCCTGAGCCTGCAATGCGCCCTGAGCCTGTCGAAGGGCCAGTCACATGATCGACCTCGACTTTCGCGTTGACGACGTGATCGCGGAACCGTACGCCGCCGTTCCGCAGCTCACGGCTCGCCTACAGATCAGCGAGCGGTCAGGCGAGCAGGTGCACGCCCTGGCACTGCGCTGCCAGGTGCGGATCGAGCCGCAGCGCCGGGCGTACGACGCGCAAGAAACGGCAGGACTGGCTGATCAATTCGGAACGCGCGAGCGATGGTCGCAGACCCTCAAGCCGTTCCTCTGGATGAACTGTTCGACCGTTGTTCAGGGGTTCCGCGAGACAACGCTGGTTGACCTGCCCATGCCGGTGACCTACGACCTCGAGGTGACTGCGTCGAAGTATCTCCATCAGCTCAACAGCGGCGAGGTGCCGCTGATCTTCATGTTCTCCGGAACCTGCTTCACCCGGGGTGTTGCCGGATTCGGCGTGGAACAGGTGCCGTGGCACCTGCAGGACTCGTACCGGATGCCTGTAACGGTGTGGCGAGCCTGCATGGACCAGCACTTCCCCGGCAGTGGATGGCTGCGGCTGAGTCGGGATGTCCTCGCCGAGCTGACCCGCTACAAGGCCGAGCACGGCCTGACCAGCTGGGACTCGGTCGTAGAGCGGCTGCTCAGCGGGGAGCGGGTGAGCAAGGCGTGAGCGTGCGGTCCGCAGGTTCTGAACCGGCCGGTCTGGACAGAATCCGCGCCGTGGCTGACGCGGTGCTCTATGAGGGGTACTTGCTGTACCCGTACCGGGCAACCTCGAGCAAGAACCAACAGAGGTGGCAGTTCGGGGTACTCGGGCCACGATGGCGCCGAAGCGGCCGGAATCGGTGAAAACTCACATCTGTCCATGCAGACCTTGCTCCACCTTGGCCCAAACGAAAGCATCGAGAACCCGCAGGCCGGCTTGACCATCCACGTTCGCTTCCTGCAGTTGCAGCAGCGGCGAGCCGAGCGGACTGAGGCTGGCGGGGGATATCTGCCCGTCCCGGAGCTTCGGGTCGACGGTGAGCGCTGGTTCAGCTGGGACGAGGCGGTAGAGGTGGAAGCTACCCGCACCGTGCCGCTCGCCGATCTCGTGCCAGGTGCCTCATGGAGCGTGGTGGCCGAGGCAGCGGAAAACAGCGAGCTGGTCCATGATCAGCTCGGCCACCCGGCCGGCCGACTGGTGCGGCAACGCTGGGTGGTGTCAGCGAGAGTCGCCGCCCGGCTCGAGCCAATCGAGGGGTTGCATCGGCTCACCGTGTCCATCGACAACGAGGAGAAGGCCAAGGGGCTGACCACAAAGGACGAGGCCACGCGCCGTTCCCTGCTCGGCACGCACGTGATCATCGAATGTCGAGATCCCTCAGTGGCGTTCCTCTCGGTGATCGACCCGCCCGCCTACGCCCAGCAGGCCGCCGGCCAATGTCGACAGCACCGCTGTTGGCCGGTGCTTGCCGGGGCGCCAGGCGAGGTGTCGGCAGTGCTCGGTTCGCCGATCATCCTGTACGACTATCCCGAGATCGCCGGCGAAAGCACCGGCTCCCTGTTCGATGCCACTGAGATCGACGAGATCCTCATGCTGCGGGTGCTGACGATGACCGACGCGGAGAAGGCGGAGGCGCGGGCCACCGATCCGAAGGCGGCGGAGATCATCGAGCGCTGCGATGCCATGTCATCTGAGGACCTGATGCGGCTGCACGGCACGCTCCGCGACCCGGACCCGTTGCCACCATCGTGGAGTGACGCAGACGATCCGTTCGCGGTCTTCAATGATCATGACCCGGACACCAGCGCGGTGGTGATCTCCGGCGAAACGGTCCGCAAGGGAAGCCTTGTCAGGTTGAACCCGCGACGACGCGCCGATGCCCAGGATCTCTTCTACGCCGATCAGTTGGCACGGGTCACTGCGATTCATCGCGATCTTGATGATGAAACCCATCTTGCGGTCATACTGGTCGACGACCCGGCCGGCGATCTTCATGACTGGTATGGCCGGTACCTGTACTTCTCTCCCGATGAGGTTGTCCCACTGTGAGTTGCTGCAACGAAGGAAGGTGAGAGCAAATGAAGGGCATAGGGATTGCCGCGGTCGTCTTGGCCGCCTTGGCATTCGCAGTTGGAGTCTTCGTGGGCGTCCGGTCCATCCCCGACGCCAAGCGGTACATCGAGATGCGGAAAATGTGAGCCGTAAGCAAGGATCCGAGCAGAAACCGACCATTCTCGTCGCGGGAGTCGGGAACATCTTCCTCAGTGACGACGGGTTTGGACCGGAGGTCGTACGCTACATCGCCGGTGACGTACAGCCGCTGCCGCCGCAAGCCCGGCTGGTCGACTATGGAATTCGTGGCATGCACTTGGCCTACGACCTGCTTGAGGGATATGACGCACTCGTGATGATCGACGCTCGTCCAGGAACCGGCGCAGCCGGCGAGCTGGTAGTCCTGGAGATCGGCGCAGAGGATGTCGAGGGCGGCGAGTTCGATGCCCATGGGATGGACCCGGTCGCCGTACTGTCAGCGCTCCCGGGCCTTGGGGGGGAGCTGCCGCCGACGTATTTGGTGGGCTGCCGGCCGGCCGTGCTCACCGAAGGAATGGGACTGACGGCGGCCGTACGGGATGCGGTGCCAGCCGCCGCGGAGGCCGTACGCCGTGTGGTACGACAGCTGATCGATGATCAGCACATCGTTGGAGAGCGGGTGTAGCGCCATGTGTCTCGGCATTCCCGGACAGGTCATTGAAATGCTCGAGGGCTATGGAGGGCAACTCGCGCTGGTCGACGTATCCGGCGCGCAACGCAAGATCAACATCGGAATGCTGGAACTTGATCAGCAACACCTCGCTCCTGGTGACTGGGTGCTCATTCACATGGGCTTTGCGCTTGGAGCGAATCGACGAAGCCGAAGCGCGGGAGGCGCTCAGCCGGCCTGGAGCTGATGGGCCGGCCACAGCAATGAGCGATCGAACTCACCATCTCAAACCCGACCGCCCGACCCAGCTCCACATGTCCCGCGTACCTGGACCGGTGTTGTTCGCCCGTTACGCGTTTCCACCGAACCTCCATGGATATTGCGGGCCCGGTGATCACACGTCGTTCTTCTCCTACGGGGTGGCAGGCGCCGACGATCGCGGTCTGCGCGAGCTCGCCCGGCAATTTGCGGGGGCGTGGCCGTACCTGGAGTTGATTGCCGCTGCGACCGGGCTTTCCGATCCGCTTGATTCCCGAGTCGTTGAGGCCTACTGGGTCGGCAGCCGCGGCTTGATCATGTGAGCACCCGCGCCGTCGGCAACTCGATGGAGGACCGCTTTCGCCGCATTACGGGTGGCAAGTTCGCGACACTCACCACCAGCGTACTGGCCGGCGGCGTGCCACATCACAGTTTCGCGGTTTTCTGCATCTATCCCTGGACCGGTCTGCTGAGCGATGGGCGGAAGGCCGCGACCGCGCTTGACGGTCTTGGATCGTTGCCGCATTCGTTGGGGGCAGGTGCGAGCGGTGACCGGGGACCAGGTCGTCGTCGAATCCCGCCCCCTCACCTGGGACGGTCGCACACTGAGTCTCGGCGAATCGACGTCTGAGTCCGTGGTGCGGGCCATCGACGGGGTGAGCATGATCGGCGAACTCGCGCCAGGGGATTGGGTGTCCTTGCACTGGGAGTGGATTTGCGATCGGCTGACCGAGCGGCAGGTCCGCTATCTCCGCGACTTCACACTGCGGCATCTGAAGATCGTGAACGAGGGCAACCTGCACTCGGGGCCCGCGGCATTGCTCGGGACCTGACGCCGGCAGGACTAGTGATCATGCGGCAGCAGCTAGGCATGATTAGGCAAGGAGCTTCGCGCGACGTCGGAGCTCATCTGTCCAGAGGAACTCGCCGATGCTACATGGACTACTCGACGAGTGCTGACGCCAGAAGCGCGATAACGCCGCTGACTTGAACTAGACTATGTTGTGGCTATATTCAACTAATAATTTATGGCTACAGGAGGTACGCCGTGCAGGTTGGCGTTCGGGAGTTGCGTGATGCTCTGAGTCGACACCTCGCTGAGGTCCGTCGGGGTCGGATCGTTACGGTCACCGATCACGGGCATGTGATCGCCAAAATCGTTCCCGCGGGAACGCCTACGGCGCTCGAGCGGCTTGTCGAGGAGGGTCGCATTACGCTCCCGAAGCGCCGGAAGCGCCCAGCGCCACCCCCAGTCGAGGCGGCGGGCACAGTGAGTGATCTGGTGACCAAGCAGCGCCGGTGATCGTCTATTTCGATACGTCTGCATTCGTGCCCCTGCTGGTCGCGGAGCCGAGCAGTGAATCGTGTGGAAGGCTCTGGAATGAGGCTGATGACGTCGTCACGACGCGGCTGCTCTATGTGGAGTCTGCAGCCGCGCTCGCACAGGCACTGCGAATGGGGCGCCTTACGGCTCGTGAGCATCGATCCACACTTCGCATACTTGATCGGCTGTGGCCAGAGTTCGCAGTTGCGGAACTCGATCAAACAGTCGTCGATCGAGCTGCAGAACTGGCCTACGACCATGGCCTGCGCGCATACGATGCGGTGCACTGTGCTTCCGCTGAGCAGCTCGACGATGGCGATCTCGTCGTGGCCAGCGGAGATCAAAAACTGTTGCAGGCGTGCGCATCTCTAGGCTTGGCAGCCGCCAACTTGGGTTCTTGAAGCTCGGCAGGCCCGCGGCATTGCCCGGGACCTAACGCCGTACTACTCATCACTCGGCAGTGGCCAGGCTCGATCAAGCGACCACGTAATCTGCTCCCCACGTTCGTGAGCAGGCCCGGCCAGGCTCCGGACCAAGAGCTCACCATCGGCGGTCAGCAAGGCGTAATCGGTGTGCGAACCCCGGAACCAAACGTCTACGACGACACCCGTTCGGTCGCCGCCGAACCGCACCCAGTCGGGCCGTACCAGCAGTGGCCCCGACGCAGTCGACAAGATCGAGGCCGGACCGGTCAGCCTTGCGGCCGCCGCGCTCACAGGTTCTGCATAGAGCTGCTGCGGCGTACCCGCCTGGATCACACGGCCAGCAACCAGCAGGGCGACGCGATCCGCCAGCCCTAAGGCCTCCGCGGCGTCGTGCGTCGCGTAGATCGCCGCCGCAGCCGTCTCCCGCCGCCGCGCCGCGATCTCGCCCAGGAAGACATCGCGGAGATGCGCATCGAGATGAGCGGTCGGCTCGTCGAACAGATAGAGGGCTGCGTGACGGGCGAGAGCCCGACCGAGGCCGACCCGTTGTTGCTCGCCACCCGACAGTTCCGCTGGCTTGCGGTCAGCAAGTTCGCCGATGCCGAGCCGGTCGAGCATGTCCTTCGCTTGGACTCGAGCAGTGGCCCGGTCGAGGCCGCGCCTACGCAGCGGGTACGCCACGGTGTCGACCGCGGTCATGTGCGGCCACAGCCCGTAATCCTGAAAGACGAAGGCCATATCACGCCGTTCGGGCGGATCAGCCCGGTTCGGAGCCGCGACCAAGCGCGTTCCCAAGGTGATCTCTCCGCTCTCGACCGGAACGAACCCGGCGATCGCGTTCAACAGCGTGGACTTGCCCGAGCCAGATGGGCCGAGAAGGGCCAGCACTTCGCCTCTCGCGACCGAGAGATCCACAGAGTCGAGGACCGTGATCGTGCCGTAGGCCACAGTCAAGCCTCGGACGTCGAGCACGTTAGGCACGGGCGCGCCGGGAGAGCGCCCACAGAGCTGCGGCAGGCAACATGACGACCAGAGTCACGAGCACGGATAAGGCCGCTGTGACGCCGATCCGTCCAAGGTCGGCACTGTTGAGAACCACCACGGCGAGCGTCTCGCTGCGCGGCCCGTACAGCAGGCTGGACATGGTGACCTCATGCAAGGCGGTGAGAAAGCACAACGCCCAGGCGGTGATCAAGGCGGGACGGATCAGCGGCAGAGCGACGGTGCCCAGCCCGGTAGATAACGTCGCCCCGCTCGCGCGGGCCGCACGGACGCCTGCAGGCGGCAGGCGGTCGACCCCAGCGGAGATCGGTCGATGCGCCAGAGCCCAGAGCTTGGCCAGATACGCGAGGAGGATGATCGCCACGGTGTCGGCGAGCCACCGGCCGTAGCCGAGCAACATACCGATCGCCACCGTGGAACCTGGAAGGACCAGGGTGAGGGTGATCAACACGCTGATCCCTCGACCAGGGCGTGTCCGACCCAAGGCAGCGGTGATCAGCCCAAGGATGAGGAGGATCGAGGCGGCTGAAAGGGAGAGCAGCAGGCTGCGGCCGAGCGCTTGAGCGGTGCGCGGCGTCAGCACAGCACGAAAGTTGTCCCACGTCCAGTTGGCCGGCGTCGATGGCACGCCGACCGCCCGGGTGATCGCCGCACTGACGAGCGCGAGCAGCGGCAGGCCGCAGGTGGCGATCAAGTACATCGCCAGGCCCAGCGGCTTCAGCGTCCTACCGAGCTGGCTGCCAATCGGCCAGTCGAGGTCGGCCGTCGAGGTCCGGCGCAGTTGCAGCCGTATGCCGAGCAGAACGTCTGCCGGCCCTACTACGACGAGCGTGAGGATCACCAGCAGCACGGCCAGCGTTGTCGCGTCGACAAAGCTCTGCGGGTCGCTGCTATAGGTGAGATCGGCGTAGATCCGGGTAGTGATCGTGCTGAAACCGGCTGGAGTCCCGATCACCTGAGGCACCGCGAACGTGCCCAGAGTAAGCACAAAAACCACGACCGCCGACGTCGCAATCGCAGGGGCCAGGAGCGGAAGGGTGATGGTCCGCAGCACGGTGACGGCCGTCGCACCCGAGGCGTGGGCGGCGCGCTCGGTGATCGGCTCCGCCCTAGTCGCCAGGCCAACCGTAATGATCAGATAGACCAGCGGCACGGCCGAGACAGCGACGATCACCGCCACTCCACTTGGGCCTTGAACCCCATTCCAGACGAGCCCGAACAATTCGCTCGTCAGGCCCCCGCGCGCATAGGCACGGAGCCAGCTGTAGCCCAGGACGAAGTCTGGGATGAGCAAGGGCACAAGTACCGCCGCTCGCCAGAACGCTCGACCGGGCAGCCCTGGATCCCGCAGAGCGAGCGCGATCGCAACTCCGATTGGCACCGCGAGCCCGGTGACGGCAGCTGACAACTCGAGCGAGTGCGCAACAGCAGTGCCGAATCCAGGCTCGGTCAACACTTCCGCGAGACGTCCGCGGCCCTCAACCCAACTGGTCCTCGTCAGCATGACGATCGGCACAGCGACGACGATGCCAGCCGAAGCGATCAGTACTGACCACCCACCCAGATCAAGCCACGGTCGCCAACCTGCATCACTCCCCGCCGAAAATCGTGGCGTAGTCCTTGAGCAGCGCAGCCTTTTGGCTGGCCAGCGCATTCCAATCAGGCTGCACAGTTGGCGCATTGTCAGGCTTCGTCGGACCGGCGACGTTCGGCAACGTCGGATAGGAACCGCTGCTGCCGATCACGGCCTGGCCCTCCGGGCTGGTCAGGTAGCTCGCGAAGTCCTGGGCCAGTTGGCGATTTTCGGTGGTTTTGGACACGGCGACCGGCCCGTAGATCGCTATTGCACCCGGCTTCGGCCAGGACACGGTCACCGGCGAACCACTCTTGGCGGCGGCGTACGCCGAATTGGCAATGGTCATCCCGGCGTCGTAGAGCCCCTGAGCCACCCCGGTGGTGACGTCGTCTGGGGTGCTGACTTGGACTGCACCCTTGGACTGCAGGTTGGCGTAGAAGTCGGTGCCGAAGAAGGCGAGTGCGCCGAGCGCAGAGGCCGCAACCTTGGGGTCTGGCACGGCGACTTTGCCGGCGTCGGCCAGTTGCCGCCAGTCCGACAGGGCCGGCTGGCCCTTCCTGGCAATCGCAACCATGTAAAGCAATGCAATCCCGACGTAGTCCGGCGTACGCATCGCCTTCGGGATATCGGTTTGAGGCGTCCATCCTCCGACGAGACCCTGTGTGACGAAGTCCTGCATGGTGAGCGGATCGCAGGCCCAGATCACGTCGGCCTTCAGGCCGCCGGAGCGTACGTCGGTCGCGACACGCGCGTTGAGTTGACCGGTCGGGGCGCGGAACAGTTGCACCTCCGTACCAGGGTGGGCGGTCTTGAACGCTGAAATGACCGGTTGAACGGTGGTGTCGTTGACGCAGGTATAAAGCGTGATCGACTCCGAGCCGGAAATAGCCGGCTGGGAGCAGCCCATGATCAGCAGTAGTAGACCAACCGCCATTACCGCGAATCCCCGGCGCCCCCTGCTCATGGAATCACGGTAGTACCAGAAAACCGTCGGCCCTATACCAGCGTCCCGGTTGGCGCCACTGGCTGATTTGAGCCAATCTGACGGATAGTTAATACCCGGCCGAAAGGTGGATGTATCGACATGGCACGAATATCGGTTCTCGTGAAACGCCATCGGCTGACAGCGTTCTTCATCTTGGCCTATGCGTTGTCGTGGTGGGCGTGGATCCCTTATGCACTTGGGGTCTTTCCCAATCCGGTCGCAAGCTTCGGGCCATTTCTTGCTGCGCTCGTCGTACTGGCGCTCACGGAGGGCAAGGCTGGTCTGCTGGGCCTGTTTCGCAGAATGATTCGCTGGCGTGTCGCGCCCGGATGGTACGCGGTGGCGCTGTTACTGCCAGCAGTGCTTACCGCTGTCGCAACAATGCTCAACGTCATGCTGGGTGCTCGAGCTCCGTCTCCAGCCCAACTCGGCGCCTGGCCTGGCATCCTCTCCACTTTTGCAATCGTCCTTCTCGTTCCAGGCGTCGGCGGCGCATGGGAGGAGCCCGGCTGGAGGGGTTACGCAGTTCCCCGGTTGCAGCACGGCCGGTCGGCACTCGTTGCCAGCCTGATCCTCGGCGTTCTCATCGCCGGCTGGCATCTGCCTCTCATTGTGGTTGGGCAGGTCCACTACCCAGATATCGTGCTGATTCTTGCCGCAGTGATCGTCTTCAACTGGGTGTTCAACAATGCCAAAGGCAGCGTGTTGATCATCATGTTGATGCACGCCGCCAATAACGCGGTATCCGGCAGCTTCTTCTCCCCGATGTTTTCAGGAGCTGACTCAGTTCGCGAGGCGTGGTTGCTGGCTTTGGTCTGGTGGGTCGTAGCGGTCCTGGTGATCGTAATTTCCGGTCCGACGAACTTCTCGCGCAAGTACCACAAGCAGGAAGAAGCACTTCCCGACCCGGAACCAGTTCCAAACAGGCAAGGAGTGTGATCATGTCGTCGAAGGTCAAACTGGGCGGGATAGCGGGAGTGGTGGCCGCAGCGCTCTTGATCATATCGGCCATCCTCACCCAAATGAGTGCCGATTCCGCTGCCAGGAACCTCTCTCTCGACGTCGTCGTCCTCGCTGCCTACATCACAGTAATCGTTGCCGTGCTGGGCATTCATGCGTTGCACAGCGGAAAGCCTAGGTACGGCCGATTGGGGACCACCGGAGCGGTGCTGACCATCGCCGGGTACGCGATCATCGCTGTCGTTACAGTGATCAGCATGGTGCAGGGACAACGATCATTGCTCCCGGTTCGCCTTGCTGGCGCAGGCCTGCTGCTTGTCGGCTCCGCACTCCTTGGTGTGATCATCATCCGTGCCAGATTGCTGCCTTGGTGGTGCGGCGTATTGCTCATCGTGACCTTTCCGCTTGGCCATTTCGCGAACGCGCTCTTCAGTTCCGCCGAGAATCTGCTACTCGCTTTGCTCTGGGGCTCCGTGGGCGTTGCGCTACTGTCCCGACGCCAGGAGGCCGACGAGCCCGTCCTGACGCAACCCGCAGGGACCGGCTGACCTTGGAGGGTTAGTGAGAAAACATCCGCTGATCGCGTTCTTCGTTCTGGCCTACCTGCTGACGTGGTGGATCTATCCGCTGCTGAAGTTTTCACCGCTGCTCGGCATTTTCGGGCTCTTCGGCCCGGCACTCGCCGCGATCATCGTGGCAGCGGTGACCGAGGGCAAGCCGGGCGTCAAGGCATTGCTCAGCCGCGTCGTACGCTGGCGGGTCGGATTGCCGTGGTACGTCATCGCACTCGGACTCCCGACGGTCCTCTCATTGGCCACCGCAGGTCTGTATTACCTGCTTGGAGCATCCGAGTTCGTCAAGGTCGGCGCGTTGTCGATCTTTGACTTCGTGCTGTTCGTGCTCGTTGTCGGTGAGGAGCTGGGGTGGCGCGGTTACGCCTTGCCGTTGCTCCTCGAGAAGCGATCGCCACTGACGGCGAGCCTGATCTTGGGTGTGCTGTGGGGGTTGTGGCACCTGCCGACGTTCCTGGTTCCCGGCACGCCGCAGTACGGGCTGCCGCTCGTGGCGTTCGTACTGCTCACCGTCGAATACTCCGTCGTGATGACGTGGCTCTTCCTCCACACCCAGGGCAGCGTGCTCATCGCCACGCTTTTCCACGGCGCCGTCAACCTTTCTCAGGGCATTTTTCTCGGTGCTATCGAAGGCGCGACGAGGTACTGGCTGTTGTGCATCGTGTACGGGGTGGCCGCCCTCATCGTGGGAGTCGTGCTCGGATTGCGTTCGCGGCGCAATCCCGTAGAGGAAAGCCCGGCTCGCGTCGAAGCCGGGGATGCTTGATCGATATCGGGGCGAAGGATTTACTTCTTGATCAGTTTGCCGGAGCCGCTGATCTGTTGTGTGACCTTCGGATCTCCGCTGTAGGTCAGCGTCCCGCTGCCGCTGATCGTGACGTCCAACGTGTCGCTGACCAGCACACTTGCGTTTCCGCTGCCGGAGATGCGCGCCTTGACACTCTTGCTCGTCAATTGCTCGGCCCGATATCCGCCGGAGCCTGAGATGTCAAGATCTTGGGCGCCGACGGTGCCGCTTGGGGTGATCGTTCCGGAGCCGCTGATCTTGGTGCTCAGCGAATTGGTCGCAAGTTCGGACGCCCGAACACTCCCGGAGCCTGATACGGAGAGTCCGGTGAGATCCTTCACAGTCAGCGAGTAGGTGATCGGCTTGCTTGGGACGATTTCGGCATTGGGCTTGGTACCGAGCACGAGGGTGTCGCCCGAAACCTCACTGGTCAGCAACGGCAGCATGTTGTCCTCCGCCGAGATCGTAAGGGACTCCGTCCCCGTTTTCTCGATCGTGAGTTCGCCCGTTCCGTTGAGCTCGACCTTGGTGAAGCCGGCAACTTGGCGTGTCTCGGTGGTGACCTGGCCGGAGCCTTTGGTGATCGAGCACGCCGTCACCGACAGCAGGATGATCATCAAGGCAAGCGCAATACGCAATCGCATAGGGACGTAACCTCCCAACAAGGGAACAGGCTCATAGAGATGAGGAGTTTGATGAACCGAGCCATCGATACACACTATCTAGACGTCCTTGGGGCGAAAATCTATTACGAAGTGCGGGGGTCAGGTCCGTTGCTCGCGCTCATTGCGGCACCGATGGGTAGCACTGGCTTTGTGGCACTTGCGGATCTGCTGGCCTCGCAGTACACCGTCGTGACCTATGACCCACGTGGAAGCGATCACAGCACCGTTACGGACAGGACTGAGATCACCCCGCCCGAGCTGCTGGCCGATGATGTCCATCGCGTGCTGAACAGCGTCTCTGACGAGCCGGCGGCGATCCTGGGCAGCAGCGGTGGCGCGATCACGGGCGTTGCCCTCGTCACCGCGCACCCCGAGCAGGTGAGCGTCCTCGTCGCGCACGAGCCTCCGTTACTGACGTTGTTGAGCAACGCCGAGGAGGAGCTCGCTGTCGTTCAGGAGATCTATCAGACATATCTGCGGGCAGGCAGCGACTCCGCAATGCGCCGATTCCTGCTGTCCATTGGCGTACTCGGTGAAGAGGGCTCGCGACAGCTTGCCGCTAGCCCGGAACCCGAAGCGGTACCGGCGCCACCAGTTCCGCAGAGCGACAATGACTTCTTCTATGCCAACCAGCTCCGTGCCACGACTGGCTATCGCCCTGATCTGCAGGCACTATCGGAAGCGTCAACCAGGATCGTCGTTGGTGTTGGCGCGGCGTCGGCCGGTCAGTTGGCGAATCGGGGCGGCCTGGCGCTCGCCGAACATCTCGGCCTACCGGCCACCGAGTTTCCGGGCGACCACGGCGGATTCGTTGGTGAGGCGCCGGCCTTTGCCGAGAGGCTTCGCGAGGTGCTAGCGCACTAGCCCCACCAGTTCGAGGGCAGGTCGGCCACGCTGATGCGCCGGCCGGTCACGATCTCCGGCGTGATGCGGACGTACTGAGAACGATCGCCGGGTGCCCACGGGAGGAGTGGAGTCTGACGGAGATCATCGAGCTCCTGAGGATCCAGGACCTCCTGGGCCCGACCAAAGACGACAACGCTCCAGCCGGTTCTCTCGCGTTCGTCAATTCCGTCAATCTCAAACGAAACCGTCGCTGACCGCAGTGCGCTGCCCAGCTTGCTGTCGGGGTCGGTTCGAAATACGACTGTATTGGCATGCATCAGGTAGTTCACCGGCATGATCATCGGCGCCCTGTCAGCCCTGTCCGTAAAAGCGACTCGGCCGAAATGACGCCCGTTGAGTAGCTCGAGACACACACTCTCTGCCATGTCTTCCATCAGGCTGTTCGCCATCGGCCCTCCCATTTCGCCCGTGAGTGATGATGCCGTACGTGGCGGTCCCAACTGGAACGCACGCGTCCCGAGCCGCCTCATACGTCTTGCCGACTGTGATGAGAACCGTATCGCCGTGCGTCCTCGCGAATGAATGTGGCGCCAAAGCGATGATCATCTGTTGCATGCGCCACAGTTGCTGGTGATCTGTGAATTCGGAGGGAGCACACTGAGTCCATGGCGGACTGCTGCAGCCGGAGTGGCTACCAGACGGTGTTCAGCGACCGCTTCGCCCGGCGAGTCGCCCGCACATATCGCAAGCGAGGGCTCGACAGCACGCAGCGCCGCCTCGTGTCCTTCCTGACCGACCGCGGGATCACAGATGCATCGGTACTGGAGATCGGCGGCGGGGTGGGTGAGATTCAGATTGAGCTGCTGTCTCGCGGTGCCCGCGAAGCAACGAATCTGGAGATCTCGCAGAACTATGAGGCGCAGGCGGCGGCGCTGCTCGAACGGTCTGGGATGGCCGATCGTGTGACGCGACAGTTCGTGGATATTGCGACCTCGCCGGAGGCGGCCGAGCCGGCTGACGTGGTGGTCCTGCATCGAGTCGTGTGCTGCTATCCCGACTATGCGCGGCTGCTCACCGCGGCCGCCGGCCATGCGAAGCGGCTGCTGGTGTTCTCTCATCCACCCGAGAACGTGCTGAGCCGGATGATCATCGGCGGTGAGAATCTGCTGCGTCGATTGAGCCGCAATGACTTCCGCGCATTCGTACACCCGCCGAACGCGATGATCAGGGCGGCGCAGGCGGAGGGGATGTCGGTGACGTATCGGCATCGCGGTCTGTCGTGGAACATTGTGGGTTTCGAACGATTGGCTCCGGCGATCTAGAGCGTTCTCGCGTCGTATGAGTGATCATCAGCCTCCGCCAGCGGGCTGAACTGGATGCCGGCTAGTCGTCATCGAGTGCAGCGCTTCGGACGCTGACGGAATGTTCGATCGTGGAATACTCGACAGGACGCGTTACTGCTGAGAATGGCGTCCAGCTCGGATGTCGCGTCTCGAGGAGCCCAGGCGGCAAATGGCGGAGTACGTCTGCGACAGATGCGGTGAAGTGAACCCAGTCGGCACCGTTTTTTGTGTCAACTGTCATGCGTTCCTTGCCTGGGATGAGGTCGAGCGTGACGAGCGGCTCGCGGGGGAAGCCGCGGCCGGCACGTCCGGCGACTCCGGGCCAAAATCTGAACAGAACGTTGAGACCCGGGTGATGCCGCGGATCAGGGTGCCGGCCACCCCGCCGGACAGCGACCCGGACAGCGACCCGGACAGCGACCCCGACAGCGACACAGCCGCGACATCGTCCGCGCGGCAGGGCGTTCCGACTGACAGCACCGAGGGTCTGTTCCGGATCACGGCCGAACAGCGCGCAGTGACCTTGCCGCCAACCGGGGAGCCGGCGGTGCTGTCCCTGCGCGCCATGAACACCTCCGCAATTGTTGATGGCTACCTGGTGGAGGCTCCGGGCGCACCGGAATGGCTGAGCGTGGATCCGAGTCAGGTCCGCCTCCTTCCGGGCAGTGAGGAGGCGTTGCCCGTCAGGATGCGAGTCTCTTCGGCTGCCCTGGTTCCGGCGCAGGAGCTCGAGATCACCTTGCGCATTCGATCGATGAGCCAGGCGCCGGCGCACGCAGACCTGCCCGTGCTGGTCACCGTGCCAGCGGTGGACGTACCTGTTCGCCTTGATCCCGAGCCAAGCCTGCTGCGAGTGCGCGATCGAGACACTGCCCAATGCACCGTGATCGTCGACAATTCGGGCAGCAACCGGCCGGTGCGGTTGCGGTTCTCGGGGTCGGATCCCGAATTGGCAGTGCGATTCGGTTTTGAGCCCGACCTGCTCGAGGTCGGACCTGGCGCATCCGGGTCATTGCTGGTCTCCGTTACGGCGGCCAGGCCTGAACCGGGACAGGAGATCTCGCGGCCGTTGACTCTAACGGCACACGAAGGCACCCGTCGGGTCGACACGGTGATCACGTTCCAGCAATCCACGAGTGTCCGGGTCGAGGACCCGATGGTCACGCTCGAGGTTGAGCCGAGTTTGGTCCGCGTCCGCGACAGGACTGTCGGCATGGCCCGAGTTGTCGTGGACAATCGCGAGGGCCGGGACCGGGCTCACGTCCAGCTCAGGGCCAGCGATCCGGAAGGGCTCGTCAGGGTGAGTTGGTCTTCAGCGGAGCTTCACGTGCCTCCCGGCGAAACCGCGCAAACCGATGTCCGGTTCGAAGCACCGTTACCAGATGCTGGCAGTGAGGTCAGCCGGACGCTGACAATCAGTGCAGTGGTAGGTCGTCGCACCGCAACCGCTACCGCGACATTTGTGCAGGCCAGGAGTGCTTCGCCGATGTCGACGCTGGCCCTGCGCGTCGAGCCGAGCATCGTACGCGTGCAGGATGCCGACGGCGCCACGCTCCAGATCATGATCGACAACCGCCGGGGGCACGACGGAGTGCGGATCTTCCTCGATGGCAGCGACCCCGAACGGGCCGTCCGGGCCACGTTCTCGCCGCAAGTGGTGGACCTAGGCCCGGGTCAGGTGCGAGCGGTATCCCTTCGGCTGGATTCCTGGCGTCCACCGCCGGGCCAGGAATGGACTCGTGAATTTACGATCACTGCTAGCGACGGATACACCTCAGTTGATGCGTCGGGATCCCTGGTCCAGACATCGTCCCGCGCAGCGATCGAAGTGCTGGGCGTCCGGCTTGACCCGAGTGTGCTACGACTCTCCGGCCGACGCGGAGTGCTCAGGGCGACGATCGACAATCGCAACGGTGCTCAGCCCATTCGGGTCAGGATGCGCGGTAACGACCCAGAGAACATTGTGCGTTTCACGTTTGGACCGGGAGTGCTCGACATCCCGCCCGGGCAGGTAGCGAGCACCACAGTGACGCTAGCTGCGTCGCGCGCGCCGGCTGGACAGCAGGTGACCCGCCCGTTTGTGATCTTGGCATCCGATGGCCAGTCGGAGGTTCAGGCCGAGGGCAGTCTCATCCAATCCTCGGCAGAGCGGCGTCCCCTGGCTCGGCTGCTGCTCACTGTGTTGGGCGGCCTGGCCATGATCATCGGGGTCTTCCTCCCTTGGCACGCAGCGACTGGCCAGCGCGGTGTGGACCTCAACCTAGACAGCCTCATGCAGGTGTTCAATTTCAGTCTTGACCTGGGCGGCTTCGGACAGTGGATCTCGGTCGGGCTGGCGATCTTGGTTCTGGCAGCGCTGATGATCTTCGGGCTGACCGGACGCTCTGGCCGACTGAGCCGATTGTCTGCGCTGTTGGCCGCGTTGCTGGTCGTCGGCACATTCGTCACGTTTGCCGTTGCCGGTCGCGATATTGCCCCGGCATCGGGAGCGATCTTGGTCTTCGCCGGCTGCATCGCAGGTTACATTGGCGGTCTGCTCGCACGACGCTGATCACTGCGAAATCGCGCGAGCAAATGCTGACAGATCGCCAGCTCTCTCGCTCACAATCGTGCGGTTTGCGAGCAGTTTCTCCGGTTGATCTTTGAGGGCCCGGGTATGCCAGGCACAGCCAGTTAGCAGCTTGCTGGTACGCCGTGTGCTGCCAGCTCCTGAAGGAATGGAGGAGTCGATGAGCGAGTCAACGTTTGGTGGCGATACCGGGATCGAGGAAGAAGAAGAAACCTCGGCCAGCGCCGATGCCCGAGCTGGCTTCGATTCCGACTCAGACGGGAACCAGCCGCCCGAACGCGTTGTCGAGGAGACCACCGAAGATGATGTGGATTCGCACGCCGCCGACGTTGCCGCCGGCTACGACGACAAAGACGTAGAGGACGTCACCTGAGTCCTACTCGGCTGCCCCTCTGGACTCTTTGTTTGTGACGTGAAACGTCGCTGGCGCGGCGATGGATATCAGAAGTACCTTCTTGGCAGGCACTCGGAGGCGGTAGGACTTGACCTCGGTGCAGGGCTCGACAGCCGGGCCATGCCGAAAGGGCGCGGTCGTCCTGCACTTCCGTTTCGAGTGAACATCGACGGCCAATCCACGGTCACCCCTCAAGGGTGATGATTGCTCCGGCCGCTTGCGGGATGGTGCCATCGTGACTCGCTCACTCGGGGTTGGTGCCATTCATTTGTAGGAGAGATCATGACGACGACCGCGCCATCCCGGAACACCACGGCTGAGCACGCTCGGCTCGGTCAGGCCGCCGGACGGTTGGAGGACAGCCTCTCCGATGCGAACCCGTGGTACGAATGGGGCCCTTATCTGTCCGAGCGCGCTTGGGGCACCGTACGCGAGGACTACAGCGACAACGGTGATGCATGGAGTTTCTTTCCACATGATCATGCGCGATCGCGTGCCTATCGGTGGAACGAAGACGGCATGGCCGGCCTGTCGGATATCCACCACGAGTTATGTCTGGCCCTGGCGTTGTGGAACGGTGTCGATCCGATCTTGAAGGAGCGAATGTTCGGTCTCACTGGGCCGCAAGGAAACCATGGTGAGGATGTCAAGGAGTACTGGTGGTATCTCGACGGGTTGCCAAGCCATGCTTGGCTGCGCTGGCGTTATCACTATCCGCAGGAGTCTTTTCCCTATCAGTGGCTGATCGACGAGAACGGCCGGCGTTCTCGCGACGAGCCCGAGTTCGAGTTGATGGACACCGGTGTCTTTGATCATGGACGGTACTGGGCCGTCGACGTCGCTTACGCCAAGGCGTCACCAAGCGAGATACTAGCCAAGATCACGATCAAGAATCATGCCTCCGAAGAGGCGACCCTCTCGGTGCTGCCCACCTTGTGGTTCCGCAACACCTGGCGGTTCAGCGGCAGCGAACCTCCGAGCTTGTCGCTGCAAGGCGACGCCATCGTCGTTGATCATCCAACGCTCTCCGGGTATCGGCTGGAGGCCGCACCATCCTCGCACGGCAGCCATCCGCAGGCATTGTTCTGTGACAACGAAACCAATAACCCCAGGCTGTTCGATGCTGCGGCTATCAGCGACTATCCAAAGGATGGAATCAACGACCACGTGATCACTGGCGCGAACACGGTGAACCCGGACCAATCTGGCACCAAGGCTTCGTGGTGGTACCAGATCAGCGTTCCTGCCGGAGGCGTTGCGGAGGTACGTCTCAGGCTTTACCGGCCTGATCAGAACGTGACCCCGACATCCGGCACCTGGTCTGGCCACTATTTCGAGGAGATCATCGCCAGCCGTGAGCGGGAAGCCGATGAGTTCTACGCCGCATTGGCACCCGATGACATCGGCGAAGAGAAGATGCGCGTGCTGCGTCAGTCATGTGCCGGTCTGATCTGGAGCAAGCAGATATACCCGTACCGGGTGGCCCGCTGGCTGGACGGCGATCCCGGCCAACCAGCACCGCCGCCAGGGCACCGAACCGGCCGTAATTCCGGTTGGCGGCATCTTGACTCCTTCGATGTTCTGGCTATGCCGGATCCTTGGGAGTATCCGTGGTTTGCCGCATGGGATCTCGCATTTCACACGATTCCCTGGGCTCACCTCGATCCGGCGTTCGCGAAATATCAGTTGCTCGTGCTATTGCGGGAATGGTTCCAGCATCCGAATGGAGCGCTTCCGGCGTACGAATGGAATTTCGACGACGTCAATCCTCCGGTCCACGCCCTAGCCGCGCTCCGGGTGTTCGTCATTGACGGTGCGACCGATCTCGACTTTCTCGAGCGCGTCTTCCAGAAGCTTCTACTCAACTTCACCTGGTGGCTCAACCGTGAGGATCCCGAGGGCAACAACATCTTCGGTGGCGGCTTCCTCGGGCTCGACAACATCAGTCCCATCGATCGTTCCCACCTGCCTCCCGGCGTCAAGCTCGACCAGGCCGACGGAACCGCATGGATGGCCTACTACTCAGGCGCAATGCTCGCCCTGGCTGTACTCCTTGCCGAGCGCGACAGCGTCTATGAGGACATGGTTGTGAAGTTCCTCGAGCAGCTGGTCCTCGTCATGGATGCGCTTGAGGACTCGGGTTGCTATGACCCTGACGACGGATTCTTCTATGACCTGCTCACCGATGCCTTCGGGAACAGGGAGCCGATCAAGGTGCAGACACTCGTGGGGGTGATTCCCGCCCTGCCCGCAATGACGCTGCCAGCTCGAAACGCCGATCGAATCCAACGCTTGCAGAAGCGGTTTGCCCGCAGGATGGAAGCGCAGAATCGGCAGATTTTGGATTGGCGCATCCGCGGCACCGGGGATGGTCGCCGAGGCCTGGTGTCTATCGTGCCACCGGATCAACTGGCACGGATCTTTGCGACTTTGTTCGACGAGAGCGCATTCTTGTCTCCGCATGGGTTGCGCGCTATATCAAAACGTCACTCCACGCCTTATCAGGTCCCCGGTATGCCCGGTGCGACGATCGAATATGAGCCCGCCGAATCTCACACGGCAATGTATGGTGGCAACTCCAACTGGCGTGGACCGGTATGGTTCCCGATCAATTACCTGGTCATTCGCTCACTGCTGCAGTACGACCAGTTCTTTGGGCCTGAATTCACGATCGAATATCCGACCGGATCAGGACAGAAGTTAGCTTTGCGTGACGTTGCCGACGATCTCGCCGACCGGCTGATCAGCATTTGGCTTCCGGACCCGGACGGCCGCCGGCCCGTCTATGGAGGCGTCGAACTTCTGCAGACTGACCCCGCCTGGAAGGACAACCTGTTTTTCAATGAGTACTTTCACGGGGACAACGGAGCCGGACTTGGGGCCACGCATCAGACCGGCTGGACCGCCCTGGTCGCAGACCTGTTACTCGATCCACCTGGCCGGACGCATCGGTTGATCTTCTACGACGACGACGACCGTGCGGCGCCAGACGTGACGCCGCTCGCCGCAGGCCCGGCCGGTTAGTACCACGAACCAGGAGCGGCGCCATGCCATCGGCGTTGAACAAGATCACTCAACCATTTCTCTACGAGATCAACACCTGGCCCTGGCTTGCGGCAATCAGCCACGACGAAGGACGAGCAATCGATCTTGGATCGGTCCCCGATCGTTACTGGGATGAAATAGCCGATCTTGGTTTCGATGGCGTTTGGCTGATGGGCGTCTGGCAGCGTAGTCCAGCTGGTATCGCGATCGCGTTGTCGAATGAGGGCCTGCGCGCCAGCTTCGGAGCCGCACTACCCGATTGGCAAGTTGACGATGTCGTCGGGTCGCCCTACTGCGTACGAGGTTACGTAGTCGACGATCATTTCGGCGGACGCACCGGCCTGGCTAGCGCGCGCGAAGCTTTGGCGGCACGAGGCCTCGGGCTCATCTTGGATTTCGTACCCAATCACGTAGCGCCTGACCATCAATGGACGACAACCAGTCCGGAACTGTTCGTGCCGGGCGCTACCCCAGATCTGGAGAGGGACCCGGCGTCGTTTGTCGAGATTGCCGGGCGAGTCCTTGCCAACGGCCGCGATCCGTACTTTCCGGCCTGGCCCGATGTCGTTCAGCTCAACGCGTTTGATCCAGCCCTGCGCGCCGCCGTGATCGAGACGCTGAACGACATCGCCGACCAATGCGACGGCGTTCGTTGCGACATGGCCATGCTGGTCATGAATGACGTCTTCGCACGGACCTGGGGTGATCGGGTCGGACCAACCCCGAGCACCGACTATTGGCCAACTGTGATCCCCGCGGTTCGCGATACCCACCCCGGATTCGTGTTCCTGGCCGAGGCGTACTGGGACATGGAGTGGGCATTGCAGCAACAGGGATTCAACTACTGCTACGACAAGCGGCTCTACGACCGCATCGTGCAAGGACCTGCCGAGCAGGTACGCCTGCACCTGATGGCCGACGACGAATACCAGCACCGCCTTGTGCGGTTCATCGAGAACCACGACGAACCGCGGGCCGCGGCGACATTTGGTTCCACCAGATCGCAGGTCGCTGCCGTCACAGCGCTCACTCAGACCGGCGCGAGGCTGGTCCACAACGGCCAACTCGAGGGAGCGACGGTACATCTGCCGGTATTCCTCGGCCGATACCCCGCGGAGCCGACTGACGCCGCACTTCTCGCGTTCTATCGCTCACTCCTGCCGGCACTGGCTGACCGAACATTTCGCAGCGGCCGCTGGCGCCTGTGCGATCGGCTCGGATGGCCGGGCGATGATCGATACCAAAACCTTCTTGCCTGGTCCTGGGAGGGCGACACACGTTGGCTGATCGTGGTGAATCTCAGCGGTGCTACTGCGGCAGGCCTGGTGCGAACGCCCTGGGCCGATCTGCGGGGACGCCCATGGCAGCTTGCGGACCCGACGCAGAACCTCGTATTCGTGCGCTCCGGAGACGATCTTGTCGATGGGCTGTTTGTTGAGCTTGATGCGTGGCGGTGGCAGATGTTCCGCATCGACCCGACTTCGAACGTCCCACCCACGTGAGGCTCAGCGGCAGCGATTCAGCAAGCGCTTACTGTTGGTGATCACAACCGCTATCCAGCGCCGCGAGCTGTAGCCCGACGCGGCCTATGGCGATAGAGGTAGCCGAGTTACAGATGTAACTTGGGCTTTGTGACAGATATTGCAGACGCACAGGTGCGACGCCAGTGGGTGGTGGTGCTCGCTCGGCTGCCGGCAGAGCCGGCACGCCACCGAATGGCGCTGTGGCGTGAGCTCCGGCGTTCCGGCGCTATCGCGCTCGGCCAGGCAGTATGGGCCGTTCCGGACCTGCCCGCAGCGCGGCCATTGCTAGCGCGTCTGACGGGCCTCGTCGAGGGGGCCAACGGGACCCTGTTGCTGCTGGCCGCGAAGGGCTTCGACGATGGGGACGTGTCCCGCCTTGAGCAGCTGTACGCGGCTGCCCGCGAGGAGGAATGGGCAGAGTTCGCTGCCGACTGTGGCAAGTACCTGGCCGAGCTGGACAAAGAAGAGCGACTCGGCAAATACACACTGGCCGAGCTCGAAGAAGAAGAGCAGAGCCTCGACCGGTTGCGCCGCTGGTACCGGGAGCTACGGAGTCGCGATCTGCTCGGGATCGCCCCAACCACGGACTCAGCCACATCTCTCAAGCAATGCGAGGAGCGGTTCGAGGCGTACGCGGAGCATGTGTACGCCGCCCTTAGCCGTCCCACAGCCTGATCGTCAGAAAATCGCAGAGGCTTGCACGCTCAGCCGGAAGGTAAGGATGTTCAAACCGAAGGACACGCTGGACCGGATCTTCGAGATCGGGATCATCGCCAAAGGCCTCAATGGACTCGCCGAGCTGGTGGGCGGCCTGCTTTTGCTGTTCGTGACCCCGAGCAATATCCATCATCTGGTCGCGCTGCTGACGCAGGATGAGTTATCAGAGGACCCGCACGACGTCATCGCCCACTATCTGTTGCACACCGCGAACGGACTCACTGGCGGCGCCGTGCTCTTTGGCGCCGTGTACCTGTTGATACACGGGGCCGTGAAGGTCGTGCTGGTCGTCGCATTGTTGCTGAACAAGCTCTGGGCCTATCCCTGCCTGATCGTTGTTCTGCTGGTCTTCATCTGCTACCAGCTGTATCGGATTGCTCTCAATCCGACTGCGGGCTTGGTCGCCCTGACCGTGTTCGATTCAGTGATTGTCGCGTTGACCTGGCGCGAATACCGGCGACTACGCCGGGTCCCGCCCGACCCTCCAAGTCCCGTCGACAGTGCTCCAAGGCAGGCTGTCGAGCGGTGAGCAAGCAAACAGAGGGGCGACCGGCCGTAGCCGCTGACGTCTCATCAGCTGCCGCGCCAGGTACTGTGCACCCTTCATGGTCGCCGTGGCGCACGGTCGTGGGATTTGGGGTGGTGAGTCTCGCCGCGGACATGGTGTACGAGGGCGCCCGATCGGTTACCGGCCCGTTGCTGGCGGCGCTTGGCGCATCTGCCGTGTTGGTAGGGCTGGTCAGCGGCGCGGGCGAGGCCACGGCGCTTCTGATGCGTGTGGTCTTCGGGTCATGGGCGGACCGCACTCGGAGCTACTGGCCACTGACTTTCGCTGGGTATGCCCTGACTGCAGTCTGCGTACCTGCACTCGCCATTACGCCGTTCCTGGCCGGGGCCGGGCTTGCGCTGGCCTGCGTCCTCATCCTGGGGGAGCGGCTCGGGAAGGCGGTTCGGAGTCCAGCGAAGACAGCACTGCTCGCTCATGCCGCCAGTGCAGTCGGCCTCGGACGCGGCTTCGGCGTGTACCAAGCACTTGATCAGATAGGTGCCGTTGCGGGGCCCGTCCTCGTCGCGGCGGTGGCCGCCGCGGCGGGGACACTCTGGCCGGCCATGGCCGTGCTGATCATTCCGGGAGCGATCTCGATGCTCATCCTGGTTCGGATCTGGCGACATATGGGCAATCCTGTTGTCAGCGGCGAGGACCCGGATCCAACGGAAACTACATCTCGGGCTGGGCGTCGAGAGTCACTGGTCTCGCAATTGCACGGTCGCCTACCCAGAGTGTTCTGGCTGTTCGCGGCTGCCTCGGCGGCAATCAGTGCAGGGCTGGTCACGTTCGCCATCATCGCCTATCACCTCACGCAAGATCACGTCGTTGGTGTCGCGGCTGTGCCTTTGATCTACGCCGCGGCGATGGGCGCAGGATCCGTGGCCGCGCTGGGATCCGGCTGGCTCTTCGATCGCACCAGGGGCGGCGCGCTGTTGGGCCTGCCCTTCATCGTGTCCGCCGTGCCAGTCTTCGCGTTCGCGTCATCAGCCCTCGTCGCCATAGCGGGTGCGCTGCTCTGGGGCGCGGCGGGCGGCGTACTCGACTCCACCATCAAGGCGCTGGTTGCCGACCTCGTACCCGCACCCAGACGCGCCACCGCGTACGGAGTGTTCGCTGCCGTGCAAGGCGCCGCGGCCGTCGTCGGTGGAGTCATGGCGGGCGCCCTCTACGAGCGATCGCTGCCGATACTGATCGCGGCTGTCGCGGCCACCCAGGTCATCGCTCTGGTCTTGCTCATCGCAACGCTGCGGCGCCGTCGGAAGACCCGGACCGAACCGGGCTCCGGTGCCACGTGACGCAGAGTCGGAGAAAGAGTCGGAGAAGCTGCATCAATCCTCGCCGCCATCGGCGCCGTCGACGTTGTGGGGTTCGTCAGTCTGTTTGGCGAACGGGCGACGCCAGCTTGCCCCGGGTGGTAGTCCACGCAGCGACGGCCGATCGGGGTGGGGAAGAGCTGCGTGGATGATCGGCGGCAGCTGGGACAGTGGCTTGGCGCGCTGCGCATCCTTCCACTGTTGCCGAGAACGGGCGCGATCTTCGAGGTTCAGTTGGTTCAGCACATGCTCGACCGCGGCGAGGATGGAACCGCGCAGCAGCCATGAGGACTTGTTCTCGCCGACGTTGATCATGATCAACTCGGTCAAGATCGCCTGCGTTTCACGCAGGATCTCGAGGCTCTCGTCAAGGGACCGCTCAGCCTCCTCCTCGCGTGCCTCTACCTCGGCGAGGACCAGGCTGCCGAACGCCCGTATGCAATCGGCAATGTCGTGCAGCACGACAGCGAACGCGGCGCGCAGTTCTTCACCGTACGGGTCGTCAGGTCTGTCCTCGGTCGGAACTTCAGTGAGCAAGACCACGAGGAGAGCGCGGATTGCCAACAGGCAGCTTTCCAACGTGTTGAGCCCGCTCGCCAAGACTGGCTCGATGTCAGTTGTTGCCAGGGCGCGCGGATTGAAGCGCCGGCTGTCTTTCAACGAAGCAACTGTTTCGGTGGCAGACGTCAGGCGACGAGCGCCCGCGCGGACGAGGTCGAGCCAGTCCTGGACTTGTTCACGTCTGATCGGTCCCTCGGCCAAGGCTTGGCTTGCTACGTCGAGTGGGGCGGCCGTCGCTTCCGCGGCGTCGATCACGGCTCGGCCTGCTCTCCGGGTCGGGAGCGCGGGCGGGTAGATCAAATTGAACGCGATCCCCACCCCGGCGCCAATCAAGGTGTTCAGGATTCTGATCTCTGCTGCGACATTCGGGCTGGTGACGCCAAGGATCAACATGGCGCTGATCGGCGCTTCCAGGGCCTGCTCTCCCAGCCGGAAAATCCTCGCAAGGATCAAAGAGGCGGCGATTGCCAGGCCCAGACTCCACCAGGTGAGGCCGATCCAGATCGAAAGGAGAGTAGCGACCAGAACGCCGGCCAGGACCGCGCCGACTCGAACCGCGCCCATCTTGAGAGTGGAGTAGGCCGATGCCTGCATGACCAGCAAGGCTGTGAGCGGTCCGGTCAGATCAATCGCGCCACTCGTCACGACCAGGGTCAGGAGGTAGGAGACCACGGCTGCGGCAGTCAACCGGAAGATATTGACCATGGCGGGGCGTAACCGACGCGGGACATCTCGCCATCGCGTCGGCCGCCCTGGCCACGCCATGTTGGCCAGGTGCTGCCACCGGAGGTAACGAACCGCCGACTCGATCTTGCTCATTCGGCCACCTCTCCGACGTCAGGGTGGATCGAACCCGGTAAGCCAGGTCAGCTGGGACTCACCCTCTTCAATGAGGCTGCTGAGCTGACGATTGAAAATCAGGCCGTACTCGGCGCTGATGTGCGCTTCAAAGCTGGCCTCATCGAGATACTGCTCGGAAACGAAGAACTTACCTGGGTTGTCGCGCTCCCGATAGACGGTGAACTCGATGTCGCCGGGCTCACGTCGCACCTTCTCGGCCAGGCCGGAGATGAGCCTCCCAACCCCCGATTCAGATCCCGGTTTGGCCGTGAACTCGGCGTACAAAATCATGGGCACGTCGGACTTCCTATCATGCTCGACGTTACCTACCTGACGCTTGCCATAACGGCGCTGCTGCCGGTGTGCTTGACCAGGTCATGAGGCGACGCGAGCATGGCAGTCCTCAGCCGAATGCTCCCAAGGAGCCGCGATGACCGATGCGGCCGTACGCGCCAAAACGAAGGTGCCCCGCGCGTGCTCGGACGTGTTCCGCTTCTGGGTGTCGCTTGCGCTAGGCGTTTTGGTTGCACTTGTCTTCGAGATCGTTGTGTTCGCGCTCCAGGTCACGGGGGCGCGGGGGCACACGGACGAGCAATTCGAGCTCGAGTTCGGATTCGGCGCGAGACTGACTACCTGGATTGGGTTCGCGGTCACCTACCTTGCCTTGGGACTGCGCGCTTTCGCCCGCTGTGATCGGGCAGAACTGGTGCGGCGCGTTCTGGCAAAGCCTCTGCCGACATCACCTGTCAAGAGATGGTTACTCGCCGGGGGTGGCGGTACCGGTTGGCCAGTCGTCATTGCAGCCATTGCTTTTTTCACGATCATCACTGCGGTGCTCCGGCGCGGCCAAAGCACCCCGCTTGTCCTGGGGCTCGCCGCCTTCACGGTGGTGACCTGCTGGATGGTGATCACGTTCAGCTTCGCGCTGCAGTATGCGCGCCGGGACATTGAGCAAGGCGGACTGCAATTCCCGGGGGCGCACCAGCCGGTGTTCACTGACTACAGCTACCTGGCCATCGGATGTTCAGCGACATTCGGCACCACGGATACGACTGTGGTCAACACCTCGATGCGCCGTATCGTCAGCGTGCACAGCGTGCTTGGGCTGCTGATGAATACCGTCGTTGTTGCCGTGTTGCTGTCGATCATTGTCTCAAGTTGAGCCGCTAACATTGGATTGGACTTATTCGCCGATTCGGCTGCGAATGGCCGGGGGCGTATAATTCCGTCTGAAGATGAAGGGGTTCACTTGCCGGAATTAGTCACCGACTTCCAATCCTTACCAGAAGAATACCAGCACCTCATTCGTCTGGCGGAGGAGACTCACAAGATCGCCGTTGCTCCGCTTCAGCTACTGGTCGGAGGTTGGTCGGGTGCTGTCGTCTATCTTGTCAGTGTTTCGAACAAAGACACGAAACGCGTTCAACACTGCATTCTCAAACTAGACCGCAGGGGCAGGAGCGCCAAATCGGACGAAATAACACGGCATAACACGCTGATCAGCAAGTGCACACCCGAGTTTGCCCGGGATCATATTGCGGAGTTGGTCTTTGATCGTGTTGAGCATGATGGCACAATTGCCATTTTCTATAGAATTGCCGGTCAATCCTTGCTCAAGTATCGTCCCTTGTCAGACTACGAACGGCAAAGCCAATTAAGAACCATTTTTGCCAAGACCAATGAAGTACTTCTTGTCGAGTGGAACAGCGCTCCATCGTTTGAAGCCGTCCACCCGCACAAGATATTGCAGAGATGGTTGGGTTTCCGCTTGGATTCCGGCGGAAACATCGAATCGTTCTTACAAGAAGATTTACACCTGAGCCCAGATAGTGCGGGCTTACTCGTCAACGGACGCGTGTTCCCCAATCCGTTGAGCTATGCGCGAAAGGCTGACCTATGGGGCAAGGCTCGGCCTATCGATATTGCGTCCGGATTTATCCATGGCGACTTGAATGCTAACAATATCTTAGTCAGATTTTCCGAAAACAACGAATTTCTTGATGGCTACTATCTGATCGACTTCGCGCTCTTCAAGGATCAAATGCCACTGTTCTACGATCAGCGTTATTTGGAAATGTCCTACCTGACGCACGCCATGTCACGTATCTCATTTGCCAAGTGCATAGATTTTCTCACGTTGCTGGCTGTGGCGGATGTGCCAGATCCTCATAAGGTGCCGATCGAGATGTCCGGCGTCTCTTCGGTCATTGGGTCTGCTCGAGACGCATTTGGTGGGTGGGTGCAAGACAGTCATCCGAGTTTGCATGATGATCTTTGGGGACAGTACTGGTTGGCCGGAGTCGCCGCCGGGTTGGGTTACTGTCACAAGGTTGGTTTGTCCGCTGAGCAGCGCTTGGCCGGATTGATTTACGCGGCTGCCAATCTCAAACGGTATGCCGTGACGTTCAACCTGCCGGCACCCACCAATGTAGAACCGCTCTACGATGAGAGCCAGGCCGACACAGGCCCTTCTACAATGGGGAAATCTACGATCGGAAACCGAAGCATAACCTCCCTAGCTCAACCCACTCCCTTCATCGGGCGCCAGTCGGAACTGACAGCTGTGAAAGACCTCCTGACGCGCGACCAACAGGAGGCACGTCTCGTAACACTGACCGGTCCGGGCGGCACAGGAAAGACCCGTTTGGCGGTTCAGGCTGCTGCAGACCTGGTCAGTCGCTTCTCGGATGGCGTCTATTTCGTCGACCTTGCGCCGATTCGGGAGCCCGAAGCTGTGCTGACGACGATTGCCCGGACGGTAGCCATCAGAGAAAGTAGCGATCGGCGGTTGCTAGATGAGATCAAAGAGCAGTTGCAGTCTAAAGCGATGTTGCTGGTGCTCGATAACTTCGAGCAGGTTACGGCGGCGGCCCCATCGGTAGGGGAAGTGCTTCAAGGCTGTCCGCAGTTGAAACTGCTGGTAACCAGCCGGGAACCCTTGCACTTGCGTGGCGAGCATATTCGCTCGGTGCCTCCGCTCACTCTCCCGCGCGCCGATCACAAGCAACAATCTCTCGAACAATTGACTCAGTGTGAAGCGGTGAGATTGTTTGTCGAACGCGCTATGACGGTCAAGTCGGATTTTGAATTGACAAACGAGAACGCTCCCGCTGTTACCGAGATCTGCCTCCGGCTGGACGGGTTGCCGCTCGCAATCGAGCTTGCGGCGGCCCGAATGAGGCTGTTTTCGCCGCGAGCCCTACTTGAGCGACTAGGTGGTCGGTTGCAGATGCTTCGGGGTGGCGCCCGGGACCTCCCTGTTCGACAACAAACGCTGCGCGACACTATTGACTGGAGCTATGAACTGCTTGGCGATGGTGAGCAAAGATTGTTTGCGCTGCTCTCAGTGTTCGCAGGTTGGACATTCGACGCGATTGAGACAGTCACCGCCAAGATGAATCATCATCTCGATGGGTTGAAGCTCGATGCTCTCGAGGGGCTGGACTCGCTTGTGGATAAAAGCCTGATCCGACAGACAGATCAAGACACCGGCGAGCCTCGGTTGCTGATGCTGGAAACAATCCGAGAATACGCAACGGAACGGCTTGCGCAGGATGAGGAGTTCGCCGCGGCGGCTCACCAGGCCCACGCCGTGTACTACGCCGATTTTGCCGCGCGTCAATGGGAACGCATGAGCGGCGATGGTCGTGAGGCTGCTCTGCGGGAGATGGAATCTGATATCGAGAACTTGCGGATTTCTTGGCGCCATTGGGTTGAAAAAAAGGATCTGGAACAACTCAACAAGTTTGTCAACGGTCTCGGATTGCTGTATGACGCGCGCGGTTGGTACCACGCTACCGTGGAACTCACGAATGATTTACTAAACGTCCTGGCTGCTACGCCCTCCACACCGGAACGCGTAGAACAGGAGATAATGTTGCAAACCAGCCTCGCTCGCGCGCTGATGGTAAGCAAGGGATATGGCGAAGAAGCTGAGCAGGCATACGTCCGGGCGCTGGAACTTTGCGAAAAGGCGGGCGAAATTCCTCAGGTGTTTCCCGTACTGCGCGGCCTGGCCTCGCTTTATAATTTCCGTAATGAGTCAGATAAGGCTGAGCAGCTGGGTGAGCGCATGTTGGATCTGGCCGAACGTCTTGGCGATGTAGATATGAAGATTGAAGGGCTGCTGGTTACTGGCTCTAACCTAGCGTTTACTACGAGTCCACAATTGGGTCTGGAGCATATC
Organism: uncultured Actinomycetota bacterium; assembly: GCA_963808905.1. Classification (GTDB taxonomy): domain Bacteria; phylum Actinomycetota; class Actinomycetes; order Propionibacteriales; family Propionibacteriaceae; genus Microlunatus. The sequence goes on from CAWEHO010000003.1 coordinate 174,431, forward strand.
GAAAGAGGGATCCTCTTATATAACTCACAACGTCAACCCAGCAGGGGCCTTGGTATTGGACCGAATCCGGGAGTGGTAAGTCTCAACGTGTCGGCTTTGTTCCTTTGGACCGGCGGCTATCCCGATCGCGCCTACAATCGTGCGGCCGGAGGCGATAGCGCTGGCGCGGAAACTCAACCACCCTTACAGCCTCACCTATGCCCAGTTCCACAACGGTCTACTCAATATGTGGCTAAGGAATTACGAAATTGCTCGGGACAGCGCCGAAGCCGTACTGGAACTCGCCGAGACGTACGGATTCCAGATTTGGAGTGCGATTGGCTCCTGTCTGCGTGGTGCGGCCTTGGTCAACCTCGGAAGGATAGCGGAGGGCCTTGTGTTGACCGAACAAGGGCTCAGGGCGTATCGCGGACTTAAAACCCCTCCGGTCTTTTGGCCGCTGCTTCTCCATCTTTGTGCAGGCGCATATGGCGCAGCCTCACGACCAAGGGATGGGTTAGCTCTGCTGGACGAGGCTATGGCGGTGGAGAAATTCAGCTCAAGTTCCTCGGAGAGCTTGACTGGCGAGTTTTTGAGCCTGAAAGGTGATTTTCTCCTGGCGCTGTCGTCCGATAATGCTGCCGACGCGGAATCTCTTTATCAAGGTGCTGTGAATAGTGCTCGTCAAGCGGGTGCAGCAATGGTTGAACTACAGGCAGCCATGAGATTGAGCCGCCTATGGCAGGATCACGGAAAATCCGAGCAGGCGCGAGAATTACTGAGCGCGGCGTACTCAAAAATCACCGAAGGCTTCACTACGGCGGACATGAAGGAAGCAAATGCCCTTCTCGCCGCACTGTCGTCATGACGGTAAATCCTGACGAAATCGGGGTTGGTGCAACCGACGAATTGAGCCTACGCGTGAGCGTCGCCACGCTGGTGAGGGTGCTTTTCAAGAATCCCAGCAATGATGAATTGATGTTGGCTCTGGAGCGCAAAGCGACTCTGCGTAGAACAGCAGAGGGCGGAGCGGTCCGAGTAAAATCCCAACCTTTTGGCGGCGCGATCCGGATATTGGATTTGAGTACGGTGCACGACCTGGTCGACGACTTTCACTTTGATAGCGAGCGCTCGCGAGCCGAGCAGGACTTCCGCATATTCATTAGACCATCATCCTGGTCGTCGCTCCGGGAGTTCTGTCTACAGCACATCGTTCTTGACGACGATCTCATTCTTGAGACCAGTCCAAGTCGAGAACTGGTCGAAGAGTTCGCCGAAACATTAGGCGTTGAATTGAGGCCGGAGCAGTATGTCAGCAAGCCGGTAGCAACAATAGTCGAGAATAGGGCGATATCGACCGAAAACATTTATGCGTCGGGAACTTCCACGGTTAGAATCTATCGCATTTACGAAGCCATCATCACAGATTTGTTCTTGCCACATGTCATGCTTGAGCACGGAAACGATTTGTCTCATCAGAGACTATGTGAACTGGCAATTGCAGATGCTCAAAGCGGCGGGAAGGGAAAGGCAAATGCCGTTTTGACTCTGCCATGGGAACGTCTCCAAAATGTTTACCGAGCCATGGCGCCAGCAGAACGCGACATCCCCATTGTGTTTGAGGAGAATCGGTTGGATTCGAGTGTCGCAGCGATTTTGGAAGAGATCGCCGTGCCACGGTATCAAGGCGTGTACTAGTGGTCTGGCGCTGAAATCCTCTCCCGGCGGCGGCCGCAACGTCTCAGCGATGATCTTCCGCTGGTCGACCAACCGGGTGATACCGGCATCGACATGTCGGGACCGCCACACAGTCACGGTCGGCCGCGATACCCAGACCCGATTGGCGATCTCGGCGTTGCGCAGGCCTTCGGAAGCCAACAGTCGGATCCTGCGAACAGCGCGTCACGGTGCAATCCCAGGCAGCGCCGGCACACACAATCAAGCACCGCGGGTAGGTCCATGCGTAGATCCACGGCCCAAGGCTGTCGTGATCGTCTTCAGCCGAGGACCTCCTGCACGCCCGTGAGAGAATTTGCAGGATATCGAGCCCACAAATTCCCTTGTCCCATAATTCCGGGATAACCGGAGAGCGAGCACATATGGCTGTTGATCTCAATACCACAGCGGACCGGACGTCCGCCGAAGCGGAGCCGGCTCAGCATAAGCCTGTCCGCACCGATGTGCTGCGAGATGATCGCTGGCCTGACTGGCTGGCGACAGCGATGTTCGCGTTTGCGGCGCTCGTCGTGGTCGCCACCTTTATTCCGCCACTGAGACGGTACTTCGCCCGGTCGCACGACGTCGTATCGATGTTGACGATCCCGATCGTGCCGAATCTCGTCTATGCGGCATTGCTCATCGCGGTCGGTATCGCTTTACGCCGTCGGCTTCGCGCAGCCTGGTGGATCTTCGTCATCTGGTGGATCATCCTTCCTCAGTTAGCTCGGATTGTTTCGATCTTCAGCGGTGGCCCGCTGCTGCAGATAGCAGGCCTAGTGATCATGAGCGCAGTTCTGGTGATCCTCTGGCGTGCCAAGCCGCAATTCCAGGCTCGCGGCAGGGTGAGAAATCTCTTCGCCGCGATCGCCTGCTTCCTTGCCGGCGGCGTAGTGATCTTGCTTCTCGGCACCTGGCTCGTGAGCACATTCGGCACCACACCGGATCTACCAACCGCGACGCTCCACGTACTCGACAAGATGCTGGGCGACGTCGGGCTGGTCGACGCCGACCAGGTGCACTCGCCCTTCTGGGTCACGATCTTGTTGGACGTCCTGGGCGCGGCGGTCATCCTCGCCTCGACCTACCTGCTTTTCAAGCCACCACCAGAGACGCACACTTTGAGCGCGGTGGATGAGGCCCGGGTGCGAACCCTGCTGCGCTCTTTCGGCGATTGGGACTCACTGGGCTATTTCGCCACCCGCCGAGACAAGTCCATCATGTGGAACACCGGCGAACCGGCGACGGCGCAAGCAGGCGTTTCCTACCGGGTGATCGGATCGGTGAGCCTGGCCAGCGGCAACCCTGTGGGCGACCCCCAGCATTGGGGATCGGCCATCGAGCAGTGGCGTGCCAAGGCTCGCGCTCACGGTTGGTCATGCGCTGTGATGGGCGCGGGCGAGTTGGGCGGAGCCGCATATACCGAGGCCGGGCTTGACAGCGTTCGAGATCGGCGACGAAGCGATCCTCGACATGCGAACCTTCTCGCTCAACGGCCCCGGAATGAAGTCAGTGCGCCAGTCGGTCAGCAGATTGCAACGCCGCGGGTACACCACGATGTGGCCCGGCACGGTGATGTGGACCCTGCACATTTCGACGAACTGTCTGCGTCGGCGTCGCATTGGCGAGGCGACGGTGGTGACGAACGAGGCTTCTCGATGGCGCTTGGGCGTCTCGGGGACCCACTGGACGCCCAGTGCGTGCTCGTGGAGGCCCACGATGCCGAGGGCGAACTGCGAGCGTTCCTCAGCTTCGTGCCGTGGGGCCGTAACGGTTTGTCGCTCGATCTGATGCGCCGCGATCCCACCGCCGACAACGGCCTTGTCGAGCTCATGGTGGCCTCGCTGGCGGAGCGAGCAGCTGTATTCGGCATCGGGCGGGTATCGCTGAACTTTGCCATGTTCCGCGAGGCTTTCGAACGCGGCGCGGAGCTTGGCGCCGGGCCGATCGCGCGACTGTGGCGGCAGGCACTCGTGCTAGCCAGCAGGAGCTGGCAGTTGGAGTCCCTCTACCGCTCGAATGCCAAGTACCAACCTGAGTGGCAGCCTCGATACATCTGCTTCGAGTACCCCTCAGATCTGCCTCGCGTCGGCACCGCCGCGGGCAGCGCCGAAGGTTTCCTGACGCGACCCACGCTGGCGACGTTGAGAGGTCACGGCAACGAACCAGAGGCAGGTGCGCTGGAACGAGCCGGGGAGGAGTACGTGGCAGAGGTACAGGCCAACATTCCTGCTGAGCCTGATGCCCTTGCCGAGGCCCTGTCCACCGAAGGCTTGCCCGAACAGGTCCGCGTACGCCGCGAGAAGCTGGAGCGGCTGCGTGGCGAAGGCGTCGATCCATATCCAGTGACGTTCCCGCGCACGCACACGCTGGCCCAGGTCAGAGCCGAGGCAGGTGATCTTCCGCCGGATACGCGCACGGGTCGGCGGGTCTCAATTGCTGGCCGAGTCATCCTCAGTCGGGATGGCGGCAAGCTTTGTTTCGCCACGTTGCGCGACGGCTCCGGCGACTTGCAGGTCATGATCGCTCTCGACGCCGTTGGACCCGAGATGCTGCAGCACTGGCGGCAGGACGTCGACTTGGGTGATCACGTCGGCGTCACCGGCGAGGTGATCACCACCAAGCGCGGGGAGCTGACTGTCCGCGCCGACTCGTTCATGATCACCAGCAAGTCGATTCGACCCTTGCCCGACAAGCACAAGGGCCTCACCGACCCCGAGGCCCGCGTCCGGGCACGCTATGTCGACTTGATCGTGAGACCGGAAGCCCGTGAGGTGGCCTACGCTCGCGCCACGGTCGTCCGCAGCGTCCGCGAATCTCTGCATGATCGAGGTTTCACCGAGGTCGAGACGCCGGTCTTGCAGCTGATCCACGGCGGCGCGAACGCCCGGCCCTTCGAGACCCACATCAACGCATATGATCTTGATCTCTACCTGCGGATCGCCACCGAGTTGCACCTGAAGCGGCTGATCGTCGGAGGCATGGAGAAGGTGTTCGAGATCGGTCGCCAGTTCCGCAACGAAGGAGTTGACTTCAAGCACAACCCGGAGTTCACCTCCATGGAGGTGTATGAGACCTATGGTGACTACAACACCATGCGGGTGTTGACCCAGCAGATCATCCAGGAAGCCGCCACGGCGGTTTACGGCTCACCGATCGCGCGTAGGGCAGACGCCGATGGCAAGATCACCGAGTATGACTTCTCCGGCGACTGGCCGGTCAAGACGATCTGCCAAGCGGTTTCGGAAGCACTGGGCGAGGAGATCACTGTTGATACCCCGGTATCGGTGCTGCACAAGCACGCTCGAGCGATCGGGCTCGAGCTCGAGTCCAACGCGAGCTGGGGATATGTGCTGGAGGAGATCTACGGCGAACTGTGCGAGGGCCAAACTACGACACCGGTCTTCTACACCGATTTCCCGAAGGAGAATTCGCCGCTCGCCCGCGAACATCGGGACGATCCGCGGCTAGCGGAAAAGTGGGATCTCGTGATCTTCGGCTCGGAGCAGGGCACCGCGTATTCCGAACTGACCGATCCGCTCGAGCAACGGGAGCGGCTCGTCGCTCAATCTCTTAGGGCCGCCGCGGGCGATGCGGAGGCGATGCAGGTCGACGAGGACTTTCTCCAGGCTTTGGAGTACGGCATGCCGCCGACCGGCGGCATGGGCATGGGTATCGACCGCTTGGTGATGAACCTCACTGGCCTCGGAATCCGGGAGACGATCTTGTTCCCACTCGTGAAGCCACAGGCCTGAGCGGTCCCAGAATGCACGCTGAGCCTGTCGAAGGCGCGGACTGACAAGCTCAGCCCGCACTTCGTCAGAAGGAGCCTGATCGAGCGATCGCGTCCGAGAGCCGGCCCGTCAAGCCCTTCTCTTCGGCGATGTCTGCGCGTTCTTTGACGCCGAGGTCCGGTTGGTCCGAGATGATGCCGTCGACCGCGTCGTTCAAGTAGTCGCGCATCTGCTGCTGGTCGTCGACTGTCCAGACGATCACGTTGTAGCCGGCCGCCCACGCCTGTCGTTCGAATCTGGGGCTGTAGGACTGCTGTTCAACGACGAGAAAGTCGGCCTCGACATTGGGTACGCCACCGAAGTTGATCGGCATGATGAAACCGACAACCACTTGGGGCCGCAGTCGCTTCAGCTCCTCGACTACCTCTCTGCTGAGCGTGTGGTAGGTGTAGGACTCCGTCACCCCGGCTCGATCGAGCACGGCAAGCAGTCGCGGCACCAGATCGGGAGTTTCGCCACCGTGCAGCTTGATCTCGAGCAATTGAGGCAGGTTGAGCTGAATCGACAGCTGGATCCACTCCTCGAGCGAGGGGATCTTGGCCTCCATATTTCCCGATCGGACAGTGATCTGCGTCAACTCGTCTTGGGTGAGATCCTTGACGTTGAGATTCTTGCCTGCCAATCGCTTGAGGTTGGTGTCGTGCATCACGACAAACTTTCCATCCTTGGTTTCCATCACGTCGAACTCAACCCTGTCGGCTCCAGCCTTGGCGGCCGCCTGCAGTGCGGGAAGAGTGTTTTCAACCCCGCCCTGGACGAATCCGCGATGGGCTATGACCTCGGTCTCCTCGCTGTCGACGAGATTGAGCATGGTCTGGTGGTTCAACACGGCGGTGACAGCGAAAGCCACCACAATCACCACCGCCGACAAACCCCAGAGCACATTGCGACGCCGAACCGTGATGTGCGAGGGCTCTGAGTATGAAATAACGACCGGGGTATGTCGATGACCTTCGGGCAATCGGGCCAGCCAATCGCGCATCATCGCGGTCAGCGATTGGACGATCATGATCGTGAGCAGTGCCGTGATCACAAAGATGCCGATCTGCCAGACACTGAGTCCAACGGCGGCCATCCACGCTGACGCAGCGGGTTCGAGCAGGTCGGTGGCGATCGTTGGGGTGATGGTCAACGCGGCCAGTAGAAATGTGGCGAGCCCCGCCGGGATGGAGACGACAATCAGCAGGCCGACGATGCGCAGTGACCGCCAACGTGTCAGCCGCCAGCTGGTCACGAAGGCTTCCCAGACACCAGCTGTTGTCGTACCCAGCAGCGGCAGAGTGAAGAGCAATCGCACATTCGCGTAGAAGACCACGAGCAAAAAGGCGCCATAGAGGAGGCTTCCCGACCCGCTCTTGGTCAGTTCCTCACTGACGAATGGTGGCACCGCCACCTTCTTGGTCAAGATCGCGGTTAGTCCTAGCTGGCCCAGTGGCAGCAACAAGATCAGGTAGATGACCATCAGCAGGCCCTGCGGGTGAACCAGTTTCTTGATCGTCTCCCAAACCTGATGGAGCATCAGCCGGAACGAGGTGGCATCGCCGTCCTGGTGGTGCGATGCCACCACGAACAATGTGATCAGTTCGGCCATGATCGTGACAACTGCGACGATCGCGATCAGCAACAGCGTGACGTCGGCCAGCGGATTGCGCAGCACATGAGAAATCCGGTCGTACGCGATGCTGCCCAACCCCGTCTCAACCAGCACCAGTTGATAGAGCAACCGGATCACCGGAATGGCGATGACGAGCACCAACAGCTGCATTGCGCCAACCACGAGGACATACAGCTGTGGCCTACGCCACGTCGTGCGATGCGCGGTACGGATGGCGCGGAAGATGCCAACTGGCTTGTCAGTTGATTGGGGTAGTCGCTTCTCCTCAGCAAGCTTGCTCGCACCCACTTGGCATCACCTACTGAGGTTCCGCGTCATCTCCAGATAATGCCAAGTCCACGTAAGAATAATGCGAAGTAAGAATGCGTCCTGAGCCCTTCGACAAGCTCAGGGCGGCGCCTGTCGAAAGGCGCATCAAGCGCTATCCAGATGTCGGAGCCCTTCGCTTGATACCAAAGAGCGTGAAGAGCAATGCGCCGGCCGCAGTGATCGTCAGCAGCACCAGTCCGATTGTGTAACTGTGCTGGGCCTCGTTGTACGTGGCTCCCATGACCAGTGGCGGGAAGAAGCCTCCCAGCCCGCCGCATGCGCCGACGATTCCGGTGATCGCGCCGACTCGCTCGGCGGGTGCCAGCTCAGCAACCCACGCGAAAACTCCGCCGGTGCCGAGTCCGAGGAAGAGTGCCAGCAGAACGAATGACGTACCCGCTGGAATCTCCGGTGGCAGCCTGAGCGCGACGATCACGGACATGACGGCTGCCCCGGCGAGAGAGATGGCGACAACCTTACGCGGGCCGATCTTGTCGGCCAGAATGCCACCGACGGGACGCGCGATCACTGCTGCGATGGCGAAGCCTGCGGTTCTGGTGCCAGCCTCGGTCAAGCCGAAGCCGTAGACATTCTTCAAATAGGTCGGCAGGTAGGTGGAGAAGGCCACGAACCCGCCGAAAGCAACGGCGTAGAGGAACGACATCTGCCAGGTGAGTGGCAGCTTGGCGGCGGCGGTCAGCTTGGGTACGACGGGTGCGAGATTGGGCTTCCAGGCCGGTGAGTCTCGCATCAGCAACCAAAGCACGGCGCCGACAACCACCAGGGCGGCAGCTATCAGCAAATGGGTCGGGACGTAGCCGATGGTCTTCACCAGTCGCGGAGTGAAGAACGCGGAGAGTGCGGTGCCGCCCATGCCAGCGCCGAAGACCCCGGTCGCGAAACCCCGTCGTGCTGGTTCGAACCAGGCGTTGACGAATGGGATGCCGACGGCGAATGTGGTGCCGGCGATCCCAAGAAAGAAACCGAAGACCAGCAGCAACGGGTAGGACTTCAACGAGCCCGCGAAGGCAACGAGTAGCACAGGGATGGCCGAGGCGAGCGTGAGCACGGTGAACATCAGGCGACCGCCATAACGGTCGGTGAGGGCTCCGACCGGGACCCGGCCCAAGGATCCGACGAGCACCGGCATGGCAACAAGCAGCGATTGCTGGGTCGAACTCAGGCCCAGTTGAGTGCTGTATTGCACGCCGAGCGGCGCAATGATGTTCCACGCCCAGAAGGTGATCGTGAACCCGAGGAGCGCCAGAATCAGGTTCTTGGTCTGACCCGTCTGAAGTGTCGTGGCACTTGCAGTCGTGCTGGTCACCAAACTCTTCCTCTCAGGCGTCTCGGGAGCGGTCGCGCGTGCCGACAGGTGCCCAGCCGCGGTGGGTTGGGGCGGCTCCCGGAGCTGGCAGATCATCCCGGCTCCGGTAGACGATGTAGGGACGGAACAGGTAGTGCAGCGGAACCGTGAAGGCATGCACCAACCGCGTGAATGGCCAGATGGTGAACAGCAGCATCCCGATGAGAGTGTGGACCTGGAAGGCGAGCGGAGCCGCCGCCATCGAGTCGATCTTGGGCGAGAAGTAGAACAGCGAGCGGAACCAGGGAGACACAGTGTCCCGGTACGTCGCGTCGGAGTGTCCGCCGAACACGCTGAGCACCGTGGTCGCCAACCCGGCCACGATCGCCGCCACCAGGACCACATACATCGCCTTGTCGTTCTTCGTGGTAGCCATGAACACCGGACCGGTGGTGCGGCGACGATAGATCAAGATCAATATCCCGGCCAGGGTGCAGAGGCCGGCGAGAGTGCCCCACAGCAACGCATTGAAGTGATAGATGCCTTCGGTGATTCCGAGCGCCGCGGTCCACGACTTCGGGATCACCAGACCGCCGAAGTGGCCGACGATCACGACGAGAATTCCGAAGTGGAACAACGGAGAGCCGATCCGCAGCAGCCGCGACTCGTAGAGCTGCGATGATCTTGTGGTCCACCCGAACTGGTCGTAGCGATACCGCCAGATGAGTCCGCCGACCAGGATCGCCATCATGACGTACGGCAGGACGCCCCACAGCAAGACGCTCATCGTGGCGCTCCCTTGGGCAGAAGTGGAAGGGATTTCGGCTCCAGCCCGACCATCTCCGCCGGCGGACCGGCGGCCGCCATTGCCATGACGGCCTTGCGATCGGCTGGTGACGAGCCGGGCAAGGTCGCACACACGGCTGTCACTACACCGGCGTACGGCGTGCTCCGTTCGATCAGAGCCAATCGCAGCAGCTCGAGGCTGCTGCGGTACTGCTGCAGCAATGCGGTCCCATCGACCGGGTCGACGACTGCCGCGTATTCCAGCACCATCGGCAGGTAGTCGGGCAGCTCGCCCCTGGTGTCGACCAGGAAACCGGAACGCCGGTAGCGCTGCTTGAACGCGGCCAGGACTTCACCGCGCCGGCGGGTGTCGCCGTCGGTCCAGTACGACAGGTAGAGGCTGTGCTTGCGGGACAGATCAAAGACATCGACGTAGTGGGTTTGGATCGCTGCCAGATCCGACGAATCCCAGAACGCGAGCAGCAGCTCGAAAGCTCTCGACCGCGTCCGGAGCGCTCTCAGCCAGGGCCGTACGAAGCAAACCCGACGTTGCGATGATGTCAGCTTCCGGATAACCCAGGCAGACCGCGGCCGCCTGACGAACCACCCGCGCCGACCCTCGGCGCTGCCTTTTCACGCTGGCTCCCCGCGGCTGGGGAACATTCCCTCGGGTGCACCCTTGCCATCCCAATTGAGCAAATTCACCCGGCCCTGGAGCTCCTCGCCGGAAACACTCACGTCCGATGTCTGCCGTTGCCGCAGCGCATGGAAGGTCTCGACGGCGACTGGGGACGGGCGGCCACTGGCTTCCCCGAAGGGTCCCTGCTCGTACGGCCCACCGTCGAAGTCGAGCGAGCAGCCGAGTTCCTCCAGCTCGTGGGCCTGCTCGACGTGGGCGGTGGGGATCACGTAGCGCTCGTGGTATTTCGCGATGGCCATCAAGCGGTACATCTCGCGCATGCTCTGGTCGGTCATGCCCACCGATGCAGCAATCGAATCGTCCTGTGGCTGATCCAGAGTGATGTTGCGCATATGCGCGCGCATGGCCGCCAAGATCGTCAGCACGCGCTCGATCTCGCCCACGTCCCCTGCGGTGAACAGCTCTGCCAGGTACTCCAGTGGAATCCGCAGTGCTCGAATGGCCCCGAACAGGACACCCGGTGATTCAGCCTCGTGGCCTTGATCACGAAGCAGATCGACGATCGGCGAAAGCGGCGGGATGTACCAGACCATCGGCATCGTGCGATATTCCGGATGCAACGGAAGCGCGACCTTGTAGCTCTTGGCCAGTGCGTACACCGGCGAGCGACGTGCGGCATCGAGCCAGTCGGCCGGGATGCCCTGCTGCCGAGCTGCAGCAACGACCTCGGATCATTGGGGATCCAAGATCAGATCCAGCTGCGCGGCGTACAGGTCCTTCACATCGGGTGTCCTGCGGCCGCGGTGGTGACCCGGTCGGCGTCATAGAGGAAGAGGCCGAGGTAGCGCAGCCGTCCGACGCAGGTCTCCGAGCACACCGTCGGCAGCCCGACCTCGATCCGCGGATAGCACAGCGTGCACTTCTCGGCCTTGCCCGTCTTGTGGTTGAAATAGATCTTCTTGTACGGACAGCCAGTCACGCACTGCCGCCAACCACGGCAACGATCTTGGTCGACCAGCACGATGCCGTCCTCGGCCCGTTTGTAGATCGCACCCGAAGGGCAGGACGCCATGCACGACGGGTTCAGGCAGTGCTCGCAGATCCGCGGCAGGTAGAACATAAAGGTCTGCTGGAAGTCGAACTTGATCTTCTCTTCGGACTGCTGCCGTACCCGCTGCACGATCGGGTCGAGATGTCCCTGTTCGCTGACGCCGCCGAGGTTGTCGTCCCAGTTCGCCGACCAGGTGATCTTGGTGTCCTCGCCGGTGATCAACGACTTGGGCCGGGCCACCGGAAAGTCGTCACCAAGTGGTGCATCGATCAACGTCCGATAGTCGTACGTCCACGGCTCGTAGTAGTCCGCGAGTTTGGGTTGCACCGGGGAGGCGAAGATGCCTAGCAACTTGCGGACCCTGCCCCCGGCCTTGAGCTTCAGCCGGCCACGGCTGTTCAGCGTCCAGCCGCCCCGCCAGGCTTCCTGATCTTCGTAACGGCGCGGATAGCCCTGGCCGGGCCGGGTCTCCACATTGTTGAACCAGACGTACTCCGTGCCAGCCCGGTTGGTCCAGGCCTGCTTGCAGGTCACCGAACAGGTGTGGCAACCAATGCACTTGTCCAGGTTCATCACCATGCCCATCTGGGCCATGACGCGCATCAGTACTGGACCTCCTGGGAGCGGCGCCGGATGGTGGAGACGATGTCTCGCTGGTTGCCCGTTGGGCCGAGGTAGTTGAACGCGTACGACAACTGGGCATATCCGCCGATCAGGTGAGTGGGCTTCACCAGCAGACGGGTCACCGAGTTGTGGATACCACCGCGACGACCGGTCGCCTCGGACTTCGGCACGTCGATGATCCGCTCCTGAGCGTGGTGGACGTACACCACGCCCTCCGGCATGCGGTGGCTGACGATGGCACGCCCCACCAGCACGCCGTTGGCGTTCACGCATTCCATCCAGTCGTTGTCCGCCACGCCGATCGCAGTGGCGTCCGCCGGGCTGAGCCAGATGGTTGGTCCGCCACGGGACAGCGACAGCATGAATAAGTTGTCCTGATATTCGGAGTGGATCGACCACTTCGAGTGAGGAGTCAGGTAGCGCACCGTCACTTGCTTGGCCCCGTCGGGGCCTAGAGTCGGCTCGCCGAACAGCCGGTGCATGTCGAGCGGTGGACGGTAGGTGGGCAGCGCCTCACCAAGATCACGCATCCAGTCATGATCAAGGAAGAAATGCATCCGGCCGGTCAGCGTATGCCAAGGCTTCAGACGCTCCACATTGACGGTGAACGGAGCATATCGGCGGCCGCCGGTCTCCGATCCCGACCACTCCGGCGATGTGATCACCGGAACCGGCGCCTGCTGGGTCTGGGCGAACGTGATCCTTTTCTCCTCCGACCCCTCAGCAAGATCAGCAAGGTGGACACCGGTGCGTTGCTCCAAGGATCTGAACCCTTGGACTGCCAGCTCGCCGTTGGTGGTACCGGAGAAGGTGAGAATGGCCTCGGCCATCTTGGCGTCAGTGTCTATGGCTGGTCGTCCATCGGCCGCACCGCCGAGCATCACACCACCCGAGGCCGCCAGTTGAGCCAGTTGCTGGTCCAGCCGGTAAGTGACGTTCTTCACCGTGAAGCCAAGCTTGTCCGCCAGCGGACCGACAGCGGCGAGCTTGTCGGCGATGGCGGTGTAATCGCGCTCGACGATCTGGAAGCTGGGCATCGTCGTACCCGGCATGCCTCTGACATCTCCGCGCTTCCAGTCACGGACGATCCCATTCGGCTGGGCGGTCTCGCCCGGGGTGTCGTGCTGCATCGGAACGGCGACCAGGTCGTGCCGGGTGCCCAGGTGCGTCTTCGCCTGACGAGAGAGTTCCCGGGCGATCAGGTGGAACATCTCGAAGTCGCTCTTCGCCTCCCACGGCGGGTCGATCGCCGGCGTGAACGCGTGCACGAAGGGATGCATGTCGGTGCTCGACAGGTCGTATTTCTCATACCAGGTGGCTGCCGGCAGCACGATGTCGGACAGCAGCGTCGTCGATGTCATCCGGAAGTCGGCCGACAACAACAAGTCGAGCTTGCCCTCCGGTGCCTCCTCTTGCCAGACGACGTCGCTTGGGCGTACATCGGTCGCTCCCTCTTCGGCCATCACGTTGGAGTGGGTGCCGAGCAGGTACTTGAGGAAGTACTCGTTGCCCTTGGCCGAGGAGCCGAACAAGTTGGAGCGCCACAAGGTCAGCGTCCGCGGCCAGTTCTCCGGTGCATCGACGTCCTCGATCGAGGCCTTGATCGTGCCGGCTGCCAGCGCGTTTGCCACATAGGAGGCGGTGTCGGGAGCCGAGCCCGCAGCGACTGCAGCCTCGGCTTGGTCAGCGAGCTCCAGCGGGTTGACATTGAACTGTGGATAGAACGGCATCCATCCCAGCCGCGCCGATTGAGCGATCGTGTCAGCAGTGTGCATGCCAGCCAAATGCCCCTCAGCCAGTGGAGAGGTGAGGGCGTCGGCCGCGTACCCGTCGAAGCGCCACTGATCGGTATGCATATACCAGTACGCGGTACCGATCATGGTCCGGGGAGGCCGCGACCAATCCAGCGCGTTGGCCAGCGAGATCCATCCGGTGATCGGCCGGCATTTCTCCTGTCCGACGTAGTGCGCCCAGCCGCCGCCGTTACGCCCCATGCTGCCGGTCAAGATCAACAGGCTCAGAATCGATCGATAGGTGGCATCAGCATGGAACCACTGGCAGATTCCGGCACCCATGATGATCATGGACCGGCCCTTGGATTGCTCCGCGTTGGTGGCGAATTCGCGGGCGATCCGGATGCATGCCTCGGCCGGCACGCTGGTGATCTCTGCCTGCCACGCGGGCGTGTAGGGAGCAGTCGAGTCGTCGTAGCCGGTAGGCCAGTCACCGGGCAGATCAGGCCGGGCGACTCCATAGTGGGCGAGCATGAGGTCGAACACTGTGGTGACGACGTGATCGCCGATCCTGAGAATCGGGACGCCGCGACGGAGCACGGACCCTGATCCGTCGGCCGCCTCAAAGCAGGGGAGCAGCACTTCGACGACCTCGTTTGTCGTCGACCTCGCGAATCGAGAGAGCCGGCGTCACGCCCCCGAGATCAAGATTCCAGCGACCAACGCCGGAGTCGGCGTAGCGGAACCCCATGGAACCGTTGGGAACTACCGGCTTGCCGCTGCCGGCGTCCAGCAATACCGTCTTCCACGCCGCTTCGGGCGGGGACTTGCGCTCGGAGTCCGCCAAAGAGCGCTCTTCGACAGGCGCCGTCCTGAGCTTGTCGAAGGGTTCAGAGTGCATCTCCAGATCGGCCGCGGTCAGGAACTTGCCAGGCACCAGGCCGCCGTGCTCGGCGTTCTCAGTCAGTGTGATCAAGAAAGGCAGATCGGTGTAGGTCTTGACGAAGTCGGTGAAGAACGGCACCTGCCGGTCGAGGAAGAATTCCTTCAAGATCACGTGGCCCATCGCCATGGCGAGAGCGGCATCCGTGCCGGCCTGAGCCGGCAACCATTCATCAGCGAACTTGGTGTTGTCGGCGTAGTCCGGGCTGACGGTGACGATCTTGGTGCCCCGATAGCGCACTTCGGCCATCCAGTGCGCATCGGGCGTTCGGGTGACGGGAACGTTGGAGCCCCACATCATCAAATAGGTGGCGTCCCACCAGTCACCGGATTCCGGCACGTCAGTTTGATCACCGAAGACCTGTGGACTGGCGACCGGCAGGTCGGCGTACCAGTCATAGAACGACGTCATTACTCCGCCGATGAGCTGGGTGAAGCGAGTCCCTACGCAGTGGGAGACCATCGACATCGCCGGGATGGGTGAGAAGCCGGCGATCCGATCCGGCCCGTATGTCTTGATCGTGTGTACCTGGGCAGCAGCGATCATCTCCACCGCTTCGGCCCAGGACACGCGTACCAGCCCGCCCTTGCCGCGGGCCCGGTGATAGCGACGCCGACGTTCCGGATCGCCGACCACATCGGCCCAGGCCAGCACCGGGTCCTTCAGTCGCTGCTTGGCTTCGCGATACATCTCCAGCAGAACGCCGCGGGCGTACGGATACCTGACCCGAGTGGGCGAGTAGGTGTACCACGAGAAGGCGGCACCACGCGGGCAGCCGCGAGGCTCATACTCCGGTCGATCCGGACCGACGGACGGATAGTCGGTCTGCTGTGCTTCCCACGTGATGATGCCGTCGCGGACATAGATCTTCCAGGAGCAGGAACCTGTGCAATTCACACCATGAGTGGATCGCACCACCTTGTCGTGACTCCACCGATCCCGATAGAACACATCGCCAGCCCGACCGCCCTGACGAAAAACCACCCGACCGTCCTCGGACTCCTCCCATCTGGTGAAGAACCGGCCTAGCTTCAACAGCGCCTCGGAGGCGCGCCCATCAACGCCGGCAGGGACCGGAGGATTCATGACTATGACCTTAGGGATCGCATTTCCAGCTCGGGAAGTGACTAATGTCCTTTCTGTGGACTGATTTCGGGCTTACCCCTCGGAAGTGAGTGACGCCGAACGAATTGGCCCTGTCTGCCGGCCAGTGTGTATCTTGGTCCGTTGGTGCCGCCCCTTGCGTGGCATTGACGCGCCCCTATAGCTCAGCAGGCAGAGCGTCTCCATGGTAAGGAGAAGGTCTGCGGTTCGATTCCGCATGGGGGCTCGGACTCCTTCTCCGATGCCACCGCGCGTCGGCGGAATATGCGGTCGATGCAGACCGTTGCCCGACCGGGAAACTGGTAGGGGAGCCCACAGCGGGATAGCTCAGGCGGTAGAGCAAGCGGCTCATAATCGCTGTGTCGCGGGTTCGAGTCCCGCTCCCGCTACCGGCACCACGAGCACCACAAAGAGCACTACGACAGCACCGACAAAGTTTGAACAACAGAGATTCTGAGGACACAGGACTATGGCCAAGACCGTCGATATCCGGCCGAAGATCACGCTGGCTTGCACCCAATGCAAGGAGCGGAACTACATCACCAAGAAGAACCGGCGCAACGATCCGGATCGTCTTGAGCTGAAGAAGTTTTGCCCGCGCTGCAAGACGCACACGCCACATCGCGAGACCCGCTGACCAAGCGGAGTGATCTCGGCCCTCCACTGATCGGGCTCGCCCACGGCAGCAGGCATCCGGAGGGCAGTCAGGGGATCCAGCGGCTCATGGCTGCGGTATCTCAACAGGCAAAGATCACAGCTATTTCGGCCTATCTTGATCTGGCGGAGCCAGACCTCGAGGCGGCGGCCGGAGAGCTCGCTGAAGCTGGGTACACGAACGCAGTCGTCATCCCGCTCCTGTTCACCGAGGCCTTTCATGCCACGGTTGATGTCCCTGAAACGGTCGGGAATGTCACCGAGTCTCTCCCCATCCAACTCATCGTCGCCGACATTCTCGGCACGGGCGACGACGTCGCGGACGTGCTGCATAAGAGCCTGGTCGAGGCACGCATCGATGATCATTCCTCAGTGCTGCTCTTTGCTGTCGGGTCGTCCAGGCCGGCGGCCAACGAGGCCATTGCTGATCTTGCGGCTCGGCTGGCGACCGGCAGGCGTGGCGCCGTGCGCGCCTGCTTCGGTACCTGCTTCCCTGGCGTCGCTGATGTGGTCGATGAGCTCACCGAGCCTATTGCCGTCCTTCCCCTGTTCTTGACCGAGGGCCTGCTGCTTGTGCCGGTCCGCGCGCTTGCCGCTCAGCGTGGCTGGCGAATCATCGAACCGCTCGGAGAGCGAGCGGCAGGCCTGGTGCGTCGGCGTTACGACAGCGCACTAGCTACCCAGGTCCGTTAGCGTTGCTCCATGGCGATCACCGAGGCACACGCCGGTCGGCGCTATCCAGCGTGCGATCCCTATCAGTTATCTGCGGCGAAGATCGCCGAGTTCGCGGCTGCCTTGGGCGATGACAATCCCCGGTATCGCGGCGACTCGCCGATCGCTCCGCCAACTTTTGCCAACGTCATTTCAGCGCATGCGTGGGATCAGCTCTTCGGCGACCCCGAGCTTGAGCTCGCGCTGGATCGAGTTGTGCACGCCGACCAACGCTTCAGCTTCGTGCGACCACTCCGCACCGGTGACATGGTCATCGCGACGCTGACCATCGACAAAGTACGGGTGCGTGCAGGTTCGGAACTGTTCTCGGCCACCGTGGACATTTCGAGCATCGGACGCCGAGCCCATCTGCTCCTCGCACGCCACGTTCCTGCATGCCCGTGAGGCATCGGGATGAAGGCCACAGTGGTCGAAGGTGTCGATGTTGGCACCCAGCTTCCGTCACTCGCTGTCCGGTTCACCAGAGAACGGCTGGTGCGTTACGCAGGCGCTGCGACGGACTTCAATCCCATCCACTATTCAGAACACTTCGCCCGTCAGGTCGGCCTGCCCGGCGTCATCGCCCACGGCATGCTCACGATGGGCGCGGCGCTTCGCGCCGTGACGAACTGGGTAGGGGACCCCAGCCGAGTCACCTCCTACTTCGTCCGGTTCACCCGGCCAGTGCCGGTGCCCGATGATCCGGATGGAGTTGAGGTGGAATTCAGTGCGAGGGTCGTGGCGATCGATGGATCGCTTGTGACTATCGGTATCGAAGCGATCTGTAACGGGCAGAAGGTGCTAGGCGCGGCGCGCGCTGAAGTTGATCTTGGCATACGGGTACCGCATGCTGATCATGGAGCTGTACATGCGCCCTGAGCTCACTGACCTTCGGCACCCCCAGCTCACCGATGTGGGCCCTGAGCCCATCGAGACTGCGCCTTGAGTCTGCAGAGGGGCGCCCTGAGCTGCTGGCTCACCACACGACCCTCCGGGTCGGCGGTCCGGCGCGACGGATGATCATTGTTGAAACCGAGACCGAGTTGGTCGAGGCCGTACGGGGGTCTGGACGCGGCCAAAGAACCGATCTTCATCCTGGGTGGCGGGTCCAACGTACTGATCGGCGACGCCGGCTTCGACGGCACGGTGATCAAGATCGCGACGCGCGGCATTGCGGAAGACACCGCCGCTTGTTCCGGTGCTGTGATCACGGTGGCGGCGGGTGAGCGGTGGGACTCGCTGGTGCGAGCTCTCCATCGAAAGAGATTGGAGCGGCCTGGAAGCAATGTCCGGCATCCCAGGACTGGCGGGAGCGACGCCGATCCAAAACGTCGGCGCGTACGGGGCCGAAGTCAGCGAGTTGATCTCACTGGTGCGCACCCTCGACCGGTCCACGGGACATATCAGGACTCTTTTTCCCGTGGAATGCGGCTTCGGCTATCGGACATCACGATTCAAGTCCGACCCCGGGCGCTTTCTGGTGCTCTCGGTGACCTTCCAGCTCCGACTTGGCTCGATGTCGCAGCCCATCCGCTATCCCGAGTTGGCCCGAGCATTGGAAGTTGAGGTAGGTCAGCGGGCCCCGGCAGCGGACGTGCGCCAGGCCGTACTGGATCTGCGCAGCGCCAAGGGCATGGTCTTGGCCGAGGATGATCATGACACCTGGAGCGTCGGGTCCTTCTTCACCAACCCGCTCCTTGCTGCGACCAAGGCTTCGGAGTTGCCCGGCGAGGCGCCACGCTTCAGGCAACCTGATGGCATGGTCAAGACCAGCGCGGCCTGGCTGATCGAGCATGCCGGCTTTGCCAGGGGCTACGGTGATGGCGCAGCGCGATTGTCGGACAAGCACACGCTTGCGTTGACCAACCGAGGCGGAGCCACCTCAGCGGATCTGCTGAGTTTGGCCCGCGAGATCCGAGCTGGCGTGCAGGCGAAGTTTGGCATCCAGCTAGTACCTGAGCCAGTTCTTGTGGGGTGCGAATTGTGAGTCTGGCACGGTTCGTCGTTTGGGCACCGCGACGGTCGTCAGTAACGCTGATGATCAAGGAACTATGGCGCGGATACCGCGGTCAGGGTCGCCATGGAACGTGACGAGGACGGTTGGTGGTTTCCCGCCGAGCCGCTCCCGTCAAACGGAATCGGCGAATTCGATTACGGCTACATCCTCGATGACTCCGACGCAGTGCTACCGGATCCACGCTCCCGCCGCCAGCCCAATGGTGTGCATGACTGGTCGCGGAGCTTCGATCCCGACGAGTACATCTGGTCAGATCAAAAGTGGACCGGCAAGCAACTTGCGGGCTGCATCATCTACGAGCTGCATGTCGGCACCTTCACTTCCGAAGGCACACTGGTCGCAGCAATCGACAGGCTCGACCACCTGGTGCAGCTCGGGATCGACTTCGTGGAACTGATGCCAGTCAACGCCTTCAACGGCCCACACAACTGGGGCTACGACGGTGTGCTCTGGTACGCCATACACGAGGGGTATGGAGGGCCTCTGGGCTACATGCAGTTTGTCGATGCCTGCCACCAGGCGGGTCTTGGCGTGATCCAGGATGTCGTCTACAACCATCTCGGGCCCAGCGGCAACTACCTGTCCCAATTTGCGCCCTACCTCAGGAACGATGCCGGTCCCTCCGTCTGGGGAGACGAGCCGAACCTCGATGGCGAGGAATCCGACGAAGTACGCCGCTACATCATCGACAACGCCTTGATGTTCATCACCGAGTATCACGTGGATGGTTTACGTCTCGATGCCGTGCACGCTCTGCACGACACCAGAGCCACGCATCTGCTCGAAGAACTGAATATCGACGTCTCGACGCGCGGCACGTTCCTGCGCCGACCGATACCACTGATAGCAGAGTCCGACCTCAACGACCCGCGGCTGATCACAGCGCGTGAAGGCGGCGGCTATGGCTTGACCGCGCAGTGGAGCGACGACTTCCACCACGCCCTCTACGTCAGCCTGACCGGCGATGCCAGCGGCTACTACGCCGATTTCGATTCTCTCGCCGCGCTCGGCAAGGTGTTCGAGAGCGGGTTCTTCCACACTGGCACCCGATCCAGCTTTCGCGGCCGCACCCACGGACATCCCATCGACACCTGGCGTACGCCGACCTGGCGGCTGGTCGTCTGCTCGGACAACCATGATCAGATCGGTAATCGTGCCAAGGGCGAACGGCTCTCGAACAAGATCAGTCCAGCGCAGCAAGCCATCGCGGCCATGGTCACGCTGCTCAGTCCCTTCACGCCGATGATCTTCATGGGTGAGGAGTGGGGCGCCTCGACGCCGTGGCGTTTCTTCACCTCCCACCCCGAGCCCGAGCTTGCCGAGATGGTCCGCGCGGGCCGGCTCGAGGAGTTCGCACAGATGGAGTGGGACACCAGCTATGTGCCCGATCCGCAGGATCCGCGGACCTTCGAGGTATCGCGGCTGGATTGGTCGGAGCTCGAACAGCCCCGCCATGCCGAGTTGCTCGCTCTGACGAGGCAACTGATCGAGATCCGGCGTACCTATCCCGACTTCACCGATCCGCGTTTCGACCAGGGACACGCCCTGTCGAATGACGAGGCCGGCTGGCTGTTTCTGGAGCGCGGCGAGATGATCATGGTGGTGAACTTCCGCGACCGGCCGACTGAGGTCGATGTCGGGCGCTCGGTGGATCCGGTGATCAGCATCGGGCACGTCGAAGTGGTCGGCAACGTGGTGCACCTAGGCGCGCACAGCGCGATCGCAGCCGACGCAACACAGCAGCGGGTCTTCTCGGCCCCCCGTCGCGCTGACGCCGTCGTCCGGGGGCGATAGCCCACACCGGTGGCGGCTCGCTGACGGATCTCAGGATTCGAACTTGATCTCCCGCTTCAAGATCTTGCCGGTCGGACCTTTCGGGATAGGCCCGAAGCGGACGATCCGGGGATACTTGAATACCGCGATCCGCTCCTTCACATAGTCACGCAACTCGCCATCGGTCGCCGAAGCACCGTCCTTGAGTGTCACCAACGCGGCCACTTCCTCCCCGCACGCCGCATCCGGCACCCCGAAGACCGCTGCTTCTGCGACCGCCGGGTGGGCGTAAAGGATCTCCTCGACCTCGCGAGGGTAGACCTTGTAGCCATTGCGGATGATCATGTCCTTCTTACGATCGACGATGAAGTAGAAGCCGTCCTCATCGCGCCGGGCAAGATCCCCGGAGTGGAACCAACCGCCGCGCATAGCGTCGGCAGTCGCCTCCGGTTTGTTCCAGTAGCCCTTCATGACGTTCTCGCCGCGGATGACGATCTCACCGATCTCGCCGTCGGCCACCTCCTGGTCGTCTTCGTCGCGCAGCCCGAACTCAACGCCACGAATCGGTATTCCGATCGAGCCCGGCTTTCTGGGCCGATCGGGGTGGTTGAAGGACGCGACCGGCGAGGTCTCTGAGAGCCCGTAACCCTCGAGCAACACGAAGCCAAATGTCTGCTCGACACCGCGCAACACCTCGACCGGCAGCGATGCTCCGCCTGAGGCCGCGACCTTGAGTGTGGAAGTGTCGAACCGCTCCTTGTTCTTGACCGCGAGCAGCCCCATGTACATGGTCGGTACGCCGAGGAAGATCGTCACTCGGTCGTTGGAAATGATCGACAACGCCTCCTCTCCATCAAATTTCGGCAGCAAGGTCAAGCACGCCCCGCCTGCCATCGCAGCATTCAAGCCCACTGTCTGGCCGAAGGAATGGAACAGCGGCAGCCCACCGAAGATCACGTCGCCGGGTGCCATAGGCAGCAGGGTGTCGATCGTGGTGTGAACGTTGCTGCTGAGGTTGGCGTGGGTCAGCTCGGCGCCCTTGGGCTGGCCGGTGGTCCCGGATGTGTACAAGATCACCGCGGTTTCGTCACCGCTTTGCTCGGCAACCCGATCGGTTGGATCGGTCCGCGCCAGCTCAGCGTCGAACTCGCCGGGGACGGTAAGGATCACCTCGGTCCCTGTTGCGCTTCCTGCCTTGGCAGCTTCCTCTGCGAAGAGCGGGAACACAACCGCCACCTTGACGTCGCAGTCGTTCCAGACAAAGGAGATCTCACCCGCTTTGAGCAGTGGGTTCATCGGTACAGCGATGGCACCGATCCTCAAGATCGCGTAGTAGACGATCGGGAAATAGGCCACGTTCGGCATGATCATCGCAACTCGATCGCCCGCCGTGACACCGCGAGCACTGAGGATCGTTGCGCATCGGGCAACGGCCGCATCCAAAATGGCGTAGCTCAGAGTGATCTCGCCCTGTTTGATCGCCGGCAGGCCGGGGTCGCTGGCAGCTCGTTGCTTAACCCAGATCCCGATATTGGCCGTGGCGGGATTCGACGACGTTGTCATGTTTCGACCCTACTTTGCCGTTTCTGGCTGCTCGCTGCGCTCGCTGCATTTTCGCACTCGGACGCCGCCTCGGCTCTCTTCTCCTCACGCAGCCGCGCGAAACGGTGTTTGATTTGCTCGCACCGCTCGCTGCGTTTCGCGCTTTGGGCCGCCTCGTTCGTCGGCGTTCGCCGAGGAAAGAACGCCTCGGCTCTCTTCTCCTCATTGCGGCGGCGCGCGAAACGGTGTTACGAGGCGAATGAACCGAGGTCGCCCTAATACCCCGATAGGTGGTCGAGGTCCGACACTAGACTCGCGCACGGCCTCAATCTCGCAATCGAAAGCTGAATCAAATGATGTCTTTGTCCGACCTCAGCCACGACGAGCTGGCAGGAATGCACGAGGAGCAATCCAGGGCGTACGAGGAGTTGCTGACCAAAGGCTTGAAGCTCGACCTGACCCGCGGCAAGCCGTCGCCGGCGCAGCTCGACCTCTCCAATGAGTTGCTCACGCTGCCGGGGGAGGGTAACTACACCGACGCCACAGGCACTGACTGTCGGAACTACGGCGGCACTCAAGGGCTGCCCGGGATCCGGACGATCTTTGCGCCGCTGCTCAATGTTCCGGTCAACCAACTCGTGGCGGGCGACAATTCCAGCCTGTCGATCATGCACGACGCGCTTGTGTACTCCCTGCTCCTAGGCACCGTGGACTCAGTTGAACCGTGGTCACGCAGCCCGATCAAGTTCCTCTGTCCCGTTCCTGGCTACGACCGGCACTTTGCGCTGTGTGAGCAGTACGGCATCGAGATGGTCTCGGTTCCGCTCAGCGAGGATGGGCCCGATCTCGACCGGGTCCGGCAACTGCTCGCCGAGGATCCATACATCAAGGGCATGTGGATCGTTCCGATGTACTCCAATCCGAACGGCGCGATCTACACCGAGGAGGTCACTCGGGCGCTGCTCGAGATGCCGGCGGCCGGCGATTTCCGCATGTTCTGGGACAACGCGTACGCGGTGCATCACCTGACCGATGTGGAGACTCCCGCGCTCGACGTGCTCACCATGGCAGCTGAGGCCGGGCATCCGAACCGGGTGTTCCTGTTCGCCTCGACGTCGAAGATCACCTTTGCTGGGGCCGGGGTCTCGTTCTTTGCGAGCTCACCGTCAAATGTGGACTGGTATCTGAAGAATCTGAGCAAGCGCAGCATCGGGCCCGACAAGATCAACCATCTGCGGCACGCGCTGTACTTGGGGGGTGCCGATGGCGTGACCCAGCTGATGCGCAAGCACCGTGAGATCTTGGCGCCGAAGTTTGACCAGGTGACTTCGATCCTCGGCAAGCGCCTGGGGGATTACCAAGGGGCGACCTGGACCGACCCCGACGGCGGATATTTCGTCAGTCTCGATGTCGCGGACGGCACGGCGACTCGCGTGGTCGAGCTGGCAAAAGGCGCGGGCATCTCGATGACAGGAGCTGGCGCAGCTTTTCCGTATGGCCGGGACCCGCGCGACCGGAACATCAGGATCGCGCCGAGCTTTCCCTCTCCGGACGAAGTCGCCGCGGCCATTGACGGCCTCGCCACCTGTGTCCTGCTCGCAGCCACCGAGAAGTTGCTCGGCGAATCGGACTCAGCTCAGCAGTAACCCCGCGGCCAGGCCCAGCATGATGAGCGCTGAGCAGACCGAGATCCCTAGTTGCCCGCGACGACTGCTCAGCACCCGGCCGAGCAGATGGCCGCTTCCGGTGAGCATTAGTTGCCAGGCAGCCGATGCCACAAAAGCGCCGACCGCGAACAGCACGACTGCAGGCCAGGCCGCGTTCCCCCCGGACTGGGAGCGACCGATCACGACCGCTGCAAAAGTGATCAACGTTGCTGGGTTCAGAGCCGTGAGCGCCACCAGGCTGAAGTAGGCGCGTGCCGGACTCAGCATTCGGGGTCGTCCGACTCTGCCGGCGATGCTGCGATAACGACGAAGCGCAACCAGGAGCGTACGAACCGCGACCGCGGCGAGGACAACGGTCGCTACCCACTCCAGCCAGTCGGACGCCTCGTTCACGAGGGCCTGCAATCCGGCTCCGCCGACAGCGGCAACAACGGCGTAACCGCCATCCACCGAGGCGACGCCCAGCGCGGCAGCCGTGGCGACAGAAATGCGCTCCCGAGCGCCAAGGCCGACCAAATAACTTCCCACAGCTCCGACAGGCATAGCGACCGCTAAACCGGCCAGGATGCCCGACGCGAAGTCGCTGATCATGATCTTCGAGTACGCACCAGACCGCAGTCCGCACCAGCTTGCTGGCGCGGCATATCTCGGCGAGCCAGCGGATACGGATAGGCGACGGTGATCATGACCTGCACCCTGGCACCGGAACCCTTCGGAGACAACCGATTTTGAGAGCGCGCTCCAGCGAAAGGGCCCAGCGTGCCCAGTGCGGCGAGGCGATGGCCGGGCAGACCGACCGCACAACAGCACAAGATCCCCCAGCAGCGCAAGGTCTCAACAGCAGAGGCGGGTCCCACAGCAAGCGGGCGTTGTGGGGTGGCTTGGCCTCACTGGAAGATGGAGCCGTTCCGCATCGTTGGTGAACGTATCCGCGCGAGCAGAGAGGCCTCCGGTACCTCATCCCAGCCCGTTCGACTCTCGTCGTAATCGTCAGTAGACTCTGTGGTTTGGTGGCTCGTCACCCTTGTTTTGGTGCGCCCACGTAACGGTGGGCCGGCGCACAAAGCATGCGGTGAAGAGGTGCCGAAGGGCAATAGCTCAACTGGCAGAGCATCGGTCTCCAAAACCGAAGGTTGGGGGTTCAAGTCCCTCTTGCCCTGCAGGGTGGAGGCGAAACAGATCGCGGCAGGGAAGGTCGTAGCGTGGCAGACAAGGAAGAGGTGGAGTCGACCGCCGAGGCGGGCTCTTCCGAGTTGTCCGGCCCTAGCCAGACCAGCGCAGACCTGAAGACCTCACCGACAGGGACCAACGGCACTGAGGCGGCCACGGACGAGGTAACAGAGAAACAACAATGGACGAGGCAACCACGGACGAGGCGAACCCAGACACCCCATCGGGAAAGGTGCTCGAACCGGCAAGCGTCGCGGCTGCGACCGACGGCGCCAGTGCGAAGACCGCGACCCGCCGTGCCGCACGAGCGCCCAAAGGTGCACCGACGAAAAAGCGCGACCAGCGGGTCAAGCCGGAACGTACGACGCCGGTGAAGTTCGTTCGGCAATCGATCGCCGAACTTCGCAAGGTCGTCTACCCGACTGGCCAGCAGCTGATCAACTACTTCGTCGTGGTGCTGGTCTTTGTACTGTTTGTGATCGCCTACGTAAGCCTGCTCGACCTCGGCCTCGGTTGGGCAATCTTCAAGATCTTTAGCTGATGACCAACGAACCACGCAACGGAGATATTGACGTGCCCGACGAACCGCAGCAGGATGCAGAGGCGCTGGAAACTCTCGCATCTTCGTCATCCGCCGAGACACCGGAGGACGACTTCGATATCGACTTGGGCAGTTACCCAGCGAGCCGGGAGGACGAGGTCGATATCAACCTCGACTTCGGCGGGGCCCCTGCCGAGCGTCCTCAGGACGACTTCGGGATCGATTTCGGCCTCGCAGAGACAGCGGAGGAGCCGGAGGCGGCCGAGGCTGAGCCTGAGGAGGAGACCGAAGCGGGTCACGACGCGCTCGAGGCGTTCCGTTCGGATCTGAGGTCCAAGCCAGGGGATTGGTACGTCGTACACACCTACTCCGGCATGGAGAACCGGGTACTGCAGAACCTGGAGAACCGAGTGTCCTCTCTCAACATGGAGGACTACATCTACGAGATCATCGTGCCGACCGAAGAAGTCACCGAGATCCGCAACGGCCAGCGCAAGCAGGTGAGGCGTACGGTGCTCCCAGGCTACGTGCTGGTGCGTATGGATCTCACTGACGAGTCCTGGTCGACAGTGCGTCATACCCCCTCGGTCACCGGTTTCGTCGGCCATTCCAACTCTCCGGTGGCGCTCAGCCTTGACGAGGTGGAGAAGATGTTGGCGCCTGCTGTCGTTGCTGCGGCGACGGCGTCCAGCGAAGGCCCCACCCGTCGTAAGAAGAAGGTCGAGGTCGCCGACTTCGTTGTCGGGGACTCGGTCATGGTGGTCGACGGACCGTTCGCGGGGGTTCACGCAACCATTACTGAGATCAACGTGAACAATCAGCGTCTCAAGGCCCTTGTGGAGATCCTGGGCCGGGAGACTCCAGTCGATCTGACCTTCCCACAGATTCAGAAAGTCTGAGCGTCACGGCAGTTCGTTTTCCACCGCGGTCGCATTGACCGCCACACGACCACGACAAGGATCAAGAAAGAGACAAGGATCAAGAAAGAGAAATGCCTCCCAAGAGAAGGAAAGTCGCCGCGCTTGTCAAGATCGCGTTGAATGCCGGCGCCGCGACGCCAGCGCCCCCCGTCGGTACCGCCCTTGGTCCCCATGGCGTCAACATCATGGAGTTCTGCAAGGCGTACAACGCAGCAACCGAGGCGATGCGCGGCACGATCATTCCGGTCGAGATCACCATCTACGAAGATCGCACCTTCACCTTTATCACCAAGACGCCGCCAGCCGCCGAGCTGATCAAGAAAGCAGCCGGAGTGCAGAAAGGGTCTGGCGTGCCGCATCGGGAAAAGGTGGGGAAGATCAGCCGAGATCAGGTGCGTGACATCGCCACCACCAAGTTGCCCGACCTCAACGCCAATGATCTTGATGCCGCAATGAAGATCGTCGAAGGTACCGCTCGCAGCATGGGGGTAACCGTCGCCGACTGACAGCTTGACAACTCGGCTGAAAGAGATCCGTGGAGGAGCCGGCGCGGCTCGTACCACAACTGGCCACCAAGATTTCGGACACAGATTTTGGACACAGAAAGAGACCAGACATGAAGCGCAGCAAGTCTTATCGCGGGGTCGCGGCGGAGGTCGACCCGGGAAAGCTGTACACACCGACCGAGGCCATGGACTTCGCGAAGGCCAACACCAAGGCCAAGTTCGACGAGACGGTGGACGTCGCCGTACGACTCGGAGTCGATCCGCGCAAGGCGGACCAGATGGTGCGGGGGACCGTCAATCTGCCCAATGGCACTGGCAAGACGGCGAAGGTGCTCGTCTTCGCCACCGGTGACAAGGCAGAGGCTGCCATCGCCGCCGGCGCCGACGAAGTGGGGTCCGACGAACTGATCGACAAAATCTCCAAGGGCTACCTGGACTTCGATGCAGTCGTCGCAACGCCGGACATGATGGGCAAGGTTGGTCGCCTCGGCCGTATCCTCGGACCTCGCGGCCTGATGCCGAATCCGAAGACTGGAACGGTCACTGTCGACGTGGCGAAGGCCGTAACCGACATCAAAGGCGGGAAGATCGAGTTCCGGGTCGACCGGCACGCCAACCTGCACTTCATCATCGGCAAGGCGTCCTTCAGCCCCAAGCAACTGTCACAGAACTACTTTGCGGCGCTGGATGAGATCGTTCGGCTGAAGCCGAGCGCTGCCAAGGGTCGCTATCTCCGCAAGATCACTCTGTCGACCACTATGGGCCCGGGAATCCCCATCGATACCAACAAGACGCGTCCGGACTGGGAATAGCCTCCGACCTAACCCAAGCTCGCAGCGGCGAGCTCCTTGATCGAGGACCGCATCTGGCCGGGTCGGAGGTTGTTCGCATGCTGGTGCTGAGCTGGTTGGGAGCGATCGTTGCCTGCTTGGGGTACGGGGTCGCCTCCGTTCTTCAGTCGGTTGCCGCCAAGCGCGCTGCGGAGGTGGTTGGGCTCACTGGACTGGCCCTGATCATCAAGCAGGGGCCATATCTGCTGGGTCTGGTCGCGGACGGCCTCGGTTTCGCTGGCAATGTGCTGGCTCTGCAGCGACTTCCGTTGTTCCTGGTTCAGTCGGTCGTCGCAGGCAGCGTTGGAGTCACCGCCGTCATTGCCAGCGTGCGCGGCGCACACCTGTCGTGGAAGGACTGGACCTCACTTGCTGTGCTCGGTACTGGCTTGATCTTCCTCAGCCTCACCGCTGTCCCCACCGCGGCCGCGCGGATTTCGTTGATCGATGAACGGGTCATTCTGCTGCTGGCAATCGTGCCGGTGATCATCGGACTCATCGGCTTCAGGATGAAGGGTCGCGCTTCCACCATTGTCCTGTCCTGCGCCGCTGGCCTCGGGTTCACGGGTGTG
The DNA here is from genome assembly GCA_963808905.1 of uncultured Actinomycetota bacterium. Taxonomy (GTDB): domain Bacteria; phylum Actinomycetota; class Actinomycetes; order Propionibacteriales; family Propionibacteriaceae; genus Microlunatus. The sequence continues at coordinate 202,934 of CAWEHO010000003.1, forward strand.
GCTGTGGCTGCCCGCGGCATCGGCGCCGCCGACATTGCTTGGCCTTTGCTGCTCAATCCATTGATCTGGGCCATCATCGTGCACGGTGCCGTCGGCATGAGCTTCTTCACCATCGCGCTGCAGCGAGATGCCGTCACGGTCGTCACGGCAATCACATTGGTGTTCGAGGTCCTCGTGCCGTCCTTGATCGGCATAGGGCTGTTCGGCGATGCCATCGAACCTGGGCGCATGCCCCTTGCCGTAGCAGGGTTCGTCCTTGCTATTGGCGGAGCGGTGTCCCTCAGCCGCTTCGCGGAGTGAGTTGGGGCAGTCAGGCAGAGGCGCCGACTTCCACGAGCGCGTCGCCACTGAGTCGATAGACAGTCCATTCGTCCATGGCGACCGCTCCAAGTCCGCGGTAGAAGTCGATCGCCGGCTGGTTCCAGTCGAGAACAGCCCACTCCAGCCGTGCATACCCCCGCTCGACCGCAACCTCAGCGAGCGATATCAGCAAGGCTTTGCCCAGACCCGAGCCGCGGTATTCAGGCATGACGTAGAGATCCTCGAGATAGAGCCCGTGGACTCCTTCCCAGGTTGAAAAGTTCCGGAAGTAGAGGGCGAAGCCGACCACCCGCTCGTCACTCTCCGCTACGAGTGCGTACGCCGCTGGCTGCGGTCCGAACAACGCGACCCGAAGCTGCTCGATCGTGGTCTTCACCTCGTGGGCAGCCCGTTCGTAGGTCGCTAGGTCAACGATCAGCTGAAGGATTCGCTCGAGGTCAGATTCCCGCGCCTCGCGTACGCCGGGATGCATCGACCCATCCTCACAGCAAGTGGCCGCAAACGACACGGAGCTGACGGGATTCCCTGTCGCCTGCGACCACTTTGCGGTCCCCTGTGCGTGGTCTTGAAGCTGCTCGCACAATGCCGATGCTCGCGCAGCTTGGTGGGGTTCAGCCAGGCCGGCGTGCGCCCATGTACGGCATGTACTTCATCTTGATGTAGGTCACCTTCTTGCCCGGATGCGGTGCATGGATGACCTTGCCGTGGCCGGCGTAGAGCGCCACATGCCTGATGCCTGGGTAGAAGAAGACCAGATCACCGTTCCTCAGCTGGGACTTGGAGATCTTTTTGCCAATGCGGTACTGCTTCCCGGCCGAATGCGGCAACTTGATCCCCGCCGCCTTCCAGGCCTTCATGGTCAAGCCAGAGCAGTCCCAGCCGTTCGGTCCGGTGCCCCCATACACGTAGCGATCGCCGAGTTGTTTTTTGGCGAAGGCGAGTGCCTTCTCACCCTTGGTTCCCGTCTTCGGTGCTTGGGAGACCGGCTTAGGGCTCGGCTTCTTGGCAACGACCGTCGTGGCGGTGATTTTTCCGGCCTGCAGTGACTTCCAGAAGTCGGCATTGACCTGCCCGGTTTGCTTGAGGTGGCGCGACTTCTGGGCCGTCTTGATCACGGCAACGGTGCTAGCGCTGTACTTGCCTGTCGTGGGGATCTTGGCGAACCCCGCCGACCGCAGCGCCAGCTGCAGCCGAACGACATTCTTGCCCTCGTCACCAACCTCGAGGTGGGGTGTCGTGCCCCGCGAGAGCAATGCGCTCCAGGCGCGACGTCCGCCCACGAGAATCGGCTGGAGACCTATGGATTTGCGGAACTTGGCCAATTCCTTAGCGTCGGCGGCAGAGAAATGACCGTTGACGGTGGTCGCGAAGCCAGCATTTGTGAAGCAGGCACTCCATCGCCTTTGCCTGGGCTCCAGAGGAGCCCTCCCTGATCGGGTTGTACGTGTTGAAGGTGACGTCACACCTTGTCGCAGCTTCCGCCGGGACCGTGCCCACCGTGGCAGTGGCAGCCAATGCGAGTCCGGTAGCCAGGGATGCTGCGGCCTTAAGAATCCTCCCCATGTGGTGGATCTCCCCCGAGTAAGACAACACCGGCCCCGGTACTTGGACCGCCCTCTGACGAGCCGTGGATCGACGGTCGTGTCGAAACGGCCAGCCTGGCCACGTTATCAAATCGAGACATTTATCACTACGGGCGACGGAAATTATTTCGATTAGGTCACGGTACGGATGCAGCACATCTGCTTCGAGGAGCGGAATCCGCGCGATTTTGCTGGCGGTTTGCGCGGTCGGTACAGTGGGTGGCTGCCGAAGACCGCTGGTTGGTCGAGCCCAGCTCGACCCGAAGTGTCCGTACGAGAGCACGGGCGGCCCGCGTAGGTGAGTCAAGAGTGTTGAGGGAGACAGCTGGTTTCCCAATTGCCCTTTGCCGCCTGCGCAAAGGGCTTCCTCATCTCTACGGCCCCTTCTCAAACGGCCCCTTCTCAAACCGGGCCCCTTCTCAAACCGGGAGAGCCAGCCCTTCGGGAACGCTTCGGACGAAGCGTGTGACGAAGTGGAGGTAACACATGGCGAGGTCGGACAAGGTAGCGGCCGTCGCTGAGCTGGCCAACAGATTCTCCAGCTCGGCCGGCGTCGTGTTGACCGAGTATCGCGGACTCTCGGTGAAGGCACTCAAGGATCTGCGCCGCTCTCTCGGACATGACGCCAGCTACGCGGTCTCGAAGAACACGCTGACGACAATCGCTGCCCGTGAGGCCGGCGTCGACGGGATCGAACAGCATCTCGTCGGGCCGACGGCGATTGCCTTCATCGATGGCGATCCCGTCGTTGTGGCCAAAGGTCTGCGCGATTTCGCGCGGACAAATCCGCAACTCGTGATCAAGGGCGGGGTGCTGGACGGCAAGTTCATGACCCCCGATGAAGTCAGAAAACTGGCGGATCTCGAGTCGCGCGAGGTTCTGCTCGCCAAGGTCGCTGGCGCCATGCAAGGCGTCCTTCAGCAGGCCATCTCGCTGGTATCCGCACCGCTCTCCCAGGCTGCTCGGCTGTTTGCCGCCCTGGAAAAGGCGGCTGCCGAGAATCCGTCGCTCCTCGCCAGCGGGCCAGAGACGACCTCGGAGCCGACCGATGAGGAACTCGCCCCCGAAGCCACTGGCGAGCCGACGAACGAGGGGCTCGCGGCCGAAGCGGCCCCTGGGCCAACGAATGAAGAACCCGGCGTCGAGACGATCTCGGAGCCGACCAACGAAGAACTCGCCGCTGAAGCGGCGCCATCTGCAGCGTCAGCTGCACCTGAAGCGGGCACCACGCCCGCGGCAGAACCACTGGCAGCACCCGCTGCGGACGACAACTAGGAAGGACGCCCATTATGGCGAAGCTCAGCACTGCAGAGCTCCTTGACGCTTTCAAGGAGCTGACCTTGATCGAGCTCAGTGAGTTCGTCAAGGAATTCGAGACCACTTTCGGCGTGACCGCGGCCGCTCCGGTTGCTGCTGCAGCCGCTGCGCCGGCCGCCGGGGGCGGCGAAGCCGGTCCGGTCGAGGAAGAGGCCAGCGACGAGGTCGATGTCATCCTCGAGGCAGCCGGCGACAAGAAGATCCAGGTGATCAAGGAGGTGCGTTCGCTCACCAGTCTTGGCCTGAAGGAGGCCAAGGATCTGGTCGAGGCTGCTCCGAAGGCCGTTCTGGAGAAGGTCAACAAGGAAGCCGCGGACAAGGCGCGCGAGGCCCTCGAGGCCGCGGGCGCGACCGTCTCGTACAAGTAGAAGTAGAAGTGGGGTCGCAGAGACCGTAGCGTGTGTGTCCTTTCTCCCGATGTCGGGAGAAAGGACGCACACGAGAATCCCGCGACAGAAGCCCCGTCCGGCCGGTAGGGCCTCGCCATCAGCGCACAGGGGCGAAGGGGAACTTGACTCCCGTCAGCTCTTCAGACAATGTCCATAGCCGCTTAGCCATCTCGACATCGGAGGCAGCGGCGGTGCGGCCGACCAGTGTGGGATAGCCACGATGCTCGCCGAACCCATCGGGCCCGACGTAGCTTGCCCCAGGCAGATCCTGGCTGGCTGCGAACAATGTCGGCCGCGCTCCGGCTTCGTCTGTCTGGGCGAACAGCCGGTTTGCAATGGCCATCACACGATCCTCTAGCCCTCTCTCGGTGCGGAATTGAAGATTGGTGGCTGCATAGCCCGGATGCGCCGCCACGGTACGGATCGGCGAGTCGGCAGCGGTCAGCCTCCGCTGTAGCTCCAACGTGAACAGTAAGTTCGCCAGTTTCGACTGTTGGTAAGCCGCCCAGCGCTGATAGCTCCGACGTTGCCAATTGAGGTCGTCCAAGGAGATCGAGCCACCGCGGTGGGCGCCTGAGGCGACGGTCACGACTCGATCCGTCACGCGCGGAAGGAGCAGATTGGTCAGGGCGAAGTGGCCGAGGTGGTTGGTCCCGATCTGCAGCTCGAATCCGTCAGCAGTACGCCTCTCGGGCGTTCTCATGACACCGGCGTTGTTGATCAATACGTCAACCCCGCCCTGCCATGAGTCCGCGAAGGCGTGGATCGATGCGAGGTCGGCAAGATCAAGACGGCGAACCTCACAATCGCCGGAAATGGACCGGGCAGCGGCCTCGCCCCGGTCCGCGTCGCGTACGGCGAGTACGACATGGGCACCTGCTTCGGCAAGCGCGCGCGTCGTGGGGAGTCCGATGCCGCTGTTGGCGCCGGTGATGACGACGATCCGTCCGTGCTGTGATGGCAGGTCCGCTGCGGTCCACCGGTGTGTGGTCATGATCTTGGACTCTAGACGCTGAACAGCGAGGTTGTCATGATCACATGCCAGAGATTGGTCGCGGACGACATGAAATCGGGTGGGATTCATGTCGCCCGCGACCCTTCTCGGGGGAGGAGCGATGCAAGTCCCAGTAGCTATGGATCCCTGAGTTCAAAACCTTCCACGGTATTGAGAGGCAGGCAGATCACCGAGGTCCGTACGTCGGGGGGCCAGTCCTCTTCAAATGCCGCCTGATCGATCATCGGCCGTTGGCCGCTCTCCGCCAAGGCGGCTGTACCGGTGACGATGACGGTTTCGCGATGGGCGGCGGGAGTACCCCCGTCGACGTCGAGGCTGACCTCAGCACCAGGCGCATAGTGCACGATGTCGTTGTAGTCGGGCAGCCGGACCAGGATCTGATCTCCGGCGACGGCGTAGGAGACAACGACCGAACGATGTCCGCGGCCAGATTGATATCCCATCCTGCCCTCGTGATGGCTGCAGAGCCAGGCCTTGCACTCATGCGGGGAGAGCCGGCGCAGGCGCTCGCCCGGAGAAACGTGACCCCCAAAAGTTGGCATGATCGACTCCTGTTCCACCCACCCTTATCTCGATTGTGCGCTTGTCGTGATCAACCCGGTAGGGGTTGGGGCGGGCCCAAAAATAAATTGGGACCAAAGTCCCATCCCGCAACCGGTTTCGGCAGTGATCATCATCACAGAGGCGCTGCTCGGGCCCGAATTTCCCACATATCAAGGCTCAGCCGGACCGGGCCGCCACCACCCGACCGGACACGCGGCGCGGAGTGACCTGTATGAAGACATTCCTCACCCCGGCAGCCCAGGGAACGACGCCGCCAACTGTCCACATGCGTACCAGCTGATCGGGTTCTGCAACTCCCTGGGCGCGGCCCTGCACCACGACGCTCCAGCCGCGCCGGCTGTCCTGATCAAGCTCATCGATCTCCAGTGCGACGTCGGTTGGCCGGACCAGCTCAGACAGCACGCCGTATGGCGAGGTCCTGAAGATGATCGTTCCCTCGTGCCAGGCGTAGGTGACTGGCAGGATTTGCAGCCCGTCAGCGGCCTGCCATGCTATGCGGCCGACGCTTTGGCTCTGCAGCAGTTCCTCGCAGCGGGCCGGGGTGATGGCTCGAAACTCGCCGGTCGGCTCGTCGTCGATGAATCTCTCCTCCGACATCACTGCTGCCTTTCCGCAGTTGCCTGATCGAGCTGGTGGGCAATGTCAGACGCCCAACCACGAATTCGCTCCCAGTCCCGAAAGTCGCCCGAGAGCGGTCCCTTCTCGCCCATCCATCTGCTGAGCGGACCGGTTGCATGTTCGGTGTCAAGCCGGCCGCCAAAAGTCACTGGTGCGGGCAGCCCGAGTGGAACGATCACTCGCGCGATCGCCTTCGGGGTCTCCACCTGCTCATCCCGGGCTCCTTCGCCGCACGGACCGCTGTGGAACAGCCAGGTTCGCTTGGGGTCCAGTCTGTGGGCGTGGTGTTTGAGGAATCGCCTCGCCGCCTTGACCCAGCGCCGGGTGTAGATCGCGCTGCCGATGATCACGCCGTCGAATCCATCGGGGTTGACGTCGTCGGCACACGGTGCGACAACCACCTGAATGCCACAACGCTCGAGCTCCTGACCGATGGCCTCGGCGATCTCCCGGGTGGAGCCCATCTTGCTCGCATAGGCCACGAGGACCCTTGCCACCTGCGTTCCTCTCAGTCCTGGGTTGATACAGCTCTGGTCAGTTGATACAGCTCTATTCAAGGGGGCGCCCAGCGGTGCCGGGAGGGTCGAAGGTCCCGTCCGGTCAGGCCGAATGGCGTCAGAAAAAGGCCGTCGCGAGCTGGAGTCCAGGAAACTGGACGCCGGCACATTGTCGAGCTGCTCGGGGTGGGCAAAGGTCTGAAAGCCGCAACATTGCCCCTTGTCGCACGGCTGTCGAAGAGTATGATCTCTGCCAAGGCAGTCGGGAATTTGACTGCTCTAGTTAGCGCTGCGCCCGCTTCTTGACTTTCGGCGTAACAACGTCTATATTGGGGGTTTGCCCTCGCCATCTGCCGACCCGTTTCGCTTTGACACGGGTCGTTCAGCATGCGTAGAAGCATTTTGCTCCTCCACTGCGAGCCCTCGGAAGGACACAGGAGTTGGCAGCCTCGCGCACAGCCTCTAAGACCAAAGTTGTATCCCCTACCGGCCGGATCTCCTTCGCGAAGATCGCCGAACCCATGGAAGTTCCATATCTGCTCGATCTGCAGATTGATTCATTTGACTGGCTTGTTGGCAACGAAGCCTGGCGCAGCCGCGTCGCGACCGCGTTGGACCAGGGCCGTACGGACATCAACACCAAGTCCGGACTCGAAGAGATCTTTGAGGAGATCTCTCCCATCGAAGACTTCTCCGGCACCATGTCGCTTTCGTTCCGCGACCACCGGTTCGAGCCGCCGAAGAACACGGTCGACGAATGCAAGGAGCGCGACGTAACCTACGCCGCGCCGCTGTTCGTCACGGCCGAGTTCATGAACAACGAGACTGGCGAGATCAAGAGCCAGACGGTCTTCATGGGTGATTTCCCGTTGATGACCGACAAAGGCACCTTCGTCATCAACGGCACCGAGCGTGTTGTCGTGTCTCAATTGGTTCGCTCGCCGGGTGTCTACTTCGAGCAGACCACCGACAAGACCTCGGACAAAGACATCTTCACCTGCAAGATGATCCCGTCGCGTGGCGCGTGGCTTGAGTTCGAGATCGACAAGCGCGACATGGTCGGCGTACGCCTCGATCGCAAGCGCAAGCAAAACGTCACCGTGTTGCTCAAGGCGCTCGGCTGGACCGATGCGCAGATCCTCGAGCAGTTCGGCGACTACGAGTCGATGCGGCTCACCCTGGAGAAGGACCACACCACCACCCAGGATGAGGCGCTGCTGGACATCTACCGCAAGCTGCGTCCGGGCGAGCCTCCCACCCGCGAAGCCGCCCAGGCATTGCTGGAGAACTACTACTTCAACCCGAAGCGCTACGACCTGGCCAAGGTTGGTCGGTACAAGATCAACAAGAAGCTTGGTCTGGAGTTGCCGTTCGATCGTACGGTGCTGACCATCGAGGACATCATCGCTGCTATTCGCTTCGTAGTCGCACTGCACGAGGGTAAGGAGACGCTGGATTCTCCTCGTGGCCAGCTGCTGGTCGAAGAGGACGACATCGACCACTTCGGAAATCGGCGGTTGCGTACGGTCGGCGAGTTGATCCAAAACCAGCTGCGCACCGGGCTCGGCCGCATGGAGCGCGTGGTCCGTGATCGGATGACCACTCAGGACGTCGAGGCGATCACGCCGCAGACCTTGATCAACATCCGGCCGGTCGTCGCGGCACTGAAGGAGTTCTTCGGTACCTCGCAGCTTTCCCAGTTCATGGATCAGACCAACCCCGTTGCCGGCCTGACGCACAAGAGGCGGCTTTCTGCGCTCGGCCCGGGTGGCCTGTCGCGGGATCGTGCGGGCATGGAGGTCCGCGACGTCCATCCGTCCCACTACGGCCGGATGTGTCCGATCGAGACCCCTGAGGGACCAAACATCGGCCTCATCGGCTCCCTTGCCTCGTTTGCGCGGGTGAACGCCTTCGGGTTCGTGGAGACTCCTTATCGCAAGGTGGAGAAGGGCCATGTCACCGATCAGATCGACTACCTGACCGCTGACGAGGAAGACCGGTACGTCACGGCGCAGGCCAATGCCAAGCTGGACGACAAGTTCCATTTCACTGAGGATCGGGTGCTGGTCCGCAAGCGCCACGGCGAGGTCGACTATGTCGCCCCGAACGAGGTGCACTACATGGACGTGTCACCGCGGCAGATGGTGTCGGTCGCGACCGCGATGATTCCGTTCCTGGAGCACGACGACGCGTCTCGTGCCTTGATGGGCTCGAACATGCAGCGTCAGGCCGTTCCGCTGATCAAGTCAGAGGCACCATTCGTGGGCACCGGCATGGAGTACCGCGGCGCTGTGGATGCGGGCGATGTGACGGTGGCCACCCAGGCCGGCGTGGTCACCTCGGTGAGTGCGGACCTGATCGACGTGGCACAGGACGACGACACGTTCAAGACCTACCGGCTGAGCAAGTTCCGCCGCTCGAACCAGGGCACGTGCATCAACCAGCGCCCACTCGTGACCGTGGGACAGCGGATCGAGAGGGGTACGCCGCTGGCGGATGGCCCCTGCACCGATCACGCCGAGATGGCGCTGGGCCGTAACCTGCTGGTCGCGTTCATGCCGTGGGAGGGCCACAACTACGAGGACGCGATCATCTTGAGCCAGCGGCTCGTTCAAGACGACGTGCTCACCTCGATTCACATCGAGGAGCATGAGGTTGACGCTCGCGACACGAAATTGGGCGCAGAGGAGATCACTCGCGACATCCCCAATGTCAGCGAGGAGATGCTCGCAGACCTCGACGAGCGCGGCATCATTCGCATCGGCGCCGAGGTCTCGACCGGTGACATCCTGGTCGGCAAGGTGACCCCGAAGGGCGAGACCGAGTTGACCCCGGAGGAGCGGCTGTTGCGTGCGATCTTCGGTGAGAAGGCGCGCGAGGTTCGTGATACCTCGCTCAAGGTGCCGCACGGCGAGTCGGGCACTGTCATTGGCGTACGCGTCTTCGATCGCGATGCCGACGATGAGCTTTCGCCGGGCGTCAATCAGCTGGTGCGGGTCTATGTCGCCCAGAAGCGCAAGATCCAGGACGGCGACAAGCTCGCCGGACGCCACGGCAACAAGGGCGTCATTTCCAAGATCTTGCCGATCGAGGACATGCCGTTCATGGAGGACGGGACTCCGGTCGATATCGTGCTCAACCCGCTCGGCGTGCCGAGCCGGATGAACGTCGGTCAGGTGCTGGAGACTCACCTCGGATGGGTCGCCATGCAGGGCTGGGATATCGACGGTCTCAAGGCTGCCTGGTCCAACCGGCTGCGTAGCGTTGGCCTCAACCACGTGGAGGGGCCGGCCCATCTGGCAACCCCGGTCTTCGACGGTGCTACCGAGGAGGAGATCACCGGCCTGCTCGGCCAGACCTTGCCGACCCGCGACGGGCAGCGCATGGTGAACGCCGACGGCAAGGCCCACCTCTTCGACGGTCGCTCGGGCGAACCGTTCCCAGAGCCGGTCGGCGTTGGCTACATCTACATGTTGAAGCTGCACCACCTGGTCGACGACAAGATCCATGCTCGCTCGACTGGGCCGTACTCGATGATCACCCAGCAGCCCCTGGGCGGTAAGGCACAGTTCGGCGGACAGCGCTTCGGTGAGATGGAGGTTTGGGCGCTCGAGGCGTACGGGGCCGCCTGGGCCTTGCAGGAGCTGCTGACCATCAAGTCCGACGACGTTCCCGGCCGCGTGAAGGTCTACGAGGCGATCGTCAAGGGCGAGAACATCCCCGAGCCTGGCATTCCGGAGTCGTTCAAGGTGCTGGTCAAGGAAATGAAGTCGCTATGCCTCAACGTTGAGGTGTTGTCGAGCGACGGCACCGAGGTGGAGCTGCGAGACTCCGAGGACGACTACCGGTCGTCTGAGGACTTCGGCATCGACCTGTCCCGTCGCCCCGGTGACTCCCTCGGCGGAGTCGAAGAAGTCTGAGTGCCTCTGCCTCTCCGACTTGTCAGCGTCTCAACGGGCTATAGCCCTCTGAAACGCTGACAAGTCGGCGGAGGTGAAGGTTCAGTCAATCGACAACTTCAGATATCGCGTTAGTTGAGAGAAGAGAGATAACCAAAGAATGCTCGACGTGAACTTCTTCGACGAGATCCGCATCGGCCTGGCCACTGCCGATGAGATTCGCAAGTGGTCGCACGGTGAGGTGAAGAAGCCGGAGACCATCAATTACCGAACCCTCAAGCCGGAACGTGATGGTCTGTTCTGCGAAAAGATCTTCGGTCCCACTCGGGACTGGGAATGCTATTGCGGCAAGTACAAGCGGGTGCGCTTCAAGGGCATCATCTGCGAGCGGTGTGGGGTAGAGGTCACCCGGTCCAAGGTGCGCCGCGAGCGGATGGGCCATATCGAGCTCGCCGCTCCGGTCACCCACATCTGGTACTTCAAGGGTGTCCCCTCGCGCCTGGGCTACCTGCTGGACATCGCGCCTAAGGACCTGGAGAAGGTCATCTACTTTGCGGCGTACATGATCACTGCTGTCGACGAGGAAGCCCGGCAGCGGGACCTTCCATCGCTCGAGGCCAAGATCGACGTGGAGCGCAAGCAGCTCGAGGGACGTCGCGACTCCGACATCGAGAACCGGATGCGGAAGCTCGAGGAGGATACGGCTGCGCTCGAGGCCGAAGGTGCCAAGGCAGATGCCAAGCGCAAGGTCCGCGAAAGCGCCGAGCGGGAGGTCAAGCAGCTGCGCGACCGCGCCCAACGTGAGCTCGACCGGCTCGACGCCGTGTGGAACCGCTTCAAGAACCTCAGGGTGCAAGACCTCGAGGGTGACGAAGTGCTCTACCGGGAGATGAAGAACCGGTTCGGCAAGTATTTCTCAGGCTCAATGGGTGCCGATGCCATCCAGAAGCGACTGGAGACCTTCGACCTCGAGGCTGAGGCTGCTGACCTGCGCGAGACGATCCAGGTCGGCAAGGGCCAGCGCAAAACTCGCGCCCTCAAGCGGCTCAAAGTGGTTTCGGCGTTCCTTACCACGAAGAACAGCCCAACCGGGATGGTGCTGGACTGTGTTCCGGTCATCCCGCCGGACCTGCGTCCGATGGTGCAGCTGGACGGTGGCCGCTTTGCGACCTCCGATCTGAACGACCTCTACCGACGTGTGATCAACCGAAACAACCGGCTGAAGCGGCTGCTCGACCTCGGCGCGCCCGAGATCATCGTCAACAACGAGAAGCGGATGCTGCAAGAGGCCGTGGACTCGTTGTTCGACAACGGCCGCCGTGGCCGACCGGTGACCGGCCCGGGCAACCGTCCGCTCAAGTCGATCTCCGACATGCTGAAGGGCAAGCAGGGCCGGTTCCGGCAGAACCTGCTGGGCAAGCGCGTCGACTACTCCGGTCGTTCGGTCATCGTGGTCGGCCCGCAGCTCAAGCTGCACCAGTGTGGTCTGCCCAAGGCCATGGCGCTGGAGCTGTTCAAGCCGTTCGTCATGAAGCGGCTCGACGACCTCAACCACGCACAGAACATCAAGTCCGCCAAGCGGATGGTGGAGCGCCAGCGCCCAGTCGTCTGGGACGTCCTCGAAGAGGTCATCTCCGAGCACCCCGTGCTGTTGAACCGGGCACCGACGCTGCACCGACTTGGCATCCAGGCTTTCGAGCCGCAGCTGATCGAGGGCAAGGCCATCCAAATCCACCCGTTGGTCTGCACGGCGTTCAACGCCGACTTCGACGGCGACCAGATGGCCGTACACCTGCCTTTGAGCGCGGAAGCCCAGGCTGAGGCGCGGATCTTGATGCTCTCGACCAACAACATCTTGAAGCCGGCCGACGGCCGCCCGGTCACCATGCCCACCCAGGACATGATCATCGGCACCTACTTCCTCACCATGCAACGCGACGGCTCAGCAGGCGAGGGTCGTGCCTTCGGCTCGGTGGCTGAGGCACTGATGGCCTTTGACAGAGGTGAGCTCTCGGTGCAGGCCAAGATCAAACTCCGCCTGACCGACCTGGTGCCGCCGGAAGGCAAGACCCTGTCGGCCAATGGTTCGATCTTGCTGGAGACCACGCTGGGACGTGCTCTGTTCAACGAGGCGCTGCCAGAGGACTACGCGTACGCCGACTACGAGGTGGGCAAGAAGCAGCTGGGTCAGATTGTCAATGATCTTGCCGAGCGCTACCCGAAAGTCGAAGTGGCGCACTGTCTCGATGCACTGAAGGATCTGGGCTTCCACTGGGCGACACGCTCTGGCGTCACAGTCTCCATCGGCGACGTCAGCACCCCGGCTAACAAGGCTGAGATCCTGTCGGTCTACGAGGATCGCGCGAGCAAGATCGACAAGCAGTACGAGCGCGGCCTGATCACCGACGACGAGCGTCGCCAGGAGTTGATCGAGATCTGGACCGATGCGACATCACGCCTCGGTACCGCGATGGAGAGCAACTTCGACAAGACCAACCCGATCTACATGATGGTGCACTCCGGCGCACGGGGAAACATGGTGCAGATGCGCCAGATCGCCGGGATGCGTGGTCTGGTGGTCAACCCCAAGGGTGAGATCATCGCGCGGCCGATCAAGTCCAACTTCCGCGAGGGCCTGTCGGTGCTGGAGTACTTCATCTCCACGCACGGTGGGCGTAAAGGCCAGGCCGATACCGCTCTGCGTACCGCCGACTCCGGTTACCTGACACGGCGGCTGGTCGATGTCAGCCAGGATGTGATCATCCGTGAGGAGGACTGCGGTACCGAGCGTGGGCTGACCAAGACGATCGCCGGAGACGATGGCCACGGCAGCCTTGTCCTCGACGAGCACGTGGAGACCGCGGTATACGCGCGGACCCTCGCCACTGACGTGTTCGGCTCGGATGGTGAGGTGCTGCTGAAGGCTGGAGTTGATCTTGGTGATGTCAACATCCGGCTGCTCATTGACAACGGCATCGCATCGGTGAAGGTACGCAGCGTGCTCACCTGCGAGGCTGCAAGTGGTACGTGCGCGATGTGCTACGGCCGCTCGCTGGCCAGCGGCAAGCTGGTCGATGTCGGCGAGGCCGTCGGCATCGTGGCTGCGCAGTCCATTGGTGAGCCGGGTACCCAGCTCACGATGCGCACCTTCCACACCGGCGGTGTGGCTGGTGACGACATCACTCAGGGTCTGCCTCGTGTTGTCGAGCTATTCGAGGCTCGCCAGCCCAAGGGCAAGGCGCCGATCTCCGAGGCCACCGGACGGGTGAAGATCGAGGACAGCGACCGGCTCAAGAAGATCATCATCACTCCTGATGACGGGTCGGATCCGACAGAGTTCTCGGTGTCTCGACGGGCTCGGCTCCTGGTCGAGGACGGCGATCATGTCCAGGTGGGTCAGCAACTGACTGCAGGTACGCCCGATCCGCATGACGTGCTGCGGGTTCTCGGTGTCCGCCGGGTACAAGAGCATCTCGTCGACGAGGTGCAATCGGTCTACCGAACCCAGGGTGCGCCAATCCACGACAAGCACATCGAGATCATCATCCGGCAGATGTTGCGTCGGGTGACCGTGATCGAGTCCGGTGACTCTGATTTGCTCGCCGGCGATCTGGTGGATCGCCTGGCGTACGAGGCGGCGAACCGGCAGGTCGTGGCTCAGGGTGGCAATCCGGCGTCGGGACGTGCGGTGCTGATGGGGATCACCAAGGCATCGCTGGCGACCGAGTCGTGGTTGTCGGCTGCGTCCTTCCAGGAGACCACCAAGGTGCTGACCGATGCGGCGATCCATGCCAAGTCCGACTCGCTGGTGGGTCTGAAGGAGAACGTGATTCTGGGCAAGCTGATCCCGGCTGGAACTGGCCTGGAGCGGTATCGCAATGTCCGGGTCGAGCCAACCCCGGAGGCCAAGGCACAGGCGTACTCGATGGTCGGCTACGACTCGTTCGACTACGACTTCGGCCAGGGGTCGGGTGCTGCCGTGCCGTTGGAGGAGTTCGACCTCGGCGACTATCGCTGAGTTTCACAGCTGCGAGGGGCGGGCCGGGATGGGCCCGCCCCTCATGCATGCGGTGAAACACCCACGCCCGGTGCTGGGAATTGAGTAGTTGTCTCGATGCGCGGAACGGCTCTCCGGTCCTACCGTCGCCGCATGACACCACAGCAACCCTCGAACCGAGGCGTGTCGAGCCAGCGGAGCGGGAGCGAGATCCAAGCGATCGGGGCGGTCGCGGGCATGATTGGGCCGATTCTTTTCACCGTTGGATTCGTCGTCCAGGGCTTGTTCCGGCGTGGCGAATACGATCCTGTCGCCGAGACCGTGAGCGCCCTGGAGGCCGGTCCGAACGGCTGGATCCAGCAACTCGACTTTTTCATTTTCGGCATCCTGATGATGATCTTCGCGGTCGGGCTAGGCGCCGGCTTGCGTGGCGGTCGTCGGCGCATCGGATCCGTAGTGGTCATCTGGTGGGGAGTTGGTCTCCTGGTGGCCGGCCTCTTTCCGCTCCGCGAGAACGTCGACGGCGAGACCTTCGATCCCACCGGGCTGCACCAACCCAATGGTGGGGTCTTCTTTGCGAGCCTCTGGGTCGGTCTGGCCGTGCTGTCCTGGTGTCTGCGACCAAGATCCCTACTGGCGAGGTCTCGCCCGATACACGCTGCTGACGAGTGGGGCGTTGGCGGTCCTGTTTCTCGTTATGGCCGCTTTCGGAATCTCGTCTTCAGCTCCGTTGCATCCGTGGGCAGGTCTCATCCAACGTCTCGTGTTGGCAGTGTGGTTTCCGTGCCTCATTGCGCTGGCGGCTCGGCTCCTCCAGGTGAGCCGGTCCGCATCGGCAATGCCGGTTGCAGGGCATACGGTGTCGGTCGTCTAGACAGCCGCTTTGTCGAGATTGGCAAGGATGTCGGCAACTGTCTCGTCCGTGGTTTGGCTACTGCAGTCAAGCCAGTAGCCAATTTGGGAAGTCTCCCGTCGCAGCACCTCGTCCAGGGCTTCGGCTGAGAGGTGGACGTAGCCGGCCTTCGTACGCTGCTCCTCTTGCCACTCCAGGGCTGACAGGCTGGGGGAGAGGACCACGAGGTAGCGCTCATGTGAAGCAATGCGTTTGACGAAGTCAGCCAGATCCTTGCCCAAGATCACGTCTTGGACGATTGCGTCAAAGCCCTCCTCGGCAAAGCGGTCAGCGGCCTGCGCCGCCAAGTCGTAGCGCAGATTGAGCTGAGCGAGCGCCTCTGCACTCGGATTGGGTGTCATGTTTGCGCGACCATTGATAACCATCCGCCGAAACATGTCGCCATGGATATGGACCGACTTGGGTAGTCGGATAGCCAGCAAATCGGCCACCGACGACTTTCCAGCTGCCATCGCGCCGGTGATCACGATGACTCTTCCGTGAGCGGACATCACACAACGAAGTGTGTTGTGTTGCGGGCCCAAGAGCCAGCACCGACATTCCGTTTCACCCAATCTCGTCAGGGTCGTTAGGCGGGAGCCACCCGATGAGGTGAGTACGTGGCCCAAACGGAAGAAATGCCTCAGGCCGGTGGATCGACGTCAGGCTACGTGCCGGCATGTCGCCGCCTCCACTGGCACGGCTGAGAATGGGTGCGTGGATCTCCGCGAACTCTTCCTTCCGATGCTGGGCAACTGGGCGGGTGTCGAGCAGCACGCGGCGTCGCCGGGGGCTCCGGCAACCACGGCGAGGGCGATGATCGTCTTCAAACTGGATGTCGGTGATCAGGTTGTCGTGCAGGACTACCGGCAAGTGAGGGCCGACCGTACAGAGTTCTGCGGACACGGGGTGTTCATGATCGACAGTGATGACCAGACGGCGCCCAATTCTCATACGCCGATCCTCTGGTGGTTCTTCGACTCCGTTGGATATCCACCGCAGCCAGCTCGGGGCGGCTGGCGAGGCGACGAGCTGATCATGCACAAAACGACGCCGCGGGGGATGGCCGAGCATCGTTTCGCCATAGCCGACGGGCAGTTGACCTATCGGATTCGCGTACAACTCCACGACGACGCAGAGTTGGAAGATTTTCTGAGCGGAACTTATCGACGTTTCAGCGGGCACTGAGATCGCCGCGTACGCACCACGCCGAAGGCTCAGACGGCACAGCTGAAGGTGAGCTGGTAGCCGCTGGATGGATCGCCCATCAGCGTCGGCATCTGCAGGTCGTATCCATCGCTGAAGACGTTGTCACTGCCAAGGCTCACGCGGCTGAGATTGCTGGTGCTTTGCTCATATCCAGTGGTCGCATAGACGGCCTTGGCAGTCGCCTCCGGCAGGGCCATCTGCGATGTGGCGATCTTGTTGGCGCTGTTGGTTGCCTTGGCCAGGCTTGGGTAGACCTCGAAGTGAATGTGCGGCCAGCGGCCCGAGTAGCAGGCCGGGAAGATCGTGGTGAATTTCACCTGACCGCGGTCATCGGTCTCTTGTACACCACGTAGGTAGTTCTCCTTCGTCACACCCTGGGAATACAGGGAGTATCTTCCTTCCCGATCGCAGTGCCACAGGTAGACCGCACCACCGGCAAGCGGCGATTTGTTGTTCGCGAAGTCGTTGATCGTCATGGTGACGGTGAGCGGCACGCCTTCCGCTTTGGTGGTGCTGGATCCGAAACTCGAGGTGATGTCACTGCGGACGATGCCGCTCTGGGTCAGTACATTCGCACCGTTGGAGCCGTCACCCGGATAGGGCCCGGGGGTCTCTTCGGGTATCTCGCCGTTCGCGGTGTCGCGGATCTGTGTGGGTTGGGGGGCGCCACCCGGACCCGGTGGATTGCCGCCTTGCGGGGAGTTCGTGTCCGCGTTGCTCGTGGCATCCGCACATGCCCCGAGGGTGATCAGGCCGGCTCCTGCCAGCCCGGCGCCCGCCACCAGCTTGAGCATTCCTCGCCGGTGCAGCAGCCGAGGGAGATCGTAGTCGAGGCCACGATCATGGTTCTCGAGATCGGTTTCCTGGTGGCTTACCCGCATCATGATCAACTCTTTGCTCGATCGGAATTCGCTTGGCTCATGACGATCTTCGCCCCAGGCTAGAGCCACATCCTGGCTCGTCCAGAGCACATGGCCGCATTCATACGCCAGCCACAGCTGATCACAGCTAGCGCACAGTGCGGGAGCAGAATGAGCCTGTGGTCACCAGCGATGTTCGCGAAGGGACCTTCAGCGGCGGTCTGCCGTACCTTGCAGTCGGATCAGGGGAGCCGCTGATCTACCTGTGCGGCTCAACGCCAAACCATCGAAACCCGAGACCCGGCCTCGAGCGAGCTCTCACGCTGCGCAGCATCAATCCCCTAGCTCGGGCTGGTTTCGAGGTGTACTTCACCAACCGTTGGTCTGGCATGTCCGTGGACATCACCTTTGCCGAGGTTGCCGAGCGCCATGCCGAAGCGATTCATGATCATTTCGGCCAGCCGGTGGATGTGCTCGGGGCCAGCACCGGCGGCTCTCTCGCACTCCAGCTCATCGCGGACCGCCCAGATGCGGTGCGCAAGGCGGTAGTCGCCTGCGCTGCGTACACGCTTGGGCCGCTTGCCAAGAGCACACAACTACAACTGCTGCGTACGGTCGAGGAGACCGGCGGCTACTCGCCCGAGGTCATCCTTGACTTGATGCAAGGCAAGCGCCGATGGCGCTGGATCCGCACTTTGCTGGCTCCGCTGGCAGTGCTGGCCGCCAAGCGCGTCACGATCGAGAATCCGACCGACGCCATTGCCATGCTGCAAGCAGAGGATGCATTCGACGTTCGAGACCGGCTTCCGGACATCCACACCGACACGCTCGTGATCTGCGGTGCGCAGGACCCCTTTTGGACCCCGGAGATGTTTGCAGAGACAGCGTTTCGGCTGGCGAACGGAAAACTGATCATGTACCGAAACCGGGGCCACGATCTCATGACCGCTCCGGAGTTCTTCCGAGACGTCACAGCTTTCCTTCGCAGCTGAACACGTAACCTGACTCCGTGGCTAGGCTCGACTCCGTCAATATCGGCCGTCCGCGACCCAACCCGTACAAAAACACGGAGTCCACCGGCATCGGTAAGCAGCCCACCTTCGAGCCGGTCGAGGTACGAGCGCCTGGCCCGAAAACCACCGGCCTGGGCAGCGGGCTGGTCGGTGACTTCATTGGCGACGGCAGGCATCACGGCGGCAATGATCAGGCGGTCTACGCCTTCCAGCGCGAAGACCTCGACGATTGGGAGCGTCGGCTGGGGCGCGAGCTCCCGAACGGGTTCTTCGGCGAGAACCTCACCACGCTGGACCTCGAGATCAACCAAGCGCTGATCGGTGAACGTTGGCAAGTCGGCGAGAAGGTCGTTCTTCAGGTAACGGCGCCACGCATTCCGTGTGCCACCTTTCGTGGCTGGATGGGTGAAAAGGGCTGGGCGAAGATCTTCACCGCGGTCGGCCGGCCGGGGGCTTACCTCGGCGTGATCACCCCGGGCACCATCAGGGCCGGCGATCCGATCGAGGTCATCCAGCGGCCCGAGCATGACGTCAGCATTGGCCTCGTCTTCCGCGCAACGACGACCGAGCGTTCTCTGCTGCCGCGGCTGTTGGCGGCTGAGGCCTACCTCGACCAGGACACCATTGACATGGTGCGCCGGCGCGAGGTCTTCCTCCTGGACTAGCACCGGCCCCGGGAGATCCTTTGGTCCGTCTAGTCAGCGTGGGAATAGAACGGCCGCCTACGTTGCTGTGCTACTCGGCTAAAGCCGTCGAATCTCGAGTTTTGACCCGGGCAAGGGCAGCAGATAGCCTTGATCCTTGTGTTCGGGCTTGCCCGACACTTTGTGCGTGCCCGAAATATCGAAGACGAATATCAAGAAATCCGTCTTTGTGCCGGCGGTGTTCGCACGCCGACCTGCCGGAAGCTCCAAGGGTCGCATCCACTCAACATGAAAGAAAGAGATACAACGCGGTGCCCACAATTCAGCAGCTGGTCCGCAAGGGCCGCGAGGACAAGGTGAGCAAGACCAAGACGCCTGCGCTCAAGGGTTCGCCTCAGCGTCGGGGCGTGTGCACTCGGGTGTACACGACGACGCCGAAGAAGCCGAACTCCGCGCTGCGGAAGGTCGCTCGCGTCCGGCTGTCATCTGGCGTGGAGGTCACCGCGTACATCCCCGGTGTCGGCCACAACTTGCAGGAGCACTCGATGGTGCTGGTCCGTGGCGGTCGGGTGAAGGATCTACCCGGTGTTCGCTACAAGATCATCCGTGGCTCCCTGGACACCCAGGGTGTGAAGAACCGCAAGCAGGCGCGCAGCCGCTACGGCGCAAAGAAGGAGAAGTAATGCCTCGCAAGGGCCCGGCCCCGAAGCGCCCGGTGATCGCCGACCCCGTCTACGGGTCGCCGCTGGTCAGCCAGCTTGTCAGCAAGATCCTACTGAACGGCAAGAAGACCGTGTCGCAGAACATCGTCTACACCGCGATGGAGGGCACCCGGACGAAGACGGGCGTCGATCCCGTACAGACTCTCAAGCGTGCGCTGGACAATGTCCGGCCCACGCTGGAAGTGAAGAGCCGCCGCGTCGGCGGTGCGACGTACCAGGTTCCTGTGGAAGTGAAGCCTGCCCGCGCCACCACGTTGGCGATGCGCTGGCTGGTCAGCTTCGCACGGCAGCGTCGCGAGAAGACCATGGCTGAGCGGCTGATGAATGAGATCCTCGACGCCTCGAATGGCCTCGGCGCAGCAGTAAAGCGCCGCGAGGACACCCACAAGATGGCGGAGGCAAACAAGGCCTTCGCCCACTACCGCTGGTAATTACGCCGAGTTGTCAGCCTCTCAACGGGCTGTAGCCGACTGAGACGCTGACAAGTCAGGAAGACCCTTTATGGCTGTCGACATCATGACCGACCTGTCCAAGGTCCGCAATATCGGGATCATGGCCCACATTGATGCGGGCAAGACCACCACGACCGAGCGCATCCTCTTCTACACCGGAATCAACTACAAGATCGGTGAAGTGCACGAGGGCGCCGCCACCATGGACTGGATGGAGCAGGAGCAGGAGCGGGGGATCACTATCACCTCCGCCGCTACGACGTGCCATTGGAAAGATCACCAGATCAACATCATCGACACTCCGGGGCACGTCGACTTCACGATCGAAGTGGAGCGTTCGCTGCGTGTACTCGACGGAGCGGTGGCCGTCTTCGACGGTGTCGCTGGCGTGGAGCCGCAAACCCAGACCGTGTGGCGTCAGGCCGACCGCTACCGGGTGCCACGCATCTGCTTTGTCAACAAGCTCGACCGTACGGGCGCCAGCTTCGAGCACTGCGTCGAGACCATCAAGAACCGGCTGAACGCGATCCCTGCCGTGGTACAACTGCCGATCGGCTCCGAGGCGAACTTCATCGGCGTCATCGACTTGATCAACATGCGTGCCCTCACCTGGCGCGGCGAGACCCGGATCGGCGAGGACTACACGGTCGAAGAGATTCCCGCGGAGCTCGTCGACCAGGCGCAAGAAGCTCGCCATGCACTGATCGAGCTGGTCGCCGATCATGATGATCACATGATGGAGGCGTACCTGACCGACGAGGACTCGATCACTCCGGAGCTTCTGCAGGATTCGATCCGGCGCGCAGTGCTTGCCTCGGAGATCACGGCCGTGCTGTGTGGCAGCGCCTTCAAGAACAAGGGTGTGCAGCCGTTGCTGGACGCTGTGATCGCCTACTTGCCGTCTCCGCTCGACGTTCCCGCGATCATCGGGTTCAAGCCCGGGGACGAGTCGGTCAAGATCGAGCGCCACCCAGCGGACACGGATCCCTTCGCGGCCTTGGCGTACAAGATCGCGGCCGACCCGCACTTGGGCCGGCTGACATATATCCGCGTCTACTCCGGCAAACTCCAGGCTGGCTCAACTGTGCTGAACGCAACCAAGGGACGCCGGGAACGGATCGGCAAGATCTACCAGATGCATGCCAACAAGCGTCAGGAGATCGCATCGGTCGGCGCCGGCCAGATCGTTGCCGTCATGGGCCTGAAGGACACCACGACCGGTGAGACGCTGTGTGAGATGAGCAATCCGGTGCAGCTGGAGTCGATGGACTTCCCAGCCCCGGTGATCGAGCAGGCGATCGAGCCGAAGACCAAGTCCGACCAGGAGAAGCTGGGAATGGCGATCCAGCGACTGGCCGAAGAGGATCCGACATTCCGAGTTCACACTGACGACGAAACCGGTCAAACGATCATCGCCGGGATGGGCGAGCTCCATCTGGAGATCTTGATCGACCGGATGAAGCGTGAATTCAGGGTCGGGGCCAACATCGGCAAGCCGCAGGTCGCCTATCGTGAAACGCTGCGCCGGCCGGTCCAGAAGGTCGAGTACACCCATCGGAAGCAGTCGGGCGGCTCTGGTCAGTACGGCAAGGTGATCATCAACGTCGAGCCGCAGCCGGCCGGATCGGGCTACGAGTTCGTCAATCAGATCACCGGTGGACGCATTCCCAAGGAATACATCCCGGCGGTCGATGAGGGCATTCAGGACGCCATGCAGTTTGGCGTGCTCGCTGGTTACCCGGTCGACGACGTCAAGGTCACGCTCGTCGACGGCGCCTATCACGATGTCGACTCCTCCGAGCTCGCGTTCCGAGTCGCCGGCTCGATGGTGTTCAAAGAGGCAGCCCGCCGCGCAGATCCGGCGCTCCTGGAGCCTGTGATGGCCGTCGAGGTCACGACGCCCGAGACCTATCTCGGTACGGTGATCGGTGACTTGAACTCCAGACGTGGTCACATCCAGGCAATGAACGACCGGCATGGAAACAAGGTCGTCGAGGCACTGGTTCCGTTGTCGGAGATGTTCGGCTACGTCGGCGACCTGCGGTCCAAGACCTCGGGTCAGGCCTCGTACTCGATGGAGTTCCACTCCTACGCGGAGACTCCGAGAACCATCGCCGATGAGATCATCCAGAAGGCACGGGGTGAATGATCGACGCGAGCACGAAACCCCACCGCAAGCATCGGATGATCCCGTTTGACCTAAGCGGAATCGTCCACAAAACTTAGGCCGGGTCAAAACCGGCAGCAGACCAGTACCCAAGAACGAACGCTACGCGACCGGCGTGGCGTACATCCAGGAGGAGCCCCAGTGGCAAAGGCGAAGTTCGAGCGGACAAAGCCGCACGTCAACATCGGCACCATCGGACACATCGACCACGGAAAGACCACGCTGACCGCGGCGATCACCAAGGTGCTGCACGACAAGTTCCCGGCACTAAACCAAGTGTCGGCGTTCGAGCAGATCGACAAGGCGCCCGAAGAGCGCCAGCGCGGTATCACGATCTCCATCGCACACGTCGAGTACCAGACCGAGAAGCGCCACTACGCGCATGTGGACTGCCCAGGTCACGCTGACTACATCAAGAACATGATCACCGGTGCGGCTCAGATGGACGGCGCGATCTTGGTGGTCGCTGCCACAGACGGTCCGATGCCGCAGACTCGGGAACACGTGCTGCTGGCGCGTCAGGTCGGCGTACCTGCGATCGTGGTCGCGCTGAACAAGTGCGACATGGTCGACGATGAGGAGATTCTGGAGCTGGTCGAGCTCGAGGTGCGCGAGCTGCTCAGCGAGTATGAGTTTCCGGGCGACGACCTCCCGGTCATCAGGGTCGCAGCGCTGCCGGCGATGAACGGTGATGCCAAGTGGAGCGACGCCGTCATGGAGCTGATGGACGCGGTCGACAACTACATCCCGCAACCGATTCGCGAGGTCGACAAGCCCTTCCTGATGCCTGTCGAGGATGTCTTTACGATCACTGGCCGTGGCACCGTGGTCACCGGCCGTATCGAGCGTGGCGTGATCAAGGTCATGGAGACCGTCGACATCATCGGCATCCGGGACACCAAGCAGACCACCACCGTCACCGGTGTCGAGATGTTCCGTAAGCTCCTTGACGAGGGTCAGGCGGGCGAGAACGTCGGCTTGCTGCTACGCGGCACCAAGCGTGAGGATGTGGAGCGCGGCATGGTGGTGATCAAGCCGGGGACAACGACTCCGCATACCGACTTCGAGGCTCGGGTGTACGTCCTCTCCAAAGAGGAGGGCGGCCGGCACACGCCGTTCTTCAACAACTATCGCCCCCAGTTCTACTTCCGCACGACTGACGTGACTGGTGTGGTGAACCTTCCGGAGGGCACCGACATGGTCATGCCCGGCGACAACACCGACATGTCTGTGCAGCTCATTCAGCCAATTGCTATGGAGGAAGAGCTGAAGTTCGCGATCCGTGAAGGCGGCCGTACGGTCGGCGCGGGCCGCGTAACGAAGATCATCAAGTAGTCGTTGCCGATTAGTTGATCAAATTCAACGATTGACCCCGGACTCCGGTTGGAGTCCGGGGTCTCGTCGCGATACCAGATTCCCCGCCCCGTGCGGCAGGAGTTGGATGGTGACAGCTGGAATCGTCCCATCCAGCATCAACTCCAGGAGGTCATCGTGCCAGGCACCGTCGCTCGCGTCACCGAGATCAGCGCCAAGTCCGACACCAGCTTCGAAGACGCCGTGAAGGTTGGTCTTGACCGGACCAACTCGACCCTGCGTGGTGTCACCTCGGCCTGGGTCAAGGAGCAGTCGGTGGACGTACAAGACGGCGCGATTGTTGCCTACCGCGTCAACTTGCTGGTCACCTTCGTCTTGGAGTAGTGGATCGCTGCTCACTCCGGCGCGAGTAAGGCAACCGGGTACTCGGCCAGCAGATCTTCCACCGGAGCGGCTTCGCTCCATTTCCGCTCGGTAAGCACGTCTATGTAGGTCCCGGGGATTTCCACGGCCGTATCGGCCCAACCACCGGAAGCAGCCAGCCCGATGGGCAGTCGCGTGGCAACGGTGATCGCCCCACCTCGATCAAAGCCGATGAGATGATCACCTGCGGGTCCGCGCGCGACGAGCGGCCGGTAGCTGCTGAAGCACTCTGGCCGACTCCGGCGTAGCCGAAGTGCCTGCTGAGTGATCCAAAGCTTCACTGCGCCGGTTTCGTCGATCTTGGGCAGACCGTTCCGGAACGATGCGAGCAGCCCAACGCGGTTGGCGAAGTCGACCGGTCGCCGGTTGTCCGGATCCACCAGCGAGTCCTCCCACAGCTCCGTGCCCTGGTAGATGTCCGGAACGCCCGGCATCGTCAGCTGAACGAGTTTTTGACCAAGCGCGTTCGACCAGCCGGGTGTGGTGATGAGCCGGTCGATCTCATCCCACACGGCGCGCAGCTGCGGATCCTCGTACGCGGCGTCGACCGCCTCATGCACGGCAGCTTCGTATGACGCGTGCGGGGCAGTCCAGGTTGTGCCATCACTTGCCTCACGCATGGCCTTCTCGGCGTACGCATGCATGCGGGTTGACTCGATGGGTCCAGCGCCGATCAGCGTCTGGGCGAGGAAGTAGCCGAAAAGGCGATTCGGTATTGCCGTCATGCTCAAGAACAGCTCCGCAAACTCGGCCCAGGATTCGGGAATCTCTGAGAGCGCGGCCAGGCGCGCTCGGACATCCTCGCCGCGCTTGGTGTCGTGCGTCGTCAGGCTGGTCATGGAGGCGGGCAGCCGGGCCAGTCGCGATGCCTGCAGTGCGTGAAAATCCTGCAGCGGGATGCCGAACTGTCCCGGGTCGCCTCCTACCTCGTTGAGGGCGATGAAGCGCGAGTACCGGTAGTAGGCAGTGTCCTCGACACCTTTGGCCATTGCTGCGCCGCTCAGTTGCTGCATGCGCAGTGCCAGGTCGTCACGATGATCATGAAGTCGGGGACTGAGCTGCTCAATTGCTGTGGCCAGTTCAGGTCTGCGTCGGGCTGCGGTGGTGAGGGCATGATCAAGGTAGGCAACCCCATCCGGGAGGTAGGAGCGGTACACCTCAAAGGCAATTGCCACCTCGGCGAGGGCGGCCGCCGCGTTCGGCACCTCAGGAGCCAGGGCTGCCATTCTTCGCACCTCGGCTGGCAGGAGCACCTCGACCGCCAGGCGCTTTCCGGCCTCGACGTGGTCGCCGATCACGCTCTGATCTGTTGTCAGCCGGTGGTAGAGGGCGGTGAACTCCGGCTCATGATCATGATCGATGAAGACTCCGTTGACCTCACGCATGGCGTCGTATCCGGTCGTACCGGCAACCGGCCAGCCGGTCGGCAATTCCTCCCCGGGCTCGAGGATCTTCTCCACGGTGATCCACTGCTGTGAGGCAAAAGATCGCAGCTGCTGCAGATAGCCAAGTGGGTCCCGCAGGCCGTCCGGATGATCGATACGCAGCCCTGCTATCCCGTCTTCGCACCACGTTCGGATGAGGGCGTGGGTTGCCGAGAAGACATCCGGATCCTCGGCGCGTACTCCGGCCAGCGTTGTGATGGCGAAGAACCGGCGGTAGTTCACGTCTCGGTTGCCGCGGGAGTGGTGGATCAGCTCGTAATGCTGCCGATCATGCACGGCAGCGACGTCGTCGCCTTCCGACCAGGTTCCCGGAGCGAGTGGGAAGCGATGTTCGAAGTAGCGCAGCTCGCCATCTACCAGCGCGAGTTGCGCGTCATCACCGAGCACCGGCACGGCAATGCGTCCTCGACTCCAGTCGATGTCGAACCACGAGGCATATGGCGAGTCTCGGCCGAGTCGCAAGAGGTCCCACCATGCCGGGTTCTCGATGGGATGGGCAATACCGAGATGGTTCGGAACGATGTCGATGATCACGCCAAGACCGGCCAGCCGAGCACTCGTCATCAGCCGTGCCAGTCCTGCCTTCCCGCCGCGATCATGATCAACCCGGGAAACGTCCGTCGTGTCGTACCCATGATCAGAACCGATCGTCGACTGAAGCACCGGTGACAAGTACACCGCTCCAACCCCAAGCTCGCTCAGATAGCCGATCAGTTGCACCGCATCGTCCAGGGTGAAGTGGCGATTGATCTGCAGCCGGTATGTCGAGGAGGGGATGGTCACGTGCTGACCCTACGCAGCCGGGCTGTCAGCGTCTCAGGCGGCTGTGGCCGTTTGTGATGCTGAAATGTCGGAGGCGTCTACAACATGATCACGAAGCCGCTGCGGCGAGGATCGGCGCCGCCACCGAGTGGGCTGAGAGCTGACACACCGCCGAAGTAGGGGTCCCGGTGATCAGCGATCGCCGTCTTGTAGCCGCTCGCCTCCAGCGACCGGATTACGTGGGAGAAGAAGCCCGGCTCCAACCGCACCAGATCCGGGAGGGCATTGAGGCGCGGTGCGTCGATGGCGTCCTGCGGCGCTGCACCGCGCAGCATCCGGAGCACGCACTGCACCAGCGCAGGGCGGATCCGGCCGCCGCCCGCCGCGCCGGCGATTGCGGCCAGCCGTCCATGATCATCCAGCGCGATCAGCGGCGACATCATCGAGCCCATTCGGGTGCCTGGGGGCACCAGCCCTCTGACCAGCTCACCTTCACCCAGCATCGAGTTCAGATGTACGCCGTAGCCCGGCACCCACACACCAGAGCCCAGCCCAAGACTCGTGGTAATGGCACAACCGTTGCCGAGATCGTCGACCGCGACGATGTTCGTGGTCTCGGCTCGCTTGCTCGGTGCTCGCAGAGCGTCGACCAGCGCAGCTGCCGATTCTGCATCCGTTGTTGGATCCCCGTGGACTGCTGGCGCCACCCGCTCCATGGTGCCGAGGAGGTCATCAAGATCATTACCGCGGGCATGCACCGTGAAGTCGTTGACGCGAACCGTTCGTGGGACCGATTCGATCACGTGATACGCATCGAGGTCCTCCTGACTCAGAGCGCCGCCGTCGGCTACCGAAACGACCAGCGCATCGGCGTACGCACCGTGATAGAAGGCATACGGATCTCGCAGCATCAGCTCATAGGCTCGATGATGATCAGGATGGTGCAACGGGTCGCCGGCGTGCAGCAGAGAGCCATCCGAGCGCTGATAGACCTCAACGCCTTCCCCGACACACATCGCCGCGGCAACCCGGGGCAGCACCTGGGCATGCATTGCCGGGAACGGCGTCCCGTACGAGGCCTCACGCCCGGCCGCAGTGACAGCGCCCCAGGACAGCCGGCCCCAGCGCTGCCAGAGGTAGTGCGCCCCGGCCGGGATCCCCGGAACGGCGACGGTCGCGGGCCCGATCTCGTACGGCACATGCTGGCCGATAAAGATCACTTCGATGGACTTGGCGAGACTGGGCTGTTTGCCGCCCAGGCCCGGCACGCTGACGAAGAAGTCCAAGCAGCGCACCTCAGTGGTAGCGGCATCGTAGACAGTCGCGAAACCCCCGCCACCGAGCCCGGTAAAGATCGTCTCCGCGGCACAGCTGACGAGCATCATCGATACGGCGGCGTCGACCGCACTACCACCCCGGGACAGGATGTCAGCACCGGCCCGCGCCGTCGATGGGTGGCCGGCGGCGACACCAGCGCGGATCCTCATCGCAGCCCCGTTTCTCACTCCTGCGAGCCT
This sequence comes from uncultured Actinomycetota bacterium, assembly GCA_963808905.1. Classification (GTDB taxonomy): domain Bacteria; phylum Actinomycetota; class Actinomycetes; order Propionibacteriales; family Propionibacteriaceae; genus Microlunatus. Next base: position 230,554 of record CAWEHO010000003.1, read on the forward strand.
AATGGCCGCCCGTCCCGGTTTCAGGACGATTGCCGCATCGCCGGGGGCCTTCGCGCGAGTGGTCCGCTTCGGCTGACAAGCTGAACCCATCGGGCTCATGGGTCGTCTGAGTGGGTGATGAAGACGTTGGCTACGCCGCTGCCGTTGACGAGCAGCCGAAGCAATACCGATTATTGGCTGCTCGCCGCCGGCGGACCGGTGTTGCTCGGGGCTGCCCTTGTGGGCTGGTGGCTGAGCTGGCTGTCCGCATCCACCGCAGCATTCTGCTTCCTGCTGCTCGCCGCATTGGTTGCGAGGTATTCCCGCACCAGAGGACTGCGCGTTGCCGATCTCGTGACCCTGGCACGGGGACTCGGCGTCTGTTTCCTTGCGGGGTTCGCCCTGCAGGCCTTGACCGGTGGCCTGGCGAAGAACGGCGTTCTGGCCATGATCATCATGGGGTCGCTGTGCCTCACCCTTGATGGTGTTGACGGTCGCGTCGCAAGAGCCAGGCGGGAGGCGACTCCATTCGGGGCCCGGTTCGACGTGGAGACCGACGCGGCAATGCTCGTGGTGCTGAGTGTTGCGGTCGCTGCACTCGGGATCGCCGGCTGGTGGGTCGTGGCGATCGGCACGATGCGGTATGGCTACGCTGCAACATCGCTGGTCGTGCCGGCCTTGCGTATGCCGCTGCCATATCGCTATTCAGCAAAGGTCGTCGCGGTCGCCCAGGCAGTCGCGCTACTCGCCGCACTGGTGATCGGTCTCGCACACGGCCGGCACTGGGTGCCGACCGCGTTACTGTTGGCTGCGTTTGCTTCGCTGTGCTGGTCGTTCGCTCGTGATGTGATCTGGCAACTTCGCCACTCGCTGTAAAGATCATCGCTGTTTCACGTGTCAGAAACGCGGGTGCGCTCGCTCGTTTCCTGCAACCCGTCAGCGGTCCATACGGCGATGCGCGAACAGAGCCTCAAATCGCAGAGGAGAAGCCAATGAAGGCCTTGAAGATTCTAGGAATCGTGTTCGGCGTCGTGCTGCTGCTCACTGGTGCAGGGCTCGTAGCTGGATCGGCCCTGGTCAGCAAGGGCCAAGGCGCGTTCGAGCAGGAGCTTGCCAAGTCCGGATACGCCGGGCCGGTCGAAGGAACTGTGAAGTCCGTCGATCAGACCAGCCCAGTGATCGTGACCGTGACCTACGCCGACCAGCAAGGCAAGGAGCAGACCGGCCAAGGCGCCGCATCCGGCCCAACGCCGCCCAACGTGGGCGACACGGTGTCGACTTACTACGACACGAGCGACCCGAGCCAGATTCTCGTCGTCAACGTGCCGGGACTCGGCAATCTAAGTGGGGTCGCAGGCACGTTGCGGACGTCGGGCATCATCTGCCTGGTCATCGGCGGCGTGCTGCTGCTCGCAGGCATTCTTGGACTGGTGCTCGGCAAGAAGCCGGCGGCGGTCGCGGCAGGACCGGCGTACCCGAGTGGCTCCCCGACACAGGCACCGCCTGGCTATCCGGTGCAGCCCTATCCTCCCCAGCAGCCGCCTGGCCAGCCGTATCCACCGCAGCAGTACCCACCGCAGCAGTACCCACCGCAGCAGTACCCACCGCAGCAGGCGCCTAGCCAGCCGTATCCACCCCAGCAGTACCCACCGCAGCGGGAGCCGGACCAGCCGTATCCACCTCAGCAGTACCCACCCGAGCGTTAGCACGAGCCGATCTGCTTTATCGATGGCCAAAATCTGATCGGCCAAGATTTCGATCTGCCAAAATTTGATCTGACCGAATGTCTCTGACAGAATCGTCAGGTTGCTCCGACGGGTCGCCGGGGTGATCCATGCCTACCGGGCATGATCAACGAGTTTGATCATCCAGTCTGGTGGCGAGGTCGCCGAACCGCGAGATCCTTGATTGCTCGGTTGCCTGGACGCGCGGTCCAGGGCCGGGCCACCTCCTCAGCACGCAAGTGACGGGTGTGGTGCGCCGAATGCTGGCCGACACGCCCGACCACGGGGGTCGGAGCTCACAGGTGCTCACCGGCACCCGTGAGCAAGCAACAGACAACCAAGCGTGCTTGCACGTTGAGCACGACACAGCTGGACACATGCCGGAAGCACGGGTGGCCCTCCACCCGCGGCTTGAGGACGAGAAGAAGGACGAACGGTGGCGGGACAAAAGATCCGCATCAGGCTCAAGGCCTACGACCACGAGGTCATCGACTCGTCGGCGCGCAAGATCGTCGACACGGTGACGCGTACTGGCGCCAAGGTCGCTGGGCCGGTGCCACTGCCTACGGAGAAGAACGTCTTCTGCGTCATCCGCTCCCCGCACAAGTACAAGGACAGCAGGGAGCACTTCGAGATGCGGACGCACAAACGTCTCATCGACATCATCGACCCGACCCCCAAGACCGTCGACTCTTTGATGCGGCTCGATCTGCCGGCGGGTGTCGACATCGAGATCAAGCTCTGAGGACGATCAACGATGAGCGCCACCAAGACAGAACGCACCGTCAAGGGTCTGCTGGGCACCAAGCTCGGCATGACTCAGCTCTGGGATGCCAATAACCGCGTTGTGCCGGTGACCGTGGTCCAGGCAGGTCCTTGCGTCGTGACGCAGGTCCGAACGCCTGATGTCGATGGCTACTCGGCCGTCCAGCTCGGTTTCGGAGCAGTCAAGGCAAAGCAGCTGACCAAGCCGAGCGCCGGGCATTTTGAGAAGGCTGGGGTGACGCCGCGGAAGCACCTGGTTGAGATCCGGACCAGCGACGCCAGCGAATACAGCCTCGGTCAGGAACTCAGCGCTGATGTCTTCGCAGCAGGAGACGTCATTGATGCGACTGGGGTCAGCAAGGGCAAAGGAACGGCCGGCGTGATGAAGCGGCACGGTTTCGGGGGCCTGCGCGCCTCTCACGGTGTGCATCGCAAGCACCGGGCCCCGGGTTCGATCGGCGGTTGCGCTACGCCGGGCCGGGTTTTCAAGGGGCTCCGCATGGCCGGGCGTATGGGTGCCGAGCGCGTCACCGTGCAAAACCTGCTGGTCCATGGCGTCGACGCCGATCGTGGCCTGATCTTGATCAGGGGCGCAATCCCGGGCAACAAGGGCGGCCTGGTCGTACTGCGGAGCGCTGCCAAGAAGGGAGACGCGGCATGAGCGAGACCCGTACGGTCGATGTGCTTGATGTGAAAGGCGCCAAAGCGGGCACCGCTGAGCTGCCTGCCGATCTCTTCGACGTGCCGGCAAACATTCCGCTGATCCACCAGGTCGTGACGGCGCAGCTCGCGGCAACCCGCCAGGGCACCCATGCCACCAAGAGTCGAGGCGATGTAAGAGGTGGCGGGCGCAAACCGTACCGTCAGAAGGGCACGGGTCGCGCGCGCCAGGGCTCGAGGCGGGCCCCGCAGTTCGTCGGCGGCGGCATTGTCCATGGACCCAAACCGCGCAACTACGCACAACGCACACCAAAGAAGATGATCACCGCCGCGCTGCGCGGCGCATTGTCCGATCGAGCCCGTGACGGCAAGGTGCACGTCGTCGCGCAGCTGGTCTCGGGCGATACCCCATCGACCAGGTCGGCCCTCGCGGCGCTGGCACCGGTAGCCAGCTCAGACAAAGTGCTGGTCGTAATTCATCGCGACGAGGACCTCGCGTGGTTGAGCTTACGGAACGTGGTGACCGTGCACGTGATCGCGGTGGACCAGCTGAACGCGTACGACGTGCTCGTCACCGACGAGGTGGTCTTCACTTCTGCTGCGCTCCAGACATACGTCAATCGCGGTTCGAGAACCATGGCTGAAGGCGCATCGGACGAGAGTGAAGACGCATCAGACGGGCCTGAAGACGCATCGGACGAGCCTGAAGACGTATTGGACGAGCCTCGTGGCGTAGCTGAGGAGGATGAGAAGTGAGCGGCCTCAAGATCCATGATCATCGCGACATATTGATCGCACCCGTGGTGAGCGAGAAGAGCTATGGGCTGCTGGATGAGAACAAGTACACGTTCCTCGTTTCTCCGCAAGCGAACAAGACCGAGATCAAGATCGCCGTGGAGACCGTGTTCAAGGTCCGGGTGACAGAGGTGAACACGCTGAACCGGCCGGGCAAGAAGCGGCGTACCAGGTACGGCTTCGGCAAGCGTCCCGATACCAAGCGGGCGATTGTCACCGTCGCCCCGGGCGAGCGCATCGACATCTTCTCCTCGCCGGGCAGCTGATCGGCTTTAGACAAGGAAGATCACACATGGGTATCCGTAAGTACAGGCCAACGACGCCGGGCCGCCGCGGCAGCAGCGTCGCTGACTTTGTCGAGCTCACCCGATCAACGCCGGAGAAGTCGCTGGTCGCGCCCAGCCCCAAGACCGGTGGTCGGAACAATGCCGGCAAGATCACCACGAGGCATATCGGCGGCGGACACAAGCAGGCGTACCGGTTGGTCGACTTCAAGCGCTACGACAAGGACGGCGTGCCGGCCAAGGTTGCTCACATCGAATACGACCCGAACCGCACCGCCCGGATCGCCTTACTGCACTTTGCGGACGGGGAGAAGCGCTACATCATCGCCCCCGAGGGTCTAGGTCAAGGTAGCCAGGTGGAGGCCGGTGAGCGCGCCGACATCAAGCCTGGGAACAACCTGCCGCTGCGCAACATCCCGGTTGGCACCACGATCCACGCCGTGGAGCTTCGACCTGGCGGGGGTGCGAAGCTCGCCCGCTCGGCCGGATCCAGCATCCAGCTGGTCGCTCGTGAGGGCAAGAACGCAACTTTGCGGATGCCATCGGGCGAAATGCGTATGGTCGACGTCCGTTGCCGCGCAACTGTCGGCGAGGTAGGAAACGCGGAGCAATCCAACATCAACTGGGGTAAGGCCGGTCGTAACCGCTGGAAGGGCAAGCGCCCCAGCGTTCGCGGGGTTGCGATGAATCCAATCGATCATCCGCACGGCGGCGGTGAGGGCAAGACTTCAGGTGGCCGGCACCCGGTCTCGCCATGGGGCAAGCCGGAGGGTCGGACCCGTGACAAGAACAAGGCAAGTTCCCGCATGATCATCCGTCGCCGCAAGACCGGCAAGAAGCGCTGAGCAGGAGCACTAACAAAAGATGCCACGCAGTTTGAAGAAGGGCCCCTTCGTCGATGATCACCTCGCCAGGAAGGTCGAGGTGCAGAACTCACGCGGGACAAAGAACGTGATCAAGACCTGGTCGCGGCGCTCCATGATCGTGCCCGACATGATCGGCCACACGATCGCTGTGCACGACGGGCGTAAGCATGTGCCGGTGTTCATCACCGAGATGATGGTCGGTCACAAGCTGGGAGAGTTCGCGCCAACGCGGACCTTCCGCGGCCATGTCAAGGACGACCGGAAGTCTCGTCGCCGCTGAGGCGCGTAAGGGCTGACAGAGAAGGAATCTGAACAAGATGAGCAAGGACTCACGTCCGACCCGCCGCCAGGCGTTGCTCGGCGACCGTCGGGGTTCGTACGCGATCGCGCGCCATGTGCGGATGTCTCCGACCAAGGTGCGCCGCGTCGTGGACCTGATCCGCGGCATGGACGTCGAGGACGCCATGAATACCTGCAGGTTCACACCCCAGGCGGCGAGCCAGCAGGTCTACAAGGTGATCGCGAGCGCGGCGGCCAACGCCGAGCGGACCGACAACCTGAGGCGCGGGGACCTATACGTGTCGCAGGCGTTCGTCGATCAGGGAGTCACTCTCCGGCGAATCCGGCCACGCGCCCGGGGTAGCGCCAGCCGCATCCTCAAGCGTTCCAGTCACATCACCGTCGTCGTCGAACCCAGAACTGAACCTGCAACTAGCGGGCAGGCGAGCACCCGCTCGAAGGAGAAGTGAGCATGGGTCAAAAAATCAATCCGCACGGTTTCCGCCTCGGCATCACCACCGATCACAAGAGCCGCTGGTATGCCGACAAGCTCTACTCCAACTACATCGGCGAGGATGTCAAGATCCGCCGCATGCTGACCAAGGGTCTGGAACGAGCTGGGATCTCTTCGGTGGAGATCGAGCGGACCCGTGATCGGGTGCGGGTCGACATCTATACCGCGCGCCCGGGCATTGTCATCGGGCGCAACGGCGCCGAGGCAGAGCGCGTTCGCAGCGACCTGGAGAAGCTGAGCGGCAAGCAGGTGCAGCTGAACATTCTCGAGGTCAAGAACCCCGAGACCGACGCCCAGTTGGTCGCCCAAGGCGTGGCCGAGCAGCTAGCTTCTCGGGTGCAGTTCCGACGGGCGATGCGTAAGGCGCAGCAGAGCGCGATGCGCGCCGGCGCGCGCGGCATCCGGATTCAGTGCTCCGGACGTCTGGGTGGTGCGGAAATGAGCCGCTCCGAGTTCTATCGCGAGGGCCAAGTGCCGCTGCACACCCTTCGGGCGGACATTGATTACGGCTTCCACGAGGCCAAGACGACCTTCGGCCGGATCGGGGTCAAGGTCTGGATCTACAAGGGAGACGTTTCCGGCACTCGCGCCGAGCGCGCTGCTCAGAAGGCAGCACGCAATGCGGCCGGCGGTCGTAGTCGTCCAGGTCGTCCAGGTCGGGGTGACCGACCGGCCCGCGGGGATCGTCCGGACCGCGGCAGGCGTCGCGCCGAAGGCGCGCCCGAGCCAATTCGCGCCGAAGGCGCGCCCGAGCCAATTCGCGCCGAAGGCGCGCCGAGCCAATTCGCGCCGAAGGCGCGCCCGAGCCAATTCGCGCCGAAGGCGCGCCGGAATCGACTCGCGCTGAAGCTGTGCCGGGGTCGGCACCAGCCGAGGTCGCCGCTACTCCCGCACCGGCGGAGACGTCGGGACAGGAGGGCTGAACAGTGTTAGTGCCACGCAGGGTCAAGTTCCGTAAGCAGCATCACCCCAAGCGGACCGGTGCGGCCAAAGGCGGGACAAGTCTGGCGTTCGGTGACTACGGCATCCAGGCAATGGAAGGCGCGTATCTCACCAACCGCCAGATCGAGTCGGCGCGTATTGCCATGACTCGTCACATCAAGCGCGGCGGCAAAGTCTGGATCAATGTCTATCCCGATCGTCCGCTGACCAAGAAGCCGGCTGAGACCCGAATGGGCTCGGGCAAGGGCTCGCCTGAGTGGTGGATCGCCAACGTCAAGCCCGGTCGGGTGCTGTTCGAGCTCTCCGGCGTCAATGAGGACGTGGCTCGTGAGGCGCTGCGCCTGGCGATTCACAAGCTGCCGATGAAGGCGCGTTTCATCAAGCGTGAGGCGGGTGAGATCTGATGGCCAAGGCTGCAACCGCGGCCGAGCTGCGCGGCCTGAGCCGCAGCGAGCTGAACACCAAGGTGACCGAGCTGAAAGAGGAGCTGTTCAGCCTCCGCTTTCAGGGGGCCACCGGTCAGCTCGAGTCGCACGGCCGGCTCCGCGCCGTACGCAAAGACATCGCGCGGATCTACACGGTGCTGACCGAACGCGAGCTCGGCATCATCGATGATCCTGACGCTGAGGAGACTGAGGAATGACGGAGAAGGTAATGAAGGCGCAGTCTGAGCCTGTCGAGGACTCTTCGACAAGCGCGGGCTCCGTCGAGGAGCGCGGGCGAGCTGATGCGCCCGACGCAGGAGCGCGGGCGAGCTGATGCGCCCGACGCAGGGCGCGGGCGACGCAAGGTCCGTGACGGCTATGTGGTCAGCGACAAGATGGACAAGACGGTTGTCGTCGTTGTGGAGGATCACGTGAAGCACCGCCTCTATGGCAAGGTGCTTCGCCAAACGAGCCGGCTCAAGGCACACGACGAGGAGAACAGCGCCGCCGTTGGTGACCGCGTACGCGTGATGGAGAGCCGGCCGATCAGCGCCACCAAGCGCTGGCGCCTCGTCGAGATCCTCGAAAAGGCCAAGTAACACACCGACCTGCCAGCGTCTCGGGCTGTTATAGCCCGCTGAGAGGCTGACAAGTCTGAGCAGAGAGAGCAGAGATGATCCAGCAGGAGTCGCGGCTGAAGGTCGCCGACAACACGGGTGCCAAGGAGATCTTGTGCATCCGCGTGCTCGGCGGATCTGGTCGCCGCTACGCGGGCATCGGCGACATCATCGTCGCCACCGTCAAGGACGCTATCCCCGGCGGCAACGTCAAGAAGGGCGAGATCGTCAAGGCGGTGGTCGTGCGGACCGCGAAGGAGCATCGCCGCGTTGACGGCTCGTACATCAAGTTCGACGAGAATGCCGCGGTGATCTTGAAGAGTGACGGTGAGCCGCGCGGCACTCGTATCTTCGGACCCGTTGGGCGCGAGCTGCGCGAAAAGCGCTTCATGCGCATCATCTCGCTTGCACCGGAGGTGCTGTAGAGCCATGCCTGACAAGAACATTGACAAGAAGAAGGGCAACCTGCATATCCGCAAAGGCGACCGCGTCAAGGTGATCAGCGGCAAGGATCGCGGTCTGGTTGGCGAAGTGATCGCGGTGTATCCGGATCACAACAAGGTGACCGTCGCTGGCGTCAACATCGTCAAGCGGCATCTGCGCGATACCTCCGCTCAGCCGCAGGCACGTCAGACCACCAAGGGCGGCATCGTCTCCTCGGAGGCGCCGATCCATGCCTCCAACGTGCAGTTGGTCGTCAAGAACTCCGACGGTGACGAGGTCGTCACGCGGATCGGCTACGACCGGGTCGAGGTGCGCAAACGTCGTCCCGACGGCTCTGAGTACAAGTCGACTCGCAGCGTGCGGATCGCTCGGGCGACCGGAGAGGAAATCTGATGACGACTCCGACGACCGAGCGCACGTCGACGACGACCGAACGCACGCTTCCGAGGCTGCAGCAGCGCTATCGCGACGAGATCGCCCCGGCGCTGCGGGATGAATTCAAGATCAAGAACGTGATGCAGATCCCCGGTCTGGTCAAGATCGTGGTGAACATGGGTGTCGGTGAGGCGGCCCGGGACTCCAAGCTGATCGACGGGGCCGTTCGGGACCTGGCAACCATCACCGGGCAGAAGCCGGTGGTTACCCGGGCCCGCAAATCGGTCGCCCAGTTCAAGCTCCGGGCAGGCATGCCGATCGGAGCGCACGTCACGCTACGGGGAACCAGGATGTGGGAGTTCGCCGACCGGCTGTTGACGCTCGCGCTGCCACGCATCCGCGACTTCCGTGGCCTGTCGCCCAAGCAGTTCGACGGCAACGGCAACTACACGTTCGGTCTCAACGAACAGGTCATGTTCCACGAGATCAACCAGGACAGGATCGACCGGGTACGCGGCATGGACATCACATTCGTCACGACCGCCACCAACGACGACGAAGGCCGGGCGCTGCTACGCCATCTGGGCTTCCCGTTCCGGGCGAACTGAGAAGGAGGTAACCCATGGCCAAAACAGCGCTCCGAGTGAAACAGGCTCGCAAGCCGAAGTTCCGCGTACGCGCCTATACCCGATGCCAGCGATGCGGCCGGCCGAAGGCGGTATACCGCAAGTTCGGCCTCTGTCGCATCTGTCTGCGGGAGATGGCTCACAAGGGCGAGTTGCCCGGCATCACGAAATCGTCGTGGTGATCGACATGATGGATTCGTCGCTCATCGTGGCGGCGCTCGGGGGAAACAGTCGGACTCGACAGGCTCGCCCTTGGGCCGCACCAACAAGAAGGAACAAAAAACCGCGCCCTTCGACAGGCCCAGGGCGCATGACCCCCAGCAACGGAACAGGTCCTGACGGAAACCACTCCGAGAAAGAAGATCACTCCAACTCATGACCATGACTGACCCGATTGCGGACATGCTGACCCGGATCCGGAACGCCAGCCAGGCGTACCACGAGACGGCCACCATGCCGCACAGCAAGATCAAGGTGGGAATCGCCGAGATCCTTGCCAACGAGGGCTACATCGCCGGTTACGCGGTGAACGAGCCGGGAGAAGGGCATGTCGGCAAGACACTGTCGATCACCCTGAAATACGGCCAGAACCGCGAGCGTTCTATCGCCGGTGTGCGTCGGATTTCCAAGCCCGGTCTTCGGGTGTACGCCAAGTCAACCGGGCTACCCAAGGTGCTCGGTGGTCTCGGCATCGCCATCATCTCGACGTCTCAGGGACTGTTGACCGACAGGCAAGCGCACAACACCGGCATAGGTGGCGAAGTCGTCGCCTACGTCTGGTGAGTGGTGGGAACGAGGAGGTAGAGAAGTGTCACGCATTGGCAGGCTGCCGGTTTCCATTCCGGCCGGCGTCGAAGTGACAGTCGACGGACAGCTCGTCAAGGTCCTCGGCCCGAAGGGCTCACTAGAGCACCGCGTCGCTGAGCCGATCAAGGTCGCGCGCGGGGAGAACGGGGAGCTCCATGTCACCCGGCCTGACGACGAGCGCGAGAACAAGTCACTGCACGGCCTGACGCGCACCTTGGTCGCGAACATGGTGACCGGTGTGACGGCCGGCTACGAGAAAAGGCTCGAGATCGTCGGCGTCGGCTATCGCGTCATCTCGAAGGGCCCGACCGAGCTGGAGTTCGCACTCGGATACAGCCATCCTGTGAAGGTGGTCGCGCCTGAGGGCATCACATTCAATGTCGAGGCGCCGACCAGGTTTTCAGTCCACGGCATCGACAAGCAACGGGTCGGCGAAGTTGCGGCGAACATCCGTAAGATCCGCAAGCCCGAGCCGTACAAGGGCAAGGGTGTCCGATACGCGGGCGAAAGGGTTCGCCGCAAGGTTGGAAAGGCTGGTAAGTGACGATGGCGGTATCGCTGTCCCAACACAAGGGCATGGCGCCGAAGAGCGCGGCCCGGGCGCGTCGGCAGATTCGAGTGCGCAAGAAGGTCTTCGGCGCGCCGCAGCGTCCGCGGCTGGTAGTGAGCCGCTCCGCGCGGCATATCTCCGCGCAGGTCATCGACGACACCCAGGGCCGCACGCTCGCCTCTGCCTCCAGCATGGAAGCCGGGTTGCGCGCCGCGAGCGGCGACAAATCCGAGAAGGCCAAGCAGGTTGGCAGCCTGGTAGCGGAGCGCGCCAAAGCTGCGGGCATCGAGAAGGTGGTTTTTGACCGCGCCGGATACAAGTACCACGGGCGCGTTGCAGCGCTCGCGGATGGCGCCCGCGACAGCGGGCTGGGGTTTTGAGGGCACTGCTCGCGCCACCGACGCTCGCAGTGCGGTTTTTAGTGGCACTGCTCGCGCAACCGACGCTCGCAGTGCGGATGATGATAACGGAAGGTAGAAGCGAATGACGGGAACCCAGCGCCGCAGTGGTGGTGCCGGTGGAGAGCGTCGCGGTCGTGACGATCGTCGTGGCTCATCCCCCGAGAAGAGCAACTACATCGAGCGTGTAGTGGCGATCAACCGGGTGGCGAAAGTAGTGCAGGGTGGCCGCCGGTTCTCCTTCACGGCGCTCGTCGTGGTCGGCGACGGCGACGGCAATGTCGGCGTGGGCTACGGCAAGGCCAAAGAGGTACCTGCGGCGATCGCGAAGGGTGTTGAGGAAGCGAAGAAGCACTTCTTCAACGTGCCACGGATTCAAGGCACGATCCCACATCCAGTGCAGGGCGAGAAGGCTGCCGGCGTGGTGCTGCTCCGGCCCGCTTCTCCTGGTACCGGAGTGATCGCGGGTGGATCTGCTCGCGCGGTGCTGGAGTGCGCCGGCGTACGCGACGTGCTGGCGAAGTCGCTCGGCTCACCCAACGCCATCAACGTTGTGCATGCCACGGTGGCGGCGTTGCAGAGTCTCGAGCAGCCGGAGGCGGTCGCGAAACGTCGTGGCAAAGCCGTGGAAGATGTCGCGCCGGCAGCCTTGCTGAGGGCGCGTGACGCGGTGAACTCATGATGACCCAATTGAAGATCCGGCAGGTGCGCAGCGCGGTCGGCGGCAAGCGGTATCAGCGGGACACCCTGCGGACCCTGGGTCTCAAGCGGATCGGTGATGAGTCGACGCGTGAGGACCGGCCTGAGGTTCGCGGCATGATCAAGACGGTCGCTCATCTGGTGGCCGTGGAGGAGGTCGACTGACATGACCCTGAAGGTTCATCACCTTCGGCCAGCGCCCGGAGCCAAGACGGCCAAGATCCGCGTCGGTCGTGGTGAGGGCGGCCGGCGCGGCAAGACGGCCGGTCGCGGCACCAAGGGCTCGGGTGCTCGTCAGACGGTGCCGCAGAACTTCGAGGGCGGCCAGATGCCACTGCATATGCGGCTGCCGAAGCTGCGCGGCTTCAAGAACCCGTTCCGCGAGGAATATCAGGTGGTCAATGTGGATCGACTGGGCGACCTGTTCCCCGACGGTGGCACCGTTGGCGTGACCGACCTGGTAGCAGCAGGTGCGGTGCGTTCCGGGGCTCGGGTGAAGATTCTCGGCACCGGCGATATTTCGGTAGCGGTCCAGGTAAGCGCGCATGCGTTCTCGGCGTCGGCGAAGGAAAAGATCGCCGCGGCAGGCGGAAACACCACCGAGCTCTGACGCACAAGGTGGTCAGTGGCGGTGATTGATCGCCACGGTCCGAGACCCGAATGCGGTGAGGAATCGGTCGCGGAAGGCGTCCATCCGCCAAACCGGGGCCTCGGCACTCGGCTGGAGGCCCGGCTGCCAACCCCATTGCGAGATGCGATCCAAGACATCTCGATCGCGCGTGACGATCGTGATCGGTACGTCGCGGCTGGCGCCCGGGCCGGTGACGATCGGGGAGGGCTGATGATCGCCGAGGAAGATGAGCACCAGTTTGTCGTCGCCGTAGTTCTCCACGTATGAGATCAGGCTGCTCAGCGAATATGCGATGGAAGTTCGGTAATCGGTGCGCACTCGCTCGGGATTTCTGGTCAGGATGGCTTCTGGCTTGTCCTCTGCCGTGGCCATCCCGTCGAAGACGGAGCCATCACCAATGTCGCCCCACTTGAGGAGTCGCGGGATCGGCTCCCACGGCGCGTGGCTTGAGACCAGGGTGATCTCTGCCATGACCGGCGGACGGTTCCGTCGTGCGTGCTCGGTGTGCTCGAACCGTAACAAGGTGTACTGGTCGGGCATGGTTGCCCAGCTAAACCGCGGGCCGTGATAGCCCATGTCCTTGGCGTCGTAAATCCGGTCGTAGCCGAGGGACTCGCTCTGTGGCCAGGGGCCGTCGTTACCGGGCATGACGCCGACGGTGCGCCAGTTCGCGCGTCGGAAGGCACTGGTGAGGGTCAGGCGCTGGCTGGCAGCGAAGTCGTCGTAGCGCTGCTGGTTGTCGATCCACAGACCCGAGAGCAATGTGGCATGCGCTAGCCAGCTGCCGCCGCCTGCCGTTGATGAGGTGAGGAAGCCGCTCCTGGACCCGAATCCGGCGGCACGCAGCTGACGATTCCCTGCGTCGAGCACGGCGGTGACGGGCGGCGCGAGTCCAGGATCCTCGATGGCACTGCGCCCGTAGCTCTCGACCCAAGCCAGAACGACGTCCTTGCCCCGCAATCCGGTCAGCAGGTCGGTGCCCGGTGTGTCAGAGAAGGAATCGGTTGCGGCGTACGCGGCGAACTCCTCGCGATCCTGCGGACCCGTGCTTGGTGGGCGGGGACGATGCTGGAGGTAGACCACGGTGCTCGATGCTGCGACAGATACACCGGGAACGATTTGGGTACCAAGCAGGGCGCAGGTAAGCCACAGTGTCGCAACGACCGCTAGGGCCCGGCTCACCGTTGCGTCGTGCCTGTCCAGGACGCGGCTCAGACGTTGAACGGCTCGAGTCGTGACGATCACCAGGGCCGTGCTGAAAACCACCACCGCTGCGAGGCAGCCGATCGCCGGGTAGGGGCCGATTGCGCCTGCCAGGAACCGCATGCCGTCATCGAGCAGTCCCCAGTCGAGTACCGGATCGAAGGGTCGCGCAAGGAAGGCGAAGAAACCCATGTCGAGGAGCTTCATGAGAGCGAGCAAGCCTAGGGCGACTCCGAAAATTGTCGCCGCGACGAGTCGTGCCTTCGGCGGCAGCAGGAGCAGGACGGCAACCCCCAGAAGAAGTTCGAGGGGGACGCTCACGAATGTGCCCGGCGTCAGCCGGCTGAACTCGTTCGGAGTAAGCAGCACAAGCAGCACGAACACTAGCGCCAGCGTGTCCATCAGGAGCGTTATGACGGGATGGGCAGCGGGAAGGCCCTTACCCGCAAGACGAGATGCCTGCCGATCGGGTGTCACTGCTGCATCCCTTCCTGTCGGATGCTGGTGCGCCGGCCCATTTTCGAGCCACTCGCGCAATCGCGCGTGGTAGCCCGCCTACTTCGTCGTCGCTCGCAGAGGAAGCACTCCGCTCACTCCTCCTCAGCACGGCGGCGCGCGATTTCCGACGCTCGCGGCTGAACCAATCCGACGAGTGGCGGTGCGGGCTTGCTCTGCTCAGGTAGTCACATCATGGCAAGTTCCGCAGTCATACGGGGTTTTTCAGGTAAGACGTTGCCAGGTCCAGGAAGGCTCATTCGAGCGTCGAGCAGCCTCAGTCGGCTGAGCGTGGGTCGTGTTTGGTGTCGCCCACCTACAGTGAAGATCTCAGGGAACGGCTTCCAATGCCGTCGAGACGATGCGGGGCTCGGAGCCGGTTCTTGATAAAGTCGGTCGGTCCTGTTCGCGTGAGCCGTCGTAGGTGACCCAACGCAGCTCAGCGCAGCAGTTCAGTGCGGCGTACAGGATTCAGAAGAAAGGGTCAGAAGAAAGGGAGGGCACGGGTGCTCGCGGCGTTTGCCAACGCGTTCCGAACTCCGGATCTACGCAAGAAGATCTTCTTTACCCTCGCCATTCTCGCGGTCTTCCGTCTCGGCTCGACCATGCCGACGCCCAATGTCAATGTCGAGCAGGTCAGCTTCTGCCTCAAGCAGGCGACCACGGGCGACCAGCAAGGTCTGTACTCCCTGATCAACCTGTTTTCCGGCGGGGCCTTGCTGCACCTGACGATCTTTGCCCTGGGCATCATGCCCTACATCACGGCAAGCATCATCCTGCAACTGCTCACGGTCGTGATCCCACGTCTCGAAGCCCTCAAAAAGGAGGGCCAAGCGGGGCAGACCAAGATCACTCAATACACCCGCTACCTGACTTTGGTGCTGGCGGTTTTGAACTCCACCGCTTTCGTCACCGTGGCAGTCAACGACCGGCTGTTCACCGGATGTCCGGGCCTGGTGTACAGCAAGGACATCTTCCCTGTGGTCGTCATGATTTTGACAATGACAGCCGGCACGAGCGTCATCATGTGGCTGGGTGAGCTCATCACCGAACGCGGCGTCGGCAATGGCATGTCGGTGCTGATCTTCACCCAGATCGCGGCAACCTTCCCAAGTGCGCTGTGGAGTTTGAAGGTCGCACGCCCAGGTTCGCAGGGTTGGGTCGTGTTCCTGCTCGTCATCGCGCTGGGTTTGCTCGTCATGATCGGCGTCATCTTCGTTGAGCTGTCACAGCGCCGGATCCCCGTGCAGTACGCCAAGCGGATGGTGGGGCGCCGGATGTTCGGCGGCACGACGACCTACATCCCGATCAAGGTCAACCAGGCCGGCGTCATACCCGTCATCTTCGCCTCGTCGCTGCTGTACCTGCCGGCTCTGTATGCCCAGTTCCGGCCGGATGACAAATTCTCCTCGTGGATCAGCGCCAACTTCGTGAAGGGCGACCATCCGGTCTACATCATCACCTTCTTCTTGCTGATCGTGTTCTTCGCCTACTTCTATGTCGCGATTACGTTCAATCCGACCGAGGTCGCCGACAACATGAAGAAATACGGTGGCTTCATCCCAGGCATCCGTGCCGGTAAACCGACCGAGGATTACCTCGGCTTTGTGTTGTCCCGCCTGACCTTCCCTGGCTCGCTCTATCTCGGCTTCATCGCCCTCTTGCCATCGATCGCATTCATACTCCTGAACGCCAACCAGAACTTCCCCTTCGGTGGCACCTCGATTCTCATCATCGTCGGTGTCGGCCTCGATACAGTGAAACAGATTGAGAGCCAGCTTCAGCAGCGCAACTACGAAGGGTTCCTCCGCTAATGCAACTCCTCATCATGGGCCCTCCAGGCGCAGGCAAAGGTACGCAGGCCAAGCTGATTGCTGAGCACTATGAGATACCGGCAATTTCGACCGGCGACATCTTCCGCGCAATGAAGACCTCTGATACGCCGCTGGCGCGCCAAGTTCGGGCGATCATGGAGTCCGGCGGGTACGTGAGCGACGAGATCACCAACGAAATCGTGAAAGACCGGCTGGCGCGGAGCGATTGCGATGCCGGCTTCTTGTTGGATGGCTACCCGCGCACGATGCAACAGGTGCAAACCCTCGATGACTACCTCGCCGAGACCGACCGAGCGCTCGACGCCGTCCTCTCTCTCGTTGCCGACACCGACGAGGTCGTGGCACGACTGCTCCGGCGCGCCGAGATCGAAGGCCGGTCCGACGACAATGAGGAAACCATCCGCGTACGCCTACAGGTCTATGCCGAGCAGACCGAGCCGCTGCTGGAGGTCTACCGACCGCGCGGCTTGCTTGTCGAGGTCGATGGCCTCGGCGAGATCGACGACGTATCGGAGCGAGTCTTCGCTGCCTTGGATGCTCATCGCGAGGGCCGCGCCGCCGAGCTCGTCGACTGAGCTGAGCTTGAGATGATGCCTCGCTGAGCCCTTCGTCAAGCTCAGGACGGCCCTTCGTCAAGCTCAGGCGGCGGCTTGTCGAAGCGCCCGCCGACCGGCTCAGGGCAGCATCACGCGGCCACGAGGCTCACCAACCCAGCAGCTCCGTCGACGGTGATCAGCTGGCCAGTTTCGATCTTGTGCGTCGCCTCGGGTACACCGACAACTGCAGGAATGCCGTACTCCCGCGCAACGACCGCGCCGTGGGAGTTCGAGCCGCCCATCTCCATCACCAGCCCGCCGGCGGTCAAGAACAGCGGTGTCCATCCCGGGTCGGTGGAAGGGGCTACCAAGATCTCGCCGGGCTCGAGGTGCGCACCAACCGGATCCAGCACGACTCGCGCCTTCCCGGTCACCGTGCCGGTCGAGGCTGGGCTGCCGGTCAGCGCCCCGTCTGGCCGGGCGGCCGCTGAGGCGACCGCCTCCGGCTCGGTGCCGTCGGAGAGCAGCAGGCGGGGGATGTGGCGTCGCTTGAGTTCCTGCTCGTACGTCTCTCTGCGTTCAGCGACTTGGGTCCGCAGGTCTTCGCCGGCCAGGCCGCGACGGGCGTCACGAAGGTCGAGGAAGAAGACATCGTCGACCTGATCGATCACGTTGGTGGTAACGAGCTCCTGGCCGACCGCCTTCAGATGCTCGCGCATCGCGCTAAGTGCCACGATCAGCAGGAACTTCGGGGATTCCCGCAAACCGACGAGCTGACGCACTCGCCCCAGCGTCCAGTTGACCAGCTTCGCTCGAGGGCGGCTGCGCTCGGCCATGCGGGCAGTGAGCGATTGGATCATGGACTCGGCTTTGGCCTCGCCAGCCTGGAACTGCGCAACCGGGTCAAGATCACTGGCATCGAGGCGCAGATAGTTGCTGATCACTCCAAGCAGGTGACTGGGATCATCCGACCAGCGGGGCATACCCAGATCGACCTCGGCGACGGCGCGATGCCCGTAGCGGCGCAGAAATGCCTGTAGTCCGCGCTGCGCGACGGATGGCAACGCATGATCGCGATAACGCTGCAGCAGGTCGGGCACCGCAAGGTCAGTGAAAGCCTCGCGCGAGGGTCCATCACTGCGGATCTCCTCGGTCAATTCCCAGAGCCTGAGGTCCATTTCGGTGGTGACGTTGTGGGGCAGTCCGCGGAGAACCTGTTGCAGTTCGTCTGGCTCGGCCACGTCACCCAGCAGGCGGCGAGACACAGCTAGCATCAACAGGCCGCCCACCGCGTACGCGAACGTTCGTGGCATCAGCAAAAACACGTGGCTGAGTCGATCCTCGACGAAGTCGAGGCGTTGGGACGCGGTCGCGTCGGCGGGCAGCGTCAGCGATTTGCGCAGCCGCCGCTCTGTGGCTGCGATTCCACGGTAGGCCAGTTCCGGGTTTGCCAGTCCGGCAACTACGCGTAACGGGACCTTGTTGCGTATCAGGGCGCCGGCTATGTGCCGTTGCATCGCGTGGCCGGACGAGTCGATGATCGAGAACTCTGGCCGCGTGCCAAGGGTCGTCAAGACCGCAGCCGCTCGTGCTTCCATGACCGAGAAGGCTCCGATCATCACTCGGCGCCCGAGCCGGCTACGCAAGACGCTCGTCACGTCCGCAAAAATCCGCTCACCAGGGGCATGCATCGCCCGCGGGCCGGCAAATGGTTCATCTGGCGGGATTTTGATTGCGGTGGCTACCGACGTGCCGATCAGCCGGACAGCCGCAATACCCATTGGAGTGATCGGTCTGGTCAGGCCCTGTGCCAAGCTCAGGCACATCATTACCCGCAGGCCCGGCTGGTGAGTCCGAGACAAGGGGTACAGCGTCGTAATCGGCCGCGCCTGGGTCAACCAGTAGGTGCCGCCAGAGTCCAGCGCCCATTCGGTGTCCTGAGGCGCTCCGTAATACCGCTGTACCCGCTGGCCAAGATCAACAAGCCGGAACACCTGGGCGTCAGCCAGGCAGGCTTCGGAGCCCTTGCCTTCCAAGTCCTGCAACTCGGTGCCGCCACCCGGTCGGCTGGTGATCATGATCCGCTTGTCGCCCAGCCGGCGGGTGACGATGCTGTCGTCGACCGTATTCACAACGAAATGGTCTGGATTCACCGCTCCGGAGACCACGGCCTCTCCGAGACCCGGGCTTGCATCGATGACCGTTTCGTTGCGACTGCCCGTGATGGGGTTCGCCGTGAACATCACACCGGCTGCAGATGCGTCGATCATCTGCTGGACGACCACCGCGAGCGTCACGCGGCGGTGGTCGATTCCGTTCGCATTGCGGTAGCTCACGGCTCGATCGGTCCACAGCGATGCCCAGCATCGCCGGACCGCGTCGAGCAGCGCTGCTGAACCGATCACATTGAGATAGGTGTCTTGCTGGCCGGCAAAGCTCGCGTACGCCAGGTCCTCGGCGGTAGCCGAGGAGCGTACGGCAACGGGCTTGTCGTCGCCGAGCGCCTGGTACCGATCCGTGATCGCTGTTCCTAGTTGATCGGGGAGCTCGGTCGCGAGCACTCGGTGGCGCGCCTCGCCAGCGGCAGCCGTGACGCCATCGGCGTCCGTGGTGTCGGCGAGCTTGCCCATCAGGTCATCGAGCCGATCGGCAACCACCAACCGATACGCATCGGTTGTCACGCAGAACCCGCCCGGGACGGGCAGTCCTCCTGAGATCATGACGCCGAGATTGAGTGCCTTGCCCCCGACAGCATCGATCATGGTCGAATCGATGTCCGAAAAGTTCACGAGCAACATCATGAACAGACGATAGAGCCAGGTTAACAGAAATTCAACAACTGATGAATTCTCGGGACTACTCAGCTGAACGCCAGCTGCCCCAAGGAAGCGAGCAGCTGCCCAGCGGAAATGGGTACGCTTCGTGGGCGTGACTCGCTATCCAGAAACGCGTCGGGACGACACGGTCGAGGTGCTGCACGGACGATCCATCGCCGACCCATACCGCTGGTTGGAGGACCCGGACTCAGCCGAGACAGCCGACTGGGTAAAGCGGCAGAACGAGTTCACCGCCGGATACCTCGAGTCACTGCGAGACCGGGCCTGGTTTCTCGACACGATGCACCAGGTGATGAGACAGCCGCGCGCGGGTGTGCCGTTCAAGCGTGCGGGGCACTACTTCGTCAGCAGGAACGACGGCACTCAGAACCAAGATGTGATCTTCGTCGCCTCGTCGCTGCCTGAGCTGATGGCCGGCGGGCGGGTGCTGATCGATCCCAACGCGTTCTCCCCGGACGGAACCAGTTCGCTCACCAGCCTCACAGTGAGCGGTGACGGCGAGCTCGTCGCGTACGGGGTCAGCGAAGCCGGGAGCGACTGGACGACGTTTCGGCTCCTGAGTCTGTCCAGCGGAGATGACGTCGCCGACGCCGTGATCCAGACCAAGTTCTCCCAGGCCGAATGGCTGCCCGATCATCGCTCATACGTTTACACCCACTTTGATCATCAGGGCCATGCCGAGGGCACCCAGACTGCGGCGCTCTCCGGACCCAAGCTGCGGATTCACCGCATCGGCGAGCCACAAGATCATGACGAACTGATCATGGAATTCCCGGAGAACGATCAGCTGATGTTCTCAGCAGAGGTGACCGACGACGACCGCTTCCTGGCCGTCAGCATCGTGGAAGGCACCGAGTACAAGAACCGCCTCTGGGTGTATCCGATCGTGCAAGGTGACCGCAGTGATCTTGGAAGTCCAATCAAGATCATCGATGAGGCCTATGCCGAATTCGTGCTGGCTGGATCTGACGCGACCACTCTCTATCTGCGAACTGATTTCGAGGCCGAGGGCGGGCGGCTCGTCGCTGTCGATCTGGACGCCTTTCACGAGACTGGACGGATCGACTGGCGGGAGGTGATTGCTGAATCCGAGCACACCCTCTTGCACGCGAGGTCGGCAGGCGACGGATTCATCCTGGTATATCTCGCCGACGCGCATCCGCTGATCTTTCAGGTTGGCCGCGACGGTTCGTCCGCTCAGCCGGTCGATGTCTTCGGGGGTGCGGTCGTCGGACTGAATGCCAGACGCGGTGACCCGGAGGCTTTTGTCGGCCTCTCATCGGTCACTTCGCCTGCCCAGAGTTACCTGATCGAGGCCGACTCAGCCGCGGTGACGTCGCTCGCCGCGCTGGTGCAGCCCGCTGAAGAGGCATTCGTTCCCCCAACGATCGTGGTGGAACGCCTTATTGCGACGAGCAAAGACGGTACGTCAGTGCCGTACTTCCTGATCGCTCCCGCTGGTGCCGACCGGTCGCGGCCGCAACCGACCCTGCTCTATGGATATGGGGGGTTCAAGATCCCAGTGCTCGCGGACTATCGCCCCGGCTGGCCAGGCTGGCTCGCCGCCGGTGGAGTGCTGGCGATCGCCAACTTGCGCGGTGGGGGAGAGTTCGGCACAGCTTGGTACGATGCCGGCCGGCTGGCTCACAAGCAGAACGTGTTCGATGACTTCGCCGCTGTCGCCGAGCATCTCAAACAGACTGGGGTGACGACGACCCAGCAGCTCGCCCTGCATGGCCGCAGCAATGGGGGCTTGCTTGTCGGAGCCGTGCTGACCCAACATCCCGATCTGGCGGCAGCAGCGCTGCCGGGAGTCGGCGTCTTGGACCTGCTGCGCTTCCATCTCTTCACGATCGGCGCTGCATGGGTCTCTGATTACGGAAGCCCGGACGACCCGGAGCAGTTCGTCCAGGCGCTGGCGTACTCGCCGTTGCACAACGTGCGCCCCGGAACCAACTACCCGGCGACGCTGATACTTACCGGAGATCATGATGATCGCGTGGTGCCACTGCACAGCCACAAGTTCACCGCCACCTTGCAGCACGCGCAGGCCGGCAATCAGCCGATCCTTACCAGGATCGAGGTCTCGACGGGTCACGGAGTCGGCAAGCCGAGCGCGTTGATCGCCGCCGAATGGGCTGATCTCCTGACCTTCGCTGCCCACCACACCGGACTGCGACCATAACGGGCCAATGGGGAGGGACAGCTGCGAGCGATCGGGAAACGGGCTGCGAGCGTCGGGAATTCCTCTGCGAGCGATGACGAAGTAGGCGGACTCCGCGCGATTGCGCGAGCAGTCCAAAACAAGGGGCTGCGAGCGTCGGGAAATCGCGCGCCGCCGTGCTGAGGAGGAGTGAGCGGAGGCGCAGTGTCCTCTGCGAGCGATGACGAAGTAGGCGGACTCCCCGCGCGATTGCGCGAGCAGCTCCAAAACAAGGGGGGTAAGTTCGCAGGCATGACTGTCGCCATCGATGATGATCTCTTCGCGTCACTGGTGGAGCCGCTGCGCCGGGAACTCACGGTTCACTGCTATCGGATGGCTGGCTCGGTGCATGATGCGGAAGACCTGGTCCAAGAGACCTACCTGCGAGCTTGGCGCGGGTTCCACAACTTCGAGAACCGCTCGTCGGTGCGCACCTGGATGTATCGCATCGCCACCAACGTCTGCCTCACGGCGCTCGACGGCAAGGATCGCCGGCCGATGCCGACCGGGCTTGGTCAACCCAGCTCCGATCCGCATGGCTCGCTGGAGTCTCGGCCTGAGGTGACGTGGCTAGAGCCGGTGCCGGATTCGGTGATGTGGGGCGGCTTCGTTGATGACCCTGCCGCCGAAGTGGTCGATCGGGAAAGCGTCCGCCTCGCATTTATCGCCGCGCTACAGCACCTTACGCCGCCGCAGCGTGCGATCTTGATCTTGCGAGACGTGCTCGCTTGGCAGTCCAGCGAGGTGGCGGAGCTGCTGAATATGTCAACAGCCGCTGTGAACAGCAGCCTGCAGCGTGCCAGGGCCCAGATGCACAAGCTCGACCCTGACGATCCCGGCAAGCGTCTCGACGATGAGCACGCAAAGGAGTTGCTCTCCGACTACATGGCCGCCTTCGAGAACTACGACGTCAAGCGGATCGTCGAGCTTCTTGCGGAGGATGCAGTTTGGGAGATGCCGCCCTACCTCGGTTGGTACCAAGGCTCGACCGCCATTGGGCACCTCATCGAAACTCATTGTCCCGCCGAGGCGCCTGGTGATCAGATCATGGTGCCGACCTCGGCCAACGGTCAGCCCGCATTTGCGCTGTACATGAGGGAGCCGGACGGAACTCACCGCGCATTCCAAATTCAAGTGCTGACATTGACCGACCGAGGCGTCTCACATGTGAGCACCTTCTTCGACACCACGCTGTTCGAACAGTTCGGGCTGCCTGACGTGCTGGCCCGTTGATCTTGGCTGCTATTGCCGCGCGGAAGTCAAGCGCATGAGTAGTGAGTTCTGAGCATGGTGGCCGGCATGAACTGATCAGCCTGCTCGCCCACGAAGAGCTCGATATCGATACCGCGCTGCGCGGCTGTCAGTGATGGCACACAGCGAGGCGTGAATTGCTGGCAGGAACGAATCCACGTTGTCGATCGAGACGGCGACGTCCATCGGCGGAAAGTCTTGGGTGCTATTCGCGGCGCCGAATGGCAGCGTGCGCCCCGAGTAGCCTGGACCGGGTGAGCAGCAACCTGCCGATTTCGTCGCCATACCGGAGCACACCCGACGCTCCCGTGACAGACGCCGAACGTGATCGACTCAACGCGAGACTAAACGCTGCCTTCACGGCTGGAGCGCTAGAGGAAGAGGACTATCAGGCGCGGCTGGACCTCCTTTTCGCCGCGCGTCGGCTTGGTGAACTGGTGCCGGTCGTCGAGGGGTTGCCGCCGCTCCCCACGCACTCGTCGCCGGCAATCGTTGCCAACTCGGGAGGGGAGCCAGGAGAGCTGTCCGAGCCTCGGCCGCCCGGCCGACTGACCGCGGCTGTCGTTGGCGGAGTAGCTGCCGCCGTCATCTTGATTGCGATTCTGCTGGTGCTCCTGTTTTAGCGGCCTCCCGGGACCGAAGCCTCACGCGCAGGTGCACCGGCTGACCTCTCTGCTGCCTGAAGTCGACCAAACATATGGGTTGAGTGCTCCGAATATCGTTCGAGGATTGGCCTATAGCGGTTTGGTATGGCTAACCTAACTGTGTATGGAACACAGTTCCTGCAATGTTTGACGCAAGATGGACACCTAAAATGGCGACTGTGCCCCGGCAACACATCACCCAAATGAAGATCGCTGAGCATGTGCAGCGCCTGGGTGAGCTCTATCCGCCGATTCCACTCGATTCCGTCGATCGCACGATCAAACGACCCTGGCTGGTAGCTAGAAAGTTCGGGCATGTGATCGACTACCTCGCCCGCGTCGAGCTGGAAGTTGATCGCAATGTGCTGGAGCTGCTCGTGCTGCTCCCGGACGCCGATGACACCAACAAGACCTTCTACGCCGACGTCTGGCAGCCCCAGGAAATCCAGCACGGACTGATCTTGGACCGGCTGCAGCAAGACCTCGGCAGGACCGCAGCCGAGCCGGAGCTCGAGCTGTCGTTCGGAATCAAGATCTTGGGAGCGCTGGCGCACCTGAAACCCATTCAGGAGATCGCGAAGTTGATGTACTTCCTCACTGGTGCCAGCACCGAACGGCAGGCGGTGCTGGCATACAACAAGATCAACCACGGGATGCAGGAGCTCGGCGAAACGGCCATCTCAGAGACGATCATCACCCCGATCAAGCAGCAGGAACCGGGACACTTCGCCTTCTATCAGATGTCCGCGACCGCAATGATTCAGGACAAGGTGCTCAAGCCGTGGCAACTGTTCCTGACCCGGGTGATGCGTGAGAAGTCCTACCACCTCGTCGGCACCAACCACATGAAGCGGTACAAGGCGGACATGGGCGGGGTGATGGCGACCCTCGGCCTGGACGACGATCTTCAGGGATACGCGCGCGAGGTCGGGCGAGTGGAGAACCGGTTGTTGTGGGCCCACAAGCAGGGCATGGAGTTTCCTCCGTACATCCTCAAGGCACTCAAGGAGAGCGTCGACCTCTATCGGGAGCGGATCGACCGCGGGCTCAAGTTGGCCTAAAGCTCCTCGGGCACGTCAGCCGTTCCCGGGCTTCGCGCGCTGAGCCATGAAACGTACGTGTATGTAGGCTTCGCACGGTCCGTAACGGTTTGCAAGCTATGCATGCCGACAGCAAACGTGCAGATGCGGAATCTGTTTCCGACAGCAGGAAAGATAAGGGCCGCAAATGTTCGGAAATTTGGGTACGGCGAAGTCCTGGCGTAAACTCATCGGCTGGCCAACTTTGGCCGGTCAGTCAGGCGTACGCGCAACAAGTTAGAGAGTCTATGGCGAAGAAAGAGGGCGCACTCGAGCTGGAGGGCACCGTGGTCGAGGCCCTGCCCAACGCGATGTTCCGCGTTGAGCTGGCAAACGGTCACAAGGTGCTTGCCACGATCAGTGGCAAGATGCGGCAGCACTACATCCGGATCCTTCCTGCCGACCGAGTCGTCGTCGAACTTTCCGCCTATGACCTGACGCGCGGCCGCATCGTCTACCGGCACAAGTAGCCAACTCGCAAACCATCCACATCGTCGGCCAGCTCCAGCTTGCCCGACGTGAGTTCAGAAAGAAGCTCGATGAAGGTCCAGCCGAGCGTCAAGAAGATCTGCGACAAGTGCAAGGTGATCCGCCGGCACGGTCGCGTCATGGTGATTTGCGAGAACCCGCGGCACAAGCAGCGGCAGGGCTAGCCGCGAACCAGCAAGACCAGTGAAGCTACGAGCGTCGGTATTGCGCGAGCAGCTTCCAGAAATCAGCAAAGTGTGATCGCAAATCCGCCGACGAATGTCGTCGGATCCACCCCCGGTCGGAGGCCGGGGCCCCGGTGATCAGGCGCCACGCTTGATCGAAGGCAGCCAGGGACGCGTCACGCCAGACACCTCCGCGACGTCATGCGCCTGAGCTTGTCGAGGGCGCAGCCACGAAGGCCGGCGTCGACCAGACGAAAGGTAGTACCTGCCTCATGGCACGCCTCATTGGTGTTGATCTCCCGCGCGACAAGCGCCTCGAGGTCGCCCTCACCTACATCTACGGCATAGGCAAGACCCGCGCGCTGCAGACCCTCGATGCCACCCAGATCAGTGGCGACCTCCGCGTCCACCAGCTCACCGATGAGCACCTCGTTGCGCTTCGCGACTGGATCGAGGCCAACTATCAGATCGAAGGTGACCTCCGTCGCGAGGTTGCCTCCGACATCAGGCGCAAGGTCGAGATCGGTTCCTACCAAGGACGTCGTCACCGCAGTGGCCTGCCCGTACGCGGCCAGCGCACCCGCACCAACGCGCGCTCTCGCAAGGGCGCGCGCAAACCCGTCGCCGGCAAGAAGAAGGCCAAGTAACGCCTCCGGCGTTCGCGGACTAGATCCAGGAGAAGCTGAGAACTTATGGCAACTGCAGGCCGCAGCACCGCCGCCAAGAAGGTGCGCCGCAAAGAGAAGAAGAACGTCGTGGCTGGCCACGCGCACATCAAGAGCACATTCAACAACACCGTCATTTCGATCACCGATCCGAACGGCAACGTCATTGCATGGGCTTCAGCCGGAACCGTCGGATTCAAAGGATCCCGCAAGTCCACCCCGTACGCCGCGCAGATGGCCGCCGAGGCCGCAGGTCGCCGAGCGATGGAGCATGGCATGAAGCGGGTCGATGTGTTCGTCAAGGGTCCCGGCTCTGGTCGCGAGACTGCTATCCGCTCACTCGGGGCGATCGGCCTCGAGGTGGGTGCGATCTCCGACGTCACCCCTGTCCCGCACAATGGCTGCCGTCCTCCAAAGCGGCGTCGGGTCTGATCACCTCAAAAGACAAGGACTCATTCAAACATGGCTCGCTATACCGGTCCCATGACCAAGAAGTCACGTCGGCTGGGTGTTGATCTCGTCGGCAATGACAGGGCGTTCGAGCGTCGCCCATATCCGCCCGGCGTGCACGGCAAGGGCCGCACCAAGGAGTCGGAGTATTCGCTGCAGCTCCGCGAGAAGCAGAAGGCGCGCTATTCCTACGGAGTACTGGAGAAGCAGTTCCGTCGGTACTACGAGGAGGCCAACCGGCAGCAGGGCAAGACGGGCGACAACCTGCTCCAGATCCTGGAGTCCCGCCTCGACAACGTGGTCTATCGCGCTGGGCTGGCGCGTACCCGTCGGCAGGCCCGTCAGTTCGTGGTGCATGGTCACTTCCTGGTCAATGGTCACAAGGTCGACATCCCCTCCTATCGGGTGAGTCCGCACGATGTGATCGATCTCGCCGAGAAGGTAAAGGACCAGACCCCGCACATCATCAACCGGGAGACTCATGGCGAGCGTGACATTCCCGGCTGGATGCAGGTGTTTCCCGACCGTGGCCGGATCCTGATCCATCAGCTGCCTGTCCGGGAGCAAATCGTTGTGGACGTTTCCGAGCAACTGATCGTGGAGCTCTACTCGAAGTAAGAAACCTGGACTTTGTCGCTTCGACAAGCTCAGCGCGCAGTGCGTGCCTCAGCTGCCGAACGGCACCGAGCAAACTGAACAAGATCAAACTGAACAAGATCAAACTGAACAAGATCAAAACTGAACAAGATCATGTGCCCCTGAGCTCGTCGAAAGGGCACCAAAGCAGGAAGCCGTCGGCGTCGGATACGTCAGCGGTTCTGCATCATCAAATAGCGGGTGATGCGGGGAAGGAAGAGAAATGCTGATCGCACAGCGCCCCACACTGGCGGAAGAGACAGTTTCCGACAGTCGATCTCGGTTCACCATCGAGCCGTTGGAGCCCGGATTCGGGTATACCCTCGGCAACTCGCTGCGGCGTACGCTGCTGTCGTCCATCCCGGGCGCGGCCGTGACGAGTATCAAGATCGACGGGAACCTTCATGAGTTCTCGACGATCGAAGGTGTCGTCGAGGATGTCACCGAGGTCATCTTGAACCTCAAGGGCCTGGTCGTCTCCTCCGAGGAGGACGAGCCGGTCACGATGTACCTGCGCAAGGCCGGCGCCGGCGAGGTCACCGCGGCAGACATTGCCCCGCCCGCGGGTGTTGAGGTGCACAACCCGGAGCTGCACATCGCGACTCTCAATGACTCCGGAAGGCTGGAGATGGAACTGGTCGTGGAGCGCGGCCGTGGCTACGTCTCCGCAGTGCAGAACAAGACAGCCGACGCTGAGATCGGTCGCATCCCAGTCGACTCGATCTACTCACCAGTGCTCAAGGTCACTTACAAGGTCGAGGCCACCCGCGTCGAACAGCGCACCGACTTCGACAAGCTGATCTTGGACGTGGAGACCAAACAGGCCATTCGTCCGCGGGATGCGGTTGCCTCCGCCGGGCGCACCTTGGTCGAGCTGTTTGGCCTGGCTCGCGAGCTCAACGTGGAGGCCGAGGGCATTGAAATAGGTCCATCGCCGATCGACGAGCAGCTGGCTGCCGACCTGGCCTTGCCGGTCGAGGACCTGAACCTGACCGTCCGGTCGTACAACTGCCTCAAGCGTGAGGGCATCCACACGGTCTCGGAGCTGGTGTCGCGCAGCGAGCAGGATCTGCTGGACATTCGCAACTTCGGCTCAAAGTCGATCGACGAGGTCAAGCTCAAGCTGCATGAGATGGGCTTGTCGCTGAAAGACAGCGCGCCAGGCTTCGACCCGCTGAGCGCGATCAGCCGATACGACGATCTTGAAGATGACGACGTCGACTTCAGCGAGACCGAGCAGTATTGAGCAAAGGGGGGCGACCCCCTTTGAACCCCCGCATGAGCAAAGGGGGGCGACCCCCTTTGAACCCCCGCATGAGCAAAGGGAGGCAACCCCTTTGAACCGCCGCAGTAGTCGGCTTATTTAGAGCTCAGGAGACAAGTGACATGCCTACACCCACCAAGGGCGCCCGACTCGGCGGCAGTGCCGCGCACCAGCGGCTCATCCTGGCCAATCTGGCCAGTCAGCTGTTCGAGCATGGCCGGATCGTGACGACCGAGGCCAAGGCGAAGCGGTTGCGTCCGCTGGCGGAGAAGTTGATCACCAAGGCAAAGCGTGGTGACATCCACTCGCGGCGCTTGGTGCTCACCACTGTCCGCGACAAGGGCGTGGTGCACACGCTGTTCACCGAGATCGCGCCCGGCCTGGCCGATCGGGAGGGTGGCTACACCCGGATCACCAAGGTTGGCCCGCGTAAAGGGGACAACGCCCCGATGGCATTGATCGAGTTGGTCCAGGAATCGGTCGAGGACAGCAGGAAGGCAAACGCCAAGGTTGCCGCCCCCGCAAAGAAGGCTCCGGCAAAGAAGTCGACGACGAAGTCGTCCGCGGCCGCTCCCGCTGCGCAAGCGGCACCTGCTGCGCCAGCCGCGTCGGGCCCAGCGGACGCGGCCCCGGAGGCCGAGAAGAGTCCTGCGGAGAAGCTCGTTGAGGAGACGAGCGAACTCGAGGAGGCCACCGCGGAGGAGGAACAGCCAAGCGACGACACCACCACCGAAGAGGCTGTCGCGCTCAGCGAGGCGGACACGGCCGACGAGGACGAGGCAAAGTCCTGAGTTATTGCTATGCAAGAACGGCGCTCTCCAGATCGGGGAGCGCCGTTCTTGTTGTTTACGGATTCCCGGGAACGAAGATTCAAACGAGAGATCGCTCCTCCGACGCCAAGATGTCCGCAAGCGTGGGGATTTGTCTCTGGCGAGAGGGAGAATCGCGACCATGCTGCTGAGCCGGCTTGCCGAGACCCGCATCGCGCTCACTGCCACGCGCTCGCGCAACACCAAGCGGGATCTCATCGCCGCAGTCCTTCGGGAAGCATCGCGCGACGACGTCGAGATTGTGGTCTCCTACCTGTCGGGTAGCTTGCGCCAGCGGCGCACGGGAGTCGGCTGGAAGTCGCTGCAGTCCATTCCGGCTCCCGCGGCGGTGCCCTCGCTAACCGTCGGTGAGGTCGATGAGGTCTTCGCCGATGTCGCCAGCCTCAGCGGCGCCGGATCAACGGCGGCTCGGGCTACGGCTGTGCAGGCCCTACTCGCACGGGCAACCGCCGATGAGCAGGACTTGCTACGCGGCCTGATCTTCGGTGAATTACGACAGGGTGCGATGGAGGCCGCGGTCCAGGAAGGACTCGCCGCTGCCTTCGACGTTCCGGTTGCGGCGGTACGCCGAGCCGCCATGCTGATGTCCTCGACCACTGCAGCGGCGACCATTTTGCTGACGGGCGGTCTCGAAGCACTGCAGGCCGTCGGCCTGCAGGTGGGAGTCGGCATTCAACCAATGCTTGCGGCTACTGCTCCCGGCCCAGATGCCGCTCTCGAGCGGACAGGCGTCCCGGCATTGGTGGACTACAAGCTGGACGGCGTACGCGTTCAGGTGCATCGCTCGGGCGATGAGATACGGATCTTCACCCGCAGCTTGGACGAGATCACCGCGCGTCTTCCGGAGGTCGCAGCAGTGGCGCGGTCGCTTCCGCATGATCAACTCGTGCTGGACGGGGAGGTGCTTTCATTGCGCACCGACGGCCGACCAGAAGCCTTCCAGGTCGTGGCCTCGCGCACCATGAGCAGTGTCGACATCGCGGCGGTGGAGCAGGCCGGGCCGCTTCAGGTCTTCTTCTTTGATCTGTTGCATGTGGACGGCCAGGACCTGCTGGACGCACCACTGACCGAGCGACTGGAACAAATGAGTCAGCTATTGCCTGCAACGGTCACCGTGCCGCGCAAAATCTGCACGACGGCTACGGATGCCGCCGACACTTTCGCCGGTGCCGTCAAACGGGGCTACGAAGGCGTCGTGATCAAGAACCTGCAGGCTCCGTACGCGGCTGGCCGGCGCGACTCAGCCTGGGTCAAGGTCAAGCCCCGCCACACTTTCGACCTGATCGTCACTGCTGCCGAATGGGGGCACGGTCGACGCCAGGGCTGGCTGTCCAACCTCCACCTCGCTGCGCCTGATCCCACGTCGGGAGAATTGATCATGCTCGGCAAGACGTTCAAGGGTCTCACCGATGAGCTGCTGACGTGGCAGACCGCACGGTTCCTGGAGCTTGAGGTCCGCCGTACGCAGGGCACGGTCTTTGTCGAGCCTTCGACCGTCGTGGAGATCGCCTGCGACGGGCTGCAGAGGTCACCGCGGTATCCCGGCGGAGTGGCATTGCGGTTTGCCCGAGTGCTGCGTTATAGGCCGGACAAATCGGCTGCAGAGGCTGACACCATCGACACCGTGAAGGCGCTCAGCCCGATCATCGACTAGGCATGCGCGCTGAACTCGTCGCAGTGGGAACGCATGCTGAGGGCAGATCAAACTCAGGGCACATCAAAAAGGACAAACCCGCGAGCTTGTCAACGCGCATCCAGCGACAGACCCCAATCACGGGTCATGTTGAAGCAGGAGCATGTTGGCCGGGCGGACAACTCCGGCGCTCGCGGGTTCGGGTGTTGGCTGTGGATTAGCCGGCCGCACGCGACCAGTTTGTATACACAGTCGGGATGCGGCTAGCTGGCCGTCACCTCACATGTCCAACAGTCATTCATTCCGCGGACCACCTCCTTTCCCGTGTCCCACTAACGTATGCGCGTGCGTGGATTGGGTCAACGGAGTTTGCGGAATGGGGCCGCGGGCGCAGCTGCGAGGTCAGGAATCGCGCGGCGCAGTGCTGAGCCGGGCTGGCGCAGTGCTGACCTGGACGCGTGGGCGAGCAGACACGCTTTATCGTCTGCCTGTGACGACGAAGTAGGCGGTGTTCCATTGAGCATCGCAGCGAGCGAAGCGAGCAATCAATAAAGCGCGATGCGCGGGCGGGCTGGGAAAAGGGCAGATGGTCATGCTATGAAGCATCGATGACTCTGGCCCGGCTTGCCGACGTACTGGCCCCGGCCCGCGCCTCTGGCAAGGGCCTGGGGGCGTTCAACGTCTTCAGCATCGAGCATGCCGAGGCATTCACCGCAGCGGCTGAAGCCGCCGAGACGGCAGTCGTACTGCAGATCTCGCAGAACGCAGTGCGCTACCACAAGGCGTTGGCGCCGATCGGACTGGCCACGCTCACATTGGCCCGCAACGCAGCCGTTCCCGTTGTCGTTCACCTCGACCACGCCACCGACAAGCGGCTGGTCGAGGAGGCCATCGCCCTCGGTTTCGGGTCCGTGATGTTCGACGCATCGACGATGGCATACGACGAGAACGTCACCGCGACGGCAGGGGTCGTGCAGCTAGGTCACGAGGGTGGGCTCGACGTCGAGGCCGAGCTCGGCGAGATCGGTGGAAAGGACGGCGTCCACGCAGCAGGCGCTCGAACCCAGCCCGAAGAGGCGCGGGCCTTCGCGATAGCAACCGGTGTGGACGCGTTGGCCGTCGCCGTCGGAACCTCGCATGCCATGACAGAGCGTCGCGTTGCGCTCGATCTCGAACTGATCAGCGCGCTTCGGGGAGCTGTCCCGGTGCCCTTGGTGTTGCACGGTTCCTCCGGCGTTGCCGATCAGGAACTGGTCCGGGCGATCGAGGCTGGCATGACCAAGATCAACATCGCGACTCATCTCAACAAGGTTTTCAGCGAGTCCGTTCGGGCCACGCTGGATGCCTATCCGGACATGGTCGATAGCCGCCGATATCTCGGCCCGGCTCGGGATGCCGTGGCAGTCGAAGCCGAAAGGCTGCTGCGGTTGCTCGATGGCTCCTGAAGTCAGGAGCCCTTGACGACCGCGTACCGATCCAAAGCCTCCTGGCGCTCGACTGCATGGTCGATGATCGGTTCCGGATAGCCCCTTGGTACGCCTGATGGCGCAGCCCAGGGCTGGTGTAGGTGCTCGAGCGGTAGATCCGCCAGCTCCGAGACATAGCGCCTGATATAGCTCCCGTCCGGATCGAACTTTTCGGCCTGTCCAGTGGGATTGAAGATCCGGAAGTAGGGTGCCGCGTCCGTGCCGCAGCCCGCTACCCATTGCCAGTTGAGCTGATTCTGGGCAATGTCGCCGTCGCGCAGATGCTCCATGAACCAGTCGGCCCCATGCCACCATCCGATGTGCAGATCCTTGATCAAGAACGAAGCGACGACCATCCGAACCCGGTTGTGCATCCAGCCCTCGGCTTGCAGCTGACGCATGCCGGCATCGACGAGTGGGTAACCGGTTGTGCCATCCTTCCAAGCCTGTAGCCGCTTGGCCGTGATCTCCGTCCGGTCAGGGTCTTCGGTTGGCATCTTCGCGAATCCGCCTCGGATGGGCTGGCTCACCGCATCCGGCCGGTGGAACAGCACGTCGGCGAAGAAATCTCGCCATGCGATCTGACGGGCAAGCGCGGCTGCCCCCCTCGACCGGTGCTCGCGGAGGTCGTACAGCACAGTGCGCGGATGGAGGTGGCCCCAGCGCAAGGCGATCGAGAGATGCGATGTGGCGTCGAGGCCAGGGAAATCGTGCAGCTTGGCGTAGTCACGCACCCCTTCGGAGTCCCTACTGAGCCAGCTCCGCCATGCTTTTCGGGCTGCCCTTTCCCCGACGAGCGGAAGCAGATCCTCGTCGGGATCCTCCAACTGGCGGCTGGTTTTGTCTCGCAGCCACTCCACGCTGCCGGCACGTACGCCAGGAGCCGGGTCGGGTACGCCATACGCCACCCAGGCGCGGTGAAACGGGCTGAACACCTGAAAGGGCTCCCTGGAGCGATTCCTCAGCGTCCCCGGCGCTACGGCGTACGGGGATCCGCTCCGAATCAACTCGATGCCGTCCTCGCCCAGTGCCTGGGCTACGCGTCCATCTCGGGATCGGCCGTACGGGCCGAAATCTGCGCTTATGTGCACCCGCTTGGCGTGGTGTCGCTTGGCGAGCCGAGGAATCACAGCAGTCGGTTTGCCGCGGATCACGCTGAGTCCCGGCCCTCCGCTGTCTCGCAGGTCGCGATCCAGCACGGACAGGGCAGCGATCAGCCATTTCCGCCGAGCCTGTCCGGCGGATTCCAGCAGCGCCGGGTCGAGGACGAAGAGTGGTAGCACTGCGTCTCCGTCATCGATCGCCGAACGCAACGCGGGATTGTCGGCCAGCCGGAAATCGCGTCGCACCCACCAGATTGCAACCTGTCCCTCTGAGACCATCGTCTAATCTTGCCCTCGGGCATCATGGGGTCCTTCGCGAGCGTCTGAAAGTCGCGACCTGCTGAGCAGGTTTCCTGGCTCGATGCGCGAGCGAAGACAATAGGAGAGACGTGAGCGACCTGATCGACACCACCGAGATGTACCTCCGCACCATCTATGAGCTGGAGGAGGAGGGGATCGTTCCCCTGCGCGCCCGGATCGCGGAGCGTCTGCATCAAAGTGGCCCGACGGTATCGCAGACCGTGGCGCGTATGGAGCGAGACAACCTCGTACATGTTCTCGGGGACCGGCATCTCGAGCTGACAGACGAGGGACGCGCGCGCGCGACCCGAGTCATGAGAAAACACCGCCTGGCCGAGCGGCTCCTCATTGACGTAATCGGGCTCGACTGGGAGAAGGTGCACGATGAAGCTTGTCGGTGGGAGCATGTCATCTCAGAAGATGTGGAGCGAAAACTCGTTGACCTGCTGAACGCACCGACCATGTCTCCGTACGGCAATCCGATCCCGGGATTGGATGAGCTCGGAGTGAGCGCGGCCACCGAGCCGTTCCGGGATGGCAATGAGCAGTTGCAAGACGTGGTCAGCAGCACGGGATCCTCGATCACGGTAGTCATCGAGCGGATGAGCGAGGAGATCCAAAAGGACGTGGAGATGATGGGCACTCTTCGCCAGGCAGGCATCCAACCCGGCGCCGAGGTCCGTGCCGAGGTTGGAGGGCTGGGTGTCAGGCTGACCGTCGATGGTCTGCCCAGCTGCGAGATCGACCGCGAGGCCTCGACCCACCTGTTCGTGTCACGCGTTTGATCGACCGCGAGGAGCTTCGCGGTGAGCGAGCAAGTGAATTGGCGAAAGTACCTGGCCGACTTTCACCGGGATCGAGCCGGCATTGCCGAGGCCGTGCTTTCACGTGCGCTGGCTGGCGACCATTCGCCGTACCGATGGTTGGCTCGCGCGGTATCGGCGACGGCGACCATCGTGGTGGATCTCGCGTGCGGCTCGGGTCCGATGTCGCGCGAGTTGGCCCGGCCCGGGCGTACGGTCATCGGTTTGGATCTGTCTGAACATGAACTCGCGTTGGCTGCCAAGCGCGGACCTGGGCCGTGGGTCCGAGCCGATGCCCTGCAGCTTCCATTCAAAGACGAGAGCATCGATGTAGTCACCAGCTCTATGGGATTGGTCGTCGTCCAGCCGCTGACCCGGGTGATCGAGGAGGTCGCGCGTGTGCTGCGCCCAGGTGGCGTGCTGGCGGCGATTGCCCCCGGAATCCGGCCGCTCGCCCCGAGTGATCTCAGGGTGCTGACACGGATCAACGGCCGCCTTCGGACCAAGCCCCAGTTTCCAGGCCCCGTGGAGTTGACCGGTTTCGCCAAGACGCTGAACCTCAATGGGATGCGGGCCGTGGAGGATGCCCGCGAGCGATACAGATTTAGCATTCGCTCGCGTGCCGACGCCGAGCTGGTGATGTCGGCGCTGTACCTGCCCAACACTCGGTGGTCGCGGGTCGAGCGAGCGATCGAGTATCTGGAGGACAGTGTCAAAAGGCGCGAGGTGGTCGAGGTGGCCATCCCGATGCGCCGACTTGTAGCCATCAAGTAGTGGGTATGGAATAGGCGTACCTCGTGTGCGGTTTACACAGTGGCTGCCGCGAAGCCCGCATCAGCAGCCAATCCCCGTAATGAGGAGCACATGAATGGCAACGATTAACATCTCCACCGAGAACTTCGAAGAGACCATCACCGATAACGACATTGTCCTGGTGGACTTCTGGGCCGAATGGTGCGGGCCCTGCAAGCGGTTCGGGCCTATCTATGAGAAGGCTTCAGAGGAGTACGACGGGATCGTATTCGCCAAGTTGGATACCGATGCCAATTACGAGCTGACCGGCCAGTTGGGCATCGAGGGCATTCCTACGCTGATGGCCTTCCGTGAGGGCGTCCTGGTGTTCAACCAGGCCGGAGCGCTGCCGGGGCACGCTCTGAAGCAGGTTGTGGACGCGGTCAAGGGCCTCGACATGGTTGAGGTGCACGCCCAGGTGGAAAAGCTCAAAGCCGAACACGTTCACGAGTGATTATTTGCTGAGGCCGCGTAGGCGCTGATTGTTTGAACGAACGCCGACGCGGCCTTCGCCGCGTCTAGATCCAACACAACGTTGATCATCGGCGACGCGTTGGAACGCCGAGAATTCTCGTAGAGAGTGGCGCGTCGATCGATGATGGTCCGGCCACGGCCGACGCCTTCGAGATTGATGCGAACGGGCAGTTCGCGGGCGACGAAGAGTTCTGGATTGGTGAGCAGCACTATCGCGCCGGCGTCGCCAACGAGACCGAGGTAATCGTCCGGACCGGAGCTCGAGTGGCCGCGGTACAGAAGATCCCCGGTGAGCCGGATTGCAGGATGATCATGATTGCGGAAGCGGTCCGCGTCTGCCTGATCGATTGCTAGGCGGCCAAACAGATCGAATCCGTACATGGTTATCGGGACCGCCGATTCGATGACTTCGAGCGCCGCTTCGGGATCCTGCCGGACGTTGAACTCGGGGACAGCCTCGCTTGTTGAGCCGCCCATGAAAATGATCTGTTCGAGGCGCGCCACCACCTCCGGATATCTCTTGATCAGCAAGGCGAGATTTGTCTTGGGGCCGAGTGTTATGAGGCTCACGCGCTCAGACGAACTCATGATCAGCTGATTCAGCATTTCGACCGCGGGCATTAGTGCTCGCTGTCGGGACGTCGCTGGCAAGGTGATCCCGCCGAGGCCGTCCAGACCATGAGATCCGCCCCGGGGCGCGACCCGCTCGCTGAGCGGCCCTGCGGCGCCTGCCGCGACTGGGATGTCTCGGGCTCGGGCGGCGTCAAGCACTTTGCACGTGTTGAGCACTGCTTGATCAACACTGACGTTCCCGGCGACACACGTTATGCCGAGCAGTTGAAGGTCGGGGTGACGTACGGCGTAGAGAATCGCCAGAGCATCGTCCGTGCCGGTGTCGACATCCATCACAATCGGTCTCGGCATACCGGTCATGCTGACAGACCGCTTATGCGGATACCCTGTGCCGTGCGCTCTGCTGAAACATCCCGCCGCGTCGGTGGCAGCGCGCCAGGCCCCCATAGCTCAGGGGATAGAGCAGAGGTTTCCTAAACCTCGTGTCGCAGGTTCGAATCCTGCTGGGGGCGCCGATGCGTTTGGCCTAGTCAGAGGCGCTTGTTCAGGCGGTTCGATCGGGAAGTTCGATGATCTCCGGCCGAGGGCTCAGGCCGCACAGAGGCCGCAGCAGCTTCCAGCAGGGCCGCGTCAAGGCGGTCCGAGACGTCGTCCAGGTCGTCCTCGAACAGCGACGCGTAGACATTCAATGTCATCGCCGCGTCCTTGTGGCCGAGCATCCGCTGCACGTGTTTCACGGACGCGCCAGACGCGATCGCCAAGCGACGCGGCGGTATGTCGGAGGTCGTGGGGCGTAAGCCCGGTGAGGCCAGCCGCGGCGACTGCGGGGTCCCACACTCGCCGCCGCCAGTTCGCAAGCCGGATCGGCTCGCCATTCGGACTGCTGAACAGCAGATCATCTGGCATATTGCCGGCAGCCTGAGTGATCAAGCTCATCGATCAGCGACCGAGGGATCGGTACGTCGCGCGACTGATGAGTCTTCGGGGTGGACCAAACCATGTGCCCGTTGACCTCAGACACCGACTCCGATACCCGAAGCCGACGGCGCATCAGATCGACTGAACGGACACGCAGCGCGGCACACTCGCCGAACCGCAGCCCGCATAGCCCGAGCACCAAGATCATCAGCCGGTACGTGCCAGCTCGGTTCGCCAGGTCATGTAACTCGGCCACCGTCAGAAAGCGCTGGCGATGGTCGGGAAGCCGGGGGAGTGAAACGCCGTCACACGGGTTCCGCGAGATTCGTTGATCACGCACCGCGGCCGACATGATCCCGCTCAGCAGGATCGCCGACTTCCGACACCGCGATGCCCCCATCTGTGCGGACAGCCGCGCTACCCAGGCCGCCACGTCGCCGTGCGTCACGGCACCGAGCGGTACTCGCTCCCATGTCGGCAAAATACAGGTCTTCAAGATCGACAGGTACGACTCGCGGGTGGTCACCTTCAGTGACGGAGCCTTCGCCGTTAACCACTGCCGCGACCAGTCACCTACTGTCACCCGAGCACGAGCAGGGTCAGTCCATTCCCCGCGCGCGATCGCGAAGGACACGCCGGCCAGCCAACGGTCCGCGTCAACCCGCCGGTCGAAGGTCTTAGAGCGCTCTCGACCGTCCGGCCCGCGATACCTGGCCCGCCACCGGCCAGTCGCTCTCTTCTCGACGAAGCCTGTCACCGCACTACCAGACAGGCCGCTGATCGGCCTGCGTCTCGATCCACGCCTCCACAGCCGCCCGCCGGTATCGAA
Source organism: uncultured Actinomycetota bacterium (assembly GCA_963808905.1). Taxonomy (GTDB): domain Bacteria; phylum Actinomycetota; class Actinomycetes; order Propionibacteriales; family Propionibacteriaceae; genus Microlunatus. Next base: position 268,406 of record CAWEHO010000003.1, read on the forward strand.
CATGACGTCCGATCCGGTAACCGGTCGGACCCTCACCGCGGTGACGCCAACCGTAAAGCGTGGCTACCGGCACGCCGAGCAATTGCGAAACCTCGAGCAGCGTCATGAGCCGTTCGCTGCCCTGGAACGGGCTGACCAGACGTTCTTGCGGTCGAGTTGTTCCCACTATCGCCGTTCCCTCATCGTTGGACGCGAGTGGCATGAACCCCTCCATATCGTTGTGCTCCATTGAGCCAGACCTAGGAACCGGCAAGCGTTCGCCGTCGAAATCTGTGGACACTCACGCGATTGATGCTTGCTGCTCAAAAACCTGAAGGGGCGCGGGCGACGTCGGCGGTCGGGTCGAAGGATTCTTCCTAGGCGCAAGGCTCAAATTCGAGCAAATATAGGTGCGTTAGTCCCCCAGGCCATTGGGAATCTAACCGAACCAGTCTTCGGGACGCCGTAATGTCCAGCGAGACATCGGAGGGCTGATCTTGTGAGGTCGCCCTGATGTTCGGCCACCGACGCACGTTCGCAGCCATCGAGGCTGATCTTCTAACGGTTCCAGCCGATGCCAGTCAAATCGAGCGCATGTCGACCGAGCACGCTGAGAACGCTCACAGGGCGGCACTCACCGATAGCGAGCAGCTCGGCGTCGTCGAGCAGCCCAGTGCACCCGGCCTGCCTTCTGGGCAGATCAGCAAGCGAACCAAGATCAAGCGCGACCCCCGTCAACACCGCTCTATCGGTTGCGAGGGCGAGGTTTCGATCAGACACTCCAGCGACTCGGCACCGATCGCGCAGAGAATGAGACAACACAACCGATCATCGACGGGCTCGCTGCCGCCGGCGTCAAAGTCATCGACCGGCCGCGCTGGATGGATCCCACCAAGGCACTCACTCGCCTCGGTGATCGTGACGAACCGATCACGCCGGAGGGGTTCGGCCTGCGAGGTACAGTCGCGGCGATCACCCATGCGGCGGCCGCTGCGGTTGTCAACGACCTCAGCCGGCAGCGATTCTGGTGTCAGCCGATAATCCACCTGCGCGGGCACAGCCGAGACTCAGACTGCCGAAACGCAAGCCTTGATCGGACCAACCCCCGCTCGGTCACCTGAAGTGCGGGCACGGCAGGGGCCGCCCTCTGCCTGTCGTTGGTGTCACCGGACATGGCCATGGGCGGCGGAGCCCGTGCACGGAACTCCTGGGACGCCCGTGAAATTCAGCGATCAAGCGGTGCGCGCCAACCCTGCAGGCAGATGATCGCCCGGCTGCTCTGTCCACCTTTCGCCTCGCTGTTCTTGGCGAGTCTTCCGCTGGGCTTCGCCAACCATCATCGGCTCGCGGGACGCATGCTGGCTGGCACACGAAGCGTGATGAGCGTCCTTTCGTGATCCGTCTGGTGCACGTCCAGTGCGCCGTCGAGAGTACGGACTCGGTCTTCCACATCCCCCAGATCCGGCAGCTCCGCGCCGGTGCTCACGGTCACAACGAGGGCGCCGGCCTCGGTGGCCGCAGATACATTGACGGGGCCGCTCGCTGAGGTACGAGCAACAAGCAGGTATGCCGTCGACTCGACGACATCGGGGAACCGGCCTGCTGGCATCCGCCCGAGCTTGAGCTGCCGCGTCTCCGCCAGTGCTTTCCAAGCGCTGGCCAAGCCTCGGTCTTTCAGCACAACGGGATAGATGCCATGTGCGATGTCGCGTAGATCGGCGATTGCGTGCCGTAGCTCCTGCTGCGCTAGGTCGAGCTCATAGACATCGCGGGGCGCTTGGGCCTCGACGAGGCGTAGTCCTAGCGACAACCCGACAAGTCGTTGCTGGGCCCCGTCGTGCAGATCACGTTCTAGGCGACGACGCTCGTCATCTCCCGCCGCAACGATGCGCGCTCCGGACGATCGCAGCTCGGCGAGTTGGGTCAGCGCCTCGGCATGCAGACGTTCGTTTTCGAGCCCCAGATGTACTGCTGATACCAGGTCGGCAACTGCGCCTGGCGAGTCAAGCAAGCCGCGGCGGTGTACCAGCAACGCGACATCCGATCCGCTATAGGTCAATCTCGTGACCTCTTTGCCGTTTGTGTGCGGAAGCGCGACAACATTCGCATTCGCATCGAGATAGCCCTCGCCGCCCCGCACGGGATAGGCGAGGGCAAGATCAGGATCCCCCAGCCTGACTGCCAGTGCATCGCAGAGCTGCCCCGGTCCGGCCACCCCCAGTTCCACGACAAGCCTGGTCAACGCGCGGTGTCTCAGTCGAGCCCGGATGAGGTCGACGACTACGGCTGCGGACAGCAGGACGAGCGCGAGCGCCTCAACGGTCAAAAGCTCAGCCTCGTACACTCCTGCTCCGAGGAAGCCCGCGTCAAGGCTGAGCGCGTACCTGGCCGTGACCGCGACAAAGAACACCAAAGCGAACGCTCTGGTCAAACCGATGCTGCGCCGACGACCAGGCGTGGCCGAGACAAGTCCCCACAGAATGAAGAGCACCATTGCCGCTGACCAGCCGAGGCCGGCTCGGAGCCCGATCCAATTGAAGGCGGCCGCTAGCCGCGGCTGCGAAGACACCAGCAGAGGGTTCGGCGGGCAACTCCAACACCCCTGAACTCGTGGGTCGACAACGAACACAGTCAGCAAACCCTGCAAGCCGACTGTGATCAGATAGCCTGCGGAGATCAGCGCCAAGGGGATCCACGACCGAAGGCGCCCTGATCGGTAACTCAGCACGGCGTGTGCCACGACGGCTGGTGTGACGGCGTACGTCATGAGCCCTATCGCGAACGTCAACTCTGACCCGGCACCAGCATTTCCCCACGTGGCGAGAAACCAAGTGAACCCCCCCAACGTCAGCAGAACTCCGGGTCGTTTCTCCTGGTCGGTCAGAGTAAGGATCAGCCCGCTCAGCATCGGGCCCAGCCAGCACCCAGGAGCGCAGCCGTCCCCAGCCAAACATCATGCGTTGCCCAGAATGCGCGTCCCCCGACGGCACTCACAGCGGTGTAGAGCCCGAGAATGACGCCAGCCGCGAGCACCGCCAGCTTCGCAAGCATCCCTGGATTATCGCAACATTGCCGGAGCGGCGTCCTCCTCGCCGCCAGGCACCCTCCCAATCGCGACGTTTGCCGGCACTCGGATGGGCCCGACTCCGTTGACAAGGAAGTAAGTGCCAGCACAGATGACCGGGTGTAACGCAGGATCTAGCCTCAAGGCATCTCAAGGAGGTCCGATGCCCGCGACAAAGTCTCACAAGCTCATTCCGGCGGTCCTGCTCGCGCTAACCCTGTGTGCGACAGCGTGTAGCCAACTCCCCGACCGCGCGGGTGGCGGGGTCGCCCAAGACGTCAAGGTCCTGACATTTGCCGATACCGCCGGCTCCGCCCAACGTACTTCGACCAGTGGGCTAATGAGGTCCAGCGACGCTCCGGCAACACGCTGCGTATCGAGTTTTCCGATCGGTGGCGAGACGGTGACCCTGGATATGAGTCAGGCGCGATTCGCGACGTCCAGGCCGGCAAGGTCGATGGGGCTGCTGTCGGGGCCCGGGTGCTCGACCGGCTTGGAGTGACAAGCTTCCAGGCCATGCTGGCGCCGCTGCTGATCGACAGCTACGAGCTCCAGGCTCGCGTGTTCGCCGACGGCAT
>CAWEHO010000004.1:0-170364 GCA_963808905.1 uncultured Actinomycetota bacterium
CGCGCCGCCAGAAGCGCACCTCCTCACGACGTCGGGGGATTCGCGATGCCGCGGAGGTCGGGGCATCGAGTGATCGCCCGGAGATGAGAAGTCAAGCTCCCCCGGTTGGACTCGAACCAACAACCCTTCGGTTAACAGCCGAACGCTCTGCCAATTGAGCTACAGGGGACTGACAACCACGCGGCTACGTACCTTAGCAGCCAGGTCAGCCTACGTCGTATTCCGCTCTCACCAGCTCCATTGCTTGATCAACAGCGTCCCGCACGCCGGTGGTCTGCCAACTCAGCCCCCGGGTCAGCGTTCCGTGCCAGGCGACGGCCCCGCTACCGCTGAGATCACGACGTGCCGCGATGATCACTCCCCGCTCACCAGCCAGCGGGACGAACCTTTCGACGGCAATGGTTGCCTGAATGCGTTCTCGGAATAACTCTGGAAAGCGACCGGGATCGGTCAACTCCAATGAGCCGCGCGCGGGCACCTCGCCGGGCACCGCATAGTGCACCCACGTCAGCTTCTGGAGCTCAGCGTTCCAGCCGCCACGTTCAATCTCATGCCAGCCGACATGCTTCCAGCCTTGCTCATCGCCGTACGACAAGGTGGCCGGGCTGGCGACGCAGAACCCGGCCGATGTCCGAGCCCAGGCCAGGATCCGCGTCGGTTGGGCGGGTTGGGCAGCGAGCGATGACTTCCAGGACTTGTAGGCAGCCTCGGGCAATCCACGGCTCCGGGACCACCAAGCTGAGCCGCGTCCGTTCTCGTTTCCCACGCGGCCAATTGTGCTCGACGATGTCAGAGCTGAGCCGATGCCTGCTGTGGACAGAATCCGCGCAGCGTCTCCAGAGCCCGCGACTCGATACGGCGAACCCGAGTCACCGAGATCTGAAGCATCCGAGCCGTGTGCACGTACGACCGGGGCTCGCCGTCGGCAAAGCCAAGGCGCAGCTCCAGAACGCGCCGATCCAAGTCGTCCAGGCGGAGCAGCAATTCCCGCACCGGGAGCGGCTCGGTGAGAATCTCATCCAGCTCATCACGGGCATGCAGGCGGTCCAGCGTGGCACCGTCGACAAGCTCGAGCGACCGTGGACGTTGGTGGGCGAGCAAACTGGCCGTCCAATCCTCGCTGCGGCCCAAAGCGTCAGCCATCTCTCGCAGTGTGGGGGACGGCCCAGGCTCTGGGTGAGCTCAGCCTCCAGTCCGTGCGCTGCGCGCACCTGCTCGGCCCGGCTGGTCGGCAGGTTCATCGCCCCAAGAAGTTTGGCGGTCGCCGCGCCCACAAAGGCACGTATCCAAAACAGCGCATAGGTCGAGAACCGATAACCTCGCGCATGATCAAACCGCTCCACCGCGGTGATCAAGCCGACGCAGCCTTCTTGGAATAGTTCTGCATCCGGAAGCTGGGAGCGCGTCGCGTACTGACGACTGACCATCCCGACGAGCCCAAGGTTGGCGCGGATGAATCGCTGCCGGGCGCGCTCTCCGCGGTCTTCGAGGAGTCTCAGTTCCTGATCGGTCGCATCGGCGAAGCCAGTGCCCGAGGCTCGAGCGTCTCGTGCCAGCAGCCCAGCCTCGATCGCGCGCTGTAGCGCGACGACCTCGGTGCGCGTCAGGAGTGTCTCGGAGGTTTCATCGTCGTAGCGGTCACTCATGCCGACACTGTGGGGCAACCGGCGCCGCTCGCAACACCTAGTTGCGGCAAATCTGTGGATAACTTCGAACCCGCTATTGCCAATCCGCTGGCATCGCCATGTCGGCGGGCCTCCGGTGGGACCGACACCATGTGTTTCGGTATTAAGCGTGCCCAATGCAAGGATCGTGCGCGATCGATGTGTAGACACGCAAGTCAATCGCGCACGATCTTGATGGTGATAGGGCTTTCATGTCGTTGCCACAGTGCGGAATGCGCGGGAAGTCCAAGGTGAGGTCAGTCGTCGGCGCCGATGCTGCGGGTTTGCAGTGCCTTGCGCCGCGCCTCCAGCACCACAAGCTGAGAGAACATCTGGTTGTACTTGTGCTGTTCCTCGACGGGGTTCGTACGCTGCAGCTTCGACTTCAGGGCCGCGATCGTACGCATCACGGTGAGCAGTTGGAGAGCGGCCGAGGTGGCGACCACGTAGCGCGTAGTCACCTCGCCATGCACCGGTAGTGGCTCGACGGCCAACGATGCCACCAGTGAGCGAATCTCATCCGCCTCGCAGGCTTCAGATACCCGATGGACCCACTTGGTGTCTGCAGTGACTCGCTCGCCTCCGAGCTCTACCGCTGCCTTTTCTACGGCGGTGAAGGCGGCCGCATACGCGGGATGGGTGAAATCGGCCGTCGTCAGCCCATCCCACGCGTCTGGGAACAAATCCGGATTCTGGATCAGCAGCTTTGCTGTCTGCCGCTCCGTGGTGAGCAATCGATCACTCGGGCTGGGCAGTAGCGGAAGTGCCGGGGTGTCTTCCGGCTCTGCTGGAGAATGCGGATCAGCGGTCGTCGGCCCGCTCGATGCCGGCCGACGGCGCGACTTCGCGGCGGCACGCATCACCTCGGCGCGTACCTCATCGATCTCCATACCGAGCAAACCGGCAAGCTCACGGGCATAGCCCGACACCAAGGCAGTGTCCCTGATGCTCGCTACGAGCGGAGCCGCTGCTCGGAGTGCCGCAACCCGGCCGTCAGCACGATCAAGATCATGTTGCTTGAGCAGGTTATTCATCACAAAGCGGTAGAGCGGCACGCGCCGGGCAACGAGCTCTCGGACCGCCGCATCTCCGCGTTGAAGTCTCAGGTCGCATGGGTCGAGACCAGTCGGCTCGATCGCCACATACGTTTGGGTGATGAAGTTCTGATCACCGGCGAACACTTTCAGCGCAGCGGCCTGGCCGGCCTCATCGCCATCGAAGGTGAAGATCACTTCTCCGTGGAACGCATCATGATTGCCCATCAACCGCTGCAGCAACCGAGCATGATCATCACCGAAGGCTGTCCCGCACGAGGCGACCGCGGTGTCGACTCCCGACAGGTGAGCTGCCATCACGTCGGTATAGCCCTCCACCACGACCGCTTGGCTCTTCTTGCTGATCGCGGTGCGAGCAAGCTCCAGCCCGTAAAGCGCATGGGACTTCTTGTACAAAAGGGTTTCCGGAGTATTGATGTACTTGGCAGGCATGCGGTCGTCATCGGAGAGCCGGCGAGCTCCGAAGCCCAGAACCTGCCGGCCCGAGTCGCGGATCGGCCACAGTGCACGCCCCTGGAAGAAGTCCCAGCCGGACTCGCGAGCTAGGCCGGCCGACACGAGCTCTACGTCGCTGAATCCGCGGCCACGGAGGTGCCGCATCAACGCGCGGCCCTCTCGCGGCGCGAAACCAACTTGAAACCGCTCCGCTGCCTCGCGGTCGAAGCCTCGCTCGGCCAAGAATTGCCTAGCGATGACAGCCTCCGGACTGCTGAGCTGCTCTGCGTAGAACTCAGCCGCGAGTCGGAGAGCTTCGCCCACCCGAATACGCGCTCCCGGCGCCATCCGGGGGCCCGAGTCGTCGGTGTAGCGCAGTTGAATGCCGACTCGATCAGCCAGCCGCTCCACCGCCTCGACGAAGCTCAAGTTGTCGATCTTGCGCATGAAGTCGATGACGTCCCCGCCCTCCGCGCAGGCGCCAAAGCAGTACCAGTACCCACGCGCAGGGGTGACCTGAAAACTCGGGGTCTTCTCATCATGAAATGGGCACAGGCCCTTCATCGTCCCGCCCGCGCTGCGGAGGGTGACGTAGGAGCCGACTATTTCCTCGATCCGTGCCCTGTCGCGTACGGCGGCGATGTCTTCCTCATTGATCCGCCCGCCCACGGACGGGAGTCTATGTTCCAGCCCAGACGTTGAGATGCCCTCACTCCAAAAAGGGCTCGCTTAGATTGAAGGCCATGGAGGCGGAGGTTCGCGACGTGCCGTGGCTCATCTTTGATGGAGATTGCGCCTTCTGCACCTCAAGCGCACAGTGGCTGGCCCTTCGTCTGCGCCGATCAAGAGGGCCGAACGCCCGGCTTGTGCCATGGCAGTTCACCGATCTCGCAGCGCTCGGCACAACCGCAGCGCGCGCCCAGCGTGAGGCTCTCTGGGTAGCCACCGACGGAGGAATCCACGGCGGCGCCGCAGCCTTTGCCAAGTGGCTCACGTTCCGTGGCGGTGCGTACGGAGTCGCGGGTCGTCTGATGGATCTGCCCTTCGTCCGCGGGCTAGCCGCCGCTGTCTACCGGCTGATCGCTAGGAACCGGCACCGGATGCCGGGTGGATCTCCGGCTTGCGCGCTCCCTCCGCCTGGCTTTGACCCCGCGCAGCCAGGGACCAAAACGCTCTAACGGCGCGAACGCGAGCCAGCAGATCGCCGTCGGGGCGAAATGGATGTAGAGGATCGCCATGGTAAAGGCGTGGAATCCCATCCAGAACACCGCAGCGGCGAGCAACGCTCTGCCACGCAGCCATAAGACCACTACCGAGGTCAGCTCGGCAGTGAAGGACAGCCACTGCATGACGTGAAGTAGCTCCGGATAGGGCAGCAGAAACTGACCGAGCCCGTGCGGCCGCCGAATGATCGCCCAGAGCAGTATCGAGCTCTCGGGCCAACTGGTAATGCTCCAGCCACCACTGCGGATCTTGGTGAGCGCAGACAGGAAGTAGGTGGAGATCACCGCGATCTGGATGCACTTGAGTGCCCACCCGGCCTGCGCAGACCGCTCGACGCTGCGCCACCTCTCCGCGATCACACCTACCGTCGGCAGTACCCAGAGCGCGACGACGAGGGCGAGATGATCATGGTCGACCTTCCCGTAGCTCATGCCGATCGCTGTCCACCAAGTGAATGCGGCAGCCACCACCCCACCGGCGAGTCGTGGCAAGACATTGGCTGCCGCCACCAGACAGAAGACCACCAAGATCAAATAGAGCGTTACGGTCAGCGGCACGCTCGGTGGCGGCAGGTGAAAAAGACGCTCGATGAGCAGCGGCTGATACAGCTCCGGATTTCTGCTCAGCGGGATCGGATCGCGTACGACGAGATGGATGTCGATGATCACGAAGAGGTAGAGCACCGTACGCAGGATGGCCACCCGCGACTCCGCAACAACCGGCATGAACCAGGTCGCCACCGAACGCAACCGACTCATGAGGGGAGCTCCCAGGTGGCTAGTTCGGCCTCCCGGGTCGGGCCAACGCGGCCATCCACGAGCCGAGTCTGATCTTGGACGAGCCAGACCCGCAGCAGCGCCGGCTCATTCTGGTGGCGGGAGGTCCAACCATCGGCTACAGCTCGCAGCAACGACGGGTCGGCCGTGATCTGTGGAATGCGAGCTTCGATCTCGGCGCGGCTGATCCCGGCCGTCTCCACCCGCAGCGGCAGGTCGATGCGGCGGCCATCTGCCAGCAAACCCTCAATACGAGTGATCAGAATGGTCGAGTCGTTGGCGGGCGAGAATGCGTACTGCGACAGCGGCCCGACGGGCCACACGTCGTCGCTCATCTGCAATGAACCGTTCAGCAGTAGCGCAATGCCCGCCACGCTCGCCGCGATCCGCCAAGCGATCGAGGCCGGACTGATTGCGCGTACGCGCTCCCCCACCGGGCGATTACAGCACAATCCAGGCCCCTCGTACGGGGGTTTGGCCAAGCCCGATTTCTTGCAGAGCTAGCCAGAAATCAGGCGTCGCGATCGATGCCGTGCGGCAGCCGCTCCGGCGGCCACTTGAGGTGGCGTACCGCCATGTCGAACGCGTATCTGTCGGTCATACCAGCCACGTATGTCACAGCTGCCCTGACTGCGGCATCGGACTGCGGCTGCACGTCGGTTCCGTCAGGCATCGAATCCGGGTGCGCGCTGTAGTACTCGACCAGCGCGCGCAGCACCTCGATGACCGCCCGAGACTGAGCCAGCGAAGCGGGCCGCACGTAGATGTGCTCATAGTTGAACGCCCGCAGCGCCGCAAGAGCCCCAGCCTCATCGGGTGGCATTCCCACCTCACCGTGCTCCTCCGCTGCGCGTACGACGGCCCGGACGAAAGTGTTCAACTGCTCGCGCCGGGTTCGTCCGCACACCTTGACAATCTCGTCGGGAAGATCATCAACAGCGACGATCCCCGCATGGATGGCGTCCTCGAGGTCGTGGGCGCAATACGCGATCCGGTCGGCCCAGCTGACGATATGGCCCTCGACGGTGAGCGGTGATGGCCGCGACCAGGAGTGGTTGCGTATCCCGTCCAGCGTCTCAGCGCAGAGGTTGAGACTCTGCAGCACGACATCAGCACCCCAGGGCCCGTGATCGTATCCCTCGGGAATAAAGACATCGAAGGCGTCCTCGCTGGCGTGCCCACCAGGGCCATGACCACAGTCGTGCCCGAGAGCGATTGCCTCCGCCAGCGTCGCATTGACCCCGACGTCGCGAGCGATCGACGTCGCCACTTGGGCCACTTCGATGGCATGGGTCAGCCGGGTGCGTTGGTGATCGCTGGGAAACGCGACGACCTGAGTTTTGCCGGCCAGGCGGCGGAATGCGGTGGAGTGCACGATCCGATCGCGATCACGTTCGAAGCAGGTGCGCTCATCATCGGGTTCCTCCGCGACGGCCCGATGCCCGGCACCCTGGGCGAAGGCAGCGCCTGTCCGGAGTGTTGCTCGTTCGCGCTGCTCCCGAAGTTCACGGCGCACAATGGGACCCGCGCCGAGTCGGGCCTCCGAACCCGAGTGAGCACGTACCACTTTCCCGTCGAGATGCCCGGCCATCGTGTCTGCCCAGGCCTTGGCGCGCGGAGTGACTTCGTCAGCCACCGGAGATGCCCAGCTCCGCAGCTTCCAGGTCGAGATCGCGACCGGACATGTCGTTCAACCAGCCGTTGGGGAGCGCCACCTTCGCGCGCGGCGCGCCCTGTCGGCCACGAGGTAACCCCAGCTCGGAGGTGGGGAAGCTGACGTCGGGATCGAGCTGGGACAGCAGGCTGTCGAGTTCGCTCAGCGATGAGACCATCCCCAGGCGGTGCCGCAACTCGCCCCCGACTGGGAAACCTTTGAAATACCAGGCCATGTGCTTGCGGAGATCGCTCAAGCCGTGCAGCTCATCCGACAGGGCCACGAGGAGCTCGGCATGCCTGCGCAGCACGCTCATCACCTCGCCGAGGCTCGGGAGGGTCTGGGTCGTACGGCCGGCGAAAGCGTCGGCCAGGTCTCGGAACAACCAGGGCCGGCCGAGGCAGCCGCGGCCGATCACCACGCCGTCAACTCCGGTCTCACTGACCATTCTGAGCGCATCTGCCGCCTCCCAGATGTCGCCATTACCCAGCACAGGGATCGACACGTGTGCTTTCAGTGCACCGATGGCGTGCCAGTCAGCGTTGCCCGCGTACGCCTGCTGTGCAGTTCGGCCGTGCAAGGAGATCGCCGCGCAACCGGACTCCTCGGCGATCCGGCCGGCATCGAGAAAAGTCTGATGATCATGGTCGATGCCGATCCGGGTCTTGATCGTCACTGGCACGCCGTACGGTGCGGCCGCACTGACGGTAGCCGTCAAGATCATCGCTAGCCGGTCGCGTTTGTACGGCAGTGCCGCGCCGCCACCCTTGCGAGTGACCTTGGGAACCGGGCAGCCGAAGTTCAGATCGACATGATGGACGCCGTACTCGTTGCACAAGATCTCTGTTGCCTGCGCCATGATCGCGGCATCGACGCCGTACAGCTGGACCGACCGGATCCGCTCCCCCGGGTCGAACTGAAGCATGGACAAGGTCTTGCGATCCCGCTCGACGAGCCCGCGCGAGGTGATCATCTCGCAGACGTACAGCCCAGCGCAGTTGTTCGATTGCTCGCTCTGCTCGCGCGAATCGCGCTGCAGCCCGCCTACTTCGTCGTCGCTCGCTGACGAAAAGCGTGTCCTATCGCTCCTCCTCAGCACGGCGGGGCGCGATTCGGTTTGTTCACGACACAACTGTCGGAACGCCGCATTGGTGATGCCTGCCATCGGCGCGAGCACCACCGGCGGATCGACGGCGACCTTCCCGATGATGAGTGATGCGGGCTGAGCCTGTCGAAGCCCAGGTGAGGGCCCTTCGACAGGCTCAGGGCGCATGCGGCCAGGCTCAGGGCGCATGCGGCCAGGTATCGGTGCGCATGCGGCCAGGTTCGGGGCGCACGTCGGCGTGGGAGAGGGCGGTGGCTAGCAACCGAGGAGCCGCTGGGCGAGGTACTCGGTCACCTTGTCCTCCGACACCCGCTCCTGGGTCATCGAGTCGCGCTCTCGGACTGTGACGGCCTGGTCGTCGAGGGTGTCGAAATCGATGGTGATGCAGTATGGCGTACCGATCTCATCCTGGCGGCGGTAGCGACGGCCGATGGCCTGAGCATCGTCGAAGTCGACGTTCCAGGACTGCCGGAGCCGGACCGCGAGATCCCGCGCCTTGGGAGACAAGGCATCGTTACGCGAAAGCGGCAGCACCGCCACCTTCACCGGCGCCAGCCGCGGATCGAGGCGCAGCACGGTCCGCTTGTCGACTCCACCCTTGGTGTTGGGGGCCTGGTCCTCGTCGTACGCGTCCACCAGAAATGCCATCATTGCCCGGTTCGGGCCCGCTGCCGGCTCGACAACATACGGCACGTACCGTTCGCCGGTCGCCGGGTCGAAGTAGGACAGATCGACACCCGAATGTTTGCTGTGGGTTGACAGGTCGAAGTCTGTCCGGTTCGCGATGCCCTCGAGCTCACCCCATTCGCCAGCAGCGAAACCGAATCGATACTCGATATCGACAGTTCGCTTCGAGTAGTGCGAAAGCTTTTCCTTCGGGTGCTCGAAGTGGCGCAGATTCTCGGGCGATATGCCCAGGTCGGTGTACCAGCGGGTACGCTCGTCGATCCAGTACTGATGCCACTCTTCGTCGGTGCCGGGCTTGACGAAGAACTCCATCTCCATCTGCTCGAATTCGCGGGTACGGAAGATGAAGTTGCCCGGGGTGATCTCGTTGCGGAAGGACTTTCCGATCTGCCCGATGCCGAAGGGTGGCTTCTTGCGCGTCACCTGAACGACGTTCGCGAAATTGACGAAGATGCCCTGCGCGGTCTCCGGGCGCAGATAGTGCAGACCCGACTCGTCCTCGACGGCGCCAAGATAGGTCTTGAGCATCATGTTGAAGTCCCGCGGCTCGGTCCACTGCCCCCGGGTGCCGCAATGCGGACAGGCGATCTCCTCGAAACCTGTCGGCTTGCGGCCCTTCCGAGCCTCGAAGTCCTCTTCGAGGTGGTCGGCCCGGAAGCGTCGATGACATGACAGGCACTCGGTCAGCGGGTCGTTGAACGCGCTGACATGCCCGGACGCCACCCACACCCGGCGGGGCAAGATCACCGAGGAATCCAGGCCGACGATGTCCTCGCGCCCGGTGACCACCGACCGCCACCACTGTTTCTTGACGTTCTCCTTGAGCTCAACGCCGAGCGGTCCGTAGTCCCACGCCGAGCGGGTCCCGCCGTAGATCTCTCCCGCGGGGAAGACGAAGCCACGGCGTTTGCACAGACTGATGACACTGTCGAGTCGGCTGGTCGGGGTCACGAAGAGTTTCTCCACACGTTGAGCGGCGCCATCCCCGGCTGGGATGGAGTCCAGCGCCCTAGGTTATCGCCCTCAGCGTAGAAGTCTCTTTGCCGCAGAGGCGTACGCCCTCCATTCGGTCGAGGTTCGCCGGCAAAGCGGGATCGTCGACCGGGCAACGTGTGCCGGGATCAGCTGCGAGCCTAAGGACATCCACGAACTGTCATGCCAGCGAAACCTGTTTGAAATGCATTCCTCCTAGCGTCGGGAAATCGCCGCCGGGCAACGAGGAGGCTGACCTTGATCGAGCATGTGGATCCGTTCATCGGCAGCTCGGTAACAGATCTCCCTGTCCCACAGGGTCTGGCCGAAACTTGGTGGTGGCCCAAGCCACCAGTCGGCAACACCCATCCGGGTGCGACGTACCCATTCGGCATGGTCTCAGCGTGCGCGTACTCCGGCGCCTATCCGACCGGTTACGGGCTCTACCAGCTCAGCACCGAGGGCGTGCCATCCCAGCTCTACGACACCCAGATCGCCTCCGGCTTCACCCATTTCCAGCAGTCCGGCACCGGTGCGATCCGCAAGTACTACAACTACTTCCGCGTCACACCCATGGAGGAGCCACTAGACAGCCTGGGCAACGCCTGGGAGCTGAACGACGAACGGGCGGAACCGGGCTATTACGCCACCACGCTTAGCTCGGGCATCCGCTGCGAGCTCACCGTCGGACCCAAGAGTGCCGTTCATCGCTACACCTTTCCGGCGCACAAGGACGCGCGACTGGTGATCGATTTCTCGATGGGCGGCCTCGCGATTCCGTACGGCGCGACAGTTCCGCTGCGCGCGCACATCGAGTCGCTGGGTCCTGGCATCGCTCAAGCCGAGATCGTGGTCGAGGGCGCGCCGCTGGCCGTGCATCTGGAGTGTGACGCCGGCGACTGGCGGCAGCTGCTGTGGTACGACCGGCGCCTGATGCCCGGCGGCACCCGCCTGGACTTCGACCGGATCCGGCCCACCACGCTGCGTCCGTTCGGGTTGATGTGGCGTGGCCCGACCGAGCCCGGTCAGGTGCTGGAGCTGCGACTGGGTTTCTCGCTGCGCGGCGTGGAGCAAGCCAAGCGCAATCTGCACTCCGACTGCGGATCGGGCAGGGCCGCGTTCGAGAGCCGACGGGCCAAGACGGCAACGGTCTGGCGACAGCACCTCAACAAGATCAAGATCGAGACGCCCTCCGCCACGCGGCAAACGATCTTCGCGACTGCCCTCTATCACTCGCTGATCAAGCCGTGCTTCGCGCCCGAGGAAAGTCCTATGTGGCCCGCCGAAGGACCCTTCGTGTTCGACATCTGCACGATGTGGGACATCTACCGCACCCAATTGCCGCTGATCACCGCCCTGTACCCGGCTCGTGCCGTCGAGCTGGCCAACGCACTGCTGTACATCTGCGAGGAAGAGGGCAATCTTCCGATCGGCTACCGGATGGCCAAGGGCGCGGACAGGTTCAGCCGGCAAGCCAGCGCGCTGGCTCACACGTTCCTGGCCGATCTCTGTCAGCTCGGTATGCCAGGCATCGACTGGGACTGGGCGCTGTGCCACATGGATACCGACCTGCGGCGCAGCTACGGCGAGGACTTCCTGCTGCGCGGGGTTGCCGAGCCCATTACGCACACGCTCGACTTGGCGTTCGGCTACCAGTGCACAGCGAAGGTGGCCTCGTACCTCGGCGACGACCAGCTAGCCATCCAGTTCGAACGCCTCGCAGGCCAATGGGTCAATGCGTTCGCTCCCGATGGTCTGCTCCTCGACTCGACCTATTACGAGGGCGGCAGGTGGAACTACTCGTTCCGGGTGCTGCACGACATGAAGGCGCGTATCGACCTCGCTGGGGGCGAGGCCACGTTCATCGAGATGCTCGACCGGTTCTTCGGCTACGGCGCCGACCCGGTCAAGCAGCTAGCGGAACATCCAAGCACGGATGATCTTGTCGCCGGCTACGCGCTGAACCGCTTTGAGGGATTCAACAACGAACCTGACATGGACGCGCCCTGGGCCTATCACTACGCGGGCCGGCCGGACCGTACGGCAGAAGTAGTGCACGCGGGCCTCAACAACATGTTCGGCCTGGGCCGCGGCGGGTTGCCCGGCAACGACGATTCAGGGGCTTTGAGCTCGTGGTACGTCTGGGCCTCACTCGGTCTCTTCCCGATCGCGGGCCAGAGCCTCTATCTGATCAATGCGCCGTCGTTCCGCGAGTCTCGGATTGCCTTGGCCGACAACGAGCTTGTGATCGATGCCCCAGGTTTCGTCGAGCCTGACGCGGGTGGACCAGCGCAGTATGTGCAGTCAGCGAGCTTCAACGGAGAATCGCTCGACCGAACCTGGCTGACCGCACGCGAGCTGCATCGCGGCGGTCACCTACGGCTGAAGCTCGCGTCGCGGCCATCGGCATGGGGCACCACGACCCGACCGCCATCAGCCTCAGACCTCGATGCCGGATCCCCCGCGGCCGCTGCGGCCGG
Source organism: uncultured Actinomycetota bacterium (assembly GCA_963808905.1). Taxonomy (GTDB): domain Bacteria; phylum Actinomycetota; class Actinomycetes; order Propionibacteriales; family Propionibacteriaceae; genus Microlunatus. The sequence continues at coordinate 12,053 of CAWEHO010000004.1, forward strand.
GGCGGCCGGAACATGAACGGCGATCAATACAGATGATCATTCAGGTCGCGCAGCCTCAAGGCTGAGCCGAGGGGGGATTCGATCATGACAGCTGCGAAAAGCGAGACCCCGGGACGCGGGATGGGCCAACGTCGATTGGTCATTGTGGTGCGAGCGGACCCGGTGATCTGCGGCCACTCCGGTGAGGCGAGGAATCTGGCTGAGGTCGCATTGCAACGCGGCTTCACCGACGTGCGTATTGTGAGCTGGCCCTTGGACCTGCTGAAGGCTTCGGGCCTCCCGTTGAAGCCGCTCGACGGCGTACTCCCGTACAGCAAGGGCATCGAGGTAGAACGCCCGGAGCCCGTCGGCGACTACAAGGTGCCCGATGGTCGCTACCTCGCTGGCATGACCGGACGCCTCGTGGAGCTGTTCACCGATGGCGTTCCGACGGTCTGCATGTCCCTGTACCTCAGCCCGCACACACTTGCCGTCGCAGAGGCGCTGCGGGTGGCGCGCTCCACAGGTCTGCCGGTACCGGTTCTCACTATCGCGGAGGCGGTCGGCTCAGACGTCACCAACGTGGTGCGATCATGTGCCGGCGACGGACGCTTCGGCGCAGCCGCCCAGGTGCTGTCGGCCTATCTCGACAGCGATCTGCCCGTCGCGGTATCTGGCTACACCAAGGAGCTGATCATGTCCTCGGCCGAGGCGATCGACGCTCGGCACGGTACGTCCTTTGCCGAACGATGTCGTCAGCGCGTTGCGATCTCCTACCCAGCGATCAACACCGCGGACTATCTCCACATCTCCGCAGACATCACAGCAGACGTGCTGAACCGGCGCGGCCTGATGCGTGATGGCTATGTGCTCTACCTGTCAAGACTGGCCCGTGCCAAAGGCGTCGACGACTTGATCACCGGCTTCACCGCCAGCCCCGCGTGCAAGGAACTGACTCTGGTGATCGCCGGCAATGGGCCCGAGGCAGGCCAATTGCGCCAACAGGCGGCTGCGACGCCCACGCCTGATCGGATCAGCTTCCTCGATGACGTCGACGACGATGAGAAGCCACATTTGATGGCAGGCTGCGCCGCGTTCGTCCTGCCGAGCAAGCCGCGGCCAGAGTTCGTCGAGACGTTCGGCATCGCGCTGGTGGAGAAGATGCTCGCGGGCGGCGGGCCAGTGATCACCACCAATACCGGCGGAATCGGAGAGGCCGTCGGCGATACCGCGATGATCGTTCCAGTCGGTAGTCCTGCAGCCATCGCTCATGCACTCGACCTCGCGGTCACCATGCCGAGCGAGCAGCAGAACACGATGGCCGAGCGGGCACGCGAGCACGCCCGGCAGTTCGACCGAGCTTGCGTGTTTGATCGACTGCTCGAGCGGCTGACGCAGGCGACCGAGCGAGAGCTGAGCCTCGCGTAAAGCGCCCACACCAACTACCCAAAAGGCCGCCTCTGCCAGACCGAGACGTGGCTCGTGCTCTCGCTGGTAAAGGGCTCATGCGTCCAGCCACCCCAGCGCTCGCGTAGCGACATTCCGGCAAGCCGCGCCATCAGGTCGAGTTCTGCCGGCCATACGTATCGGAAAGGCGGCGCGAACACCTCGACCTGGCCGTCGGCGATCCAATAATGATGGGAGATCAGACCCTGCGCCGCGATGTCGTACTCATCGAATCCGAGCCTGGTATCGCTCACAGTGAATGCTCGGATGGTTTCACCGGGTGGCAGCCGCTGAAGATCTGGCATCCCTACCTCGATCACGAAACAACCATCCGGTTTCAGGTGAGCAGCCGCGTTCTGGAAGCAGGCGACCTGCTCCTCCTGCGTTGTCAGATTCATGATCGTGTTGAAGACCAGATAGGCAACTGAGAAAAGCTCATCGACGGTGGTCGTGGCGAAATCACCGATCGTGACGCCGATCTGCTTTGTGCCCGGCTTAGCCTGCAGTCTCGCGACCATCGCTTCCGATAGATCGATGCCATGTACGCGAATGCCGCGTTGCGCGAGCGGCACCGCAATCCGGCCCGTACCGATGCCGAACTCCAGGGCGGTTCGGTCGAAGGCCAGGTCGGCAATAAACTCGACAACAGGATCGACTTTGGCGGGCTCGAACATGTCTGCGGCTGACTCGTCGTAGTTCTGCGCAATGCGTTCGCCGAAGTAGTTCTTGGGCATGAGTGCACTCTGTCAAACCGTCGTCGAGCCAACCGGTTCGGCCCCTTTGACCGGCGCCAATGCGAGGCGTACGGTCTCGAACAGGAGGACTGTTATGTCCCGATTTGACGATGTCTACCGGCGCTCCCTCGAGCAGAGTGAGGAGTTCTGGGCCGAGGCTGCTGCGGCAATCGATTGGGTGGAACCCTGGAAAGCTGGTGCTCGACGACTCGCAGGCACCGATGTATCGCTGGTTCAGCGGCGGCCGCCTCAACACCTGCTACAACGCTCTTGATCGACACGTCGAGCGGGGGCGTGCCGACCAGATTGCGCTCATCTACGACTCCCCCGTCGCTGGCACGACGAAGTCCTTCACTTATCGCGAGCTGCGCGACCAGGTTGCGAGACTTGCGGGTGCGTTGCTCGAGCAGGGAGTCGAGTACGGCGACCGCGTGATCATCTACATGCCGATGGTTCCGGAAGCGGTCATGGCGATGCTTGCGTGCGCGCGCATCGGAGCGATCCATTCCGTCGTCTTCGGCGGCTTTGCCGCCGCCGAGCTGGCAAATCGCATCGAGCACGCCAAGCCCAAGATCGTTATCACAGCCTCATGCGGGATCGAGGTCGGGCGGATCGTCCCCTACAAGCCGCTCCTCGACGCCGCGATCGATCTGGTTGTTTCCAAGCCGGAACGCTGCATCGTCCTGCAACGCGACATGCTCGAGGCCGACCTCCACCCGGACCGGGACGTCGACTGGGCGGACGCCATGGCGAAGGCGGCGCCAGCGGATTGCGTTCCTGTCGCAGCCACCGATCCGCTCTACATCTTGTACACGTCGGGAACCACAGGTCAGCCGAAGGGGATCGTGCGGGACAACGGCGGTCACGCCGTCGCGCTCGAGTGGACGATGAAGCACATCTACGATGTCGAGCCGGGCGAGGTGTATTGGGCTGCGTCCGACATCGGGTGGGTCGTCGGACACTCATACATCGTGTACGGCCCGCTCTTCCATGGCTGCACTACGGTCCTCTACGAAGGAAAGCCGGTCGGCACGCCCGACGCTGGTGCCTTCTGGCGCGTCATCGCAGAGCACGGCGTCTGCACGCTCTTCACGGCTCCTACGGCATTCCGCGCCATCCGCCAACAGGACCCCGAAGGCAACCACATCGAGCGCTACGACTTGGATGGCTTTCGTGCACTGTTTCTCGCCGGCGAGCGGTGCGATCCTGAGACGCTGCGGTGGGCGGAGCAGAAGCTGGGCGTGCCGGTCATCGATCACTGGTGGCAGACGGAGACCGGCTGGTCCATCGTGGCAAATTGCCTCGGCATTGAGCGACTGCCAGTCGTTCCCGGATCGCCGACGCGTCCAGCTCCGGGATGGGACCTCCGAGTGCTGGGAGGCGATGGCACCGAGCTACCTCATGGTGAGACGGGCGCACTGGTAGCGAAGTTGCCCATGCCACCCGGTTCCTCGCCGACGCTGTGGCTGGCTGATGAGCGCTTCCGGGCCACCTACCTGGATCCGTTCCCGGGCTATTACCTGACCGCTGATGCCGGTTACATCGACGAGCGCGGCTATGTCTTCGTCATGGCGCGTACGGACGACATCATCAATGTCGCGGGGCACAGGCTCTCAACGGGAGCGATCGAGGAGGTCCTCGCCGCACACCCCGACGTAGCGGAGTGTGCAGTTATCGGAGTCGCCGACGAACTCAAAGGTCAGGTGCCGATCGGCTTGCTCGTCCTCAAGGCGGGTGTGCAGCGCCCGGAGGAGCACATCGTGAGGGAAGCCGTCCAACTGGTTCGGGATCGGATTGGGCCTGTGACTTCCTTCAAGACCGCTGTCATAGTCGGACGACTGCCCAAGACCCGCTCGGGCAAGATTCTCCGCGGCACGATGCGTCGAATCGCCGACGATCACGAGTACTCGATCCCGCCAACGATCGACGACCCCAAGATCCTGGACGAAATCACCGAGGCCTTGCATCGAGTCGGTTACGGCCACGCCTTCGCCAACGTCGAGCCGAGCAGCTGAAGCTGCGCCGATCCCCTGGTGCCCTGAACCGGCGATGGGTGGACATTAGGCCCTATCCGTGGCATCCGGTCGTCGGAAGTCGGCAACCGCCGGAAATTTGATACAGCGAGCGGGGCCGCTCGATTCCTAGACGCACGAAATTTGACTTCGAGCCGACTCTTAATGAAAATGATTCTCATGTCGGTTAGCGTCCGAAGGCTAGGCGCCTTTGCCTGCCTGCTGTCGTTGCTCGCTGCAGCGGCATGCGCGGGCAGCGGATCCGCGAGCACACCGACAAGTACCCCTGGGCAATTGAGAGTTGCTGCCGCGTTCTATCCGTTGCAGTTCATCGCCCAGCGCGTGGCGGGCGAGCATGCCACCGTTGTCAACTTGACCCAGCCCGGAGCCGAGCCACACGACCTGGAGCTGACGCCTCGGCAGGTCGCCAGCCTGACCACGGCGAACCTGGTGGTCTATGAGAAGGGCTTCCAGCCGGACGTCGACGAGGCAGTGGGTCAGAGCGAGAACCGGGAGGTGATCGATACCACGACAGTCGTCTCGCTGCGGCCGCTGATGACGAATGGTGATGATCTCGGTCATGGGGACGGCGCCGGTCGTGATCATCCAGCGCTCGATCCGCACATCTGGCTCGACCCGACGTCAGTGTCCCGGATCGCTGGCGCGGTGGAAGCACGGCTCGTGATCATCGATCCCGATCATGCCGCTGACTACCGGCGCAACACCAGAGAGCTCGAGCAGGAACTGGGAGGGCTTGACCGGACCTATCGCTCAGGATTGGCGCACTGCGTGAGAACGGAGTTCATCACAACCCATGCTGCCTTTGGGTATCTGGCTCAGCGGTACCACCTGACTCAGATCGCGATCAGTGGTCTCAGTCCTGATGCCGAGCCCTCCCCGGCGCGGATTGCCGAGGTGCAGCGCGTGGCGCGGGAGTACGGGCTCACCACGATCTTTTCCGAGACGCTTGTCTCGCCGGCTCTGGCCAAGGCGATTGCTGGTGATCTTGGTCTCGTTACCGACGTTCTGGATCCCATCGAGGGCCTGACCGACCAATCACGTGGCCACGATTACTTTTCGATCATGGCGTCCAACCTGGCGGCCCTGCGAAAGGCGGGAGGATGCTCTTAGAAGCCAATACGGTGCTGGCCGCCGAGGACCTTACGGTCGAACTGGGCGGGCTTCCGGTGCTGCGCGGCGTCACCATCTCCGTACGCGCCGGTGAGGCCGTCGCATTGCTGGGAGGCAACGGCTCGGGAAAGTCCACCTTGGTCCGCACGCTGCTCGGCTTGCTGCCCCACGAGCGCGGGACGGTACGTCTGTTCGGCACGCCGCTGCGCGACTTTGTGGATTGGTCGCACATCGGCTACGTCCCACAGCGCTCACCGGCGCAGCTCAGCGGGTCGAAGGTCAAAGAGATCGTCGCGGCAGGACGGCTGGCACGCAGAAAGCACTTCCGCCCATTGTCCCGAGCCGATCGAGACGCCGTCCGCAACGCCACTGCTCTGGTTGGGCTCTCTGAGCAGCTCAATGCCGACATTGCGGCACTCTCGGGTGGGCAGCAGCAACGCGTCCTGATTGCCAGGGCCCTTGCGGGTCAGCCGGATCTCCTCGTGCTGGACGAACCCACCTCGGGCGTCGACCTCGAACATCAGCGAGCGCTGGCAGAAGTGCTGGCCCAGCTGTTGTCTGCCGGCACCAGCGTCCTAGTTGTGCTCCATGAAGTCGGCCCACTCCGTAGCCTCATCGACCGTGCGGTCGTGTTGACCGACGGCCGGGTGGCCCACGACGGCCCGCTCGGTGATCTTGGACAGCACCACCGATGGTTGGGCGGTCATGAGCATCTCGATCCCGACCAGTCCGCTCCCCATGATCGCGACAAGGGCTCGGAGAGCCTGCTGGGCGGTGCGATCGAGCCGTGATCGAAATCTTGACCTATCCATTCATGCAACGTGCACTGATCGCCGCACTGCTTACCGGGCTCATTGCGCCGGCTATCGGCACCTACATCGTGCAGCGCCGACTCAGTCTTCTCGGCGACGGCCTCGGACACGTGGCGCTCGCCGGCGTCGGCTTGGCGCTGCTGACCGGCACGGCACCAATTCCTGTCGCCGTCGTAGCCTGCGTCGCGGGTGCGGTCGTCGTCGAGGTCCTTCGCCAGCGTGGCAAGGCCACCGGCGACGTCGGGTTGGCGATCTTGTTCTACGGCGGCCTGGCCGCCGGCGTCTTTCTGTCCGGCATGTCCGGCGTTGGCGCCGGAGGCCTGGCCCAGTACCTCTTCGGGTCCCTCACCACAGTGACGACGAACGACTTGAAGTTGATCGCTGTGCTCGCGATCGTGATCTTGGTGATCACCCTCGGGCTGGCACCGCAGCTGTACGCCGTATCCACCGACGAGGAGTTCGCCCGGACCCAGGGTCTGCGTGTGCGCTTCTACCACATTGCGGTCGTCAGCCTCGCCGCCATTACGGTAGCGCTGGCAATGCGGACGGTCGGTCTACTGCTGGTGAGCGCGCTCATGGTCATTCCGGTAGCCGCCGCGCGCAACCTGGTACGCGGTTTCACCGCTGCGCTCATCTGTGCCGTCGCTATCGGTGTTGTGACAGCGCTCGGTGGCGCGGCAGCCTCCTTCTACGCGAACGCGGCGCCTGGTGCATTCATCGTCTTGCTGGCCATCGCAATCTTCATGCTGAGTTGGCCGATCTCGTACGTACTCCGGCGGCGCCGCGCCGCCGCTGCACTCCCGGAGCTCGTGGACGATGACGAGTTGTTGGCTCCGCATACCGTCACCGAGAGCCACCCACACCGCCACGCACCCGGCTGCGGACATCCAGCACTACAGCATGGCGATCACACCGATTTCATCCATGAAGGTCACCGGCATGCAGCCCACGCGGATCATTACGATGAGCACTGAGCCGGCCGGCCCGCCGAGGAGCACTCAGATGACGACCAGCCCAGTGACGAAAGCGGAGAGGGCCAAGCCATCGAGCGGTCAGCGTCGGACTCGCCAGCGAGCTGCGGTCGAAGAGATTCTGTCCGATCGGCATGACTTTCGAACGGCACAACAAATTCATGACGACCTGCGACATCACGGCGAACGCATTGGCCTGACAACGGTCTATCGGACCTTGCAGCTCATGAGCGACTCGGGTGATCTTGATGCCATCCGAACCAACGAGGGTGAGACGGCGTACCGGCGTTGCTCAACAGGACATCACCATCATCTGGTCTGTCGAAGCTGCGGTCGTACGGTCGAAGTCTCAGGACCGGCTGTGGAACGTTGGGCCAACGCGGTTGCCGAGCAATACGGGTTCCGCGAGATCAGTCACGATCTGGAGATCTTCGGCACCTGCGACAGCTGCTGAGGTCGGCTCGAAAGGCGACCACGGGTTGAATCTCACAACTCGGAGCTGGCTGGGGCTCGAGGATGCAGTGCACGTCACGGAACCGAGCTCGATCGTTAGCCGTGCTATTGAATGTGAGTCTCACCGGGGCTCCCCTGACGATCTTGCTCATTGTTGCGGCCGTCGCCCTGCCTGTCGCGCTGGCCCTGGCCTGGCGACGCCTACCAGGCCGAGTCGGCGGCGCCGCGCTGCGGATTGGCATGATCATCAGCTGCCAGGCGGTTGCCGTCCTCGCCGCAGGCATTGCCCTGAACCGCGCTTACTTGTTCTATGACTCTTGGGACGAGCTCTTGGGACATAAGGGGGGCGGCGGTCAGGCCGCCATCGCCGTCACCGACGAGGGACAGCTGGTGCCGGCGGACGGCAGTCAAGGCCGGATCAGCATCCTGACGGTGCGCGGCAAGGTCTCGGGAGCCACAGAGCAGGTGCTCGTGTGGCTGCCGCCGCAGTACGACGCCGCGGGCGAGAAGAGGACCAGGTTCCCAGTCATCATGGCGCTGCCGGGCCAACCTGGCACACCAGCAGGAATCTTCAAGACCCTCGACCTGGGCAGCAACGCCATGCAGATGATCAAATCCGGCCAAGTCAAGCCATTCGTCGCGGTGATACCGCCGCTGTCCATTGCCCAGCCACGAGATACCGAATGCACCGACGTCCCGCAAGGTCCGCAGGCCGACTCCTGGCTGGCTACCGACGTCAAAGAGGCGCTGGTCAGGCACTTCCGTGTTACTCCCGCCCATTGGTCGACGATCGGCTGGAGTACTGGGGCCTTCTGTGCCAGCAAGATGCTGTTACGACACCCGACCTCGTTTGTCGCGGCGGTCAGTATCGGGGGTTACTTCAGCGCCGAAGAGGACCACTCCACCGGCAATCTGTTCAACCACAGCCGGGTGCTCCGCAACCAGAACTCTCCGCTGTGGCTGATCAGGCACACGCTGAGCTATCCCGTTCACCTGTTGATCATCACGTCCAAAGGTGATCGCGAGTCCTGGAACGGCGTGCACTATGCCGACGCCCAAAAGGCCATTGCCGCCGCGCGCGGCGTCCCAGGCGTGAACACAATCGTGCTGCCGAGTGGCGGCCATAACTTCTCCACGTACGCCCCGACGGTCGGTCCGGCGCTCGCCTGGCTCGGGAAGAACGCCGGGCTCTAGCAGTGCCGTCGCGACTTGGCTCAGGTGTCATGCCTCTCGCTGCCCACCACATTCGGCAATGCTCCGCCATAACGTCGGTCGCGTTGGGCGTACGCCTCGATCGCTCGCCAAAGATCACGACGGTCGAAGTCGGGCCACAGTCGATCAAGAAACACCAGCTCGGCGTACGCGCTCTGCCACAGCAGGAAGTTGGATGTCCGCTGCTCCCCCGACGAGCGGACGAAGAGGTCGACGTCGGGGATGTCAGGTTCATCGAGGAAATGCCGGAAGCGCTCCTCGGTGAGCTTGCGCGGATCGAGCCGACCCTCTGCCGCCAGCTGGGCCACTCTCCGCGCGGCGTCCACGATCTCGGCCCGGCCTCCGTAGTTGACACAGAACTGCAGGGTGAGGACGTCATTGCTCACCGTGCGGCGCTCGGCGTCCTCCAACTCGCTGATCACGCTTCGCCACAGCCGCCGCGATCGGCCGGCCCAACACACGCGCACGCCCATCGCATCAAGCTGGTCCCGCCGCCTTCTGATCACATCGCGATTGAAGCCCATCAGCCAGCGGACCTCGTCCGGCGAACGGTTCCAGTTCTCGGTGGAGAAGGCGTAAGCCGAGAGGTATTTGACGCCGATCTCTATGGCCCCCTCGATCACGTCGAACAGCGCCGCTTCTCCGCGCGCGTGACCTTCGGTCCGCGGCAGGTTGCGCGCCTTCGCCCAACGGCCATTGCCGTCCATCACGATCGCCACGTGTGTCGGGAGCCGATCCGGGGCTATCTGCGGAGGGCGGGCGCCGCTGGGATGCGGAGTCGGCGGTCGCGGCTGACCGGCGACTGGCACCGCATTCGCCTTGGGTTTGCGGCGCGGGGTCGCACGCGGCCCAACTCCGCCGGCTTGCCGGCCGATGCTTGTCCTCGAAAGCTTGGCCACGTCAGGGACAATATCGAGGTGCCGACCTACCGCGACGAAGCCGTGGTTCTTCGCACGCACAAGCTCGGCGAAGCCGATCGGATCATCACGATGCTGAGTCGGCGCCACGGCAAGATTCGAGCGGTAGCGAAAGGGGTGCGGCGCACGACCTCCAAGTTCGGCGCTCGGCTCGAACCTTTCTCCCACGTTGACTTGCAGCTCGCGGTCGGGCACACACTAGACGTGATCACCCAGGTTGAATCGCTGGATGCCTTCGGTGAGCCACTGACCGAGAACTATCCCGCCTATACAGCGGGTCAAGTGATGCTCGAAACGGCCGAGCGGCTGGTGGTCGAGGAGTCCGAGCCCGCGGTTCAGCAGTACCTACTCCTTGTCGGAGCACTGCGCGCACTCAACCAGGGCACCTCAGATGGCATTCGCCCACCGACGTTGATCTTGGATTCCTACCTGCTGCGGGCGCTGGCGATTGCCGGCTACGCGCCCTCCTTCTCCGATTGCGCGCGCTGTGGTCTCGCCGGCCCGCATCGAGCATTCTCTCCCGCAATCGGCGGTGCTGTTTGCGAACGATGCCGTCCCGCGGGAGCTGCGCGGCCGGCTCCAGAGACATTGGCGTTGCTCGGTGCACTACTCGAGGGCCGCTGGCGTGATACGCGGCAGGTGGCTGATCATGTGGCACGCGAGGCGAGTGGGATCACCGCCGCCTTCGTAGCCTGGCACCTGGACCGAAACCTCAGATCTCTAGCGCATGTCGAGCGTTGACCCGCGGTGGGCTCCGCCGCACGAGTCACAACCGTTCATCACTGCGCCACCACCCCCTCCGCCGCCGCAGCCGATGCTGCAGCGACCACATCGGGTCGCGTACGTCCTCGCAGTGATCATGCCGGTGATCTTGCTGGCTGTCATGGCGGCGCCGCTCGGCGTCGCCTGGACGGTCGCCCGGCTGCGACAAGTTCCCGGCAGCGCAACCACTCCTCCCTCGCTGGATCCCAACGCCACAGACGGGAAGCCGGGCCTTGGCGATCCTTACTACCCGCAGGCCGGCAACAGCGGCTATGACGTAACCAAGTACCAGATCATGATCAACTGGGATCCCGGGAGCCAGACCTTGACGGGTACGACGATCATCAGCGCCCGGGCCACCCAACAGCTCAATTCGTTCTATTTCGACCTCGTCCTGCACACCAACAAAGTCAGCATCAATGGTGTGCCTGCGGAGGCCATCGCACGAGGCTTCTCCGACGTTTACGTCAAGCCCGCGCAGCCGATCGCAGCCGGCAGCACCTTCCAGGTCGATGTCGGCTACTCGGGCAAGCCTGGGGATTACAAGCAAGGCGACGTGCAGCCATGGTTGGCCGACGACGGTGAGTGGACCATCGCGGGGGAACCAGAGAGCTCCGCGTGGTGGTATCCGGCCAATGACCACCCGTCGGATCCAGCCCTGATGGACGTCTCGATCCGGGTGCCCGCAGGGATGCAGGCCATCAGCGTAGGCCGGCTCGAGTCAGCCGACTCGGGCAACGAGAAGGACTTCGATACCTGGCATTGGATCGCGCGGCAGCCGATGGCGACCTACCTCAACTTCATGACCATCGGCCATTACGAACTGAAGCAGGGCATCGACCGTGGCCTGCCCTACGTCTACGCGGTGTCTGAGAAGCTCCCACCCGAACAGCGGAAGGTGGTCCTGGCTGCGCTGATGACCACGGGTGAGCGCATTCGGACGCTGGAACGGATGTTCGGCCCCTACCCCTTTACCGAGCTGGGCGGCGTCGTCCCGGCGCACCGGCTGTGGTTCGGTGGGCTGGAGACCCAGACCCGCCCGGTCTATGAGGCGAGATCGATCTCGAACCGCAACTTCGAGCCAGGGCTGCTCGACCACGAGCTGGCCCACATGTGGTTCGGCGACAACGTGACCGTGCGGCAATGGAACGACATCTTTACGACGGAGGGTTACGCCTCTTGGGCCCAGTGGGGCGCCGCCGAACTGACTGGTGGTCGTAAGGCCAATGACTCGTTGAATCGCGCATACGACCGTCTCAAGGCTGACGATGCCTTCTGGAAGATCACCATGATCGACCCTGGCAGGAACCACCTCTTCGATGCGGTCTACGCGCGCGGTCCGATGGCGCTGCAGGCCTTACGCAACGTGATCGGCGATCAGGCATTCTTCAAGCTGGCCAGGGACTGGGCTCAAGATCCTGGAAGTCGCACCCTCGAGGAATGGATGGCGGCGGCGCAGGCGCACACCACAGTTGATCTTGGACCGTTCTTCCGGGCATGGATCTACTCTCCAACAGCTCCGGCTCGGACCGCGGCCAACGGCTTCCGATAATGAAGATTCCCGCCCTCGGGTAGGTAGGGCGGGAATCTCCATCACTTAGTTGTGGGAAGTGGATCCTCAGCTGACTCGGTTGATAGCCGAGATCACAGCTTTGAGTGAGGCATTGACGATGTTTGCGTCCATTCCCACTCCCCACACGACCACACTGTTCTCGCCCTCGCCGACCTCGCATTCCACATACGCTGCTGCGCGCGCGTCGCCACCCGCAGACAGGGCATGCTCGGTGTAATCGAGCACCCGTACCCGGTGGCCGAGGGTGGAGATAGCGTCGACGAACGCTGAGACGGGTCCGTTGCCTTCGCCAGCGATCGTCTGTATCGAGCCGCTGGACACGATGTGCGCGGTGAGCGAGGTTTGCCCGTTCGCCGCCGAGGTCGTCGCGACGCTCACCAAGCGCAACGGCGTGTTCGGCTCGAGATACTCGAACTGGAAGATCTCCCACAGCCGGCTCGCGCTCACCTCACCGCCACCCGCGTCCGTGTGCGCCTGTACTGCCTTCGAGAACTCGATCTGCAACCGGCGCGGCAGGTCCAGATTGTGTTCGGACTTCATGATGTAGGCGACCCCGCCCTTGCCGGACTGGGAGTTCACTCGGATGACCGCCTCGTACGTGCGGCCGACATCGAAAGGGTCAATCGGCAGGTACGGTGCCTGCCAGGCGATCTCGCGGACGCCGATGCCCTGCTCCTGCGCCCGCTTCTCCAGGTCCTCCAGACCTTTCTTGATCGCGTCTTGGTGGCTGCCGGAAAACGCGGTGTAGACCAGATCGCCCGCGTAAGGGTGGCGCGGGTGGACCGGCAGATTGGTGCAGTACTCAACGGTCCGACGGATCTCGTCGATGTGTGAGAAGTCGATCTTGGGATCTATTCCTTGTGAGAACAGGTTCATACCCAAGGTGACCAAGTCCACGTTGCCGGTGCGTTCGCCGTGGCCGAACAGGCAGCCCTCGACCCGGTCGGCCCCGGCCATCATGGCCAGTTCTGTCGCTGCGGTCGCCGTGCCACGGTCATTGTGCGGGTGCAGCGAGATTGCGACATGCTTCCGGTTACGCACATGCCGGCTGAACCACTCGATCTGATCGGCGTAGACATTCGGCGTCGCCATCTCAACGGTCGCCGGCAAGTTCAAGATGATCTCGCGACCGTCCGACGGCTGCCAGACATCCATCACCGCATTGCAGACCTCGACCGCAAACTCCATCTCGGTGCCGGTAAAGATCTCCGGCGAGTACTCGTAGCCGAACTCCACGTCGCCCAGATGCTGCTCGGCGTACTTCATCACCAGCTCGGTGCCGCGCGTCGCGAGAGCGATGCATTCTGCCTTGTCCACATGGAAGACCACGCGGCGGAACAGTGGTGCAGTGGCGTTGTACATGTGGATGGTTGCCGTCTTGGCACCGACTATGGACTCTGCCGTGCGCTCGATGAGATCTTCACGTGCCTGGGTCAGCACCGAGACGACCACATCGTCCGGGATTTTGTCCTGCTCAATGAGCTGCCGGACGAAGTCGAAGTCGACTTGGCTGGCGGAGGGAAATCCGATCTCGATCTCCTTGTAGCCCATTTCCACCAGCAGATCGAACATCTTGTGTTTGCGGGCCGGCGTCATCGGGTCGATCAGCGCCTGGTTGCCATCACGAAGGTCGGTTGACAGCCATCGTGGCGCTTTGGTGATCACACTCGACGGCCACGTCCGGTCAGGAAGATCGATAGGCGTGAACGGCCGATAGCGGTGGAAAGGCATCGGGCTGGGCTGCTGAACCGGCACGGATTGGACCTTGGTACCGAACGATGCCGTTGCACCTACCGAGGGGCTGGGCGTAGTGGTGTCTGACATGATTCCTCGCTGCTAGATGGGGAGCGGACCGGAAGCGCGTCAGACTCCGCAGCGAGGATGCCGGCCCTAGAGGGCCTCGCTGCGGCAGCGGAGGAGGAGCAGCGCCCAACGGCGCTCAATGCCAGCCACGGCGTCACTGTAACACCCCAGATCATGCGACCGCCAAGCGTCGTCTCGAATGTGGTCGAGCTGCAGCGTCGGATCGCGCCCCGCCGCGGTGAGGAGGAACGAGCAGACACGCCTTATCGTCTGCGAGCGACGACGAAGTAGGCGGGCTCCAAGGCGCGATCCGCGCGGAGCGAGCGAAGCGAGCGGAGCAATCAAACACGGCATCGCGCCCCGCCGCGGGTGAGGAGGAACGAGCAGACACGCCTTATCGTCTGCGAGCGACGACGAAGTAGGCGGGCTCCAAGGCGCGATCCGCGCGGAGCGAGCGAAGCGAGCGGAGCAATCAAACACGGCATCGCGCCCCGCCGCGGTGAGGAGGAACGAGCAGACACGCCTTATCGTCTGCGAGCGACGACGAAGTAGGCGGGCTCCAAGGCGCGATCCGCGCGGAGCGAGCGAAGCGAGCGGAGCAATCAAACACGGCATTGCGCGAGCAGCTCCAAAAAAATTGCATGGCGGCAGGGGAACCGAGTACGGCACTCTGGTTCAATGCCCTTCGAACGCGTCAAGCCTGACGACATGGCCCAGGTCACCTCGGTCGCCATGATCGAGGAGGCGGCGCGTCGGGTTGACGACCCCGACGACTTTCCGCCCATCCCGGAAATCCTGGCAGGTGACCTCCGTTACGGCTGGGACCTCGAGCCGGAGGAGCGCTATCTCTACACACCTGCGGACGCTGCCGACCCTGTCGGCGCACTTGCGCTGGACATGCCGACCCGCGACAACTTGCATCTCATGTGGGCCCACATCGTGGTTCATCCCGATCATCGTCGCCGTGGCCATGGTTCGGCGATCATGAACGAGGCGATGCAGCGCGCACGCGAAGCCGGCCGCAACACGATCTGGGTGGGGACGGGTGAAGACGATCAGGGGGCCCGGAGGTTCGTCGAGAGGTTCGGCTTCAGCTACGCCAGTCACGATGCCCGTCGCCGCCAGGTGCTCGCCGACGTTGATCAAACCGAGGTGCAGCGACTATGGACCGCTGCCCAGACCGCAGCGTCCGACTACCGTCTTGAACGGCTGCGACCGCCGATTGCCGATGAGATCCTCGGGGAGCTGCTCGAGGTCACCGCGGCGATCAACGATGCGCCGATGGGCGATCTGACGTACGAAGACGAGAAGTTTGATCTGCAGCGGCTTCGTGACTTCGAAACAGCCCTGATGGGCCGTGGGGAACGCGCCTATCGAGTGATCGCGAGGCATCGCCAAACCGGTGAGGTCGGCGGACACACGGTTGTAGCCACTCACCCGTTGCGGTCCGAGGTCGGCGGCCAGGGTGACACCGCAGTCGCACGCCAGCACCGCGGCCACCGGCTCGGTCTCCTACTCAAGATCGACATGATGCACTGGCTGGCCGAGGTGGAACCGCAACTGAAGATCATTCAAACGTGGAACAACGCCGACAACACGTTCATGATCAATGTGAACGAAGCGCTCGGCTACCGGCTGTCGCGAATCTTCAACATGTACGAGCTACGCCTTTAGATTCTGAGTCGTCCGGCAATCGCGCTGTACTTGACTGCTCGCTCGAGCTCGCGTGATGCTCGCTGGGTTACCGCCGCCGTCGTCGCCCGCAGAGGAAGGACCGCCTCCGCTCTCTTCTCGTCGGTACGGCGCATCTCCTCCGGCGCGGCCGCGGTTCCCGGACACTCGCGGCTAGGGTGCCAATTCGGCGCTTACGGCATCGAACGCGGCCAGCGTGGAGAGTGGTGGGGGCATCATCGGTGGGTCTCCTCTGTCAGCCAACGGCGGATGTCGTGGTTGTGCTCGCCGAGTCTCGGCGGAGCCAGGTACCGGGTCAGTGGCGTCCTGCTCAGCGTGATGGGGTTGCGGGTTTGGGGTGGGGCCTCCGAGCCGACAGACACAATGGGCTCCAGCCCGAGGCGCGCGGCCAGATCAAAGGCGTCCGCGATGGAGCCGACCTGTCCAGCGGGCACGCCCACGGAGGCCAGCCGTGTGGTCCACGAATCGACAGTGTCGACCGCGAGTGCCGCCTCGAGCACCTGCACGAGGTCGTCCCTGTGCGCCACCCGGGCGCCATTGCTGGCGAACCGCATGTCGTCGGCAGCGCCCGGGATGCCCAGCACTACGGTCAGTTTCCGGAACTGTCCGTCATTGCCACAACAAATGGCGAGATGGCCGTCACTGGCTGCCAGAGTTTCGTAAGGAGCGATGGACGGGTGCCGGTTGCCCATGCTCGCCGGTGTGATTGCGGTCGTCAGGTAGGCGGAGGCCTGGTTCGCCAGCGACCCGAGGAGGCTGGACAACAGGTTGACCTCGACCCGTTGCCCGGTTCCGTCGGGCTCTCGGGCTCGCAGCGCCGCCAGGATGCCGATCACCGCATCCTTCGCCGTGAGTACATCCACCACCGCGACGCCGGTTTTCATCGGCTCCCCAGGAGTTCCGGTGATGCTCATCAAGCCGCCAACCGCTTGGACGAGGAAGTCGTACCCGGGCAGGTCTTTTCCGCCTCGACTGCCGAACCCGGTGATGGAGGCGTACACGATGCGAGGGTTCTCGGCTGCGACCTGCTCATAACCCAGGCCCTTGCGCGCCAGGCTGCCCTCACGGTAGTTCTCCAGCAGCACGTCCGCCCGCCGTGCCAGCTCCCGCGCCAGCTGCCGATCTTTCGGATCGGACAAGTCGAGCTCGATCGACTTCTTGCTTCGATTGGCTGCCTCGAAGTATGAGCTCGAGTTGTCCGTCCACGGAGGCCCCCATCGCCGGGTATCGTCACCGACCCGTGGGCGCTCGACCTTGATGACGAGTGCGCCGAGGTCGGCGAGCATCGTCGCGGCCAGTGGCCCTGCCAGGACCTGGCTGAAGTCGGCGACCAGCAGACCTTCCAGGGGCAGGCTCATGGCGTCGCCCCAAGCGGTTGAAGCATGCCGTTGACCCGACGGGGAAGGCCCCAGGGGTTTGCCGCCTGCAGCGCCGGAGGCAGCCACTCGTCCCTCAGCGATTGATAGGTCACCGGCCGTACGAACCGGTCCAGGGCGGCAGCACCCACCGATGTGGCAGATGGGGCCGAGGTCGACGGCCACGGACCGCCATGTTGCTGTGCCCAGCTGTAAGCGACACCGGTCGGCCAGTCGTTGGCGCACAACCGGCCCACCTTCGGCGATAGCAACGCCAGGCAGGCCGCAGCATCCGTGTCGTCCCCATCAGCTGTGAAGACACTGGCGGCGAGGGAGCCCTGAAGGCGATCGACTGCAGCGGCGAGCTCGGCGACGTCGGCGTACTCGACGATGACGGCAACGGCACCGAAGCACTCCTCGAGCAGCCTGCTGCCGTTCTGCAGAGCATCGATCGGCGCCTCGAGAACCGCAGCCGGCGCGCACCAGCCTGCAACGGACGCCTCGACGAGCTCAAGGACGTGTGCACCGGCGAACCGCAACTCCTCGAGCCCCTCGGCTGCCGATCGTGCGATTGCTTCGGTCAGCATGACTGGCTCGGCGGGGCCTGCCGTAGAGCCTTGCCGATGGCCTCGGCTGCCGCTGCTCCCGCTGGAGCGAACACCAGACCGGGCTTGGTGCAGAACTGTCCAGAGCCAAGCGTGAAGGAGCCCACAAACCCCTCTGCGATCTCCTCCATCCGGGTGGCCGCCGCCGCCCTGGTGACCACGACGGGATTCACTGTCGACATTTCGGCGTATGTCGGAATGACCGTTTGCCGCTCGTTCGCTATGCGCCACAGCGCGAGGCCGGCTGCCTGTGAGCCGGTGAAAGCCAGGGCGGCGACGCCTTCGTCGCGGATGAGGGTGACGCCGGCGTCGTAACCGACCACCATTTCGAGACTGCCATCGGGGTCCGGCGTCGACCAGTGCTGTCCGCGCGAGTCGTGCCAGCCGGTCGCTCAGTAGCGGGTGCGCCGGGTGGCCCTTGGCCACCACTGGGCACCCGGCTGCGAGCGCGGAGGCGAAGTCGTTGCCAAGCACACCGAAGGCAAAAGGAAAATTACTTGCGCCGAACACGGCGACAGGGCCGAGCGGCTGGTTGACCCGCGCCAGGCCGGGCGTGGTGCCGGTTGGGCGGTCGATCGTGGCAGCGAGGTATGAGCCCTCGGCCGCCACGTCGCCGTAGAAGCGGAGCTGACCGGCCGCGCGCGACACCTCGGAGGTGAGGCGCGCGTAACCCAGCGCGGTCTCCACCTCGGCCAGTTCGACCAGTTCCGCAGTGTTCGCCACGAGGGCCGCAGCGACCGCGTGCAGCCAGCCGCGCCGCTGCCGTGGGCTTGCTGCCGCCACGGCCGAGCTGGCGTCCGACGCTCGCTCGACGACAACTCGGACCTCGTCGGGAAACATCTCCCTGACAGTGCCGTTCGCCTGGCCCGTCCGCGGATTGTATGACGTAATGGTCACGACGCCTCCTTGATGGCGCGTTCGAGCACATCAAGGCCATCCGAGAGCAGTTCGTGGCTGATGACGAGGGGCGGCAGGAGCCGAACGACATTGCCGTACGTGCCGCAGACCAGTACGAGGACACCCTCGCTGTGGCATTGCGACGCAACCTGGCGGGCCGTATCAGGAGCGGGCTCGCGAGTCCCGGGCTGGACGAACTCAACAGCCAGCATGGCGCCGCGCCCCCGAACCTCTCCGACAACAGAGTCAGCGCCCGTCAAGGCGCCAAGCCGCCGCATCACCGCAGCCTCGATCTGCTGCGCCTTGCGCACCAACTGCTCGCGCTCAATGGTTTCCAGAGCACCGAGCGCCGCGGCGCAGGCGACTGGGTTGCCGGCATAGGTGCCGCCGAGGCCTCCGGCAGGAACCGCGTCCATGAGTTGAGCGCGTCCCGTGACAGCGGAAAGCGGCATGCCGCCGCCCAACGCCTTGGCGGTGGTGATCAGATCGGGCACCACCCCGTCGTGTTCACAGGCGAACATCGCCCCGGTGCGTCCGAGGCCGGTCTGAATCTCATCAGCGATGAACACGATGCTGTGCTCGTGCGCGAACTCCTGGACGGCCTTCAAGTAGCCCGCCGGCGGCACGATGAAGCCGCCCTCGCCCTGGATCGGCTCCGCAATGATCGCGGCGACGTTGCTGGCGCCGACCTCGGTCATCACCGTGTCGCGTAGGGCCGCCATTGCCTCTTCCGCGCAGTTCTCGGGGCCACTCGGCCATCGGTAGGGATACGGTGACGGAACCCGGTAGACCTCCGGAGCGAATGGACCGAAACCCTCCTTGTAGGGCACGTTCTTCGCCGTCATGGTCATCGTGAGCAGCGTGCGTCCGTGATAGGCGTGCCCGAGCACGATCACCGCCGGGCGACGGGTCGCTGCACGAGCGATCTTGATCGCATTCTCGACTGCCTCCGCGCCAGTCGTGAACAATGCCGTCCGCTTTGGGTGGTCGCCTGGGGTCAACCGGTTGAGCGCGGCGGCCACGTCGACTGCTCCTTCGTACTCCGTGACCAGGAAGCACGTGTGAGTGAAGCGCTCAGCCTGTTCCGCAATACGCTTGACCACGGCGTGGTCGGACGCACCGACGCTTGTCACAGCGATTCCAGACGCGAAGTCGATGATGTGATTGCCGTCGACATCGACCAGGATGCCGCCACCAGCTCGCTCGATGAAGACAGGCATGGTGACGCCCACACCGCTGGAGAGTTCCGCCGCGCGCTGCACCTGCAGCTTCTGCGACTTGGGGCCTGGGATGCTGGTGGCCAGGATGCGACGCTGCTCTGGCTGCGACATGTGATTCCTCCTCTGGTGGGCTGTCGCCACGTTAAGAAGAATCAATGCGCAAGTCTTGGTGCGATCCGCACATAAACCAGCGGCGCTTGTGCATTCCGACCAGCGAGCCATCCGCCGGAATGGGCGTAGTTTACGAGGCTGTGCTAGGCCGCTCCGCGTTCACGCATGAGAAGCCACAGCCGGGCGGCGGTGTCTGGATCGTCGATGTCGACATCGAGCGCCTCGCGGGCTCGTGAGAGGCGGTAACGCAATGTGTTGCGGTGCACGCCCAAGTCACGCGAAGCCTGTGCCCACTGCCCTCTGTGGCGCAGGTATGCGCCCACCGCTGCGATGACGTCCTTGCTCTGCTTTTCGAGGAAGTCGTCAAGCCTTGCAACGATCAGTCGGGCGTCCCCGAGTGGAAACTCGTCAAGCTCAAGCTCTCCCCGAGACAGTCCGCGCAACCGGTCCCCCAACCGGGACCGTGTGGTCCCAACATCCTCCAGTCGGACGAGCTCGGAGACGACCGCCGACGCCATCGGGTCTGCTTTTGATAGCGACCGACACAGGTCTGGCAGTCGCGGGTGCCCTGAGGGAAGCAGGTACCACGACTCGGCGCGCGTTATGGCCACGGCCAGCACGTCTGCCGACCAGGACTCGATCACCCGGACTATCTTCTCGCTATCGCGTGCGCGCACAAGAAGGACGCGGCCTTCACGGGGGAGCATTGGCATGCCCTGCGCCGCAGCCAGCTGGCGGGCCGCCTCGACGTGCCCAAGGTCCACCAGACTCGCCAGACAGCGGGCCGTCGCCTCACGCGCAGATGCCGTGCGTTGCCAGCGGATCGAGTCGATGCTCAGCAGAGCCACTGCAGTGAGCACAACCCGGCGGTGCGTCGCGGACAGTCGCCCCGGCGTACCGACGGCCAAGTAGCCCACCACGGTCTCCTCGACCGACAGCGGAAAGATCACGACGTACCGACCGCGCGCGACGAACGACGCGGCCGAGTGGATCCCGGCGACCTCCAGACGCTCCACCTCTGACTGAAGTGCCTCCGCCTCCTCGACCCAGCCGGCGGGATGAATCTGATCGACCTCGCCGGTCGACGTGAGACTGGCAGCCCACCCGTCCACCCCCCTCGCCAAGCGTCGAAGCACCTCGGCCGGCGGATCAGGCGAGGCAGCTGCGTCGATCAGCGCCCGGTGCATCGCGACCTCATCTTGAAGATGCTGCTCTGAGAAGCGCGCTCGCGCCCCCCAGTAGGCCTTGGTGATCGTCAGGAAGGGTGTTGGATCCGGGACAACGAGCAGCGTGAGGCCCGGAGGCCTTGCACGCCCCTACCAGCGCCTCTGGAGGTTCGGAGTAGCGCGGCCCAAGGCCGATACCAAGCGCGGCGATCCCGATGCGCTTGAGCCGCGAAACGTATCCCTCCCACCCGACGCTGCTGGTCGGAAGGATCAAACCAGTGGTCAGCAGCAGCTCACCGCCCGAGACATACGACGTCGGGTCGACGAGCTCAGAGATGTGCACAGCGGTGACCGGGGTCTCGGGGACCACGAATCCGTCGACCGGGTGCAGATGCTCACCCAATGTCCGGCACAAGCTCGCCACCGTCGGCAGCGCCACGCCATCACACTCCCTCATTGCCTCCGACACAGTCTGCCGCGAGCCGTGCCGAGCGCATGGGTCTGGTGTGACTCAGCCTCTCCGGCGGTCGCAGCCGATCATCTGACGCGATTTCCGGTCCTCTCATGCGATTTCCGCTCCTCCCCCGCGAAGGAGTTTGAACCGACCCGCGTCATTTCGTCATTCGGAAACCAGGTCGGAGGTAGGGTCCCGGCATGGTGCGCGAGCCATTGATGTCCGGTTTCCCACCGCCCGCGGAGTCGCGGGCCACGTTGGCCAACTGGCAGGACCCGCCGTACAACCGGTGGTCGTTTCAACACCTGCGCGAGCTGATACCGACCCAACGGATCTCTCGGGGGCATGGTCCTTGGAGTGCCTTGCCGCACCGTGCCGTCTCGCCAGTATTGGACGACGTCACCGTGCACCGGCTCGCCGGGCACACATCGCCCTTCGCGGCGGTGATTGCGGACACCTGGACAGATGCCGTTGTGGTGCTGCATGACGGTGAGATCGTCTTCGAAAAGTACTTCAACGGAATGACCAAGGAGACCTCCCATCTCCTGATGTCGGTGACAAAGTCTGTGGTCGGCTGCATCGCAGGCATCTTGGTCGAACAAGGCCTGCTCGACCCGGACAAGCTGGCCAGCAGCTACGTCCCCGAGATCGTCGGGTCGGGATATGACGGTGCAACCGTCCGTCACCTGCTGAACATGCGTACTGGGGTGAGATTCCGGGAGGAGTACACCAACAGTGACGCCGAGGTCCGGGTGATGGAGCGATACATGGGCTGGCGGCCCGGCGAGGACCAGGACGATGCACTCGGGATGTATTTCTACCTCACCAAACTAGGCAGTGAAAACGATCACGGTGGACCGTTCGTGTACCGATCCGCCGACACCGACATGCTCGGCTGGGTGTGTGAGCGCGCTGCGGGTGCACGCATGGCCGATCTCATCTCACTGTTGATCTGGCAACCGATGGGCGCGGAGTTCGACGCCGAGATCACCTGCGACTGCGTGGGCACGGCCATCCATGATGGCGGCATGTCGGCTCGAGCACGCGACATAGCCAGATTCGGTCAATTGGTCTTGGAAGACGGTTTTGCGTACGACACCTCGATTGTTCCGGAACCGTGGCTACGCGAGGCCCGCATGCTCGATCCGGACATCAGAGGTGCCTTCGCGGCGTCGGACTCGGAGGCGATCCTCACCGGCGGCTGGTATCGCAACCAGTTCTGGTTCGTTCCCGGACCGCTGGGAGACCTCCAGCTGTGCCTCGGCATTCACGGCCAGATGGTGCTGATCGACCGGGCGACGCGCACAGTCTCGGTGAAGATGTCCTCATGGCCCACCGCCCAAGACTCCACGGCATTGATCGACACCATCCGGGCATTCGTCGCCGCAGGACGTCACCTTGCTGGGTTAGCCGGCGATGTCAGGAGCGTCCACGGCCCTATCGGAATCGTCGAGGGCCGCGAGCGCGGGCACAGTTGACCTTCAGGCAAAGTGGACGGGGAACGCCCTCTTGCGTACGCGTTGAATTCGTCGATGTCATTCACTTGACGTAGCCGATGGCGCGCGACGGTCGGCGGCTCTGGCACTGCTTCGCTCGTATACATCGAGCGGATGCCCTCGATGTAACTGCGGCAACGTCGGGTGAGGCCCTCCGAGGTCTGCATTCGACCCTTGGTGACGAGGATCCCCAGGTCGGCGCCCTTGAACCGATAGTCACCTGCTCCGTAGACGCGCATGAAGAAGCATTCGTCTTCGTGGGTTACCTCATGCCAGTCGTTGCTGACACGTACGAAGCTCAAATTGCCATCCTCGTCGAGTCGGTAAGTGCCGGTGCGGGGTGCGGCGAGGATACGCTCCACAGAGTCGTTCGGCTCCTTCATGATCAGCTGCGCCCAGACGTCGACAGCCGCAAGCTCGCGCCATCGCTCGTTGATCTCGTCGACGTCCACGGTGTAGTCCACTCCCATGAACTCGAGCAGGTGGAAGAGGAACAGCGGGATATCGGCATACGCGCCTGCGGTGACGTTCGTCATCGAGGACGCGCCGGAGATACGCGGATTCAACTCGCCCAGGTAGACCTCTCCAGAATCAAGATCAACAAGTACGTCGACCTCGAAGAAGCCCTTGTAGCCCTCCTTGCGGAGTCGGTCGCCAAGCCGCCGTACATGGCTGATCGCTGTCGCCCGGTGTCCTTCTGAAAGAGCTTCGGGGAACAGGTCATTGCCGCACCAACCGCCGCGATAGGGGGTCAGCTCGGGGTAGCCGGTCAGGTCGGTCATGAACGGACCCACGACGGTGCCGTGCCTGGTGTTCACCGCCTCAACTGCCGCCGCGTGGTTGTTGATCCGCTTCATGATCTTCAGCTCTTCACCGATGATGTTCTCGCTGTCGCGATCCCACTCGGCCTCAGAAGTGATGAAGAAGGTTGTCTTGCCGGAATCTCCATAAGGCGTCTGGACTACCAGGTCCAGTCCGAGCCCAGCCTCGCTGGCGAGTTCGCTCAGCTCGCTGTAGTTGTCCGCGCGACCCAGCACGTTGGGCACCGATGGTGCCCCCGCCTCCTCCCCGAGCCTCGTGGTGACGATCTTGGAATCGAGGCGACGGCGCAGCTCATCCGAGGGCAAGATCAATTTGTAATCGAGCTCCCTGCAGATCTCCTCGGTTTCTTCGTCGAAGAAGACCATCGCGACCATCGGACGGAGGCCCGATGGTGATCTCGATTCCATGAAGTCCTGCACTTCGCGATCTCGCAGCAGGTAGTTGTTGATCTCCTCGCTGCTTCCGAATTCAACGTATGGCTTGTTAGCGGGTGTGAACACCCGAGGATGTCCGGAGTCCCAGGAGTCGTAGTAGACGATGTAGCCGAAGTTGCGCACCCACCGGTCGATGCCGAGCAGGTTGAACGCCGTTGGACCGATGAAGAAGATCGGCTGCTCATTCGTCCTGAAGAATGTTCGGATGTCCGAGATTCCCTTGAGCTTGCGGGATCCGAACAGCTTCGCGATAGGGCTCTTTCCGTCGCTCACGTCCACCTCCGGCGCTATCGTCACATGATCGGTCGTGGGTATCCACGCATCCCGACTCTCAGTGTGAAAGTCGGGTGCTTCATGGGGAGTGCCGGGCTAGTTCAGCGTTGATCGCGTCAAAGGCGGCCAGTGTTGAGAAGAGCTTCCAGGGATCTTGTGGGGTCGGCCAGCTCGAGACCTTCACCGCCACCAGACTGGTCGCCCGGTCCACGTAGATCATCTGTCCGTGGATGCCAAGGCAGAGCAGTACTCGTCGGTCCGGCCACGGGAACCAGAACTGATTGCGGTACATGCCACCGGGCATCCGAGTGTCACTCGGGCTGGACGCGAAGGCCTCACGAGAGTCCGGCCCGCCGGCAAAACTGTCCGCGATCCAGGCTGCGGGAACGACCTGGTGGTTGCTCAACGACGTTCCCTCTTGAGCGATCATGATCCCGAAGCGAGCAAGATCACACAGGGCGGCGGAGATGCTGCCATCGAACATTCCAGTGCCCTCAGAGTCAACTCCGATGTTGGCGTCGAAGTCGGCCCCGAGCCGCGACCAGATCAGCTCGCTCGCCAGCTTGGGGAAGCGTTGCCCGGCTGCAGCCTCACATACCCAGCCCAAAACGTCGGTCTCGCAGCTGCGGTAGTTGAACGGGCCGCCGTGCGGGCTGTCCTGGCGGAGTGTCAGCAGAAACCCACGAAGCGTCCTCGGCACATCGGGTGAGCGACGGGGTGCCCAGCCGACTGCCTGCTCGAGCACCCGGACCTCGGCGTCGGGGTCCAGGTAATCCTCGGAAAAAGCAATGCCAGAACGCATATCCAGCAGCTGACGCACCGTAGCCCCGCGGTAGCCGCTGTGCTCGAGCTCCGGCACGTACGTGGTGACCTGCTCCTCAACACTGAGTACGCCCTGTCCGGCCAGCGCACCAACGAGGATGCCGACGATCGACTTGCTGACCGACATGAGCAGATGCAATGTGTCCGGCTCCATTGCGCCTGCGTACTGCTCGGCGACGAGCTTGCCGTCGTGCACCACCATCCACCCATCGGTCTCGGTGGCCTTCATGATCGCGCCGACCGTCGTCGATTCTCCATCCGCATCTCGGCAGCTCAAGTCGACCAGCGGCGTGATACGCCTAGGGAGCGGAACTGCCCGCTCAGAACCGCGCGAGATTGTAGCGGTCGGGAAAATCTCCGCGATATGGCAGAACGTCCAGCCGACCTGCTCCGCTGTTTGCCAGTTGTCCAGCGTGACAGGGAAAGGCGGACGGCTCGCGGTTGAGCCGATCACGCCGCGTCACTCACTTTGCCATTGAGGCTGCCCTCGCCACTGGCGCGGCGCTTGCCTCGGCGCCGGCCAGCGGCTGCCCGGTGTACTGCTCGCGGATCGAATCAATGAGATGTTTTGCACGGATGGTCAGCGTATCCGTCCCATCGCCCGCTCGGCGTTGCAAGCGTCCCTTGGTGACTACGACCCCTAGGTCTGCACCCTTCCAGCGGTAGTCCCCAGCCCCGTAGATTCGCAGGAAGAACGCCTCGGACTCGTTCTGGAGCTGATGCCAGTCCAGTGCAGCCCGCCGATAGACCAGCGCTCCAGAAGCGTTGTAGGAGTACTGGCCGGTGGGCGCGGCAGAGGTGATCAACTGCACGATGGGCGAGGTCTCCTTGATGACCATCTGGCTCCACAGGTCCGCAGCCGCCAGCTCCCGCCACCGCGCGTTGATCTCTTCGATGTCGAGCTCGAAGTCGACGTCGAAGTACTCCAAAAGGTGAAAGGCGAAGAGCGGGATGTCGGCATACGCGCCGGCGGTGACGTTGGTGATGGAAGAAGCGCCGCTGATCCGGGGATTGAGCTCTCCGAGGTAGACCTCGTCGGTGTCGGTATCGACCAGCACGTCGACCTCGAAGAACCCTCGATAGCCCTCCGCACCAAGACGATCACCGAGCCGCCCGACGAGGTCCCCGGCCTTCCGCCGAAGGTCCTCATCGAGGACTTCTGGGAACATCTCGTTGCCGCACCAGCCACCGCGGTACGGAGTGAGCTGTCGGTGTCCGGTCAACTCCGACATGAACGGGCCGACGACGGTGCCGTTGCGGGTGAGGACCGCCTCGACCGCGACCGGGCGGTTGTTGATCCGCTTCATCACCTTGACCTCGTTGCCGATGATGTCGCGGCGGTGCCGCTTCCAGCCGGTCTCATCGTCAATGAAGAAGGTGGTCTTTCCCGAGTCGCCGTACGCGGTTTGGACGACAAGATCGGTGCCGAGGCCGGCATCTGTCGCAGCACCGACCAACTCGTCATACTCATCGACCGTCACCATGACATTGGGCACGCTTGCTGCGCCGACGTCGTTGCCCAGTCGGGTCGTCACGAGCTTGGAGTCCAAGTGCTCGCGGAGCTCAGCTGAAGGGAGGATCAGGTCGTAACCGAGCTCGTCGCAGATCCGCTCGGTCTCGGCGTCGAAAAAGACCATCGCGACCTTCGGTCGCTGACCTCGCGGCGCTGGCCGGGACATATGGGCCCGCACCTCGGGATTGACGAGCAGCCAGTTGTTGATCTCCTCGCCCGACTCGAATTCGATATAGGGCTTGTGCTTAGGGGTGAACACTCGCGGGTGCGCGCCATCCCAACCGTCGTAGTAGGTGACATAGGAGAAGTTCCGGATCCAGCGGTCCAGCCCCAAGAGGTTGAACGGGGTTGCGCCGATGAAATAGATCGGCACCTCGTTGGTGCGGAAGAAATGCCGCACCTCAGAGATGTTCCGCAACGGCCGACCCAAGCCATGAGCAGCCGGCGCCGCATATGCGGCGTCGGTGCCCACCGTGACCTCCGGAGCCCGCGACGCCCCGAGCGAGCCGAGGTCGGTGTCAGCGTCCGATTGCGAGGTCTCGCTCATGGTCGTCCTCACTTCTCCTGATCGTGACCGAGGTGAGTGTGGTGGTGGCTCGGAATGGTTCCCTCGGGAACCGGCGCCGCTCGCTCACTGAGCAACGGGAGCAGTGGGTCCCATGTCGTCCCGTCCCGCAGATCCTTGCGTTTGCGGGCAGTTGCGCACAGTGCCTCCAAGACGACTCGATTGGCCAGCGCGGCCGTGATGTCGGCGTGGTCGTACGGCGGACTGACTTCAACGACATCCATCCCGCAAACTGGGAGCTCGAGGCAGATCCGTCGCACCGCGTCCAGCAGTTCGCGCGCGGACAAACCTCCCGGTTCCGGAGTACCAGTGCCCGGTGCATGCCCCGGATCGCAGACATCAATGTCGACCGACAGGAACACCCCGTCGCAATCGTCGGTTGCGATCGTGAACGCCTCGGTCAGGCACTCGCGAAGGCCGCGCTGCACGATCTCGGTCATCTCATAGGACCGCATGTTCTGCCACGCCATCCAGTCCAGGGTTTCTGGCGGTGGCCAGTAGCCGCGCAGCCCGATTTGCAAGAACCGATCGCCGCGTACGGCACCTGACTCGATCAGCCTTCGCATAGGCTGCCCGTGACCCCAGAGCGAGCCGAACTCGATATCGCCGGTGTCGGCGTGAGCGTCGAAATGGATCATCGACACCCGGCCCGCACCAATCACGTTCGCGCAGCCCTTGGCGTCCGGGTAGGCGATCGAGTGGTCCCCTCCGAGGGAAACCGGTATCGCCCCGGCTCGAGCCACTTTCTCCACCGCAGCCTCGAGCGCCGGGAGAGCAACCTCGATGTCACCGGAATACATCTCCACATCACCGGCGTCGTAGACCTTCAGGTCGGCCAGGCCATCGGTCCGCAGTGCCAGTGAAGGCCGCGATCCGTCGTGTGGCAGGTAGTCGGTCATCCGGATGGCCTGCGGACCGAAGCGGGTGCCGGCGCGATAGGAGGTGCCGCCGTCGAACGGCGCCCCCAAGATCACGACGTCTGCATCGGCGTAGCTGCTTTCGTCGTCAAGATCGCATTCCGGCACGCCGAGGAACGTGAAGTCGGGGCCGAACTGGGCGCCGTAGCGAGTCATTGCACCAGATGCTCGTGCGGGCGCATGGCGTGCGCCGACTCATGGATGATGGTCTCGCCACGGAAGAACTCCGGCTGGCGGGCGCGCATGATCAACATGACCACCACACCGAGCAAGATCAACCCGAGGCCGAGGATCAGCACGAGTCCGACGCCTCCGATACTCGCGCCGCTGCCATAATCCGGGCTCGCACTGTCTCGCAGGGTGATGATGAAGACGAAGAACAGTCCGAGTCCGCCGAGCAGCGGGAACAGGAACTTGAAGACGAAGTTGAACGCGCTATCGAAAAGCGTATGGCGGAAGAACCAGATGCAACCGAAAGCCGTCAGGCCGTAGTAGAAGCAGATCATGATGCCCAGCGAGTAGATGGTGTCGGTCAGCACGCTCTCGCTGAGGAAGGTCAGCACGGTGTAGAAGGCCGCGGCTCCGATGCCCGCGGTGACCGTGGCGAACGACGGTGTCTTGTGAACGGGATGCAGCTTGGCAAAAGCGGCGGGCATCGCCTTATATGCGCCCATCGCGAGCAAGGTTCGCGTGGTTGGCAGGATAGTTGTGATCAAACTTGCGGCCGAGGACGCGAGCACCGCAAGGTACAAGGCGAGGTCGAGGGGTTGGCCAAGGACCGGTATGGCAAGGGTGCCGAAGACATTGTCGGAGGTCTCTGGATTGCTCAGGCCAATCCCGGTTTCTCCGAGCCCGGCAAACATCTGGGTGGCGACGGCGACCAGCAGATAGGTGAGCAAGATCGACAGCACGCACAGCAATGCCGCCCGACCGGGAGTTGTGTCGCTGTTCTTGGACTCCTCGTTCACCGTCAGCGCGGTGTCCCAACCCCAGAAGGCGAAGATCGACCCTGACAGTCCGGCGATGAACGCCGATAAGGTGAGGCCGGCGGGGCTGAACCACGACCAGCTGAACGGCTCGCCGAACTCCGAGCCGCCGGACTTGGCGATTGCGAGGACGGAGAAGACCAGCAGCATGACCAGCTGAAAGATCACGAGCACCATCTGCACGTGCTCGGTTGTGTCGATGCCTCGATAGGCGACGTATGTCGCTATCGCAATGAAGGCCAAAACACGTCACTACGTTGATCAGCTTGTTCTCCCACAGACCGCTGATCATCTCCGAGTTCGCCGCGCTGCCGATGAACTGGTAGAGGAATTGGACGGCGACACCCGCGAGGTTGGAGAGCACGATGACGCACGCGACCACCGCCGCCCATCCACCCAGAAAGCCGATGTAAGGACCGAACGCCTTGGACGTCCAGGTGAACGAGGTGCCCGCGTCGGGCATGACCGTGTTGAACTCGCGATAGGCGTACGCGGCGAAGAACATCGGCAAGAAGCCGGCGATGATCACCACCGGTGTCTTGGCGGCGACGGCGGCCGCGAGTAAGCCGAGTGTGGCCGTCAGCGCATATGCCGGCGCCACCGATGAAATCCCGAGCATGGTGCCGCCGAAGAGACCGACGACATTGCTCTTCAAACCCTTGTCTGCCATCTCGTCGACCCTTCTCGAGTTGGAATTGTGAGTTATGGACGAAAAGATCAACCCTCGAAGCCGTGGTACTGCATGACGTGCTTGATCCGGGTGTATTCCTCCAGCGCGTAGGCGGAGAGGTCCTTGCCATAGCCGGAGTGCTTGTAGCCGCCGTGCGGCATCTCCCCCACCAGTGGGATGTGAGTGTTCACCCAAACACAGCCGAAATCCAGCCGGACAGACATCCGGGCAGCGGTGCCGGCGTTTGAGGTCCAGACCGAGGAAGCCAGCGCGTACTCGCTGTCGTTGGAGAGCTTCACTGCCTCGTCCTCGTCGCTGAACGTCTGCACCGTGATCACAGGCCCGAAGATCTCGGTGGTGATCAACTCGTCGCGCTGCTGAACGTCGGCGACCACCGTTGGCTCGTAGAAGTATCCGCGATCGCCGATCTGCTTCCCGCCGGTCACAACCCTGGCATGATCGGCAGCCCGGTCCACAAGCCCCGAGACATGGCGCAACTGGTTGGCGTTGTTGATCGGCCCGTAGAGCAAGTCCTCGTCATCTCGGTCATAACCGGTCCGCGTGGCGGCCGCCGCCTTGGCCAGCTCTGCCACGAACTCGTCATAGATCCCGGACTGGCAAATCACCCGGGTCGCCGCAGTACAGTCCTGACCGCCGTTGAAGTAACCAGCCCACCTTGATTCCCTCGACGGCAGAGGGGAGATCGGCGTCGTTGAACACTACGACCGGGGCCTTGCCGCCCAATTCGAGATGGGCGATCTTGACGTCGGCCGCCGCCGCCGTCGCCACGGCAATCCCGGCCCGTGTGGAGCCGGTGATCGACACCATCACCGGGATCGGGTGCGAAACCAACGCGGCGCCGGTATCCCGATCACCGCAGACCAGGTTCGCCACGCCCTTGGGGAAGATCTCCTGCATCTTCTTCACCATCCACACCGATGAGGCGGGCGTCCCGTCCGATGGCTTGAGTACGACCGTGTTGCCTGCGGCCAGTGCTGGGGCGAACTTCCAGACCGCCATCATCATGGGGTAGTTCCAGGGCGCTACCTGACCGACCGGACCGCGGGGCTCCCTGCGGATGGAGGACGTGAAGCCTCTCATGTACTCCGCCGGCCGCTCTCCCCTCCAGCACGCGTGCGGCGCCGGCGAAGAAACGGATCTGGTCGACCATGGGAACGATCTCGTCCGACAAGGTCAGTGAGTACGGTTTGCCGGTGTTCTCAGACTCGATGCGCACCAGCTCCTCGGCGTTGGCCTCGATAAGGTCGGCCAGCCGTAGCAAGAAACGCTGGCGCTCGCTCGGCGTGGTCCATCGATATGTCTCGAACGCGGCGGCCGCTGCCTGAAAGGCAGCGTCTATGTCTTCTGGGCCCGAGTTGGGCGAGGTTGCATACACCTCGCCGGTGGAGGGGTTGATGATGTCCAACGTGTCACCCGACGCCGCCGGGCGCTCTTCACCATTGATGATGTTGGAGAAAGACCTTCTTGTCCGCCATGGCCGTACCTTTCAGCCTTTATTGGTTCGAAAATCCCATCATCGCCCCGCGATGTTCAGGGTGGCTATGGCCGCCTGTGCTGGACATCGTGCTCGGGGCATCGAGGGAGGGGTTCTGGTCAAAGAAGCCGAACGGCTTGAGCCAGAACGAGATGATGTCGACTGGCATGATCGGCCAGTCCTCCACCCGCGTGATGTGGTGGATCCCGAAGACGTACCACAGCACTACATCGGTTCCTACCAGCGGCGCATCTTCGGTTATCCAGCGAGTAAGGCCGGTGTCCTCGCTCGACTGGGTCGGATAGTCACCGGCCGGCCACCGCTCATCATCGTCGTACGCGGTCACCCAAAGGGTGTGGTCAATGACCGGCGCTCGCTGGTAGACCGGGGACGAAGGGTCCAGCAACGATGGGATCGCCGCCCCGGGTACCAGCTTGTAGGCGGTGTTGCTGCCGTGCCGGTTCACCTTGTTGGGGTTGATCACCTTCCAGACTCGCTGGGTCTCCCAGTTGTAATCTCTGGCCGACTGGCTCTCGGACTCGATGGTGGTCGTCCTGCGTGGACAGCGCTAGCCCGTACGGGTTGTCCTCGCTGATCGGCGCGGCGACCGAGTCCACCTCGACCACCGTGTTCTCTTCGCCGTCGATGTCCAGGTCGAGTTTGGCGATGATGAAGTGCTGGTGGAACGGCGCGTAGGTCCGTGTGTCAACCGTCGTGCCGTACGGAGAGCTGTCCCCATCGTTCTGCATGGGCGTCGTCACCATCAAGCCGCTGGCGCGTACCTCGCACTCGATGTTTCCGTCCTGGTAGAAGCGCCAATAGACCAGGTATTCGTAGTTGGCCACCGTGATGTGCGTTGAGACGACCATCCGGCGCATCCGACGGACCTGAGCCCCGAGGTCAGCGTCAACGTGCTTCCACAGCACCGCGTTGTCTTCCTCGTGGAGGCAGACGGCTCGCGGGATCTCGATCGGCTCACCCCGCGTATCAGGCATCACCGCGTCGACGTAGACGATCTCCCCGAGGCAGTCGCAACCCAACTCCAGAGAGGTGACCATGTAGCCGAGCCCCCACTCACCGATGTCGAATGCGGTTCGCCGGTAGTGGTCGAAGCCCGGATCCCGGTACGGCACCACCATCTCGGCAAACGACATGCGATATGCGACGTCTCGCTTGGTTCCCTGATCGTCGAAGGCGACCTGGTAGATCACCGGACCTTCACGGAAGTTGAATCCCAGCCGCATTGACCAGTTCTGCCACCGCACCTCGTTGCCATCGACCGTAAACGAGACACCCTCCGGCTGGCTGATCTCCAGCGGCTTGAGATCCGTGCGCTCCTGCGTGCCGCGTACCTGCGGATCGTATTCGCCATCGACCTCTGGCAGGCCGTAGTCATGATGATCTTCGATCTCGAGCACCTCGAGGGTGTTGACGTCGACGATGATCTTGAGACCGGAAATTATGTGCGCATACGGATTGCCCTGCGGTGTCTCCCGCATCCAGAGGTCGCACCAGCCGAGCCGTCGGTCGCGCCACTGCTCAGGCATCACCGCCGCGCCGTAGGTCCAGACGTCGAAGAGCACCAGTGAAGGGTCAGTGATGCCTCGCGCCGCGAGTCGGGCAAGCACCTCTGGATGCTCGTGCAGGGCGTGATCGACGTCGTGATACTCGTCGAGGGTGAAGTTGGGACAGGCTCCCGGCTTGTGAGTCCACGAGTCAACCCGATCACCAACAAGATCAACAACCGCCTCGTACGTCTGGTTGGTCTCGCGGTCCAACAAGACAGAAAGCGAGCGCCTCGGTACTGCGTCGCCCGGTCTCCAGGCCTTGACATCGGCCTTTGCCGGCTCCTTGAGCTCAATCGAAGCGAAACGCCAAGAGTCCGTGATGCCCTGGTCTCGCCGCAAGATCGCCGCTGTGCTCTGAAACTCTGTGGCGGAAAGCGGGTCAAGCGGATGAGCGACCATGGCCGGGGAATCCTCTCCTCCGTGAGCTCACAGTCGAGCGAAAACTCACCGGTGAGCTGAGGCCTGCGAAAGTCTTACTTTGGCATGATCGCATGACATAGCAAACCTACGGAATAGCCTGCTACCCGAATACGCGAAACAATCTAAAACCCCAGTCGGTTCAGGTGCTTGGGGTTGCGCTGCCACTCCTTG
Source organism: uncultured Actinomycetota bacterium (assembly GCA_963808905.1). Taxonomy (GTDB): domain Bacteria; phylum Actinomycetota; class Actinomycetes; order Propionibacteriales; family Propionibacteriaceae; genus Microlunatus. The sequence goes on from CAWEHO010000004.1 coordinate 45,510, forward strand.
AGCACCTTCACCCGAAGATCGAGATAGACCGGAGTGCCGAGCAAGGCTTCGATCTGGTGCCGTGCTGCTGCGCCAATCTCGCGTAACCGGCTGCCACGATGACCGATCATGATGCCCTTCTGGGAATCTCGCTCGACGATCATGGAGGCATAGATGTCGAGCAGTGGCTTGTCCGCGGGCCGGCCCTCGCGAAGTCCCATTTCATCCACCACGACCATGATCGAATGCGGCAGCTCATCCTGCACATCCTCCAGGGCGGCTTCGCGGATCAGCTCGCCAACTAGCGTTTCCTCTGGCTCATCGGTGATCTCGCCATCGGGATACAGCGGCGGACCCTCTGGCAGCAGACCAATCAGGGTGTCGATCAAGACATCGAGCTGAAAGCGCTTCGGCACTGAGACCGGGACGATGTCGGCCCAGTCGATGTCCAGGGAGGTCTCCATCTCGGCAATGCTCAGCAGATGCTCCGCCATCCGCTCCGGTGAGGCGAGGTCGGACTTCGTCGCAATCGCTACTAGCCTCGGGCGCATCGGCAGCGCCGCAAGCTCACCCACCAGGTACCGGTCGCCGGGACCGATTCGTTCGTTGGAGGGCAGGCAGACACCGACCACATCAACCTCTGACCACGTAGTTCGAACCACATCATTGAGCCGCTCACCGAGCAGCGTGCGCGGCTTGTGCAGGCCGGGAGTGTCGATGAGCACGAGCTGAGCATCCGCCCGATGCACGATGCCGCGCACGGCGTGCCGTGTCGTCTGCGGCTTCGAGGACTCGATAACGATCTTCCGGCCGACCAGTGCGTTGGTGAGCGTGGACTTGCCGGCGTTGGGGCGGCCAACGAAGCAAGCAAAGCCGGAGTGGAACGTGCTTGCGCCGGGCGTGACGGGCTGAGTCGACATCGAGCTCATGAGAGTTTCACCGCGGACTTGGGTCTGCCGGCAGGATCGCTCCACCAGATCATCGCGACGTCGTTGGCAAGATCGCCTGTGATCTCGAGGTCTTCGACACTCGGGCCCTCTTCGCCGACGAGCGCCACCGCTTCGAGGGCGCCGGCGCCCGATGAGACCGCCATGGCGACAGCAACTGCGATCGCTGACAGCCTCAGATGGTCGAGCTCAACGCTGACGGCCGCGTAGGTGCGACCGTCGGTGTCACGCACAGCGGCGCCCTGCTGAGCTCGAGTGCGCGCCAGTGCTGCCCGCGCGAGCGTGAGGAGCTTGATGTCCTCAGGATCGGAAGGAAATAAGGACTTCTCAGCAGCGGCCTCGCTCACGAGGCGCGCACTTGCTCTGAGACGATCCGCGTGGCCGCGTCAGCGCGGGCGTCAGCCTCGGCCTCGGTCGAGGAGATTCTGGTCACGATCACGGTCCCGATTCTGTTCCGCCGGCCTGCTGATCGTTCGGCGACCAGCTCCAAACCGTCGTACTTCACCACCGAGCCAGCAATCGGGACCTTGTTGAGCTCTTTGGCCATCAGGCCGCCGACCGTTTCCACGTCCTCGTCCTCGAGCTTCAGACCGAAGAGATCGCCCAGCTCGTCGACTGGCAGCCGCGACGAGACCCGGTAGCGGCCCTCACCCAGCTGAGTGATATCGGTGTTCTCCTCGTCGTACTCGTCGGTGATCTCACCGACGATCTCCTCCAAGATGTCTTCGATCGTGACCATTCCAGCCGTGCCGCCGAACTCGTCTACCACGATCACCAGGTGCACTCGCTTGGCCTGCATCTCCTGCAGCAGCTCATCTACCGGCTTCGAGTCCGGACACCACACCGGCGGCCGCATCATCGAGCCAACCCGTTCTGTGGACTGCGCGTCGGGCGCGTCGTAGATCCGTCTGATCACGTCCTTCAGATAGAGCACTCCAACGACGTCGTCGATCCCTTCGCGGATGACCGGGATCCGGCTGAACCCAGAACGCAGGGCCAGTGAGACCGCCTGGCGCAGGGTCTTGTACTCCTCGATGAAGACCATGTCGGTGCGGGGCACCATCACCTCACGGGAAATCGTGTCCCCGAGGTCGAATACTGAATGGATCATCTTGCGTTCGCCGGATTCGATCTCATCCCTGGCCTCGGCCAGGTCGACGAGCTCGCGCAGCTCCGCCTCAGTGGCAAACGGTCCGTCGATGAAACCCTTCCCCGGAGTGACCGCATTTCCGATCATGATCAGCAATCGCGGAAACGGCCCGAGCACCGTGGTGATCGCCACAATCGGCCCTGCGGCTGCGCATGCGACCCGATCGGCATGCTGCCGGCCCAGCGTACGGGGAGCTACGCCCCACGCAATGTAGGAGACGATGATCATAATGCCGGAAGTCACGGCGCCGGCCTGCCACGTCTTGGGGATCAGTCCGAAGATCACATTCGCTACCAGAACGATCGCCGAGATCTCGATCATGCTTCGTACGAATAGAGCGGTATTCAGGTATCGCGGCGGATCCTCGATGATCTTGCGAACCCGCTGGGCGCCAGGCCTGCCCTCTTCGACCAACCGATCGGCGCGGGCCTTGGAGAACGAGGACAAAGCCGCCTCCGCTGCCGCCGTCAATCCGGCGAGGATCATCAGCACGAAGGCGATGCCGAGCTGGAGCCAGTACGCCTCCGTCATCGGGAGCCTCGTGACGGATCCGGACGCTGCGCAGTCCATGCCGAGATGATCTTGTCTGTCAGGCCGAACATCTCCGCGTGATCTTCAGGGTTGGAATGGTCGTAGCCAAGCAGGTGCAATAGCCCGTGCACCAGGAGGTACTCTGCCTCCTCACTTGCCGTGCGGTGGTGCTCCCGCGCCTGCCGCTCGGTCACCGCAGGACACAGCACAATGTCGCCCAGCAGGCCTACCGGGGGCTCTTCACCGTCATTGGGCGGGCGTAATTCATCCATCGGAAAGCTCAACACATCTGTTGGCCCGGACTCGCCGAGGTACTTCTCGTGGTAGGAGCTCATGGTGTCCTCGTCCACGAGCAGGATGGACAGTTCGGCGAGCGGATGGATTCTCAGCTGATCGAGCGCAAAGGTCGCAAGTCTGACCAGGGAGGCATCATCAGCCTCAATGCCAGACTCGTTGCTGATGTCGATGCTCATGTCCGAGCTCCCAATAGCGCTCGGATCATCACGGCCATCGCTTATCGACCTGGACGGTGTGGCGATGTGGATACGGCCGATTCCGACCGGACGGCATCAGCATGATCGGCCTCGAACTTGTCGTACGCCGCAACAATCCGGCCCACCAGCTTGTGCCGCACCACATCGTGATTGGTGAGGTTGCAGAACGCGATGTCGTCGACCTTGTCCAGAATGCCGCGCACAACGCGCAGACCACTGCGCGTGCCACCGGGCAGATCTACCTGGGTGATGTCCCCGGTGACGACCATCTTGGAGCCGAAGCCCAGCCGGGTCAGGAACATCTTCATCTGTTCCATCGAGGTGTTCTGCGCCTCATCCAGAATGATGAACGCGTCGTTCAACGTGCGCCCGCGCATGTACGCCAGGGGCGCGACCTCGATGGTTCCGGCTGTCAGTAACCGCGGAATCGAATCCGGATCGAGCATGTCGTGCAAGGCGTCATAGAGCGGACGAAGGTATGGGTCGATCTTGTCGCTCAGTGTGCCTGGGAGAAAGCCGAGGTGCTCCCCCGCCTCCACCGCGGGTCGAGTCAGGATGATCCGGTTGACCTGCTTGTTCTGCAGCGCCTGGACGGCCTTCGCGATTGCGAGATAGGTCTTTCCCGTGCCAGCGGGTCCAATGCTGAACACCACAGTGTGCTTGTCGATGGCGTCGACGTACCGCTTCTGATTGAGCGTCTTCGGCCGGATCGTCTTGCCCCGGGCGGACAAGATGTTGTGGGTCAACACGTCCGCCGGCCTGGTCTCTTCGCGTCCGGCAAGCATCGAGCAGATGCGTTCCACGGCGTCCGCGGTAAGGCCCTGCCCAGTTCGCAGCACGGTGACCAGCTCGGTGATCACATCGATCGCGAGATCAATCGCGGCGGGTGATCCGGTGAGTGTGATCTCGTTGCCTCGTACGTGAATTCCTGCCTCGAGCTCGCGTTCGAGGATGTGCAGGAACTCGTCGCGCGGTCCGAGGATGTTCACCATCTCCACTGAGGCTGGAACCGTCAGGCGGCGTAACTCCTCCAGACCACCGTCGCCGGCTCGCTGTCCCGATGCCTTTCTCAGCGAATTGGAGGCAGGCGATTCTCGAGTGCGGGCGCTGGACGCATCAGGGGTGCTGGCCGTGAACTCTGACCTACTCAGTGGTTCCTCGCAGTCGGAAGGAAATGTCGACACCCCATCCTAGGTCATGCGAGGCCAGTTATCGCCTGTGTTCGCACATGCTCGCATGCCCTGCTGAGCGTGAATTCCAGGCCTGTGAGAGCCGTTCATGACCTCTCGTGTTCGACCGGATCCGGCAGTTTGCACACGCAACTGCACACACCGATGGAGTGATGACCAAGATCAAATAGCAGGGCCCAGTTAGGCGGCCCGAGCCGTGCTGGAGCACCGACCGGGGCCTAGAGATCCACCAGCCATCGAAAGGAATCCAGATCTCCCATGTCCAAGTTGCCGAGCTTGCTGCCGGCCAGATCACCACGTCAACGCCATCATCTGGTAGCGGCCGATAAACACCTGCCGTGTCATCACCACTGGCGGCCACCGGTCTCGCCGTCCCAGAGAGTGTCGCCGATCTTCTCAGCACCGCTCGAAGGTCTCCACACTGGACGAATTCACAATTGTTCACAGTGGAGGCAAAGGTGCTGCCCACTCCAGGCAAGGAGAAGGACATGACCACGGATCAAACCACGGCAACAAGACGAGCGCCCGATGAGCCCACTGAGGAAGACGGCGCTTGTCGCGGGCGCGCTGTACGTGATCACCTTCATCTCGATCCCGACCCTCTTCCTTTACGGATCGGTGCTGAGCGATCCGAACTACATCGTCGGCCGCGGCCCGGATACCCCCATCATCATCGGCGGCATCCTGGAGGTGATCGTGGCCCTGGCCGGCGTCGGCACCGCCGTCGCGCTGTACCCGGTGGTCAAGCGGCAGAACGAAGGGGTCGCGCTCGGCTTCGTCGGCTCCCGGACGCTGGAAGGCGCGGCCATCATCGCTGGCGTCGTCAGCCTGCTCTCAGTGGTGACTCTCCGTCAGGCCGGAGCCGGAGCGAATGCGGTGGTCACCGGCCAGGCGCTGGTCGCCCAGTACAACTGGTTCTTCCTCCTCGGACAGAGCCTGATGCCGGTTGTGAACGCCCTGCTGCTGGGGTCGCTGCTGTACCGGTCCCGTCTGGTGCCCCGGGTCCTTCCCGTGGTGGGATTCATAGGAGCGGCCCTGCTTCTCGCCTCCGACATCGCCGTGCTGTTCGGCGTGTGGGACCGGATATCCGCTCCGTCGGGACTCCTTGCCATCCCGATCGCCCTGTGGGAGTTCTCGCTGGGCGTCTACCTGATCGTCAAAGGTTTCAAGCCCTCGCCCATTACAGCTGACCTGGTCTGAGGCCACGCCCGCCCGACTGCTCGATCGCGATGCCGCGCATCACCTCGGATCCAATGACAAAGGGCTTGGCGACAGGTCCCCGACAAGTCATGTCCGCGAGCCGTCGCAGGACGAAGATGAACAGCTCGGGTCCACGCCTCACGGCAAGGCACGGGAGCCCCGCGACTAGCGACGAATGACAACGACATGTCATATGGGTGAGCCGCTCGCCGGACGAAGATCAACAGCTCTGATCCAGCGTTGTCGGCGCTCCGTGGACAGCAGGACGACCAGAGGGCAACCGCGTCAGCGTTTGTGTGGGGGCACCGGCTCTCCGAAGATGAGCTTCCGGCCAAACCGAAGTTCTTGCCCGGAGCCCTTGCATCGGGGGCAGGTGTGGTGTGCGTAGCCAGCCACCCACCCTTTTCTCTTTGGTTGGTTCTTGCACTTTGAGCACTTCACCCATGGATTGAGCTTCAGCGAGGCCAAATAGAGTAAGAGCGCAAAGATCGCAAAGACCACAATGTAGAGCACCGCGTCACCCGCCCGTCCATCTATAACGAGGCTCTAATGGTTCCGCAAAATGCTGTATCACCGATAGGTGTTGTCTGCCCCAATACGTAGCGGGACCTATGCACCACTTACGACGCTGAGCCACTCCCCCACAGCCAGCTTCTCGCATCACGTCCGCAGCCGTTCGCAGGACGAAGATCAACAGCTCATAGCAACACGAGATTCCGTGATCATTTGTGATGACGGGGGCGGCTCTTGCGTAGCCGGTCGACCAGTCGGGCGCGATGTGTTGACACCCGCGACCAGATCGCTTGCTGAATCGCGAGCGCCGCCCAACCAGCGAGCGCCATCCCAATGAGGTTCACGAGCAACTGCAGGCTGCTGCCTACGATCTCATCACTGACGCCGAAGGCGAGGCCCAAGGCAACGTTCCCGGCCGCCGGCACGGTGGTAACCGATATGAACACCCCGGACAGGCCTCCGACGCGAGCTGAAGTCAGCGACAAAACACCTGCCCCCGCCGCGATGACGGCAATGATGAACGACCATTTGTCCGGTGTGTAGATGAACGCCGTCTCCGGCCGAGGACCGGCCACATCCTCGAGCGTCACCCAACCAAGCGCCCTGGCGACGAGCGCCGCCAGGGTTGTCATGAGGATTGCGACCACGAATCCCAACACCAGGGTTCGCGCGGCACGTGCCAGGAGGGTCAGTCGACCCCGAACCAACGCCACTCCCAGCGCCGCGACCGCCCCGAACTCCGGGCCGAGCACCATGGCGCCGATGACAAGGATCTGCGAGTCCAAGATGATCGCGATGCCGGCGATCAGCGTTGCCATGGTCATGAAGCTCACGTAGGTCCAGTTGAACTCCGAATCGGCGTACGCCTGGTGCGTCACGTCAACCCACACCACCGAATCCGCACTACGTCCCGGTGCCGCTTGCTCCGTATCGAGGCTGCGCTGAGACAGCCACGCTCGCACGTTGTCGATGTCAAGGCTTCCCTCGCGATGAAGCTCCAACTCACGCAAGCGGTCGACAACGTCATTCGCTGCCTCCCTGGCGACATCAGCAAGAACGACATCACCAGCGGGACGCACCGAGACCCCGGGCAACACCGCGAGACTGCTAACCGCAGGGTCATCCGACAAAGCCCTAATCACAGCCTCGCTCATCGCCGCGGGCGACCAGATCCTCAAGTGCAGCATCCGCTCAGTCTGCACCCCACGCCTGCGTCAAGAACACGACCGATGTGAGTGGCCATGACGTGCACATCATCGACAAGCAGGCGGTCAGACCTGTACTAACAGCTGGACCGAGGACGTGTGGAATCCAGCATGACCGGCGCTCGACTTCTATAGCGCAATGTGGCGACTTCCGCCTTCTCGGCCAACCCTCTGGCTTAGCTGCACCGCGCTGTCACCCGCGTTTTGGCTCGCACGAAGATCGTGTCCTGATCTGCGCGGGGAAACCCCTTGTCGCTGTGGCTTGAAACATGATCACGAGGCTGGCCCGGTTCACAGGGTTTGGACGAGGCCGCCATCGATTGCGAAGTCAGCGCCGGTGACATTGCCACTCCTGTCGCTGGCTAGCAGCAGTGCGAGGTCGGCGACTTCTTCGGGCCGGGTGAAGCGTCCGGTGACCGCATCGGCTGCCGCGTGGGCCGCGACGTCGCTTGGATTGACTCCGGCGCTCTGGGCGACCGTTTGAGCCACACCGTGGTCCCCGAGCCAAAGCGCAGTCTCCACCGGTCCGGGACTGATGGTGTTGACCCGAATTCCGGAGGGTCCGAGCTCCTTCGACAAAGACTTGCAAAAGTTGGTCAGGGCCGCCTTGGCCGCGGAGTAGTCGATGACCAATGGGTCGGGAAGATAGGCGTTGACCGAGCTAACGGTGACTATGCTGCCGCCACCTCGTCGTGTCATCTGGGGTATGGCGGCACGGGTCATCCGGACGGCAGCCATCAAGGTGAGGGTGATCGAGTGATCCCAGTCCTCATCGGTGACGCTGGCGAATCCCCCCGGTCGAGGGGTGACCGCGCCGGCGTTGTTGATCAAAATGTCGACGCCGCCGAGGTCGGCGGCGCGAGCGACCAGCTCGATGGGTCCGGCCGGCGTGGTGAGGTCGACGGGCACAAAGACAACGCGGCCCTGGTTCTCGAGTGCAGGAAGGTCGGGGCCGGATGAGCGGGCTCCGGCAACCACCGTGGCACCCTCCTCCACCAGCGCCCGGGTGGTCGCCAAGCCGATTCCCTTGCTGGCCCCGGTCACGATGGCGACCGCGCCACTCAGATGCAGGTCCATCCGCTTCTCCTCGCTTCTCTCACCAAGAACTAATGGTTAAGCCCCACTCGGCGCAGCGCGGCGGCAAGCGCACTCATGGTCGTCCGCGTCGGCGACATTGCCAGTCCTGATCGCTACTACGTCAGCAATGCTGTGCCGCAGTTTGATCTTCAACGAGTAATAGCCACGCCCGGCCGCGTGGATCAGGTTGGGATCTTGTGAATACTCCCCGATGTCCTCAAGATCTTGCATTGCATATCAGCCAATCGCTTCCGACTGGAGCGCAAACCGATCGGTGGCAGCGACCAGGGCCTCGAGGATGCCGGGTTCGGAGAATGCGTGACCGGCGACGGGCGCGATCGTGAAATCGGCTTGTGGCCAGGCCTGATGCAACTCGTACGCGGTGACCGCGGGCGTCGCAACGTCATAGCGACCTTGCACGATGACCGCCGGAATGCCTGCCAGCCGGCCGGCGTTCGCGATCAGCTGACCCTCGGCGAACCACCCGCGATGAAGGAAATAATGGTTTTCAATACGCGCGAAGGCCAGGGCGAATGCCGCGTCGCTGAAGTCGGCGATCAGGCCGTCATCCTGCTCCAGGGTGATGGTGGACGCTTCCCAGGTGCTCCACGCGAGCGCGGCAGGTTCGTGCACGGCCGGATCCGGATCGAACAACAGATCGTGGTACGCAGCGATTGCGTCGCCGGCAAAGGAATGACCGCCCAATGGAGCCAGGAACATCTCGTAGCGTTCGGGAAACAGTTGCCCGGCGCCGCCGTTGTAGTAGAAATCGAGCTCGCTCTGCCGGAGGGTGAAAACCCCTCGTAGCACCAGCTCGGTGACCCGCTCAGGGTGCTGTTCCGCGTACGCCAGCGCAAGCGCGCTGCCCCAGGAGCCCCCGAACACCTGCCATTGCTCGATGCCGCGGTGTTCGCGCAGCTGTTCGATGTCGGCAACCAGGTGCCACGTGGTATTGGTGCTGAGATCGGCTCTTGGTTCGCTGGCGTGCGGGCGGCTCTGCCCGCAGCCGCGCTGATCGAACAGCACCACGCGATAGCGTGCCGGGTCGAACAGACGCCGCAACATGGGCTGGATGCCTCCGCCCGGCCCGCCGTGCAGGAAGACAACTGGCTTACCTGAGGAGGTGCCGCACTCTTCCCAGTAGATCTGTTGCCCGTCGCCAACCTCCAGCATTCCGCTCGCGTACGGCTCGATCAGTGGATAGAGCGGACCCGTACCTGAGTGTTCGGACATCACGCCTGAAGTCGAACGGCTCACTCGTCGTCGGGGACGATGTGCACTGCAGCCTCCTCTGCGCTGGCGGCGCCGCCGTCAATGCCCACATCAATACCGACAAGGTCGGACTCCACATCTGGCCCGATACCGCCATTGGGCTCGACAAGGCGACCAGCCCGTTCCTCGCCGACCTCTCCGTCGTCGAGGACATCCTGGTCCTGCGGCGCATACGGATCGGGCTCCGGCACCTCATCCGCAAGCCGCTCATCCAGCGTCTCGTGCTCACCCTCACGGATCAGTGAGGAGTACCGCTCGGGCGGCGAATAGCCCTCGTCGAGCACATCGTCAACGCCGCGATCGACCAAGGAGTCTTCCGACTGAATCTGGTCCAACTGCTCGGACTCATCAGGGACCTCGTTCGGGTAGTCACTCATGCGCCCCAGCCTGCCATGACGAATCCGTGTCGGTCGGCGATCTGCCATAGGAAGTGCGGGACCTCGGCCGTACGATGTCTCGGCGTGACCACCCTGAACGCCACTCAGCCGCGACGGACTGCATCCACTGCATCGTTCGCGACCGCCCCGAGCGGCTTGTACGCCGTTATCGTGGCTGTCTTCTGCGGCCTGCTGCTGATCTCCAATGTCGCCGCGACCAAGACGATCACAGTCGTCGATGGGCTGCCAGAATTCGTCGGCGGCGGGATCTTCACCGACGGCGGCGCGTTCCTCTTCCCACTGACCTATATCGTCGGGGACATACTGGCCGAGGTTTACGGACTCCGGCAGGCGAAACGCGCGATATGGGTTGGCTTTGGCCTGGGCGCCCTCGCCTCGCTCACCTTCCTCGCGGTCGGCGCGGCACCGCCTGGGCCTGGGTATGAGAATCAGGATGCGTTCGTCGCGGTGCTGGGGTTCGTGCCGCGGATCGTGCTGGCCAGCCTGTCCGGCTACCTCGCCGGCCAGTTTCTCAACGCCTACGTCGTGGTCAAGATCAAGGAGCGGACCAAGGAACGCCACCTCTGGGCGCGGCTCATCGGCTCAACGGTCGTAGGCGAATTCGCGGACACTGCGTTGTTCTGCTTCATCGCCTTCGTTGGAGTCTTCCCGACATGGGGTGGATTGATCAGCTACGCCGTCGCCGGCTACTTCTACAAGGTGATGGTGGAGGTGATCATGCTGCCGGTCACCTACGCCGTGATCAGGGCGATCAAGAGACGGGAGCCGGGTTACGCGCCCAGCCTGACTGAGGGTGTAACGCCGGTACGCCAGATGCGGTTGGTCGTCGCCGTTGACGACTACGACAGGGCAGTCCACTTCTATCGTGATGAGCTTGGCCTCGTCTTGGAGGAAACCTACGACGGCGAGAATGGGGCGCAGGTGATGATCTTGGGCGCCGGCCGGGCGACGCTCGAGCTCTCCAACAGACCGCAGATCGACTTGATCGACACTGTGGAGGTGGGTCGAACCGGAGTGAGCGGGAAATACCGGATCGGGTTCGAAGTCGACGACTCGGCAGGGGTAACGAAGAGGCTGACCGACGCCGGTGCTGAGGTCATCGCGCCTCCGACTGTGACGCCATGGCGCTCGCTCAATGCACGCCTGCAGGGTCCGGCCGACGTACAGCTGACGATCTTCACCGAGCTCGCGGCACAGGATTGAAGGAGCGATCATGGCGACGCAAGCGTCCGTCAACGGATTCAGCTTGGCGGCGACTCAGTTCTTCGAAGATCTTGAGGACCAGAACACCAAGGAGTTCTGGCTGGCCCACAAGGATGTGTTCGAACGCGAGGTTCGGGAGCCGATGGCCGCTCTACTGGACTCGCTGCCCGAGGAATACCAGCCGTTCAGAGTCTTCCGAATGAACCGAGATGTGCGATTCTCGGCCGACAAGTCGCCGTACAAGAGCGCCCATGGCGCCGCCCACGGTGTGCCCGGCGGCGTCCACTACCTGCATCTGGACGCCTCGGGCCTGATGGTGGCCTGCGGGAGCTACATGATGCCGCCGGACGAGCTTGAGCGCTATCGGCAGGCGGTCGTCGATGACTCAAGCGGCGAGGAGTTGTCGGAAATCCTTGCCGCGCTGCGGCGACGCCGGTCGTTGCGGGTCGGTCCGGGCGGCGCCGAGCCTTTGAAGACCGCGCCGCGAGGCTTTCCGCGGGACCATCCTCGGGCGGATCTGTTGCGTCAGAAGGGGGTCATTGCGATGCGAACTCGGGCCAGTTCTGATCTACAGAACGGTGCCCGAGTTCGCACCTTCGTCGTAGAGACCTTTGACATGTGCTCAGATCTCGTCGACTGGCTGAAGCGTTACGTGGGAGGGTTACGCAGCTGACTGATCACGTACGCGACGCCTGATCAACTTAGCCGGCCGGGTACCCGATCAATTGCCGACTCCGGCGCCGTACGCCAGGACTTGCGATCGAAGATCAACAGGACAACGACGAGCAGAGCCCAGGCGATCAGCCAGGTCCACTCCTCGCGGTCGGCGTTCGGTCCTGCCGGCCACAGGGCCTGGGTGTTCACGCAGCCCTCGGTCACATGGGCGATCAGCGGCAGCAGCACGCTGCCGCCGGTCCGGTTGAACAACCACGCGTACCAGAAGGTGACGACCACGGTCGATGCTATGTCCGGCAGTGCGAGGTCGAACTGCGGCATGAAGACCAGAGGCAGGTGCCAACCGGTGATCAGCACTCCGAGCAGTGCCGCCGACGCCAATGGAGACCACTTCGATTGCAGTCGTGGCTGCGCAAAGCCGCGCCAGGCTGGCTCTTCTCCCAACGGCCCATCGGTGAAATTGACCATTCGGAGGCCGAACAGCAACAGCACCGCATACCACGGCTGGAACTGGGCTCCAGAGGGTGCAGGTGCGCCTGCAGCCATGTTCAGACCGATCGCCACCGCGTGGACCAGCAGGGGCAGGCCGATCGCAGCCGCGTACCAGATCCAGTTCACTCGCCAGCGAATAACGCGCCGACCCAACCGAGCCAGCCCCGGCAAGCCCTCGGCGACCAGGACGACGACGATCGCCGACACGATGGGTGCGAAGGCCAGGAAGCTCCCGAACGGCAGCCGTCGACCAGGCGATCAGGTAAGTGAGGGCGAAGAAGATCACCAGCTCACGACGACGTACGAAAGCTCGAAACCCGTTCGTAGGAGTCGTCATCGCTGGGCTCGCCGCCAAGTCGACGTGGCTCGTCGTCGGCGATCCCCCTCCTGAAGCGGGATCGTTCGGCTCATTTTGCACAATGCGGGTCTTCATGCCGGCTCCTCGGATGGTCGTTACCCTCACAAAATTCCACGGCTGATGCCGTGGCGACATGCAGCGGACAGGTGATCCGGGAGGCGGTTTTCTGGTGAATCAGCGCCGCGGTCCTGTAATTGGGCCGACGGGCAGCACTATCGTTTGAGACACAGCTGGCCGCTGGTTAAGCGGTGCGTGCGCTCCCGCGGCCTCACAGGAAACGCCTCGATATCCTGCAGGCACTCCCCCGCCCGCAGGTGAGGAGAGGTTCGGATGGCTGGGGTTCTCCCGCTGTTGCCGCAACGGCACAGAGCGGCACCTAGGCCAGCCCTGCTGTGGGTCCTCGGACTGGCAGCGGTGGCATCGTGCGTGATCACCGCAGTCTTGGCATCCCGCAACGAAGAGCTCTACCAGCCGGCTCTGCGCGCGTTGCTGGTCTGGTGGGTCACCCTTCCCTACATCTTCGCCGGGATTGTGGCCTGGCGCCGGCGACCCGATAGCTTCTTCGGGCAGCTGATGATCTTGTCGGGCTTCGTCACTCAGCTCTCGATCCTGCAATGGACCAACCAGCCGTTGTTGAACACCGTAGGGCGGCTGTGCGACCTGCTCGTCGCGGCGGTCTGGTTGCACCTGTTCCTCGCCTACCCCTCTGGTCGACTCGCCGGGCGAGCCGAGCGAGTCGTAGTGATCATCGGATATGTCGCCGCAGTGGGCCTCCAGGTTGTGATCTTGATGCTGGGCGGGTTCGATGATCGCCACATGCTGACCGTGGCCCAGCGGCAAACCGCAGCAGAGACCGTGCAGAACGTGCAGCTCCTCACCTTGAGTGCGCTGGCGCTCATCGGCGTGGTGCTGCTCTGGCGGCGCTGGTGGGCGCTGCCACGGTGGCAGCGGCGCCGACCAGCGCAGATCTTGATCAACTGCTTCAGCCTTTCACTGGTCATGCTCGCCGCCCTACTCATCGCCGGCGCATTTCAGCTGCCAGGATTCGAGATCATCCGGCTGGCAACTTTCGCGGTCGCCGGGCTTGCGCCACTCGCCTTCCTTGCGGGACTGCTCGATGCCCGGCTGGCCACGGCAGGCGTCGGCGAGCTGCTGGTACAGCTCCGGGCGAATCCCGCGCCAGACCTCCGGGAGCTCTTAGCCCGAGCACTGCGCGACCCCACGTTGTCCTTGATCTACTGGCTGCCGCAATATGGCAGCTGGGCCGATCAAGATGGCAATCCGATGACACTTCCTGGCCCGGAAACTGATCGCAGAGTCACCATCGTCAAGCAGAACGGAGAGCAGATCGCCGCACTGGTCTACGACGCGACGCTGGGTGAGGAGCCCGATCTCGTCGAGGCGGTCAGTGCAGCCGCCGGAATCGCCTTGGAAAACGGCCGACTCGAAGCAGAGCTCCGAGCGCGGCTGCAGGAACTGCATGGCTCGCGGACTCGTGTAGTCGAAGCGCAGCAGAACGAGCGCCGCCGGCTGGAACGCGACTTGCACGACGGCGCACAACAACGCCTGGTGGCCCTAGCCCTCGAACTTGGCATGCTTGCCGAGAAGTCGGACACCGACCCGGCTACCCAAGGCAGATTGAAACGTGCCCGCAGCGAGGTGAGCGAATCACTGAATGAGCTGCGCGACGTGGCCCGCGGCCTGCATCCTGCGGTTGTCAGCGGCCACGGGCTTGCCGTTGCGTTGGAGTCACTGGCGACCGTCACGCCATTGGAGGTGGAGCTGAAGACCGATGGGCTCCCCAGGCTGCCCGAACAACTCGAGGTCGCCGCGTACTACGTGGTGTCGGAAAGTTTGACCAATGCGGCAAAACACGCCCAGGCCAGCCGGGTCTCGGTAGAGCTGAGAGTCGACGAAGACACGTTGGTCGCGGAAATCATCGATGACGGCATCGGTGGTGCCGACTCTGAACGCGGCACAGGTTTGCGGGGGCTCGCTGATCGGATCGAGGCCCTGGATGGCCGGCTGCGCATCTGGAGCGCCGCCGGCAGCGGGACTCGTGTGCGAGCGGAGATTCCGTGCGGGTAGCCATCGTCGAGGACAGCGTGCTGCTGCGCGAGGGCGTCGCGCAGCTCTTGACCGACGCGGACATCGAGGTCACTGCCCGCTGTGGTACCGCCGATGAGTTGCTGGCACGCGTCGCCGTAGACCCGCCCGATGCCGTGATCGTGGATATCCGGCTACCACCGACCCACACCGATGAGGGAATGCGGGCGGCGCTGACCATCCGGCAGCAGCATCCCGACGTGGGCGTACTCGTGCTCTCTCAATACGTCGAGGTCGGGATTGGCGATGCAGCTGCTGGCTGACTCAGCTGAAGGCGCCGGCTACCTACTGAAAGACCGGGTGAGCGAGGTCCGGGAGTTCATCGCCGCTCTGCGTCGCGTGGCCGATGGAGGGTCCGCACTGGATCCGACGATCGTGTCGACAATGCTGAAACGGCACCGCAGCTCCGACCCCCTGGATTCGTTGACCCCCCGCGAACGCGAGGTCTTGGAGTTGATGGCGACCGGAGCCTCCAACGCGGGCATTGCCGAGTCGATGGTGATCACGCAGCGCGCGGCCGAGAAATACGTATCGACGATCTTCACCAAGCTGGGTATTCCCGCCACCGGAAGCGAATCCCGACGGGTGCTGGCCGTGTTGCTCTTCCTCCGCGCCTGACTCTTTTTGGTCACCGACCGCCCATTGCGCTAAGTGGCGGATTCGACACGGTGTGGTTCGGGTATGGGCCCTTCTAGGACCCTTGCAATGGAGGTTTCTCATGCCTGACCGCAGCGCCCCCGTCTATGAATCGGGAGAAGCCGACCGAATTCCTGCTCGTGAACACGAGGTGTACAACACGATCGCTCGGGAGAGTGACTTCCTGGAGCTGCGCCGTAGATATCTCAACTTCGCCTTCCCGGCGACGATCGCGTTCATGGCCTGGTACATCCTCTACATCGTCTGCAACAACTGGGCCCGCGACTTCATGGACACCGAGGTCATCGGGAACATCAACATCGGGTTGGTATGGGGATTGCTGCAATTCGTCTCGACCTTCACCATCGCCTACTTCTATGCCCGCCATGCCAGAAAGTCGCTTGATCCGCTGGCTTCGAAGTTACGAGACGAGTTTGACCGGGAGATCGGGCAATGAGCGCCGCAATGCTGGTCCCGCTCGTCTCCGGCGACGCCTTGACTATCGCCCTGTTCTCCGCTGTTGTCGCGCTGACCCTTTACATCACCTTCTGGGCGTCGCGGCAGAGCAAGACCACCACGGATTACTACGCCGGCGGACGCTCCTTCAGCGGCTTCCAGAACGGTCTGGCGCTGAGCGGCGACTACATGTCGGCCGCGTCGTTCCTTGGCATTTCCGGTGCGATCGCTCTTTATGGCTACGACGGCTTTCTGTATTCCATCGGATTCTTGGTGGCTTGGCTGGTAGCTCTGCTGCTGATCGCGGAGCTGCTGCGCAACTCGGGCCGGTTCACAATGGCCGACCAGCTGGCTTATCGAATGCGCCAGACGCCGGTCCGCACCGCGGCAGCCACGTCGACGATCGTTGTCTCGATCTTCTACCTGCTCGCCCAGATGGTCGGCGCGGGAGCCCTCGTGGGTCTACTCCTAGGGGTCACCAGCCCAGGGCTGAAGAACCTGGTGATCGTCATGGTCGGTGTGTTGATGATCATCTACGTCACCTTCGGGGGCATGAAGGGCACCACCTGGGTACAGATTGTCAAGGCCGTGTTGCTGATGCTCGGCACCCTGTTGATCACATTCTTGGTGCTGGTCAAGTTTGGCTTCAACCTGTCTGACCTGCTTGGCGCGGCAGCCGAGAAGTCGGGCAAAGGAGAAGCCTTCCTCCAGCCTGGGCAGCTCTACGGCAAGGACCTGGTCGGCAAGTTCGATTTCTTGTCGCTTGGCTTGGCCCTGGTCCTCGGCACCGCTGGCCTACCGCACATCCTCATCCGCTTCTACACCACGCCCACGGCACTGGCGGCGCGCAAGTCGGTGCTCTGGGCGATCGGGCTGATCGGTTCGTTCTACTTGATGACGCTGGTGCTGGGTTTCGGTGCGGCAGCGCTGGTCGACACAGGTAAGGGCAGCCAGATCCAGACCTCAGCCGGAAACCTAGCGTCACCGCTGCTGGCACAGGCGGTCGGCGGCGGGGAGGGCACCCTCGGCGGATCGGTCCTACTGGCTCTCATTTCAGCGGTCGCCTTCGCCACGATCCTCGCAGTGGTTGCGGGACTGACCCTGACCTCGGCATCCTCGGTTGCCCATGACCTATACGCCAACGTGTTCAAGAAGGGACAGGCGTCGGAGCGAAGTGAGTTGATCGTGGTCCGGATCGCCGCCTTCGTGATCGGAGCGATTGCGATCTTGCTCGCGATCCCCGCACAGCGGCTGAACATCGCCTTCCTGGTGGCGCTGGCATTTGCCATCGCGGCATCTGCCAACCTCCCGGCATTGCTGTACAACCTGTTCTGGAAGCGCTTCAACACCATGGGCGCGGTCTTCAGCATCTACGGCGGATTGATCATGGCAGTGCTGCTGGTGACCTTCTCCCCGGTCGTCTCCGGTACGCCCACGTCGCTGTTCCCGGATGCCAACTTCGACTGGTTCCCACTACGCAATCCGGGACTGATCTCAATCCCGTTCGGGTTCCTGTGCGGCTTCCTCGGGACCCTGATCAGCAAGGAGACCCACTCTGTGGAGCGGTACGACGAGTTGTCCGTACGGTCGCTGACCGGGGCGGGGGCCGAGAAGGCGGTGGTGCACTGAGCACCGCGTGAGCCTTACTCGAGGCTGGTCGCATTGATCGTGTCCTCCTGGCCCTCGGTGCGAGCTATGAAGCGTTCATGGCGGCCGGCGATGCCGACCGCTACCCAGCTCGAGGCCAACTGGTCGAATCGTGGTCGACGGCAGTAGTCATTACATCCATTGGGATCACCCGGCACTCGTGGTGGACGCCATTCGCCAGGTTGCCCAGGCCGCGCGTAGGTGATCAGCAGTTGGGGGGCGTCGTGGGCATGGACCCCGGGGCACGATCGGCGCGCTACTGCTGACGTCAGCGATACAGCGACGATCCGTAGTAGCGGCTCAGGAAGTCGATCTTGAAGTCGTAAAAAGCTCCGGCCTCGATACTGGCCCGGATGTCGTCGACAAGGCGTACCACGAACCGTTCGTTGTGGATGGTGCACAGGGTCGAGGCGACCATCTCGCGAGCCTTGAACAGATGGTGCAAGTACGCCTGGGTGTAATGCGCGCAGGTGTAACAGTCGCAATCCCCATCAATCGGTGCGAAGTTGCGACGGCTAGGCGCCGCGTTCACATTGAACCTGCCGCTCCCGGTGTAGACCGCGGCATTACGTGCCACCCGCGACGGCGCGACGCAATCGAAGGTGTCGACGCCGTTCTCGATCGCAGTGAAGATGTCATCCGGCTCCGAGATGCCCAACAGGTGGCGTGTCTTGTCCTCGGGCAGTTCCTCGCTGACCCAGCGCACAATCGTGCCGAGATTCTCCTTCTCCAACGCGCCACCAATGCCGTAGCCGTCAAACTCTGACCCGTCGATGGTCAGCGACACAAGATCACGCGCCGCCCGCCTCCGCAGATCCTCGTACTGCGCACCCTGCACGACGGCAAACAACGCCTGATGGGGACGTGGCGCCCGTTCCCGCGTCAGCCGCACGTGTTCGGCAAGACAGCGAGCGGCCCAGCGCTGCGTACGTGCGACCGACTGCTCCTGGTATGTGCGGGTGTTCATCAGCGTGGTGCACTCGTCGAAGGCGAAGAGGATGTCGGCACCCAACTGATGTTGAATCTGCATCGATATCTCGGGTGTGAAGCGATGCTGCGAACCGTCGAGATACGAAGTAAAGGTCACCCCGCCCTCATCGACTTGAGCGAGGCGGGTCTTACCCTCGGCGATCACGTCGTCGTCCTGCAGACCATCGGTATTCATCGCGAGGATCTTCTTGAAACCGACACCGAGCGACATCACCTGGAACCCGCCGCTGTCGGTGAAGGTTGGGCCGGGCCAGTTCATGAAGCGACCGAGGCCGCCGGCAGCCTCGATCACATCTGGGCCAGGCTGCAGGTAGAGGTGATAGGCGTTCGCGAGTATCGCTTGAGCACCGAGTGCCGCCATGCTCTCGGGAAGGACGGCCTTCACCGTCGCCTTCGTTCCTACGGCAATAAACGCCGGCGTCCTGATCGTTCCGTGTGGGGTGGTGATCACTCCAGAGCGGCCCAGACCTCCTGGCAGTGACGCCATGGGAACGAAGCTGGATGTGCGCCCTTCGACAGGCTCAGGGCGCAGGCGAGGGCTCGGCGCAGGCAGAGGGCTCCGGGCGCAGGGCAGAGGGCTCGGGCGCAGGGCAGAGGGCTCGGGGCGCACTAGCAGGGCTTCCGCCGAAGTTTGAGCCCGGCCAGCGCGACGACTCCGGCAGTGGAGGTGCGCAGTACTCCATCGCTGATCGATACCGGCCGGGCCCCAGCGCCGGTCAATTCACCGAGCTCTTCCGCTGAGATACCACCCTCCGGACCGATGATGATCAACACTGTCCCTGCTGTTGGAAGATCAACTTCAGCGATTGACTCCTGGGCTTCCTCATGCAGCACCAGAGCAAGATCAGCGCTTGCTGCGCGCTGAACCAGCTGCCGAGTGTCAACGGGTTCCGACACCTGCGGAACATTGAGGCGCCGCGACTGCTTGGCCGCCTCGCGCGCGGCGGAGCGCCATTTTGCCAGCGACCGCGCGGCGCGCTCGGGCGACCAGCGCACAATTGATCGAGACGCCTGCCATGGCACGATCTCGCTCACGCCTATCTCGGTCATCATCTCAACGGCCAATTCTGACCTGTCGCCCTTGGCCAACGCCTGGGCGGCGACAAGGCAGCGTGGTTCGCCGGAAGAGCTGAGGTGATTGACGACCTCGACGAGCAGACCCGAGCCGCGCACCTCGATCACCGCACCGCGCACCCCGAGCCCTCGGCCATTGCCGATCATGATCATCTCGCCTGGCCGCATCCGGCGGACTACTGCGGCGTGGCGACCCTCATCCCCGGCAAGCACGATATGAGCGCCGATGATTGGCAGCGGATCGGCGAGGTCGTCGAGCAGAAAGAGCGGCTCGGTCATGCGCGACAACTCAATTCGACTGCTCGCTCCGCTCGCTGCGGATCGCGCTCTGTCTGATCGCTCGCTCCGCTCGCTGCGATGTTCGCTGGGTTGCCGCCGTCTTCGTCGGATATGCCGGAACGAAAAAGCGTTGTTCCGACATCTCCTCCTCCAGAACGGCGGCGCGAACATCGCGGGGCCCGCCTACTTCGTCGGCGCTCCGGGACGAACAGCATGTCCCCTCGCTTCATCAGCATGGCAGCGCGCGATCCGGGGGCTCCAGGCTGCCTCACTGGCCGGCGAATGCGTCCCGGAGCCGCCCGAAGACGCCGCGACCGTGCTTTTGCACCGTGACCTCGGGCCGCGTTTCATCGCGGAGCTCAGCCAACTCGCGTAACAGGTCCCGCTGCTCGTCATCAATGCGCGTCGGAGTCTGTACGAGCAAGGTGACTCCGAGCTGACCACGGCCGCTGCCGCGCAGCCGCGGCACGCCCTTACCGTCCATGGCGATGCGGGTACCGGACTGAGTCCCCGCGGGCACGGCGACGCGCACAGCTCTGCTTTCTGGAACGGAGTCCTCCAAGTCGGCCTCGAGGGTCGCGACCATGACTTCGGTACCGAGTGCAGCCGCCGTCATCGGAATCTTGACGACGACCTCGAGATCGTCACCGTCCCGACGGAAGATCTCGTGCGGGACCACCTGGAGCTCGACATAGAGATCACCGGCCGAACCACCGCCGGGACCGACCTCACCCTGCGAGGCCAAATGAATCCGGTTACCAGTGCTGACCCCAGGCGGAATCTTGACGTTGATCGTGCGAGTCGCGCGGACGCGTCCGTCTCCCGAACATTCCACGCAGGGATCCGGAATGACGGTGCCGTAGCCGTGACATGTCGGGCAGGGCTGAGTGGTCCGGATATCACCGATGAAGGATCGCTGCACGTGGGTTACGTCGCCCTGACCATGGCAGGTGGGACAGGTAACCGGCCGCGAGCCTTCGGAAGCGCCCGAGCCGTTGCATCGCGGGCAGAGCACGGCCGTATCCACCCTTAGCGGCTTAGTCGTACCGAATGCGGCTTCTGCAAGCTCAAGATCGAGGCGGACCAAGGCGTCCTGACCACGGCGTACGCGCGATCGGGGTCCTCGCGAGGTGTGCTGGCCAAACATGGCGTCGACCAGGTTCGTGAAGTCGAAACCGCCCGGGCCGAAGCCGCCATTGAAGCCACCCATGCCGCCACCGAGCGGATCGCCGCCACGGTCATAGATGTCACGCTTCTTCGGATCCTGGAGCACTTCGTACGCCTCTGCGACGCTTTTGAATCGCTCGGCCGCGTCCGGCTCCTGAGCGACATCCGGATGCAGCTTCATCGCAAGCTGGCGGTACGCCTTCTTGATCTGCTCAGCTGAGGCGTCGCGCGGTACGCCAAGGATCTGGTAATAGTCAGAGCTCATGCGGGTTTTGCTCATCCTTCGGAGAGGAATCGGCCGACATAACGAGCAACGGCGCGGACCGATGCCATGGTCGATGGATAGTCCATCCGGGTCGGCCCGACCACGCCAAGAGTCGCGAACGTGTCGACTTGGCTACCGTAACCGCTGGCAACAACGGAGGTGGACTGCAGCTCCTTGTATGGATTCTCATGACCAATCCGGACGGTCACCTGGTCGGCAGCCGTTGCCTCACCAAGCAGCTTCAGCAAGACCACCTGCTCTTCCAGAGCCTCCAACACCGGCTTGACCGTGGTCTCGAATTCGGCACCGTAACGAGTCAAGTTAGGCATTCCGCCGACCACCATCCTGCCTGACGCCTCGCTGCTCACCATTTCGAGCAATATCGCGATCGCAGCCTGGCCTATCACTTGCAGCGACGGCGGCAACGTTTCGCTCAGCTTGCTCAACCGAACCGCAGCCTGTGGAGAGGTATTCCCCACTGCGGCGGCATTTAGATGCGCCCGCAGCTCGGCGAGCGTTTCTTCCTCGTGCTCTTGGATCTCGAGTGAGCGTTGCTCGATCCTCCCCGTCGAGGTGATCAGGATCAGCAGCAGGCGTGATGGCGACATCGACACGATTTCGACATGCCGCACCACCGAGTGGCTGAGTGTCGGATACTGCACGATCGCCACCTGCTGCGTGACCTGGGCCAGCAGCCTCACCGTGCGCAGCAAGACGTCATCGAGGTCCAGCGCGCCGGAGAGGAAAGTTTGAATGGCGCGTTGTTCAGCGACTGATAGCGGCTTGAGTGAGCCGAGACGGTCGACGAAGAGTCGATAACCCTTGTCAGTGGGGATTCGGCCAGCACTAGTGTGCGGTTGCATGATGTAGCCCTCTTCTTCGAGAGCGGCCATGTCGTTGCGAACGGTCGCCGGCGAAACGCCAAGGTCGTGGTGTTCGACCAGCGCCTTGGATCCCACTGGCTCTTGGCTGGAGACGTAGTCGGTGACGATAGCGCGGAGCACTTCCAATTTGCGGTCGTCCATACATCTCCTTCCTGAACGTGCTTCTGTGCTCACCTGGGAATGGGCTCACCGGGAATAGGGCCATTTGGCACTCGCACAAACAGAGTGCCAGTCTAGCGTGATGACCGAGCCGCCAGCGGCTGCTGAAGCGACCCCTGCGGACGCGCTAGGGCCCTGGCGAGAGCTGCGATCTGGCGTATACGTGGCCGTGGCCGAACCAGAGTCGGTGAACCTGGGGCTCGTGGTGGGTTCGCAGCGGGCACTCTTGGTCGACACCGGATCAAGCCCGACGCAAGGCCGTGCGCTTCGGGCGTCCGTTGCAGCGGTGACCGATATTCCGGTGACCGCCGTCGTCGTCACCCACTGGCATTACGACCACGCCTACGGGCTGGCCGCCTTCGACGATATGACGAGGATTGCCCATGAGTCGGTGCGCTCCAGACTGGCATCGGCGGAAGCCTCCGCAGAGGCGAAGCGGCTAGGTGTGAACCCTGCTGAGCTCGTACCGCCCAACGCAGACATCGCCGTGGCCAAGGCAATCGATCTCGGCGACCGGCGGGTAGAGATCGCTCATCTCGGGGGAGGGCACACCGACGGAGACCTGGTCGTCGTGGTTCCCGATGCCGATGTGCTGTTTGCCGGAGATCTGATCGAATCAGCCGGACCGCCATCGTTTGGCCCGGACTCGGTTCCTGATGAGTGGCCCGCCACGCTGGACGCGGTGATCGGTTTGATGACCGGGGCAACCCTCGCCGTTCCCGGCCATGGCCAGCCGGTGGGGCGCGAGTTCGTCTTCGAACAGCGCGGCCGGATTGCCGCCCAAGCAGCCGCAGAGAGTGGGCCACGGCGGCCGGAGCTCCCGCTCGCCTGAGGCCACTGTCAGCGGACTATCGTACGAGGCCGGACTGGTAGGCGATCACCACCAGCTGCGCCCGATCGCGGGCGCGAAGTTTGATCATCGCCCTGCTGACATGAGTACGCGCCGTTGCTCGGCTGACCACCAAGCGCTCGGCGATCTCGTCATTGCTCAGCCCTTCGCCGATCAGTCCCAGCACCTCGCGCTCGCGATCGGTCAGCGCCTCCAGTTGCGGATGCTTCTTGCGGATCGGTGAGCGCGACGCGAACGATTCGATCACTCGGCGCGTGACCGACGGCGACAACAGCGACTCCCCGGCCGCGACGAGCCGGATGGCACGCAGCATGTCAGCGGGTTCGGTGTCCTTGATCAGAAAACCCGCTGCTCCTGCCTGCAGCGCCTCGAAGACATACTCATCCAGCTCGAAGGTGGTCAGCATGATCACCCGAACTGCCGCCAGCGAAGGATCCGCTACGATCATCCGCAGGGCGGCGATGCCATCCAGCTGTGGCATCCGGATGTCCATCAAGATCACGTCGGGCCGGGTACGCCGCACCAGCTCCACGGCCTGCCGTCCATCTTCGGCCTCGCCCGCCAGGACAAGATCATCCTCAGACTCGACGAGTACGCGCAAGCCCATCCGCACCAGCGCCTGGTCGTCGGCGAGGGCGACGGAGATGGTCACTGAACCTCTCCTGCTATCAGCGGGAGCTCGGCTCGTACGACCAGCCCGCTGGGCTCCCGCACTGAGACGTGAACCGTGCCGCCCACCGCTCGGGCCCGCTCACGCATGCCGCGAATGCCGTTCCCATCGGGCGGCACGCTGGTGGCTGGTCCGTCGTCGCTCACCTCTACAGTCAACATCCCAGCCTGCCTGGTCACTCGTGCGGTGGCGTGAGCCGTCGCAGCATGGCGGACGACGTTGGTGAGCGACTCCTGGATGATCCGGAACGCGGCTTGATCGACAGCGGCCGGCACCGGCTGAAGATCATCGGCCTGTTCCCGGATCAGGGTCACGTCTCGGCCGGCCAACCGGAGCCTGTCCACCAGATCGTCGAGCCGAGCTAGTCCGGGTAATGGGCTGAGAGGCTCGCCAGAGTCGGATCTGAAAACATCGAGTGTGGTTCGCAACTCCGCCAGCGCCTCACGGCTCGTCTTCTTGATCGCTTCTAGGGACTCTGCCACCCGGTCCGTACGTGGCTGCGCGGCTCGCTCCTTGTCCAGCAGGTGCAGTGCCACACCCGCCTGCATGGTGATCACGGCGAGGCTGTGACCGACCACGTCATGGACGTCGCGTGCGATCCGTAACCGTTCCTCATAGGCGTAACGGCGGCGCTCCTGCTCCCGCACCTCTCGTTCGCTCTCCCGGCGGGCACGCAGCAGCAACGCGATCATGGCCGGAACAACAGCAATCGCGAATGCGCTCACCAGAGCACCGTAAAAGGCTGGATTGAGCAGCCCAAGGTCAGACTCACGCCAGTGTCCTGCCATGATCATCGGCACGAGCAAGATCAGTAGCGGCGCCCAGGTGTGCAGTGGTGGCATCCCAAAAGCGCCACCGGATGCATCCTCGGCGAAGATGCGGGTGCCACTCGCCATCGCATAGACGGCAAGTGCCGGGCCAAGAAAGATCGGGCCGAACGTCGCACCGGTTGCCAGATACGTGCCAACTCCGACCACCGTCGCGACGAACGCGGCGCGCGGCCATACTCGCCGCGTCGCGATGCCGAGTGCCAGGACGATGACGGCAGGCACCACCCACGGAGAGGGATCGACACTCATGACCATGCGACCGGGTGGTCCATGACCCCACGGCGTTGGAGTGAATCCGGGGGTTCGGTTGAATTGCGAGCGGTCCCAGACGTAGAACGAGGCCATCCAGCTTGCCACGGCCAACGCCACTCCGATCGCGGTGTCGACAAGGAGGGCGCGCCGGGCGTGGACCCGCATGGTTCCTCCTCGATCTCCTGGTGCAGCCGATGGGCCGGAGGGCGGTGTCTTCACGACACTAGACCGGCGACCGTGCCTGCACATCGCCCGCGCGCCGTATCCGGGCTACGTCACGGAGCGTAGTCAAAGAGCCGCTTTTCAGCCGATGCGCTCCGGGGGCGGGCGCTCACACAATGGATCCATGACCCCACTTCTCATCCCACTAGAGGGCGGCCTCGGTCATCACCACGGCCCTCCCTGGGGAGCTGGCGAGGCCCCTGCGACATTCGCTGGCGGTGCAGTGCCGCCATTCGCACCTTTCTTAGGAGCTGTCATGTTCTTCCTGTTGGTACTGCTCGTGCTGGGAACCTTGTTCTTCCTGGTTCGCCGCGGCTATCTGGGACCGCCGCCATGGGCGGCGCATCGCTCACCAGAAAGTGAGGCCAAGACCATCCTGGCCGAGCGCTTCGCCCGCGGCGACATCAGCAGCGACGAGTTCATGGAGCGCGCGAGCGTTCTGAACTGGACTCCAGGAAGCGATTCCTGGGAAGTCAGGAAAGGGAAGAAGAAGGGCTTCTGACGCTTCGCGTCCTGACTTGTCAGCATTTCAGTAGCTCATAGCCCTCTGAGACGCTGACAAGTCAGCGGTGAGGCCGAACGGTAGGCTGACTAGAACGATTCAGTACACCGTACGGCGGGAGCAGGTCGAGGCAGCGATGGCGCGGATGACGGTCAAGAGCCTCGCCGCTGCTCTCGGCGTCTCGCCTGCGACCATCTCCAACGCATACAACCGTCCAGACCAGCTCTCCGCTCAGTTGCGAGAGCGGATCTTGGCGACGGCCGAGGAACTCGGATACCCGGGCCCCGACGCCGCCGGCAGGACGCTCCGCATGGGCAGAGCCGACGCGGTCGGCGTGCTGCTATCCGAGCGGCTCTCGTACGCATTCTCGGACCCGTTCGCCATCGAGTTTTTGACTGGTGTCAGCGAGATTGCCGAAGAACACGGCATCAGCATCGTGCTGATGCCCTTGTCTAGTACGACGGGGTCCAGAAGGACTGGCGCGCTCAGCTCCAACGACATCGATGGGAGTGACGTCACCGCCGTCAGACATGCCAACATTGACGCTCTGGCCATGCTCTCGCTGCCTACCGACCATCCCGCGGCGATGGTCGCGAGGGCTCGCGGCATCCGCGTCGTCACGACCGACATCAGCAGGGATCCCGATTCGAGCTGGGTGGCGATTGACGACTTCGGCGCCGGCGTGATGGTCGGTGAGCACCTGGTGGCGCTGGGCCACCGTGACATCGCTGTCCTCGTCGAGACCAACCAGCCGGCAGGCAGTCCAGTACGGCGGCTGGATGAGGCGGACATCGACTTCCTCGACTATGCCGGCCGCGTCGCCGGTCTGCGCAAGGCGCTCGCCGGTGAGGTCATGATCGTCTCCGCGGGTTACAACTCCATCGAGTCGGGCGCAGCAGCCACCTCATGGTTGCTAGATCGTGATCGAATTCCGACTGCGATCGTCGGCTTGAGCGACGTGTTGGCACTCGGCGCACTGCAGGTTTTGGCCAATCGCGGTCGCAGCGTCCCGGGCGAGGTGTCGGTGTGCGGCTTCGACGACGTCAGCGCGGCGGATGCCGCGAGGCTGACCACGGTTCATCAGCCGATCCGTGACAAAGGCCGCCACGTAGGTCGGTTGCTCGTGGACCCCCAAAGTCAGCCACGCCAAGTACTACTGCCGATCAGCTTGGCGGTGCGTGCCACGACCGGGCCTGCCCACGAGTCCCTATGACGAGCCAGCGTCGTCCTCCGGCCAGGCGGCGTCATAGGCCAAACCGGCGTCACGCGTGAGCTCCGACACCCGCCTCAGTAGCTCGGCGAGCGACGTCGAGCGCAGCAGCGCGACCTGGTCGATCGCGTTGAGAGGCGCGATGGCGGCCAATTGCCAAGCCGCCGCGACCGGGTTCGAGGACAGCTCGATATCGGGAGGCCACACGTTTTCGGCGAACTCGCTCGCGACGGCGAGGGTGCGGCGTACCAGACCCTCGGTTTGCTCACGTAAGCCCCCTAGACCGATGTCCCACTCGAGGTCTGCTATCTCGCTGATTTCGGCCCGTGGATGAGGTGCATCGTCCAGCCACTGGGTGACCTCGAAGCGCTGACCGCCCTGCGCGATCAAACCGACGAAGCCTTCCTGGGCGCCTAGTCGAGTGATCTCCGCGATCGTGCCCACACCGAAGCGCTGCTCACCACCGCCTACCTCGCGCCCGCGCTCGATCAGCACCACTCCAAATCGTGCGTCCTCGCTTCGCAGCAGCTCGGCAAGCATGATCAAGTACCGTTCTTCGAAGACGCGCAGCCGCAACGGCATGTAGGGGAACAGCACCGAACCCAGTGGGAACATGGGCATGACCGCCACACCCCAAGACAACCACGCGGGCCCAACTGTCAGAACATGCGCAAGTGTCATGAAGAGCTCTCCGTAGAGCTCAGTCCAGTAGATCGCGGATCACGCCGTCGGCGAGCAGCCTGCCTTTAGTCGTCAAGATCAACATGCCATCCTCGAGGACCGCCAGTCGCCGGGCCAGAAGATCACCGATACGTTCCTGCTCGGCCGTCGTGAGCACCGAGGTGCTGAGGCCATCGGCGAGCCGAAGCTCGAGCAGCACGCGTTCGACGCGCCGTTGCTCCGGCGAAAGCACCTCGCGAGCTTGGCACGGCGAAAGGCCTGCGGCCAGTCGTGACGCGTACGCCCGCGGGTGCTTGACGTTCCACCACCGCACTCCCGCGACGTGGCTGTGAGCCCCCGGCCCAATCCCCCACCAGTGATGGCCGCGCCAGTAGCCGAGGTTGTGGCGGCACCGGGTCGCGGGGCTAGTGGACCAGTTGCTCACCTCGTACGCGGTGTGGTCGGCGGCGGTCAGCCGTTCTTCTGCCATCAGGTACTTGTCTGAAAGATCATCATCCTCGGGCGCCGGAAGCTCACCGCGCCGGATGCGAGCCGCCAGCCGGGTGCCCTCCTCCACGATCAGGGCGTAAGCGCTGATGTGCTCCGTAGACGCGGCCAGCGCCGCATCGATGCTCGCCAGCCAGTCGTCCAGAGACTCCCCCGGCGTTCCATAGATCAAGTCGAGGCTCGTGTTGGCGAACCCGGCTGCTCTTCGCCTCCGCAACAACGCGCTGAGATCTGCCTGGCGAATGCGTCCGGTCGAGCGTGGCGAGCACGCGCGGCACAACGGACTGCATGCCGAAGGAAATCCGATTGAACCCCAATTCGCGCAGCCGGCACAGACCAGCAGCGTCGATGGACTCCGGGTTGGATTCCGTGGTCACCTCGGCGTCCTCGGCCAGACCGAAACGGTCTCGCACAGCCGTGACCAGCCGACCTAGATCATCCGGGGGCAGCAGTGTCGGCGTGCCGCCACCCACGAAGATCGTCGAAACCACCGGCGCATCCGGACCCAGCACACGCGCCGCCAGGTCGAGCTCGTGGATCGCGGCGGTAACGTAACCGGCTCGGCTGGCTCCTGGGCCTGAGCCGAGTTCCGCAGCGGTGTAGGTGTTGAAATCGCAGTAGCCGCAGCGGGTGGTGCAAAACGGCACGTGGACATAGATGCCCAGCGGTTGGAGTGAGACCTCAGACCGTGCGTTCTGGGGCAGCGCGCCGTCACCAGGCGCTGGCTCTCCTTCAGGCATCACCGACGGCATGTCTTGAGGCTAATGTTCGCTGCCCTGAAAACCTCACTCCAGCCGAACCGGCGTCTCCCCGGTCACGCGTGAATTGTGCGAGGAGGCTGCGGCTGGAGTGAGGTTTTCAGGGTTCAGGATCCGAGATCACGCCAACAACTGAGCACCCCACCGAACCGGTGCAGCTGAGCAAGAGTGATCACCAACAACCAGGGTCGACCGAGATGATGATCACTGCGGCGTTGATCATCCGACCGTTCAGTTGCGCCGCAGCGTCCATCAGTATCGGTGTGCTCGCCCATCGAGCGGAGTGCGACAAACGCGCGCCCACCGCTCATCCACTCCTCAACCAGAAGAAGATCGAGCGATGCGACCGCCTGCAGCAGCGCGGAGGTCCCGATGCGGGACCACTCCATCGGCGGTGAGGTTGCAGCCTCTGTTCGAAGCACCACGGTGTGCACGTCATGACGCTCAGGCAGCGGGTCGACCTCGCAGATGATCAAACCGCCCGGCGTGACCAGCCGCATGCAGCGAGCCAGTAGCGCGGCGACATTCCCGCCCAGGCCCACATTCGTGTCCATCAGCAACGCCGTGCCCCAGCGACCCTCCGCGGGCAGTGGCTCGTCGATGCGGCGCCGCAGCGCGGGGCCGCCCCGCGCCATGCTCATCCCGACAGCGACCGACGATATGTCGACGCCGAGTGCCGCCCTTCCAGACTCGGCGAGAGCCTGCACCATTCGTCCCGGACCACAGCCCAGGTCGATCACCGGCGGCTCGCAGCGGGCCACAACGAGCATGTCGACGGCGTCCGCAGGCCTGGTCCAGCGTGAAACGTCCAGTGCCATTGGGTCGTCGTCGATCCCGGCCGGCATCGGCAGACTCATGGTGATCACGCCCTCGTACGCGGCATCGAAGAGTCGATCGCTGGGTTGGTACGACCACCGGCTTGTCAGTTCGGCGTACCGGCGAGAGAAGATCAAACCCGGAAACTGCGTCGCCACCATTTCCGCATCCTCGGGTCGATCAACATCGCGGAGCGGCGGCAGCAGCTTGACGCTCAGGCCGGCGTCGAAGAGTCGGGCTAGTTGCGCCGAGCCGGTGCGACTGGTCGACATGGGTATGCCGTCGAACAGCCCGGGTGGATGCCCGTGCCGCAGGCCGATCGCCCAGAAGCCGCCGTCCTCGCTCAACCCGAGAACGGCATCAGCGCCTTCCCAATCGGTGTCCAGGAGCTGAGCACTGACCTGCGGTGTATCCATCCCGATCAGCAGGGCGGGCTCGTCGGTTGGCATTGCGAGGGCGGCCGCCAGTGCGGCGGCTAGGCGCACGTTGAGAACGCCCGGCGGCTGCCGGACAACCTCGAAGCCGTCCTGCCACGACGTGGGGTCGCCTTCCCATGCAAGGATTCGCCGCGTCGCCGAGCACTGGCGGACCGCAGCGCGGGTGTCGTCGATCGCGGCGGCAGCAAGTACCGCCGCCTCGCTTGCGCTGAATGCGGGCTGTAGCCGCGTCTTGACTCGGCCGGGCACGGGCTCTTTGGCCAGCACGATGATGGTCCCAGCGTGATCGCTCATGACGGATGAGGTAACGGGTGGGTCGGCGCCCGCAGCGCGGTACTCATGTCGCGTACGGCACGCCAGGCACTTCGGGGATCCATAGTCGCGTCGGCATCCATGACCGCGACAAGACCCTCGGTCGCATTGGGACGTGGCAAGATGACCTCGACCCGGTCCAGTCGTTGATCACGCTGACGACGCTATTGCGACCTGTCCCCGCTTGACACTGGCCGATCGCTTTCGACTCGCTTACGCCGCGATCTACGCCGCCGGGCGATGTAGCTGCCGCAACCCACGCTGCCTAGGCTGATGATCATGGCAGCGCGAGTTCTGGTCGTCGAGGATGACGCCACGATGGCCGAAGTGCTCAGGGCTTACCTCACCAGGGCCGGATATCAGGTCGAGTGGACCGGCGACGGCAGTGAGGCTGTGCAACTCTGGCAGCGAATCAGTCCCGACGTGGTCATCTTGGACATCATGTTGCCCGGTCTGTCGGGATTGGAGGTGCTCCGCCGCCGGCGGCGCAGCGGGGATCATGCGTGCGTCCTCGTACTGTCCGCACGTGGCGAGGAAGAGGATCGGCTGGTCGGCCTGGAAACCGGCGCCGACGACTACGTCGTCAAACCGTTCTCGCCGCGCGAGATCGTACTGCGAGTCGAAGCCCTGCTACGACGCACCGAGCGCCTCGCCGGTACGCAGCTGGTGAACTCGACGGTGACGTTGGGTCCGGTGAGTATCGACTCGGCGGCGCGCGAGGCCCGCCGGTCCGGGCGACCGCTGGCCCTGACGATGCGAGAGTTCGACCTGCTCGCCTTCCTCGCAAGCCATCCCGGCGAGACGTTCAGCAAGGATCAGCTCCTGCGGCGGGTCTGGGGGTGGGACTTCGGCGATACATCGACTGTCACCGTTCACGTCCGACGACTCCGGGAGAAGCTGGAGCGGGACCCATCTGATCCGAAGCTCGTGTTGACGGTTGGGCGCTTCGGCTACCGGATGGCACGCGAAGACGAGCTGGTCGCTGAGGACAAGCTGACAGACGAGGATGAGCGACCATGACGGACCTCATGATCATCATTGTCCTCACGCTGGCCAGCTGTCTTGCAGTCGGATTGGTCGGCTTCGGCCTGCTGCATCTCGTGCGTTATCGATCACTGCGCCAACAGCTGACGATCGCCACCCTGCTGCCCGTGGTGGCGGTCGCGACCACGGTGTTGATCAACGTTCAGCTGATGTTCCTCTCCGCTCACGACTCCTTGGTGATCTTGATCGCGCTGTTGGTCTCACTACTCCTGGCGGCAGTCGGCGCATGGCTCGTGGTACGGCGGATCTCCCGCGCCTCACGTCGACTCGGGGCAGGACTCCATCAGCTGGTGTCGGACTCGTCGAGCGGCTCGCGGGTTGCAGCTGCGGAGATGAAGGAGGACGCCGCACCTCGAGAGCTAGCGCAAGTGCTGCAGGATCTTGCTGAAACGCGCCGCACTCTTGCCGAATCTCGAACCCGGGAACGGGCCGCTGAGCGGTCTCGTCAGGAGTTGGTCAGCTTCATGTCCCACGACCTGCGTACGCCGTTGGCCGGTTTGCGAGCCCTCACGGAGGGACTGGAGGACGGGGTGATCGCGGATGTGCCACGAGCGATGTCGCAGCTCCGAGCCACGGTGGCTCGGATGAATGTCCTGGTCGACGATCTGTTCGCATTGTCGCGCGTACAGGGGACCCGAGGGGCCAAGCCCCAGACCATGGTGTCGCTGGCCGAGCTGGTCAGCGACGTGGCTTCGGAGTCGACGGCCTCGGCACGAACCCAAGGCGTGCGGCTGGAGGTCGATCTTCCAGATGACGACCGGTTGGCGGTGCTCGGCTCGTCGGACGATCTGGCCCGGGCGCTGACGAATCTGACCACCAACGCGATCCGACACACCGATCCGGGGCTCGTGGTGAGACTCGAGGGCCGGAGGGCGGCAGACGGCCATGTTCGAATCGCTGTTGTCGACGGGTGTGGCGGCATACCGGAGGCGAGCCTCGCTCGAGTCTTCGACGCGGGCTGGCGAGGCACGCCTTCGCGCAGCGGCGATGACGGCGGGGCTGGACTGGGGCTGGCCATCGCCCGCGGGGTCGTTGATTCGCACGACGGTGAGATCTCGGTGCGCAATGTCCATGGAGGTTGCCGCTTCGAAGTCTCGCTGCCAGCCCCCAGACCGGCGAGTCACTTCATATGAGAGCCCTCCTTACCGGAGGCGCCGGATTCATCGGTCGGGCGGTTCATGATCAACTCGTGCGAGCGGGGCACGACGTACGGACCTTTGATCGGGCGGTCGAGGAACGAGACGACGTCCTCGATCATGATCGACTCCGGGAAGCCGCGGACGGTTGCGAGGCCGTCATCCACTTGGCCGCCAAGGTCGGACTCGGCGTCGACATCACTGACATCAATGAGTACGCACTGCAGAACGACGTAGGGACCGCGATGGCGCTCCGAGTAGCTGCGGAGCAAGACATTTCACGGTTTGTCTATGCGTCATCGATGGTCGTCTATGGCGAGGGCCGCTACCTCTGCGTACGCCACGGATCGGTGAGCCCGCCGCCGCGCCATCGGAATGATCTTGATGCAGGATGCTTCGACCCACGATGCCCGTCCTGCGGCGATCAGCTGCGGCCCCAACTGGTGACCGAGTCAGCGCCGCTGGACCCGCGCAACGCGTACGCAGCGACGAAGGTACACGGGGAACAGCTGGCGACCATCTGGAGTCGGGAGACCGGAGGAGGAGTGGCAGCGCTCCGATTCCACAATGTCTACGGTCCGGGGATGCCCCGCAATACGCCGTATGCCGGAGTCGCGTCGATCTTCACCGACAGCCTGCGGCGCGGCGAGCCTCCGCGAGTCTTCGAGGATGGCCGTCAGCGGCGCAACTTCATTCATGTCTCCGATGTGGCCGCGGCCGTGCTCGCCGCTGTTGAGGCACCCTTGCCAGCGAAGCTGACGCCGCTGAACATCGGGACGCCGTGGGTGACCACGGTCGGCGAGATGGCGTCGGAGCTGAGCCGCATGCTGGGCGGGCCGCCACCGATCGTGACCGGCGACTATCGACTAGGCGACGTGCGGCACATCACTGCCGACTGTTCGGCGGCAGAACGGGTCCTGCGCTGGCGAGCTCGGATCGATCTCCGCAGTGGCCTCGCCAGCTTGTAGTCGGGTGTCAGGGAACGAGGACGAGCTTGCCGCGGGCGTGGCCGTCTTGGCTGATCTGGTGCGCCTCGGCGGCTCGGTCAAAGGGGAAGGTCTGAATCTTGATCACCAGCTTGCTCTGTTCCAGCAGCTCAGCGGCCTCGGCGAGGGCCTTCATGGGCTGGCTGTCAGAGCCGCCTCCGGTCACCCGTGCGCCCGAGGCGGCGGCTCCGAAGTTTGCGATCGAGACGACTTGGGATGGCTCAGTGGTGAGGCTGATCAGATCGTCGATCGGTGTCTTGCCAACGGTGTCGAGCACAGCATCGACCTTGCCGATCTGGAGAGCCTGAACCCGCTCGACCATGCCTTCGCCGTACACCACCGGGATGGCGCCAATCTCGCGGAGGTAGTCCTGATTGGCCTCGCTCGCTGACGCGATGACCATGGCACCCCGGGCCTTCGCGAACTGTGTCGCAGCAGAGCCGACCCCGCCGGCGCCACCGTCGATGAACAACGTGGTGCCTTCGGTCACTCCCAAGAGCCGCAGGACCCGCTCGGACGTCTCCGAGGCGACGCCGGCTGCCGCTGCCACAGCCCAATCGACAGATGCCGGCTTGCGGGCCCACGAATCCAGCACGGCAAATTCGGCCTGCGTGTTGCTCCCCTGGCCGAATACATCGTCGCCCACCGCTACGTCGGTGACGCCTTCTCCCACCTCGTCGACAACCCCGGCGGCGTCGAACCCGAGATAGCCCGTGCCATCAAGAGGTTTGCCCTGCGCATACAGTCCCGACCGGACCTTCCAGTCGATCGGATTCACGCTCGCTGCGCGTACTGCGATGCGAATCTGTCCTGGCCCTGCGTGCGGCTCAGGGGCCTCACCCAGGGTGATGACCTCAGGCTCGCCGTACTCGGTGAATTGCAAAGCCCACATGCTCTCCTCCTCCTGTCCGTCCGGACGATCCGTGCCCGCAGAGATCCTTGCACAGGGCTATTTCTTGTCGACCTTCGCGGCCTCCGTGACACCGGAGAGGGCAGCGATGAATGCTTCTGGCGGCACCTCGACCCTGCCGACCATCTTCATCCGCCTCTTGCCTTCTTTCTGTCTTTCGAGCAGCTTGCGTTTCCGGGTGATGTCGCCGCCATAGCACTTGGCTAGCACGTCCTTGCGTACCGCCCGAATCGTCTCGCGCGCGATCACTCGCGCCCCGATGGCTGCCTGCACGGGAACTTCGAATTGCTGTCGCGGGATCAGCTCTTTCAGCTTGGCCGTCATCATGATGCCGTACGAGTAGGCCTTGTCTTTGTGCACGATCGCGGAAAAGGCGTCGACCGGTTCTCCATGCAGCAAGATGTCGACCTTGACCAGCTCGGCCGGCTGTTCGCCGGACGGCTCGTAGTCCAGGCTCGCATAGCCTCTGGTCCGTGACTTGAGTGCGTCGAAGAAATCAAAAACGATCTCAGCCAGCGGCAGGGTGTAGCGGATCTCAACCCGATCTTCGGACAGGTAGTCCATGCCGTGCTGGATGCCGCGCCGACCCTGACACAGCTCCAAGATGGTGCCGATATAGGTTGCCGGAGCCAGGATGGTGGCCATCACCACTGGTTCGTACACCTCGGCGATCTTGCCCCCGGTCGGATACTCCGACGGATTCGTGACCTCCATTTCACTGCCGTCCTCCATGATCACGCGGTACACCACGTTGGGAGCGGTGGAAATGAGATCAAGATCGAATTCGCGCTCCAGGCGCTCCCGCACGATTTCCATGTGAAGCAAGCCGAGGAACCCGATCCGGAACCCGAAGCCGAGCGCACTGGAGGTCTCGGGTTCGTAGGTGAGAGCCGCATCGTTGAGCTGCAGCTTGTCCAACGCCTCTCGCAGTTCGGGGTAGTCAGCGCCGTCGATCGGGTAGAGGCCGGCGAACACCATCGGCTTGGGGGGTCGGTACCCGCCCAGGGCCTCGACGGCGGGCCGGACCACCGAGGTGACCGTATCGCCGACACGAGATTGCCGAACGTCCTTCACGCCGGTGATCAAGTAGCCGACTTCGCCAACTCCCAGGGATGCCGCCTTGGTTGGCTCGGGTGAGATGACACCGACCTCCAAGGTCTCGTGAGCAGCCTTGGTCGACATCATCAATACGCGCTCGCGATGCGACAGCGCGCCGTCCACCACTCGTACGTAGGTGACGACGCCGCGATAGGTGTCGTAGACGGAGTCGAAGATCAACGCTCTCGCCGGAGCGGCCGGATCGCCCACCGGTGCAGGTACTTGGGTGATGATCTCATCGAGGAGCTGCGCCACACCCTCACCTGTCTTCGCCGACACCCGGAGCACCTCAGCTGGATCGCACCCGACGACTCGGGCGATTTCCGCGGTGTACTTCTCCGGCTGGGCACTCGGCAAATCGATCTTGTTGAGAACAGGAATAACGTGCAGGTCGGCGTCCAACGCCAGATACAGGTTTGCCAGAGTCTGGGCCTCGATGCCCTGGGCCGCGTCGACGAGGAGCACCGCGCCTTCGCATGCGGCGAGTGATCGGGAAACCTCGTATGTGAAGTCGACGTGGCCCGGTGTGTCGATCATGTTGAGCACGTAGGTTTCATCGGCTCCAGCGCCCGCTGCGGTACCACGGATCCGCCACGGCATCCGGACAGCTTGGGACTTGATCGTGATGCCGCGTTCCCGCTCGATATCCATGCGATCCAGATACTGCGCACGCATCGACCGCTCGTCCACAACACCAGTCAGCTGCAGCATCCGGTCGGCGAGGGTCGACTTGCCATGATCAATATGGGCGATGATGGAGAAGTTGCGAATGATCGAGGGGTCAGTGCGGCCTGGCGGCGGCGCGAACACTGGACTCACAACACCCATCCTCACGTGGTACCGCGAATTTGGCCCGTTTGCGACGCCGCTGGTAGCGTGGGCGGTTGCGTCTGCACAGCAGCGCCCACACATCACAGAGGAGTTCCAGAGGCCTGTCGTGGCGAATATCAAGTCCCAACTCAAACGAATCAAGACCAACGAGAAGGCTCGTCAGCGTAACAAGGCGACCAAGTCGGCGCTGAAGACCTCTATTCGTCGTTTCCGTGAGGCCGCCGACGCCGGTGACACCGCCAAAGCGACCGAGTTCGCGTACGCCGCCTCACGCGCTTTGGACAAGGCTGCCTCCAAGGGCGTCATCCACAAGAACCAGGCCGCCAACCGGAAGTCCTCGATCGCGGCCAGGGCAGCGCGCCTGAGCTGATCACCGCTCTCAATCTTTACCGACCTGTCAGGTCACCGGGGCATTGGGCCGGTGCGACGCGTGCTCGGTACCGAGCCGATCGCCGCTGATCGCTAGCTGCGACGTAGCCGCGACACGCTGAGCACTGCTCGCTCTAGCGCGTACGCGGCATCGTCGGCCGCACCCTTCACGTCGGCGTCTGCCGCCGCGATCACCTTGAGCGCTGTAGCAAGACTCCCCTGATCCCATCCGCGAGCTTGAGAACGCATCGACTTGAGTTTCCACGGCGGAACGCCGACCTCGCGAGCGAGATCAGCTTCTCGCTGCCCGCCGGCCGCGGCAACGAGCTTGCCCAAGCCGCGGATACCTGAGGCCAGAGCGCTTGTGATCAGCACCGGAGCGACCCCCGTCGCGACCGCCCAGCGGAGCTGCTCCATGGCCGGGCCCGTACGTCCCGCAAGCGCGGCATCTGCCACCGCAAAGCTGGTGACCTCAGCCCGACCACCGAAGTAGCGGCGCACCTGATCGGCGGTGATCGGACCACCGTCCCCGTCCGATATCAGCTGCGTCACTGCCGCAGCCAGCGCCTGGAGGTCGTGACCAACCGCATCCACGAGCGCCGAGGCCGCACCCGAGTCAATGGCACTACCTGCCCTCTTCACTTCGGCTGAAACGAACTGCGGCAGCTCCCAAGGCTTCAGCGCCGCACACTCGATGACCTCGACCCCGGCAGATTTCAGCTTCTCGAGTAGGCGCTTGCCTTTCGGTCCACCTCCGTGAACCACGATCACGCAAACATCGGGCAGCTGGGCACCGGCAAGGTTCATCAGCTCTGCGTCCAGGTCTGGAGGCAGGTTCTCCAGCTCCTGGATGACCACGGCGCGGCGACTGGAGAACAGAGACGGACCAGTGAGCTCGACGAGCTTGCCGCGATCGAGCCGGGGTGCCTCGATCTCTGAGATCTCGACGTCCGGCGTCTCTGATCGCATTTGCTGACTCAGCGCACCAACAGCCCGATCCGCGAACAGACTCTCCGGTCCGCTAACCAGCACTAGCCGACCGAAGGGAGACTTGGACGCCACCACGCAGCACAGCATGCCAGCCCTGACCGACACCGTGGCGGGTATCGAACCTCACCCGCCCGCCCGGACGCGCGTGTTCGCCCCGCAACACAAATTCAGATTCGCGCCTCCCCGTGATTGGTGTTGATATACATGAGCGAGACACTGGATAAGAGGCGAAAGGGGCGTCGGTGGTCGGCAAGTTGTGGACCTCCCTGTTCGGTCGGATCGTTACTGATCGGCAGCTGGCGACTGCTCCCGGCGAGCCGGAGCCGCGGGCCACCGCAGAGCCCGTACTGGGCATGAAGCTCACCGGCGAGCCGCATCCACTCGACCGCATGGTCACTGTCCAGCCCAACACCGTCGCGGTGCTGTTCGAGCAGGACAGCACTCCACGACTCAAGTTTCCGGGCGAGTATCTGACGCCAGGTCTGCTTCCCTCGCTGCGTCCGGTCCGAGTCCTCGCCGTCAACACCTCACCGGTGGAGCTCGACGTCACCGTCGACCACCTCGTAACGATGGACGGCCATGACATCGAGCGGTGCACCGTACGAGTGACCGTACAGCTGAGCGATCGCGACAGGTATTCGTCCGTAGCAGGCCTGGCCGCAGAGTACGGGACCGAACTCGAGACACATCTGTTGGAGCGAGTTGAGAGTGATGTGGCGACGGGGATGCACGCCGCGGTCAAAATGAATCGGCTCGCCGACCTGCGCCGTCAAACTGTGCAGCAGGAGCTCGCCGAACGTTGGCTGCCCAGGACATTCGCGAGTGGCGCCTTGGTACGTCGTGATTTCGATGTCCGCGAGATCACTTGGCCGAAGGACGGGCCTATATCCGTTCCGATTCCGCAGACCAAGTCCCCGAGGGTGATTCCGGCCGTGACACCGAGGCGGTCTCCGGCCGCTCCAATTCCATCGCTCGTATCAAAGCCACGCGCCATGGAGTTGACCATGGATGCACGTCTGCGCCGGATTTGGCGGCGTATCGCAGAACCTGAGCTTCGAGGCATTGCTGGTGTGAAGATAGCGAATTCGGCCACCGTGGTCGCTGTCGTGGACCGCGAGCCTGGTGCCTATGAAGGCAGTCGGCTGCGGGAGGCCTTCGGGAGCTACTTCGAAGATCGCGGTCTGCATTTCGTAGCCGCTGTGGCTGATACCTATGAGGATTTGGTTCGTGCCTGGTTCAAGCAGGTCGACGGCAGCCCGGGGCGGCTGCTCTCAGTTCGATCCGTCGATGATGATTCCGTGCTACGGATCGGCGTCGATCAAGCGCTGCGATCGGCCGAGGAGCGGGCAAGAGGCCTGTCCGTAGGCACTCAAGCGGATCGAGAGGCCTTACACCAGCTGGTTCCTCACGAGCGTGTTGAATTCGTGGCGGCGGACACGACGGGCTGATCCCATGAGCATGAGCGGCACCCCGTCGTGAGCAGGATCGCCTACACCAATCCGCAGGCGGCGCGGCCGGACGTGGGGTCGCTCGGACCGAGCTCACCTGAGCGGGCCGAGGTTTCGCGAAAGATTCGGCAGGCTGCCACCATTCCACTGGTTATCTCCCTGGGCGCTCAATGGGTCTTCTTCATCAACTACTGGGTTCCTGAGGTCAGCCACTTCCCCGCCCACAACTTGTGGCTCACGCAACTGGCTCCGCTGGCCTCTGTCGCCCTGACCAGCGAGGGGCAGCCCCAGGTGGAGGCCCAGAACGGTCAATGGGGACTGCCGGCGCTTGTGCTGCTGGTGTGCGCTTTTGCGTTGTTTTGGTTATCCCGGACCCGGCACTGGCTCGGTCGCACCGCCATGCTTGCCCCTGCCGCACTCGGTTTGGTTGCCGCGCTCGCCATCGTCATAGGACTCGCCGTACGCGGCACCTTGTCATCGACCATGGTCGGCGTGCTGCTGTTGATCACGTGGGTCTTCAGTGCCGGCTATGCCGCCCTCCACGGATTCCTCGACAACCTCGGCCCGCTGCCACCGAAGACGTGGCACAGCGGTCTGCCATTGCTCGTCCTGTACGCGATCATCGGCGCGGCCCCGACTGCGGTCGGGCGTTGGCTGTTCGCTCCCGAGTTGCGCGATGCCGCCGCGAGGCTGCAGGACAACACGGTGGCCATGAGCCGTGCGGCTCTGTGGACTTCCAGTACGGCCTTGCTCTACCTCAGCGGTCTGCTCGTCGGCGTGGCTGTCTGGATTGCCTACCAGGCGTGGCCGCCGCGCCGCGAGCGTGCCTTCATCGGTCGCAGCCTCATCGTGCTCGGCATCCTGATCATCACCGCCGCAATTGGCTGGCCGGCGACAACGCAGGCCAGCAAGAGAGTTGACCAGCTGACCTACGCCAGCCCAGCTCAGGAAGTGCACTTCGGGTGCGGTTCCTGGATCCTCGACCAACCCACGACGGTGCCGCTCCAACGGCAACCGGCAAATACTTTGGTGATCACCGGCTTCAACTGCCAGACGGTGACGGCATTTTCCGGATATCAGCAGCTGTCCACGCACACGCTCCCGGTGTCGCTGTCACCGGTCCTTGCGCGTACCCCGGATGGAGCCAAGATCTCGGGGCGTATCGTCGCGGCCCAGTACGGCGACGTCATCGTGGTTGCCGGCAGTGATCGTTTCGACGTCAATGCCAACGAGCTGCTGGGCATCGGCATCACCGACAGTGCCGAGGTCTGGCGCTACGCCTGCACGCATGGACCGCCCATGGGCGTACGGTTCGCCAACACGCCAGGTGGGGACAATCCCGCGGAGGGCCACATCACCCAAGGCGAGGTAGGTCCTGACGTCGTGGTGACCTGCGAGGGCCAGACCTTGCACATCAACCCCATGACCGGGCCTCGCTGATCATGAAGTAGTCGCCAAGATGAGCACCGCAACAAAGGCGGTCCAGGCCGCGAGGTTTCTCGGCGGTATGTACCGGGAACGAGCGCGCGTGCTCTACTGGGCCCACGTCCGGCATGATCTGTTCAGCCGCCTCAACCTGCCCAACGGGCAGACCGACCCGTACCAGATCTACGAGGAAATGCGGGCGCGCGGCCCCATGTTGCCTACGCGGCTTGGCAACTACAGCACCACGAGCCACCGGTTGTGCAATGAGGTGCTGCGCAGCCGGAAGTTCGGACCAATCCCCGAGGACGGAAGCGAGGACCTAGCCAACCAGGCGGCGCTCGATCTGTCACTGCTGGAACTCAACCCGCCCGACCACACCAGAATCCGGCGGCTCGCAGCACCGGCGTTCACACCCCGGCGGATGGCAGGCTATGCCGCATTGGTCGACGAGGCGATACAACGGCTGCTCGACCGATGCGAGCGCGATGGCGAGTTCGATCTGATGACCTCGTTCGCGTCACCGCTGCCAATTGCCGTGATGACCCATCTCCTCGGACTGCCCAACGATCCGGAGCGATTCCGGCGGCTGGGCTCGACTATCGCACGGGCGCTGGATGGCATCTGGTCCCTCGGGCAGGCCCGCACCCTGGCCGCTGCTGACGCTGAGCTTCGCACCACATTCGCCGAATTGCTGGACCGTCGCGCCACCGACCCCGGCGATGATCTGGTGTCGGCCCTGGTGGCTGAGCAGGGCCGGGCAATCAGTCCGGCGGAACTGTCGGCTCTGGTGCGGCTATTGCTCATCGCGGGCTTCGAGACCACTGTGAACGCGATCGGTAACGGTATGCATTGGTTGTTGGCAGACCGTGAGCAGTGGGAGTTGCTGGTCGAGGACACGAATCGGGCAGCGGCGGTCGCCGAAGAGGTGTTGCGGTTCGATCCTCCCGTGCAGCAGACCGCACGAGTGGCGCATGAGCCGGTCCAGGTCGCTGACGTCCCGATAGCCCGGAACCAGTGGGTGATCACATTGTTGGCGGCAGCCAATCGTGATCCAGAGGTCTACTCCGAACCCAACCGCTTCGACATCACGCGGGAATCTCCGGCCGAGCACCTGGCCTTTTCCGGTGGAATTCACTATTGCCTCGGCTCACCGCTTGCCCGGTTGGAGCTGACTCAGGCGTTCCGCGCACTGGCCGAGCGATTCCCCCGAATCCGGCAGGCCGGGCCGATCACCATGCGACCCGGCACGACCCTGCGTGGTCCGCTTCATCTTCCAGTGGCTGTCTCGTAGTGATCATTGCTGGGTTACCGCAGCCAGTCGATCGCGAGCCGGCCGAACCGCGACCGAGCCGTCCTCATCGGTCCTGAGTACGGTCATCCCGAGCGATCGCACAAGCTGCAGCGTGCGGGGCGCCGGGTGACCGTAATCGTTGTCGGCGCCGGCACTCGCGATCGCAACGCGAGCGTGCGTCGCCGCGATGAACGAGGGATCCTGCCGCGCCGAGCCGTGGTGCGGGATCTTGAGGACGTCGGCCTGAAGATCAACGCCGCTGTCTAGGATCGCCTGCTGACCGGGCGGTTCGACGTCGCCGGTGAGCAGCAGTCGCAGACCTGCGATCCTGACCATGATCACCAGGCTGCTGTCGTTCTGTCTGGAGGACTCGTCCTGGTCGACAGCCACATGATCCACTGGTCCGATCACCAGCAGTTCCGCCTCGCCAACGCGGGCTCGGGTACCTACAGCAGGCGCGTTCACCGGAAGTCGGTGTTCTGCCGCCTCTCGCCTGACAATCGCCGACAGAGGTCCTGGCGGTGCTGGCGGGCTTACCCACAGCTGGCCAACGCGACGGTGTTGCAGCACTCCGATGAGTCCGCCGACATGGTCGGCATGGAAATGCGTGATGATCAACAACGGCACCTCGGTTATCCGCAGCCGGTCCAGACAGCCTCGCATGGTGACCGGATCCGGACCGCTGTCCACCACGATCGCCCTGTTGTTGCCTGTCCGAATCGCGAGCCCGTCGCCTTGACCGACATCGCACGCAACCAGCACCCAGTCCCGAGGCGGCCAGCCTGGTTGGCGCGGAGTTCCGCCCAAGCAGATGATCATGACACCCGCGAGCAGCAGTGAGAGCCACGGCCGGGCGAGCACGTACGCCATCAGCAGGCCGAGCAGCAGCGAGCTGACACCCAGCCAGACAATGGTCAGCGGCCTCGCCGGCAGGTGCACCTCAGAGCCTGGAAGTCGCGAACCCAGGCCGGCGATCCAAATGATCACCTGCGCACACCAGGCAGCCCCGAAGCCGAACACGGCGGCCAGCGCTCCGCTGATCAGTGACGCCCCGGCTGCCGCAAAGCCCAGCACCGTCGCAGGACCTACGAATGGACCGGCGAGTGCGTTCGCTGCGAGGCCCGACACGCTCACCCGTTCGGAAATCACCGCCACCAA
Source organism: uncultured Actinomycetota bacterium (assembly GCA_963808905.1). Classification (GTDB taxonomy): domain Bacteria; phylum Actinomycetota; class Actinomycetes; order Propionibacteriales; family Propionibacteriaceae; genus Microlunatus. The sequence continues at coordinate 88,569 of CAWEHO010000004.1, forward strand.
TGGAGTGGTGGCCAGCTGCGCCGCAAGCGGTACCGCAATCGACTCGGCCAGGATCGGCGGCAGCCAGCGATTGATGATCACGGTCCACCTTTGGGCCCACCACACGATGCCTGCACAGGCCAGGACTGACAGCGTGAAGCCGATCGACCGGCTGAGAAATGGATCCACCAAGAGCAAGATCATGCTGGCCACCGCGAGGTTGCGCACTCCGGCAGCGCGGCTGCCCGATCCGAGTGCGGCCAGGGCCACCAGACCCATCGCCGCCGCGCGCAGCACGCTCGGCTCGGTGCGACACAGAGCTACGAAAATGATCACCCCAGCCAGACCAACGACGCGCAGCCACCACCCTCGCACGCGGACCCAGCGCGCAGTGGTAAGCAGAAATCCGAGCAGCAACGTGAGGTTCGCGCCAGATACTGCGGTCAAGTGCGTCAGACCAGTCGTTTGAAAGTCGCGTGTCAGCTCCGGGTCGAGTCCCGAGGTGTCACCGAGCACCAAAGCGGGCACCAACGCCCGCGGCTCCTCCCGGCGGTTGACAACCGCCTGCCGCAGGCCCGCGCGGACTCGTTCGACGAGACGAAGGCCGGCTGAGGGCGGTGCGACAACCGCTCCTGAGCTGCGTACCCGTAACACAGCAGCCACGTCTGATCCTCGATCTGGTGACTCCATGCGTCCGTCCACGACGACCCGGGTGCCGACAGGCATCCGCAGCCACTCCTCCAGGCGCGGGCCGGTGACGATCACCAGCACCGGAGCCCGGACCAGCCAGGACCCGCCTCGGCCCTCGATCCGTACGATGGCAGCCCTCACGACCGCGGCGCCAGACGTCAGTCCCGTTTCGGCAACTCGATGCGGATCCGCGCGAATCTCCACATCCGCTGAGACCACTGCCTGATGCGTGGCCAGCACGGCGACCGGTCCATGACGAAGCCGATGCATGTCGACGAGGGTGGCGCAAAGCACGACGGCCGTGACCAGAGCGACAGTCAACGCCAGCGCCGAGCGACGGAGGGCCGCGACCGCGAGACCAACCGCCAGGCCAGTCGCGGCTGCTGCAATGCCAGCCGGGACCTCGGAGGTTCCGAGCCAGGCGGACCCCCAGGAGGCAGCTGCCAGTGGCACCATCCGCACATCTGCCGGGCGAGTCGGTGCAGACTGTGCCGACGATCGGTCCACCGATCGGCCTGCGGATTGGCCCGCAGATTGCCCGGCCGCAGCTTCGCGAAACCGCCAGCGGCTCCCGAGAAGCCCCTCGAATCGGGTGCGCGCGATCAGCACGAGCCGGCGTACCCACGCGATCACACTCGGACGTGCGGAGCGATCTGTGCATACGTCTTGGGTCCGATGCCGTCCACCTCCTGTAACTCCTCAATCCGGCTGAACTGGCCGTGTTGCTGCCGCCAAGTGAGAATCGCCTGTGCCGTGACCGGCCCGACGCTGGGCAGCTCCTCGAGCTGCGATTGATTAGCACGATTCAGATCAAGTGCGCCTGTCGCCGACGGGCCCTCGGCCGTACCCGACCCGGACTGGTCTCGAACCTCCCCGGCAGGGTCGCTCCTGGTACCGATCAGCACCTGCTGCCCGTCGTTCAGCATCTGGGCCAGGTTGAGCTCACCCGGATCCGCTCGACCAGTTAGTCCACCCGCGGCATCGATCGCATCCTGGACCCGAGAGTTCTCTCTCAACCTGACCAGACCCGGGTGCCGGACGGCGCCGAAGATGTGGACGACGATCTTTGCGCCCTTGGGCGACGGGGTGACCGACGCCATCGCTGGCGCGGACGTGTTGACCATGTCCCCCGGACTGGCGACGGTGACCACGTCCCCAGGACTGGCGACGGCGACCGGTCGGGCACGCAAAAGCAGCCATCCGGCCGTGATCAGGCCGAGGATCAGCAGCGTACTGACCACCCCGACGTGAATCCGGCTGAATCGCTGCCTCGACAGCTCGCCAGGCAACTTGTCCGAGCTTTCGTACGGGCTTTCGTCGGGCTTTCGTCCGGGCTCTCATCCGGGAGCTCGCCCGAGAGCCCGTCGGGCAGCTCGTACGGCAGAACGGATGGCAAGCTGTCGGGCGGGCCGTCCAGGCGCTCGTCCGGGTCACGCGCCCTGCGCGGCGGCCGGTCGGCCAAGACCAGCGCCACGCGATCGCTGATCAGCCGGGCGAGCTCCAGGTCCGCCTTCGATCGTTGTCCCATGTCGGGAAGCTAAGGATGGCGACCTGATCTCGTACGCGCGCAGAGGAATCTGTGGACAGGGCTCGAAGCCAAGGTGGTCCTGGGGACAACACAGCGCACCAACTGGGCCAGCCGCGACGATTCAAACCCGTGGCGACACAACGATCCCTACGGTTCCAGGACCGACGTGCACGCCGAGCACTGCGCTCACCTCGGAGATCACGACATCGCCGGCGCGCACCTCAGCGCGCAGCCGATCGACCAGCCGTCGGGCGCCATCGAGGTTGTCGAGATGATGGACTGCGACGTCAACAGCACCATTCAGCGCTGCCACGCGGGTAAGCGCCTGCAGGCTCAATTCCTCCAGCCGGGTCAGCGCCTTCGACTCAGTCCTGACCCGCTCGTAGGGCCGGATCTCGCCGTCAACGACGGTGAGGAGCGGCTTCACCGCCAGTGCGGAACCCAGCATTGCCGCAGCGGTACCGATCCGTCCGCCACGTCGCAGATACTCCAGGCTGTCGACATAAAAGTAGGTCGTCGACGCGGCCGCACGACGCCGGACGCTAGAGACGACCTCAGAGGGAGCGCCACCAGCGCGCGCCACCTCAGCTCCGGTCAGTACGGCAAATCCGGCCGCCATCGCCAAGGTCATGGTGTCGACCACGACGATCGGGATATCCGCCGAGGCCGCGGCTACTTCCGCTGCACCGCAGGTGCCAGAGATCTTGCTGCTGAGGTGGACCGACACGATGGCGTCATAGCCGGCTCCAGCCAACTCCGCATAGGTGTTTCCGATCACCTCGAGTGTTGGCCGTGAGGTGCTCACCTGCCGACCTGCGCGCAAGGCGCCGGCCACCTCTCGTGGACGCACGTCCGATTCTGGGCGGCTGAGGTCGTCGATCACGACCTGCAATGGAATGATCGAGACGGCTGCGCGGGCAGCATCGGCTGGGTCCAGGGAAGCCGTAGAGTCGGTCACCACGGCGACACCAGCCATCTGCTCAGCGTAGGACGTTGCCAACAGCCGATCGCAGACTCGGGGTTCGCCCCGCCTGATGTCGGGAAGAAAGCGAAGACCGAATGCGAGATCAGACCCGCCGCGTGTGGCGCGCTGGGCCAGCGACGCTTGTTCTGGTATCGATCTTCGCGCTGGCAGCCGGCGTTGCTATCCCAGTCCTGGCGTACCTGATCTACAAAAACGGCAGCGCGCCCTGGCTTACCGCACTGCTCATTGTGCTCACATTGCTAGCTCTGCTGTACGCCTGGCGATTCGGTTTCCATCCGCGGCTCACGGTCAGCGAGCAGGACGTCGAGATCATCAACCCGTTCCGTCGGTACCGATTCGACTGGGACGACATCACGGTGATCGCTCCCGGCGAGAACGGCCTGCTCATCGCTACCGAGGATCGTGCCGCGGAGGCGTGGTGCGTACAGAAGTCCAACTTTGCGAGCCGGCATGGGCGGCTGACCAGGGCCGACCGGATCGCCAACGAGCTGCTAGACGTCGTTGAGCTCTACGATCCTCCATTCGAAGATGAGGAGACCGGAGCACGGATTCGCCGCGCACGTCCCGACGAGAGCCAGCTGCTCACCAGGCTGGAACGCGCGGCAAGCGAGCCGGCTTTGGCCCATGTCTTCCCACCGGAGCAGCATCCATATCCGGTCACCGCAGTCGCGACCCGCTGGCGGCAACTGCTCAGCAATAGGCAGATGCACGCTTATCTCCTCGAAGTGGACGACGGCCCAGTGGGATACGTCGCCTTCGACGCGGACACCGTGCACCAGCTTGGCGTTGTTTCGGATCACACGCGACGCGGCTACGGCTCAGCACTGCTCGAGTTCGCCTGTATGGAGATCTATGCCGGAGGGTCTCGTGAAGCGTTCTGCTGGGTGCTGGCCGACAATCACACAGCACGCGCGTTCTATCGCACCCTGGGCTGGAGTGAGACCGGCGAGCGGCGCAAATCGGAGTTCCCGCCGCATCCTCTGTTACTGCAGATGATGCGGAAGAATCCGCATGCGCCTAAGCGAAGTCTCTGAAGGGGACCGAACGCTGGCATCGCACCCTCTGACAGTGGTGTAGCGCATGCGGGGTGTCGATCACTTGCCGGCTTGCTGCGACCAGGCATCCTGGCGCGGTGACCATCAGTGCTTCCCGCACCGCCGGGACGCGGCCTGCCGCTGACGCCTGGGACAGCCAGCCGTGGCGTCCTCGGTTCCAAGGCCTGCTCGTCAGCATCGCTGGGCTCGCGTTGCTGCCAGCGCTGGCGGCCACGGTGCTGCGGGTGTTCCCCCCGGCCGACGACCCAACCGCGCGGTTAGCGGCGTTCATTCCGTACGGGCTTCTCGGTTACCTCGTTGCGCTGAGCTGCCTGCTGGTCGTCGTAGTTCGGGCCCAACACCGGCTGGTGCCAGCAATGATCACCGTTGGCGTCGCGGCGCTGACTGCCTGTCACCTGGCGTGGCTGGTGCCGCTGTTTGTCAGTGATCATCGGCCGGCCGCTACGACGGAGTTCCGGCTCATGAGTTTGAACATGTTCAACGGCGAAGCAGATTCCCGTGAAGTCGCCAAGCGTGCGGCGAATGCCGACATCGTGATCTTGGTCGAGGCGACGCCCGCGGCCCTCAACAACCTGCAGCCATTCGGCTGGGACAAGCGGTTCCCGTACTCGTTGGGCGATCCGAAAGACGGCTTCACCAACACCGCGGTCTATTCACGCTTTCCACTGAGTCACAGCGAGTTGATCAACGAGACTTCTTTTCAGCAATGGGTGACGACAGCTCGCGTGCCGAAGATCGGGAGTGTCCGGCTGATGGCTGTGCATCCCTGCAACCCTTACTGCGGGGGTCGCTGGAGTGCTGAGCATCAGGTGCTCCGCAAGAAGGTGATCGACAATCTCGACCGGCCGTTGGTCGTCGCGGGCGACTTCAACGCAGTCGATGATCATGGACCGATGCAGGCCTTGCGAGACGTTGGGCTCGAGAGCGCCACCGACGTCGCCGGAGCCGGCTGGCTCCCCACCTATCCGGCGGACGGCCCGTTGCCGCCGTTGCTGCCGATCGATCATGTCATGATCAACAAAGAGTTGACTGCCACGTCGATAGCCAGCTTCTCGATCACCGGCACCGACCACCGTGGCCTCTTCACCACGCTCGCGGGCGCACGCTAGGCGCTTGCGGCCGGACCCCAAAGGCCCTATCACTGCATAGGCACGTAGGTTGCCGACACAGGTCCTCTGCTGCCGCTAACGCGCGACGATGCTGACCAGCTTGGGGGCTCGGATGATCACCTTGGCGACATCGCGGCCCGCCAGCGCACGTACGACCGACTCCTCGGTCAGGGCTCGCGAGCGTAGCTCATCCTCACTGATCCCTGGCGGCACCTGCAGCCTGCCCCGTACCTTGCCCTGCACCTGCACCACACAGGTCACCGACTGAGTCACCAGCAAGCTGGACTCCACCGTTGGCCAGCTCGCGTTCGCGACCGAGGGAGCGTGGCCCAGCCGCTCCCACATCTCTTCGGCAACGTACGGAGCCACCAGGCTCAGCGCGACGGTGATTACCTCAGCAGCCTCGCGGACCCCTGGATCGGCCGCGCCGGCGGATCCGTCCATCGCTTTGCGGGTGGCATTGACCAGCTCCATGATCCGCGCAATCGCGACATTGAACCGCTGCCGAGCAATGGCCTGGTCGATGTCAGCCAGCAGCCGATGTGTTTCCCGGCGCAGCTCCACATCACCATCGCTGGGCGGAACGCCCGGCTCGCTGGTCACCTGGTCTGCCAGCCGGTACGCGCGCTGCAGGAACTTCAGCGACCCAGCGGGCGACACGTCGGCCCAGTCGATGTCCTCGTCCGGTGGGCCCGCGAAGACCACGGTCAGCCGCACGGCATCGACACCGAAGGCATCGATTTGTACTCCCAGGTCGACTCCGTTACCCAGCGACTTGCTCATCGCCTTGCCCTGGTTGATCACCTGGCCCTGATTCAGCAACCGGCGCATCGGCTCCTCGAAGTCGACCATGCCCATGTCACACAGCACCTTGGTGAAGAACCTCATGTACAGCAGATGCAGGATTGCGTGCTCAACACCGCCGACATATTGGGTCACTGGCATCCAGCGGCGCACATCCTCCGGATTGAACGGCGCCTTCTCATCACTGGGCGAGCAGTAACGGAAGAAATACCACGAGGAATCGACGAAGGTGTCCATCGTGTCGGAATCACGCTTCGCCGGTCCGCCACACTCCGGACAGTCGACGTTGACCCAGTCGGCCGCCGCCGCCAGCGGTGATGTTCCCTTGGGGGCGAGATCGGTGCCCGCCAAATAGGGCAGCTCAACCGGCAGTTGATCATCGGGCACCGGCACCTCCCCACATCGCTCGCAGTGGATGATCGGGATGGGGCAACCCCAATAGCGCTGCCGGCTCAACAGCCAGTCCCGCAGCCGGTACGTGACCGCACCCTCACCGACGCCCTCCGCCGCCAGCTTCGCGGTGATCGCACGAACGCCGGCGACCTTGTCGGTCAGGCCGTTCAGGATGTCGGAGTTGATGTAGGTGCCGTCGCCGGGCGTCGCGATACCCGTCGCGACCGGATCGGGCCCGCCGGTGGCGACCACCTCGCGCACCGGCAGCCCGAAGGTACGGGCAAAGTCCAGGTCGCGTTGATCATGAGCCGGAACAGCCATGATCGCCCCGGTGCCGTACTCCGCCAGCACGTAATCGGCCGCGTAGACCGGAATCTTCTCACCATTCACCGGGTTCGTGGCGTGCACGCCCAAGAAGACGCCGGTCTTGGGACGTTCGGTGGACTGCCGTTCGATCTCGGTCTCGTGCTTCGTCTGCTCGAAATAGTCCTCAAATGCCGCACGCTGCTCGTCACTCACCACCTCAGCCGCCAGCGGCGCATCGGGCGCGATCACGAAGAAGGTTGCGCCGTACAGGGTGTCGGGCCGGGTGGTGAACACGCGCACCGGTTCCAATCGATTCTCGATCATGAAATCGACGTAGGCACCCTCGGAGCGGCCGATCCAGTTGCGCTGCATGGTCAGCACCCGCTCCGGCCAGCCATCGACAAGATCATCCATGTCGTCCAGCAGCCGCTGGGCGTACTCGGTGATCTTGAAGTACCACTGCGTCAGCAGCCGCTTGGTCACGACTGAACCGCAGCGCTCGCACAATCCGGCGATCACTTGCTCGTTGGCCAGCACTGTCTGGTCCTTGGGGCACCAGTTGACATAGCTGGCCTTCCGGTACGCCAGGCCGCGTTCCCGGAATCGCAGGAACAGCCACTGCGTCCAGCGGTAATACTCCGGATCCGAGGTGTGCAGCCGACGAGACCAGTCGAAGCTCAGTCCGTAACGCCGGAAAGACGTGGCCTGAGTCTCGATGTTGGCGTACGTCCACTCGGCCGGGTGGGCGTTGCGCTCGATCGCAGCATTCTCGGCAGGCAGCCCGAATGAGTCCCAGCCGATCGGGTGCAGTACGTCGTAGCCGCGCAGTTTCAGGTAGCGAGCGACGACATCGCCCATCACGAACGCTTCCGCGTGGCCCATGTGCAGGTCGCCCGATGGGTAAGGAAACATGTCGAGCACGTAGCGGCGCTCCGCCGAACCGTCATCGGCGGGTACGAAGGTCTTGTTCTCCTCCCAGAACGCCTGCCATCGCTCTTGGGCGGCGCGCGCGTCGTAGCCGGTCCGCTCCGAACGCGCGGCATCCGCCCGCTCGGCGGCCTCCTCCAGCCGCTCGATCTGCTCGGTCATGATGTTGTCTCGTCTCCTTGGTTACGCATCGCTGCGCCCGCTGACCTGGACATGAAAAAGCCCCTCGCCGCCTTGGGCATGAGGGGCTGCCGCGCAGGGTGTCCTACGCGGCTACATAAGGAGGGCAACGCGTTGCATAGGGTCAGGGTAGCGCACAGGCCCGTGGGAGCTGCCGTGATTTCAGGGCCCCCAATCGTCACAAGGTGACATTAGTGTCAGGGCTGTGCGCCGGCTCACTCATGACCAACTCCGGCTCCGAACACTGGCCAGGCAGTTTCCGATCATTCCCGGGCACGGCTCCGATGCGGTCGTCGAGCTATTCCGGCGGCTCGGACCGATCCAGTCTCAGGTGCCGCGAGCACCGTTTCTGACCATCTCCTCGAGACTGCCCGGCGTCAGCTATGAGACCGTGTGCACGTTGTTCGAGTCGCATCGGCTGGTGAAGACCAGCAATATCCGCGGCACCGTTCACACCAGCGTGGCTGGACAATTCGGCTGCCTCGACGCCGTAGCCCGCACCACTCGAGCGGCTCAGGTGCGCAACGTCCTGAAGCTGCAACAGGTCACCCCAGAGCAGCTGACCGCAGAGATCGAGGCGTTCACCGCCAGCGACTGGAAGCCACGCGCGGAGATCGTGTCGCACGCCCGGACTTGGCTTTCCGAACGTGAAGACGCGTGGGCGGCCAACGGTCCCGATCTGCTCTCAGACAGCCTCATCTGGGGTCACAGCGGGCTGCTTCGGCGACCTCGTGATACCCGCTGGGAGAAGCGCACCGACATCTATCACCGGCGGGCACGCAGCATCCTGCCCGATCTGCGCGACAGCGATTTCATGGACTGTTTGGCGAACCTCGTACGGATCCACCTGGGCTCGTACGGCCCGGCGCTCCGGCAAGATCTCGCGTTCTTCTTCGGCGCCGGCTTGGGAGGGGTGGACGCGGCGCTACATCGCCTCGGCGAGGAGGTCATCCATATGCCTGGCCCGAACGATGAGGACTATCTCGATCTCGCCGACGCTACCGAACAGGAAGGGTCCGATCCCGGACTGCGGCTCCTGCCTGAATTCGACGGGCTGCTGGTGGGCTATCACGGTCGGAATCGCACCCGATTCCTCACCGAACAGCAGCTGCCACAGGTCTGGGCAAAGGTGAACGGCCTGTTTTCTCCCGTCGTGCTCTACGCCGGTCATCTCGTCGCGAGCTGGAAAACGATCACGAAGGGCAGCCGCACCGATATCGAGGTCACCATGCTCGATCCACATCCGGTGTTGGCCGATGACCTGTTCGCTGACCAGATCGCTGCGACAGAGCGGGTCCTCGACATCAAGATCGCCGACCTGCGGGTCCGCCCCCGATAGCCTGAGGCGGGCGAAAGGAGACATCGATGACGTGGTTGGTGACCGGCGGAGCCGGGTACATCGGTTCTCACGTGGTACGGGCCTTCACGGCCGACGGCATTCCTGCCGTCGTTATCGACGACTTGTCGAGCGGGCATCGAAGCTTCGTACGCCCGGACGTTCCCTTCTATGCGGGCAGCGTCCTGCACGGTGAGCTCCTCGATCAGATTTTCACCGAACACACCATCTCCGGCGTCGTTCATCTCGCCGGCTTCAAGTACGCCGGCGTCTCGGTGAGCCGGCCGCTGCACACGTACAGCCAGAACATCACGGGCATGGTCACCCTGCTGGAGTCCATGGCGGCGCACGACGTCACGATCTTTGTCTTCTCCTCGAGCGCAGCGGTTTACGGCACGCCCAGCACCGACCTGGTCAGCGAAAAGGCCGCGACGCATCCGGAGTCCCCCTACGGGGAATCCAAGCTGGTCGGCGAGTGGATGCTCCGCGATCAGGCGCGGGCAACGGCGTCCACTCCAGCGGCGCTGCGACACACCTCACTGCGCTACTTCAATGTCGTTGGTTCCGGCTATGACGACCTGCGCGACACCAGCCCACACAACCTCTTTCCGCTGATCTTCGAGCGACTCGTGGCAGGAGAAGTGCCCTATATCAACGGAGACGACTACCCCACTCCGGACGGCACGACGGTCCGTGACTACGTACATGTCTCCGACCTGGCGCACTCCCATCTAGTCGCCGCCAAGGCCCTTGAAGCAGGCCTGCCGTTGCAGCCCGTGTACAACCTGGGCAGCGGAACCGGGCTATCGGTACGTCAGATCATGGACGCCGTCGTTCGTGTGACCGGCATCGAATTCACACCAGTCATCGGCCCCCGGCGCCCCGGAGACCCGGCTCAGATTGTGGCGACCGGTGAGCTCGCCGCACGTGACCTGCACTGGGACATGCGGCACACGGTCGACGACATGGTCGCCTCCGCATGGGCTGCGCGCCAGGCCGCCGGTCACACGCGCTGAGCTCGTCGAAGTTCCGGATCGCGCGCCGCCGTGTGAGGAGGAGCGAGGAGACATGCTCTTCGTCTCCGAGTGACGACGAACGAGGCGGCTTGTAAAGCGCGATCCGCGCTCGCGATGTTCGCGCCGCCGATCTGCAGGAGGAGCCGACGTAACGCCGCGATACGGGGCTGATTCTCCAACGCAATCATCGTTTCGTCGGACCCGACGAAGACGGCGGCTCCGGCGAACATCGCAGCGAGCGGGCGAGCCATTAGACACAGCGAGCGCCAGCGAGCGGAGCAATCAAACACGAAACACGCCCGTCACATTGGCCCGGCAACTGTGACTTGGACGTAACCGAACGCACGTTTGATGCAACACAGGGCTAGCAGAGTTTTGCATGACCTCGGGCGTCCAGGATCCAGCCGTCTGAGGGCTTCCCACCCGTTTCCAGTCCCTGTCACCGAAAGAAGCGACTATGACACCACTCGAGATTGACACTGGAACCACCGCGTGGCTTATGACCTCAGCAGCGCTGGTGCTGCTCATGACGCCGGGACTTGCGCTCTTCTACGGCGGCATGGTGCGTGCGAAGAGCGTGCTCAACATGATGATGATGAGCTTCGGGGCGCTGGCCTCAGTCGCAGTCATCTGGGTTCTCTGGGGCTACTCGACGTCCTTTGGAGACGACATCGGCTACGGCCTGATCGGTGATCCCGTTCAGTACCTCGGTCTGAAGGGCCTCATGGGCGCCACTACCGAGGTCTCGTTCAACGACCAGACTGGCACCTACCCGGTGATGGCGTTCGTCGCGTTCCAGGCCGTGTTCGCGATCATCACCGTCGCCTTGATCTCAGGCGCAATCGCCGATCGCGCGCGATTCAGCACCTGGATGATCTTCACCGTGATCTGGGCCACCCTCGTCTACTTCCCGGTCGCCCACTGGGTCTTCGACTTCTCTGCCGGCGAGCACGAAGGTGGATGGATCGCCAACAACTTGAAGGCCATCGACTTCGCAGGTGGCACGGCGGTTCACATCAACGCCGGTGCGGCCGGTCTGGCTCTCGCCCTCATCCTTGGCAAGCGCCTGGGCTGGAAGCGCGATCCGATGCGGCCGCACAACCTGACGCTGGTCATGATCGGCGCCGGCCTCCTGTGGTTCGGCTGGTTCGGCTTCAATGCCGGTTCGGCAATCGCCGCAGGCACCACGGCGGCAACCGTCTGGGTGAACACGATGGTCGCCACCGGGGCCGCATCCTTGAGCTGGCTGGTCACCGAGCGCATCCGCGACGGCCACGCAACCTCACTCGGCGCCGCATCCGGCGTTGTCGCCGGCCTGGTCGCCATCACTCCGTCCTGCTCTTCCGTTTCCCCCGTCGGTGCGATCATCGTCGGCGCGCTGGCGGGCGTGATCTGCGCACTCGCGATCGGGCTGAAGTACAAGTTCGGCTTCGACGACTCGCTTGACGTTGTCGGCGTCCACCTGTTTGGTGGTCTGTGGGGCACCCTGGCCGTCGGATTCCTGGCGACCGAAGCTGCTCCAGCGGGAGTCAACGGGCTGTTCTACGGCGGCGGCGTTGATCAGCTGTGGCGGCAAGCAGTTGGTGCGTTCTCCGTCTTGTTCTTCAGCTTGATCATGACCTTGCTCATCGGGCTACTGCTGCACAAGACCATCGGGTTCCGCGTCAGCGAAGAGGAAGAGCGCTCGGGTGTCGACGAGGCCGAGCACGCCGAGACGGGCTACGATCTCGGCACGCTGGGTGCCGGATTGCGCGGCTTGTCGTACGCCGGCTCGGCGCCAAGTCAGGTCGAGGCAGACAGCAAGAATGATCAGGAGGTGTCGGCATGAAGCTCGTAACAGCGATCATCAAGCCGCATATGTTGGATGAGGTCAAGACCGCACTCGAGTCCTTTGGCGTCGAGGGAATGACAGTCAGTGAGGCAAGCGGCTTCGGACGCCAGCGAGGCCACACCGAGGTCTACCGGGGAGCGGAATACACCGTCGACCTCGTGCCCAAGGTGAGACTTGAGGTGCTCGTGGACGACGATGATGTCAAAGACATCATCGATGTCCTGGTCAAAAGCGCACGGACCGGTCGCATCGGTGACGGCAAGGTCTGGTCGGTTCCGGTGGATGAGATCGTCCGCGTGCGAACCGGGGAGCGCGGGCTGGACGCGCTCTGAAGCGTGATCTAACCAGCGAGCGCCTCAACGTCGCGATCCGGTCTGCGTGGTCTTCCACGGCGGGGCCGGATCGTCGGCGTTTGATCACCGAGTCCGTCGAGTCAGCACTGGTCGAGCTGTACGCGGAAGTGGGCGGCCCTGCAAGCGGGGCCGCCCTTGCCGCCGTCGGCAGCCTGGCCCGGCACGAGCTTGGCCCCCGGTCAGACATCGATCTGGTGCTACTGCACAATGGCAGGTCCGCGACCAAGATCAACACGCTGGCAGGTGATCTCTGGTATCCGCTGTGGGACGCGCGGATTCGAGTTGATCATGCCGTACGCACACCGGCGGAATGTGCTGACGTCGCCGGGCGCGAGTTGAGCGCCGGCGTCGGGCTGCTCGACCTGCGGGCGATCGCCGGAGATGTCGACCTCGTCAAGGGTGCGCGCACGGCGCTGCTGGACAGCTGGCGCAGCAACGCCCGCAGGCGGCTGCCCGAGCTGCTCGCGTCCCTCGACGAACGTCTGGCGACTTTCGGCGACGCCGCCTATCTGCTGGAGCCTGACCTCAAGGAGGCCCGCGGAGGGTTCCGCGATGTATCACTGCTCCGTGCCTTGGCAGCCAGCTGGCTGACTGACCGGCCGCACGTCGGAATACACGAGCCGTACGACCGGCTCCTTGATGTCCGGGATGCATTGCATGTGGCATCGGGACGCACCCTCGACCGGTTGCTGGCCGGCGAAACCGAAGCTGTGGCGACCCGGCTCGGCTACAGCGAAGCTGATGATCTGCGACGCGATGTCAGCCTGGCGGCCCGCCGCATCGGCCACGCCGTCGATCTGACCGTACGAGCAGCTCGCCAGGCACTCCCCCAGCATCGGGTGCTGAGCTTCGTCAAGCGTGAGCGGAAACCCGACTACATCCGGGCGGACCACGGGTTGATCATCCACGCCGGGGAAGTGGGGCTGGGCGGTTCAACCAATCCCGCTGATCCCCTCGTTGGCCTACGCTCCGGTGCGCTCGCCGCGCAACGCGGACTGGTCCTGTCCCCCGTCACAGCCGACAACCTCGGCAAGCTCGGCCAAGCGCTGCCCACACCGTGGCCAGACCCGGCGCGGGAGGCGTTGCTGGAGCTGCTGTCCGCGGGCCCCAACCTCGTTCCGGTGTGGGAAGCTCTCGACCTCGCCGGATGTATCGGCAGGTGGATCCCGTCGTGGGAATCGATCCGCGCTCGGCCGCAACACAATCCGATCCACCGTCATACCGTCGACCGGCACGTGGTCCAGACCGTCGCCGAGGCCCAGCGCCATCTGACCCGAGTCGATCGACCTGACATCTTGCTCCTGACGTGCCTGTTTCACGACATCGGAAAGCTGCCCGGTGCTGGATTCCACCACGCGGAGCGAGGTGCGCCTATCGCCCGTGCGGCCGTCGAGACGATCGGGCTCAGCACAGCCGACGCTGCACTGGTCGAGCACCTGGTGCGGCACCACCTCACCCTCGCTGCGCTGGCCACCAAACGTGATCACGCCGACCCGGCAACGGTTGGCGCCCTCGTCGAGGCGGTTCAGGGCCGTGCGGACGTCCTTGACCTGCTGCGCTGTCTGACAGAAGCAGATGCTCGCGCAGCGGGCCCGGCCGCCTGGTCACCGTGGCGAGCTCAGCTGATCAACAGCCTGGCCGACCAAACCGAAGGGCTGCTGGTTGATGAGTCAAGCCGGGTCGACGTCACCCAGCTGGTTGATGTTGGTCTAGCTCGCTCCGTACAACTCGACGGCAGGCCGCGGATCCGGGTGGAAAGCCAGCCAGGTGGGGTACAGCTGGTGATCGCTGCGACCGACCGGCTGGGTCTGTTCAGCGACACCGCGGGCCTACTCGCGTCGCATTCGGTACAGGTGCGCTCAGCAGTCCTGCACACGGTCGAAGGTGTGGCCGTCAACACCTGGCGAGTGGACAAGCAGCTGGCCAGTGACCTGCCCGACACGGCGTACCTGGTCAAACAGCTCACCCGCCTCGAGGCGGGCGAGGCCGGCATCCTGATGTCCGTGCAACGTCGGGAGGCCAGGGCTCATGGCAGTGGCGCGGTGTCCAACCCGTACGTGGAGCTGGTTCGTGATGCCAGCGAGACCGCGGCCGTGGTCGAGGTTCGCACTGGCGACCGCGCAGGTTTGCTTTACGCGCTCGGCCGCTCCTTGAGCGAGATCAAATTGTCGATCCGGTCGGCCCACATCAGCACTCTCGCTGGGCAGGCCATCGACACGTTCTATATCACCGAAGTGGATGGCTCCGCCCCAAGCGAAGCCCGCGCACGGATGGCGGTCGAAGCACTGACCATCGCGGGGGGAATCACGACTGCCACCGCGCCCAGCTAGCCTGCGTCGGATCAGGTCCGCTCGGCGATCAGGTCATCGACCTCCGCCGAAGTCGGCGGTTGCGCTCCCCGGCGGGAGCAGACGATCGATGCGGCCGCGGCCCCGCGTTCCAGGGATGCTGCAAGCCCCACCTGGAGCTTCACCCAGCCATCCAGGAAACCCGCCATGAAGGTGTCGCCGGCACCGACGGTGTCGACGACTTTGGTGGGAAAGCCTGGGACTCGCGTGACATTTCCGTCGGGCTCGACAGCAACTCCCCCACCTGGACCGAGCGTGATCACGGCAAGACCCAAGCCGTACTGCTCGACCCACAGGCCGGCCACATCGACCGGATCGTCGCTACTCTCGGCGGAGCCGCTCGCAGCCGCTTTGGCCAGGAACTTGATGTCCTCATCACTTGCCTTGACGATGCCCCGTCGCCGACCGACGACACGCAGCCAGGGCTGCACCTTGCTCCAGTACGCGTCTGGGTCGGTGATCACGGTCGGCCGTACGTTGATGTCGTAGGAAACCCCGGACCTGACATCGCGCATCCAGTCGAGCAGCACCTCCGCACCCGGGCTCACGACGCAGGACAAGGACGCGATGTGCAGCCAGTCATCGCTGTTCAGCTCGGGAAGATCATCGATCTGCCAGCCGAAGTTCGCGGTGTCGTGGAAGTGGAACGTGTAGCTCGCCACACCTAGCTCATCGAGACTCACCACGGCGATAGACGTGGCCTGCGATGACTCGGTCGCAAGATCAAGTTTGACGTTCGCCTCGAGGATGTGCTGGCGTAGCTGACGACCGAATGCGTCCCGAGAGACCCGCCCCAAGAAATGCGCGTCAGCGCCAAGTTTGCCCAAGGCGACAGCCGAGTTCATCGGCCCGCCAGCCGAGAGGGCGAGCCATGTCGAGCTGAACGAATCAGCGCCGCCTGCGTCTGCTTGCACCAGGTCGATCAGAGTCTCTCCGCAGACCACAAAGCGCGTCATGGACACAAACCCTAGTGGTTCTTGGCCCTAGTGGTTCTTGCCTCACCGAGGAGGCTTGCCGATGCAGTGAGCTGGGCTAGCTCGCGAGTGGGGCGGGGTGTTTCTGCGACCTGCCCTGAACCTCACTTCCCAGCTCTTGCCAGATGGATGGGGGAAGGGCGCGTTCGCTGATCTCTGCGAGCAATGTGCCCATGGAGTAATCCGGAGCGACAACCGCCAGTCGCCCGCAGCAACAGTTCAGCAGTGCACCATCACCGTCCAGCCACGCTGCCATCCCCAGTAGGCACAGCGGCGCAGCGGCCAGCGTAGGAGGCACCCGGGCTACCACAGCACCCCACAGCCGGACATGATCGTCGGCGTTAGCAGGATTGATCAGCATCCAGGCCCGATCCCGCAGCTCGATGCGCCTCAGCATGAGGCCGAGCAGCAGACACGTTCTCTCATCGAGCGAATTCGGGTCTGCCACTGCCGTATCCAGCATGCTCAGCATGACGCGTACCCCTGCTCCGGCCTCGTCGAGCTGCGTGACCTCGCTGAGCAGCGTCTCCGTAATCGACTGCAACCGTGGCAGCTCGGCTGGCAATGGGCCCCCGATGGACGCCTCGAGCTCCTCCCGGTTGGCACGGGTGACCAGTCCGGCAAGGACCGCCGCCGCGGAGAGCGGATGGGATGTGAGATCGAGCGGCGTACCCGCGAGTGGACAGCACTCGTCTCCGCAGGTCAATGACCACCACCGGCCGTGCCCGACATAGATCACATCGGTCAGATCGTGCTCGGCAAGCCGATCCGTCAGTCGGGTCAGCAGCCGGTTGGCGGACAGGGCGGCGGCACTGTACGCGACCAGCGCGAGCGCCTGAGACCCCTCCCGTTTGGCTACCAAATCAATCTGCTCGGCAAGCTCGTCGCCGGCTTCCGGCAGCAGATCCATGCGTGCGGTGAGAATCACCCGACCGGACCTCACGAACACTGCCACGAGGGATTCATCGGGATGGAATCCCAACAGGTAAGGAATGACCGCCAGAAGATCGTCGGGTCGACGGACCTTGAGTCGAGTCGGCGTCTGCGGCCGTTCACGATGCACTTGCCCTGCCTTTCCGCGTGCGGCGCTTCGGTGTCGTGCAGCTTTTCTGTGCGTTGATTTTCTGTGCGTTGATTTTCTGTGCGTTGATTTCCTGCGCGCCAGCTGCCGGCGCGCTGCTCTGTTGCGTGCAGATTTCCGAGAGGATGACATGTTGGAAGGTTGCGGATGCGAGACCGAAACGTGCGCCCTACCCCAAATCTGTGGACAGCCCTGGCATCCCTGAGTGGACGCTGTGGAAAACCCCAGATCTGCAGGGGTCGGCAGGGAGCGAATCGTGCGCTACCGTAAACGGAAATGGACGAGCCCAGCGGTTCAGAGAGTACCGGCATGGGACCGACGCCCAGCGGGCCGTCCTTCGTCCCCTGGGCGCCCGCCCCGGGTGACACGCCGCCCAAGATGCCGCCCTACGCGGCCCCGCCGCGTCCAATGGGGCTCGCCGCAAGGCGTGGATCGCGGCTTCCGACTGTCATCACCGCGGCCGTGATCTTCATAGTGGCGCTCGCCGTTGGGATAGCCAGCTACGTCGCACACATCGCCGATACCCATGTGAGCGCTCCGGTCGCCAGTAAGCAGCCGGCTCCCCAAGTCAGCGCTCAGGGCGACCGGATCGAATTCACCACCAGCCAAGGGAGCGGCGAGCTGATCTTGCTCAGGCATTCGTGGGTGACCTACGGGCTGGCGCCGCCGACATCAGGCAGCTATCTGCGCGTCGAGGTCGAGCTGATCTGCGACACCGGCTCGGTCGACTATGACCCGTACAACTTCCAGGTGTTCGACGAAACGGGTCGGCTGTTCGAAACAGCGATCGAAGGCGCCGGCGACTCCATGCTGGAGACGGGCACACTGCAGCCGGGGGAGCGGATTCGCGGCACGATTGCGTTTGACATGCCACACAGCGAAGCAACGCTGCTGATGAGCGACGACACCAACCAGACGGTTACTGCACTCAAGGTGCCTGACTAGCCCGCACCCGCGTACCCGGCGTCGCCAATAGGCTCAGCGCATGGCCCAGCTGGAGGAACGGCACGTCCGAGGCTGGGACGTCCTCCGCCTCTCCACCGATGCGCTCAGCGCGGACATCATCCCAGCGCTCGGCGGAACCATCACCTCCGTGACGCGCCGGGTCGACGGCGCAGCGCTGCTGTGGTCAACGCCCTGGGGAGTACGTCCACGCGGAGCCAGCTCATTGCCGGGTACGTCTAAAGCTCAGATGATCGACAGTCTCGCCGGCGGCTGGCAGACGCTGTTCCCCAACGGTGGCGAGTCGGCCTTCATCCACGGCGTCGACTGGGGCGACGACGGGGAAGCTCGGGTGACGTGGCTGGATTGGGAGTTCACCGGCTCCTCAGTGCAGATGAGTGGCCGGCTCGTTCGCTCGCCGTTCGAGATCACCAAGATTGTTTCGATGCGCGATCATGAGGTCACGGTCGGCGAGACAGTGCGCAATGTCGGCCGTGAGCGTATCGAAACCATGTGGGGCAGCCAGTTGATGCTGGGCGGAGAGCTACTTGGCCCCGAAACCATCGTCGACGCCGCCGCGGCGGTGGTACGGCCTGACCCCCAAATCAGCACCGCTGCAAGCTACGACGATCTGATGCCATGGCCACGATCACATGGCGCCGACTCCATGATCAACTTGAGGCTGCTGCCCGGTCCTGACGCCGGAGAGACCAGACTTGCCTATCTCAGCGACTTTTCCCAACCCTTGATCAGGATCGGCCGGCCGTCGCATCGCCTTGCGGTCGAGCTGGAATGGGACGCCGATGTCTTCCCGTACGTCTGGTATTCGATGGAAGCTGGTGGGCGCAGCGACTTCCCGTGGTACCGCGCGGGATACTTTCTGTCCCTGACGCCGTGTACCAGCTGGCCAGCGCACGGCGTACATGACGCACGTCGGGTGTCCGACAGCACGGTCCTCATCGATCCCAGGGAAGTCCTGACCAGCTATGTCACGCTCCGCGTGGAGCCGCTGAGCTGATCAGCCCCTGAAACTGATCAGGCACTCAAACTGATCAGGCACTGAGCTGATCTTGCGGCTCAGCGCCGTTCCTTGCGGATGACCAGCTTCAGGCCCGACCAGATGTGATCGATCGCGCATACCTTGACGTCAACCAGGTCGCCGGTCGGCAGCACGATCTCGCGGATGACGTCCTCGGTCATGTCAGTCTCGATCTTGCTCGCCCGCTTCGGCCAGGCAACCCAGATCATGCCGTTGGGTGCGATCGCCGAAGTCAAGGCGGGCACGCGGGCGGCGAGCTCCGCCTGCCGGGTGACGAAGATCAACACCAGATCGCGATGGCCGGTCAGTCGCCGGCTTGTCCTCACGCCCTTTGGCAGTTCGCCGAGGATGTCATCAAGATCTGGGGGCGCATGGAGAACCGTCATCGACATGTCCGGCTTGATGCCCAGCTTTTGCGGCAATGGGGTGCCCGAGTAACCAACCGTCACTGCTGACCTCTCGGATTTATCGGCTGCACTCCCGGTCGGCAACCTGTGTACACGTAGATTGCCTGCGGTCTGCATGGGCCGCAACTTGTGCAAAACCGTCAGGAACCAGCTTGAACCTAGGTTGCCGGCGAGGGCTGAAGGAAGGCTAGCTGGTCGATCACCGGGGCGTCGTGCTTGACTCTGCGGCGTGACTGAAGTCGAGGCAACACACCCCGGGGAGCCGCACTCCGGCGGTCTGGCGAATCGGCTCAACTGGCTGCGAGCAGGTGTGCTGGGCGCCAACGATGGCATCGTCTCGGTAGCGGCAATCGCGGTCGGTGTGGCCGGCGCAACCCCGCAGCTCGCGCCGATCCTCGCCGCATCTGTTGCCGGATTGGTCGGCGGCGCGATTTCAATGGCACTCGGAGAGTACGTGTCGGTGAGCAGTCAACGCGACAGCGAGCGAGCGCTGATCGCCAAGGAGAAGGCGGAGCTGGCAACCATGCCCCGCGAGGAGCTCGCAGAGCTGACCAAGCTGTATCAGGACAAGGGGCTGAGTCCGCAGACTGCGCGCGTGGTGGCCGAGGAGCTGACGGCGAACGATGCGCTCGCGGCGCACTTGGATGCGGAGCTCAACATCGATCAGGCTGACATCGTCAGCCCGTGGCGGGCTGCGTTTGCCTCCGCGGTCGCGTTCCTCATCGGGGGCCTGCTGCCGATCTTGGCCATGATCATCTTTCCCGCATCGCTGCGGATCCCGGCGACCTTTGCGACTGTCTTGATCGCCCTGGCGATCACCGGCGCGGCCGGCGGTTACCTCGGTGACAGTCCGATGCTGCGTCCCATGGTTCGGGTCGTGCTCGGTGGCGCACTGGCGCTCGCGGCGACCTTCCTCGTTGGTCGCCTGCTGGGCACCACGGTTCTGGCCTAAGTGTTCTATGCGACGGCCATCAGCCATCCGACACGCGCTGCGTACGCCCGCGCCCGATCAAGCCAGAGTGCCAGCTCTGCCCCGACCGGCTGCCGCGCGGATTGCGCCGACAGGTCCGCCAGCCAAGCGGCGGTGACCAGCGCGCGTACGGCCTGGATGGCCGGATAAAGCCGACCCGGTCCCCCAGCTCGGCGGTAGCCCAAGATCAGGTAATCGATCAGCTGCTGCGGCACCGCATGCCAGCGACCCGACAGCCAGGCGATGGTGTCGACGGCGGATGCCAGATCCCATGCGGGATCTCCAAGCCCTCCCTGCTCCCAGTCCAGGAATCTGACGCGGAGCGCAGGGTGGTGCTCGACCATAACGGTGCCGGCGCCCAGATTGCCGTGAATGCAGTGCTGCTCGGTCCAGCGCTCATCAACTTCGGTTGCCGCGGCGCGGAGGTCGGGGGAGGACTCATAGGCCTCCAAGACTGCTGCGTACCCCGACCCCCTTGCCACGTCCCTCACCGAGGGCATCAGGTGCCGTGGGTTCAATGCCCACGGCCGCGTCGCGAGCGCTGCCGGCGAGCGGCGCGTCGACACTGCGTGCAAGGTAGCGATTGCTGCGCCCCAGGCCTGGCAGATCTGGGCCAGCTCGGCAACAGTGCCATGCTGCTGAGCAAGATCAGCGCCACCGAATTGGCCTGCCTGCGCCACCAGTTCTCCCGGCACATACATCGCAATGTCCAAGCTCCTCGTGCTTGGCGGTGTTACCCGTCAAGACCTCAAATGATCAGAGGGCCCGGAGCAACCGAGTGATACGGCTGCCATCGGTTCCCTCAGATGGAATTCGAGGCCGGCCACTGGAGGGTTTGGCAGGCTGCGCTCAAAGAGTGACCGGCAGCGTCAAGGTTCCTGGCCGCTACGGCGCCACACATCAGGTTGTTGGGAGCTCCGGTCCGCCAAGGGGATGCTGCCCCACGCGCCTGATCGCCAACTTGTCAGAAGCTGAGCACCAAATATGGTGTTGTAATTCTGACAAGTTGGAGCGAGATGGAGCACCGAGACCCGGACATGCGGAACGGCTGGCGGACACACTCTCGCCGCAGTCCAGCGGGCGCTCTGGGTCGACGTTTGGCTGAACCTCGTCAGGCGTGGCCGGCGGTTTGGGTCCGGCATGCAGGCTGGACTCCGGATGTGGTCGGCCGACGGCCCGCCTCACAAAGAACAGGAACCTCACAAAGAACGGGGAGAGGTGGAAGATGGCGGATCGGACGGCGTCGCGCCCTGGCTGGGCCGCCCTGGTGATGTTGCTCCTGCTGGCCGGACTCTGGGTTCTGGAGTTCCTTGATCAGCTGAGCGGCAACGAGCTGGATCAGCTGGGCATTCACGCGCATGAAGTCGACGGCCTGCCCGAGATCTTCAGTGCGCCGTTCCTGCACGCCGGATGGGATCACCTGATCAGCAACTCGCTGCCTTTCCTGGTGCTCGGGTTCCTGGTGCTCCTCGGCGGCCTGGCTCGCTGGCTCGTCTCCTCCCTGATCGTCATCATCGTTTCTGGCCTGACGGCGTGGTTCCTCACGCCGCCGCACACGATCATCCTCGGCGCGAGTGGGCTCATCTTCGGCTGGCTGACCTACCTGCTTGCCCGTGGCATCTGGTCGCGACGTCCAGCACAGATTGTGCTGGCGGCACTCGTGCTGCTGGTGTACGGCGGACTGATCTGGGGCATCTTCCCCAGCAGTGCCGGCATCAGCTGGCAGGCCCACCTCGGCGGCGCCATTGGTGGGGTGCTGGCGGCGTGGCTGCTGCATCGGCGCGCAAGCCGTCAGCTGGTTACCACTGGACCTGCCCGCCGCTACTGACTGCAAGCTCTAGGAAACTCGACGTGGACGACGTGCTGCGGCGTCCAAACCCCGCAGCGGTCGGGATTTGCGTGTAGGCGCGTGCAGCCCGTCAGTGCAGTAGCCGGTAGAACCGAAAGAAGCCAAACTCTTCGATGGGCAGGACCTGCACCGATGTGAAGCCGGCTCGTTTCGCGTAGTCAGTGAGAATTCCCCGGCGCATCACGGTTCCCGTCCCCTCTGACGGCGTTGACGACAGGCCGTCGGGAAGGCAGATCAGCGTGCTGTAGCCGTACATCGCCTGTTCCACCGGATCACCGGGTGCGGTGAAATCATCGGCAACGGCCTCGTCCATGATCACGACCAAACCATCGGCCCGGACGGCCTCGTGGATCGCTGCCAGTACGTCAACGGGGCGCGGCATGTCGTGAACGCACTCGAAAGCGAAGGCAGCATCGAACGGCCCGAACTCGCTCAGCGACCGCCCCTGCGCGACGCGGAAGGTGGCGCGATCAGCAACCTCTGCGGCTTCGGCGTTGGCGTTCGCCGCCTGAATCGAAGGCGCGTCGACATCGACACCGACTACCGTCGCCGACGGGTAGGCGCGGGCCAGCGCGATCGTCGACCAGCCGGCACCGCAGCCGACATCCGCGATCCGCGCGCCCCTCATCCCTAGCACTGCCTCTACGTCCGGCACCGAGGCGAGTGCGGGTGCTAGCGCAGACTCAAACCAGGGTCTGTTGAGGGCCGCCTGGGAGTCGCGTGCGTTGTGCCCCAGCTCGGCCCAGCTCACGCCGCCGCCGCGGCGGTACGCCTCCAGCAGCCTGTCCAGCTGGGCGCCGACGGCAGCCAGCATCTGTGGCAGTGCACCGAGGTAGCTCAGGCTGTGCCGGTCTGTCAGCACCTCAGCAGCTCCAGGTGGCAAGGCGTAGCGTCGCTGCAGCCGGTCACCCCCGCCGTCATCGATGACCGTGAGGTTGCCGTAGACGGCCTGCATTTCAAGCCACTCGACGGCGTAGCGCAACTGGGTTCCCGTGCGCTCGGCTAGCTCGGCGGGAGTTGCCGGCGCCCCGGCAAGCGCGTCGAGCCAGCCCAGGCGCTCGCCGAGATACAGATTGAGAGTCTCCATCGTGCCGAGAGCGGCCTTGAAGACCTTCTCGGCAAATGCCGAGGTGTTCATGGCGGCGGGCGGCGCTGTGTTCAATTGCTCGCTCCGCTCGCTGCCGCTCAATTGCTCGCTCCGCTCGTTGCCGCTCAATTGCTCGCTCCGCTCGCTGCGGTTCAATTGCTCGCTCCGCTCGCTGCGGATCGCACTCGGAACCCGCCTACTTCGTCGTCGCTCATAGACGAAAAACGTGTCCCCTCCCTCCTCCTCAGCACGGCGGCGCGCGATCCGGTGTTTGATTTGCTCGCTCCGCTCGCTCCGGATCGCGCTCGGAACCCGCCTACTTCGTCGTCGCTCGGGGACGAAAAACGTGTCCCCTCCCTCCTCCTCAGCACGGCGGCGCGCGATCCGGTGTTTGATTTGCTCGCTCCGCTCGCTCCGGATCGCGCTCGGAACCCGCCTACTTCGTCGTCGCTCGGGGACGAAAAACGTGTCCCCTCCCTCCTCCTCAGCACGGCGGCGCGCGATCCGGTATGCAGCGTCATCTTCGATTGCTCCTCTGGTAGCGGAGTGGGCGGGTCGTACCGGAAACCAGCATGCCTCACGGCTACGGTTGAGCCGCCGGTGACAGCAGGGCAACTCTGCTCAGCGCTCGAGGAAGGACTGCTCGTGTCAGATCCGATCAAGGTAGCGGTTCTCGGATTCTGGCACGTGCATGCAGCCGAGTACGCCGGGCTGGTCCGTCGGCATCCAGAGACCGAGCTTGTGGCCGCTTGGGACGACGATCCTGCTCGCGGTCGAGCCTCAGCAGACGCCATCGGGACGCCTTTCATCGACGACCTCGACGAGCTGCTCGCCGGCGACATCGACGCGATCACCGTCACGACCGCCACCAGCGCCCATCACGCGATCATGCTCCGCGCCGCGGAAGCCGGAAAGCACATCTTCACCGAAAAGCTCCTGGCACCGACCGTTGCAGAGTCCGAGGAGATCATTGACGCCGCCGACAAGGCCGGCATCGCAGTGATGGTGTCGTTGCCGTGGCTCTATCACGGATACACCCGGGCGATTCTCGACAAGCTCAACGAGGAGCAGCTTGGCGAGCTGACCTATTGCCGGATCCGGCTGTCGCATGATGGCGCGATCGCGGGCTGGCTGCCGGAACGGTTCTACGACCCCGAAGCCGCCATCGGTGGGGCACTCAGCGATCTCGGATGCCACCCGGCTTATCTCACGCAGCTGTTCCTCGGCGCCGTCCCGGCAACAGTGAGCGCCACATACGCCTCGCTGACCCAGCGTCCGGTGGAGGACCAGGCCGTCGTCACGCTCGGATACCCGGGGGGCGCGATCGGTGTCATCGAGACCGGGTTTTTGAGTCGCGACCCGTTCACCATCGAAATGCATGGCACGGCGGCCAGCCTCGCGTACGAAAGCCCGGGAAGCGCGCTCCGGCTGCGTGACGCAGGCTCAGACACCTGGCAGTCGCTCGCGGTGCCTCCGGACGATCCTGACGCCGTGAGCCAGTGGGTGGCACACATCCGCGAGGGCACGCGAGCCGACGACAATCTGACTCGGGCGGTCGAGCTTACGAGACTGGTTGCCGCGGCCAACACCGCCGCAGACACTGGCAGCACCATGAGCTATCGGATCAGTGCCGTATGAGCACGATCAAAGTCGGCGCGGTCGGTGGAGGCGGCATCCTGGGAGCTCATATCCGCGGTTACCGCGCCTACGCCGACCTGATCGAGGTGACAGCGGTTGCTGATGTGGTGGCCGAGACCGCCCAGAGACGGTCGGCCGAGCTCGGCGCCGCGGCGTACACCGACTTTCGGCAGATGATCAGCGAGGCTGACCTCGACGCCGTCGACATCTGCCTGCCGCACCATCTGCACGCCGAGGCCATCGTGGCCGCTGCTGAAGCGGGCAAGCACATCCTGTGTGAAAAGCCGCTCTGTCTCACTGTTGAGCAGGCCGCCGCGGTGCAACGGGCGGTGAGCGCCGCGGGTGTGACCTTGATGTGTGCCCACAATCAGCTCTATCTGCCCGCGGTGACCAAAGCCAAGCAGCTGCTGGATGACGGTGTTATCGGCAAGGTCTACGAGGTTCACACCACCGACTGCTTCTACAACGACTTCGACCCGCAGAACATGGGCTGGCGCGCAAGCACTGCCACTAGCGGTGGTGGTG
The DNA here is from genome assembly GCA_963808905.1 of uncultured Actinomycetota bacterium. Lineage (GTDB taxonomy): Bacteria > Actinomycetota > Actinomycetes > Propionibacteriales > Propionibacteriaceae > Microlunatus. The sequence continues at coordinate 113,921 of CAWEHO010000004.1, forward strand.
AACTGATCGACACCGGCTACCACCCGACGTACCTGATGCTGCACTTTGCGGGAGCCTCACCGGTCGAGGCGACGGCCCTGCTGTCTCAGCACCGGCTGAGCTTCATGGAGGGCGAGGACTCGGCTCAGGTCCTGGTCCGCTTCGACAATGGTGTGCTCGGCCACCTCGTTACGAGCTGGGCGTACGACGCGCCGCCGGGTACCGAGAGATTCTCGGTCGTCGGAGAACGCGGCTCGCTGCGCAGCGATGGAAGATCGCTGACAGTAACGCTGCGCGGATCGGGCAGCCAGACCTACGACTTCGAGGACGTCGACACTTACGCCTTTGAAATCGGCCGCTTCGCCGACTGCTTGCGCTCTGGCACGCGTCCGCTGCACACCGAGAAGGAGGGCATCGACGTGCTCTGCCTGATCCTGGCGGCGTACGAGGGTGCCCGCAATCAGACGATCGCGCCCGTGTTCCGCGATTTCTGACCGAAGTCGTTTGGCTACGAGACTGAAACGAGCCGTTCGGCCTGCGGTACCGACTCTCCGAGAGACTGGGCGAAGGCCGCATGGAGCGACTCGGCGGCGTCGTAGACGGCTGTCTCGCTGCTCCACGTGACATAGCCATCTGGGCGTACCAGGACAGCACCATCGTCGGCGAGCCGGTAGCGCTCGGTCAAAGTTCCGGTCGGATCGAACACGTCAGTACCCACGGTCAGCACCTGAATTGGAGGTCCGGCCGGAAGAGCGGCTGCTGCCGCTCGCCACGCCTCGCCTGCGGCGCCGATGAGCAGCGTAAGCCTGCCGTCGAACAGGTCGATGGTCGACAGACGCTTCCCCTGCACATCCACCCACGCATGGGGAGCCCGACTACCAGGTCGCGCCCGCTGGCCGATGTCTTCGAAAGGCAGCTCGCCGGTATGGCCGCCAGCGATGACGGCCGAACTGTAGGTGACGCCGAAGTCAGCGGCCAGCGCCGATTCTCCGGAGCTACCGATCCCGGTCTCCATCGACCGCGCAGCATTACGCCGACCAACCGGGCCACGCTCGTCCTGATAGGAGTCCAGGAGCGCTTCGTGGGCCCAGCCGCGGGCCACCCAGGCAAGCTTCCACCCAAGGTTGTGACCGTCCGCGATGCCGGTGTTCATTCCTGTTGCGCCGCGCGGTGTCGTACCGTGCGCGGCGTCACCGACCAGGAAAGCCCTGCCGGACCGATAGCGGGAGGCCACGGCCGCCGAGAAGTCCCAGCGGAAGGTGCCCTGAATGTTCAGTGCGAGCTCGGGCACGCCGGCCGCCGACCGGATCCGCTCAGCAAGGCGCTCCGGCGTCCACCAGGCAGCCGCCTCCGGCACGTCGGACTCCAATTCCATGTCGTAGACCCACCGGCCGGCGCCGACCGGCACGAAGATGCCCTCGACCGTCGGTTTCATCACCACGTGCAGGACGCATAGTCGGTGATTTACCGACGGCGCGAGATCCGCCAAGAAAAGGGTGGCGAGGTGGCGACCCTCCATGCCCAGCGGCTCTAGGTCGACACCAAGCTGTTCTCTAACCGGGCTGCGCCGGCCGTCGGCTCCAACCAGGTAGCGGGCCCGCACCTGGTAGCAGCAGCCACCCTCCCGGGTGCGCAATTCCGCGCGTACCAGATCGTCGTCCATGGTGAACGACACGAGCTCGGTGCCGAACCTCGACTCACCACCAACATCATGAAAGTGCTGAAGCAGGATGGGTTCGAGATAGTCCTGAGGCACCACCGCTACGTCCGTCGGGCTGACGGTACGGCTCAAGCCAGGGGGTGGCAAGCCGAGCGAGACCTCCCGCGCAGGCTGGGACAGTGTCTCGGCGACGGCCATCGTCATCGACAGCGCCATGTCCGCGCTTCGGACCTGATCCTCCAAGCCCCAGCTGCGCATGATCTCCATGGTCCGGCCGCGGATTCCGGTGGCCTTCGGAAAGATCGAGACCCCGATGTGCTTGTCCACCAGCAGTACGCGAGCACCAGAGCGGGCCGCGGCGATGGCGGTGGTAAGACCGGAGGGTCCGGCGCCGATGACCAGGACGTCGTAGATGGTTTGCGGCTGGTTCATGGCCATGTCTCCCTTAAGCGAGGTAGTCGATGACCTTCAGTGTTGGGGCTGGCCGGCTCCCACGGATCCGTGTTGATTACGGAGTTAGCCGGTCGAGGAAACCACGGAGCTCCTGCCGACTGTGACATCCAGTCCGTGCCAGCAAGCTGGACACGTGGGTCTCCACCGTGCGCGGTGAGAGGAAGAGCCGCTGCGCGATATCGGCATTCGACAGGCCGCTGGCAACAAGACGCAGCACATCCATCTCGCGGCTGGTCACCCCCAGACGGCGGAGCTCCGTTGGCACCCTGGATACCCCTCGACCCCGTCGCGTGGGGGCACCAGCGCGTCGCAACAGGTCGCGGCAGATCCTGGCCTCGGCTTCATCTCCGTTGCCTTCATGAGCGAGAAGATCAACTCTGAGCTGTGGCAACGGATCGCCCCAGCCGTCGTTGAGCGCGCACTCGGAGGTGAACAGTCGCAACAGCCGATGCCAGTACGGCACCGGCGACAGCTCCTGCTCAGCCGCCGCGAACGTCTCTGCGGCGCGATCCCGATGGCCTTGGCGGCCATCGGCAATCGCCTCCGCATAGCGGAGAGCCCCGCGATTGGCGCGGCGCAGACCAGCGGGCAGATGGCCCAGGGTGGTCCGCGCCTCGGCATCGTCCTCGCCAAGAATCGTGCGGACTAGCACCCACAACCCAAACTGATGCAGCGGGGCCGCTGGAGCGTGGTCGACCAACGTATCGGCGAACCGGTCCAGCAGCACCAGCGCACCGGGCAGGTCGTGGCTCAAGAGCCGTGGCAGAGCTCGCACTGCCCAGATCTGGGCGAGGGTGTCCGGCGCTCTCCCTCCCCTTGCCTCTACGGACGCCAGAGCGGCCGCCATCTGCCGCTCACGGCCCGGTACCGCGTTGCTCTGCGCAAGGAGAAGGTCGCCGAGCCCGAGCAGGTATGCAGATTGCAGGGCGTCCCCTAGATCAAGGACGCGCTGTGCTGGCGCCTTGAGGGCGCGCGGGCCCTGCGCGACGTACGCCTGCTCAGCGAGGATGATCTCCGCGCCGCCGGCCTGCATCAGCAGTCCGCTGTCCAAAGCCAGGTCGCGGGCGCTGCTGATTCTTGCCGACCACTCCTGCTCGAGCGACTCGGCTGTGCCCAAGCCGAACTCCGCTTCGACCCGCCACGGCCGGAGCCCGAACTCGGCGGCGACCTGACTGGCCCGGCGGAACGCAGCGGCTGAGGCGGCGGGATCGCGAAGCCGGCCTAGCCGACCGACGATGCACAGCGCCTCGCACAGCACCTCAGGATGTTGGTCCGGCCGCGACCGCTCGACGGCCCGGTTCGCGTGATCGATGGCCGCGTCGATCCGTCCGGCTCCGTGCGCCGCCTCAGCGAGCAATACAGAGGATCTCGCGTCATCAGGCCTGCCGGCCCGCACAACGTAGTCATCGGCCTCACTCCAGCGTCGGGCCACGATCGCGGCTCGGGCGAGTAACAGGCACAATTCGGCGTGATCCTTTCCGGTTGAGCTGTCGAGCGCTGTGGCACCCACCTCGAGCGCGCGGCCGGCCTCGCCGGTCAGGGTGTAGAGCCGGACACGTTCGATCGCTACCCGGACGGGAAGGGCGCCGGTCTCTGACAGTTCGTCCAGCCGCTGCCCGGCGCTGCGCATCGCACCCTTGGTGATGTCGCGTACGACTTGGCGCAGCCTGATCGCCGCAGCCTCATCGTGCTCGCCTGCCGCGGCCAAGAGATCGGCCGCAACCGACTCGTCGTCCTCTCCGCCGCGAGCCCGCAGAGCCCCGGCCGCGCGCACCGCGAGAGATGACCTTTCCGGCGGCACCACCGTCGCCAGGACGACCTCTCGGGTGAGCGCATGGCGCCATTGCAGCCGGTTCTGTTCAGCAACCAGCAGATGAGCATCTGCCGCAGCTCGCGCGGTCGCTGCCACAGTCGGCTCGTCAAGATCAGTGATCACGGCGGCCAGTGACCAGTCCGGCTCGCCACCGACCAGCGCCGCTGCACTCAACACTCGACGCTGTTCCTGAGTCAGTCCTCGTAATCGCGCAACGACGACCTCGGCAAACGAGCCAGCCATTGCGTCGCCGACATTTCCGGCGGACATGGTCGTACTGGCGAGCAGCTCTTCGATGACCAGGGGGACGCCTTCCGCCTTGTCGATCACCAGCTGGCGCCGGGTCTCGTTCAGTCCCGGCCGCTGCTGGTCGATCAGGCTCGTCGCGTCGGTGTCACTCAGCGGGCCCAGCCGTACGTGGACGGCACCTGGTAAGCGCGCCAGGTGCCGTGCCACCGAGTAGTCTGGCGCGTCATCACGGACGGTCACAGCTACGACGATGGGCGACGTGCCGAGCGCGCCGCTGAGATAGTCCAGCAGCGCAACAGTGTCCGGGTCGGCCCAGTGCAGATCCTCAAGCAGCAGAACCGTGCCGGATCCGCCGAGTGATCGCAGTAGGCGCAGCACGCCCTCACCGAGCACCACAGTGGGATCGACGATCGAGTCGACCGGTTCGCCAGCAGCAAAGCCGGGCAGCACGCGACTGAGAGCGGCGCGGAATGGACGCAGCTCATCGGACTCCGGCAGTGCGCGGTCGCGTACGGCCTCCATCAGCGCCTGCGCCAGCGGGCGTAGCGACCCGCCGCCCTCGATGGCACGGCCCACCAGCACGACGAATCCTCGGCGACGAGCGAATGCCGTCCACTCCGTCACGAGGCGGCTCTTGCCGATCCCAGCTTCGCCGCTGATCACCGCGAATCCCCCAGCGGCCGATTGAGCGTGGTCCAGAAGATCAGCCAATCGCGCCAGCTCTGCCTGCCGACCAACAATGGGCGGCGGACGAGACCTCATGGGTGGGAGTCTTCCAAATGAGGCGGGCCGCGGGTCAGGCTGCCAGGCGCTGCGTCTTTGCGCACCAGGCCACATATGCAGCCTGCAGTGGCGGCTTCTCAGATTTTTCGCGGCTTTGCGTGTAGCAACGGCGCTCGCTGAGCGGGTTGTGAATGCCTTGCCCGGAAACACTCGTGCCTCCCACCAGAGGCGAGAGGCACGAGCACATTCCCCGAGCGTGAGCGGTCGCGGGCCAAACAGTGAGTACTCCGCTCGCTGACTGCGAGACACGTTTTGCGTGTCTCACCGGCAACGTGAGGACCACTCACCCGACCACACCCCGACGTTCCCTCCCCCAAGAGGAACGTTCAAGATGAACGCTGTCGAAGGGCGATGCCCGTCATTTGTTGGCTAACCAACTCCTGACACAGCAAGAAATTAGCGAAGGAGACCAAATCGTGTCGAGCCCCAGATGCCTGTTTGTCACCTTCTGGACATGTCAAAAAGTGGACATCGGGTCGGATGGTTGGATCCGCGAAGCAAGCCCCCCAAGTGACTTCATGCTGCCTAGCGCGGTTAACGCTACAGCACTTTGCTACGCACCGAGAAGTCCGCGAACTTCCTCCGCAGTGAGCACCCCACCAGCCAGCGTCTCGCCGCCGACTACCGATTCGAAGAGCTCTTCTTTGCCGGCTTTCAGGTCCATGACCTTCTGCTCGATCGTGTCCTTCGCCATCAGCCGGTAGACCATCACGGTCTTGGTTTGGCCGATCCGGTGCGTGCGATCGACAGCTTGCGCCTCGATAGCCGGGTTCCACCAAGGATCGAGCACAAAGCAGTAGTCGGCCTCCGCGAGGTTGAGGCCGAAGCCGCCGGCCTTCAGGCTGATCAGGAACACTGATGCAGCTTTGTCTCGAAACCGTTGGATCACTCGTTCACGGTTTCGCGTACGTCCGTCCAGATATGCGTACGGAATGTTGGCCTCTGCCAAACGTGCCCGGATTCTGGTCAGGAAGGTGGTGAACTGACTGAAGACCAGGGCTTGGTGGCCTTCGCCGACGAGCTCGCTGAGGTCCTCGAGCAGCACGTCAGTCTTTGCCGACGGCACTCCTGCGTGAGCCTCGTCCACCAACGCCGCGTCCAGACTCAGCCTGCGCAGCAATGTGAGTGAGCGGAGCACCGTGAAGCGGTTCCGATCAAGATCCTCGATCAGACCCAGCACCTTCTGGCGCTCTCGCTGCAGGTGCGTCTGATAGATCCGGCGATGCCTGGGGTGCAGCTCGACCTCGACAACCTGCTCCTGTTTGGGCGGCAGCTCGGCCGCAACGCTCTCCTTGGTACGTCGCAGCATGACCGGGCGAATTCGACGGCGAAGCTGGCGGAGCCGTATCGCATCCTTGCTCCGTTCGATCGGTCGCCGGTAGTACTCCGAGAAACGATCCGGATCGGGAAATAGGCCCGGCGCGGTGATCGAGAGCAGTGCCCAGAGGTCCATCAAGCTGTTTTCCAGCGGGGTTCCGGTGATCGCCAGCTTGAACGGTGCCGTGAGGCGGCGAGCGCACTGATACGTCTTGGCCCGGTGGTTTTTCACGAACTGTGCTTCGTCGAGAATGACCCCAGACCACTCCAGCTCGCTGAACGTGTCGCTGTCGATCCGCAGCAGTGCGTAGGAGGTGATCACCAGGTCAGCCGCAGCCACGGCCTCACCGCACGGAGCCCCGCGCTTGGACTCCGATTCCGTGAGGCGTACCACTCGCAGCTCGGGCGCGAATCTGGCCGCCTCGTTGTACCAGTTGGACACGACGCTGGTCGGTGCAACGACGAGGAACGGCGGCTGCTCGGGACACACCAGCCGGGCATGGCAGATCAGCGCGAGCGCCTGGAGGGTCTTGCCCAGACCCATGTCGTCGGCCAGGATCCCGCCTAGCTGATGGCTCCACAAGAAGTTCAGCCAGCGATATCCATCGAGTTGATAGGGCCGGAGCGTGGCGTGCAACGTCTCGGGAACCTGGACATCATCGATCACCGTGGCATCGGTGAGCCCGCGTACGGTCTGCTCCCAGCGAGCCGACTGCTCGATGGCAACGCCGAGGTTGGTCAGGTCGTCCCACAGACTCGCCTGGAACCGGCTGATGCTCAGCTCGGGGCGATGATGATCTTGCAAGGCTTTCGATTCCTCGATCAGGTCGCGTAGCTGGGTGAACTCCGGTCGATCCAAGGAGAAATAGACTCCGGTCTCCAAGATCAGGAAGTCTTGGCCTGAGGTGAGAGCGACGAACAAATCCTCGAAGGGAATCGTCTCGCCGTCGATCGACACTTTGATGCGCAAATCGAACCAGTCGGCGGAGTCCCGGCGCTCGACGGCAGCCACTTCGACGCTGGGGCGAGAGCTGGTGCTGCGGTACTCGCGCACCTCGCCTTCCTGCCTGACGCGCACCCCGGCCAGGGCCAGTTGCGGGATGACGTGCTCGACGAATTGCAATGCCGACTTGCCGTCGAGGAGTACGTGCGCCGCTGGCAGCTGCGGCGACCCCCTGACCAGGGAATCCTTGGCAGAACTGGCCAGCTGCGGAAGATCCGCGTACGGCAGTGGCAGTGCCGCCAGCTTGCGCTGTTCCTCCGCAGGATCACGGATGCTCTGCCGCTCCAGAGGGTCGTCGATGGCATACGTTTCGGTGACGGTCGGGCGGTCGTAGTGCGCCATCCAGTCAAGACGAACCCGGTGCTCGGGCCGGAAGTTCACCGTCAGACCCAAGATCGGCTCAACGTAGTCGGGAAGCCGAACTGATCGGTCGGCTGAGGTGATGTTGATCTTCTGACGCAGCCGCGGCAAGAAGTCGGCCAGGAAGTGTGGCTCGTCCTCGGACGGGATCAGCAACGAGTGGGGATCCACCAAGAGCTGCCGCAGTTCTCGGCTCAGCAGCTGATCCAAGCGCGCAACGACCAGCTGGTGTGCGCCGGCAGCCTTCTCGCTCACATGAAAGATCCCGTGTGCCGGATCCCCAAGCACACCAAGCGATGACAGCTCGAGCTCGCGATCATCGAGCAACACCCGCGGACCGACCAGCAGCCCGACACTGGGGTCACGATGAGCGTCGAGCACCACCGAGGCCCGATGCTCGGTACGCAGCGGGCCGAGGAGCGGCTTGGCAGCCAAGATCGTGAGGCCGACAGCGGCGGCTTGATCAAGTAGTCCCCAGAAGGCGCCGCTCACGGTGCCCAACGAGAGCCACGCGCTGCGGGGCAGCGCATAACGCGCGTTCGCGCCGGCTGCCGCTCGGAACTGCAGCAACAGCTCCCGCTGCTCCGCAACGTATGAGCGCGCCACGAAGTCAAGATCGTCCCAGGAGATGCCCGAGCGCACCCAACCCCCGCTGCCGCTGCGGCGCGCCGGGCGGATCCGCAGGTCCTGACGCCCAAGGTAGCCACGGAACGCTGGGATGCGTTCAACGCCGAACTCCAACGCCAGCGGTGCGACATCGGCAGCAGGCACGGGCGGCTCGGCGGCGAGGAGCTTGTCCAGGGTCCGCTCCCACTCGGGCCGTTCCACGGCACTGCCGGCGACGAGATGACGCGCCACGATGAGGACAGCGGCGGCATGTTTGCAGTCCATGGCAACCGGACAGGTGCACTGACTGCGATAGACGCTGAGGTTGCCCGATCTCGAACTGGCCAGGAACACCGTCACGGCGTACTCGTCGCGAGTTGTTCCCCGGACTCGGCCGGTGACGGTGAGGGCCACAGCGTCAAAATCGACGTCGTAGACATGGCCCGATTTGGCGTAGACCATCGCCCTCGCATAGGCCTCGTGGCCCACCATCTGGATGATCGCCTCATGACTCAGAAGCGAATTCCACGACGTCACCACGCCTTGCACCTTAGTCGCCGGTACTCACAGCGTTTGATTGCTCCGCTCGCTGCGCTCGCTCTGTCTGATGGCTCGCTGCGCTCGCGGCGACGTTCGCTTAGGAGCCGCCGTCTTCGTCGAATCCGACGAAACGGCTATCTCCGAAGAATCACCTCTGTCTGATGCGTTTCGTCGGCTTCTCCTGCAGATCGGCGGCGCGAACATCGCGAGCGCGGATCGCACTTGGAGCCCGCCTACTTCGTCGTCACTCGCAGACGATAATGCGTGTCTGCTCGTTCCTCCTCAGCACGGCGGAGCGCGATCCGGAGCGTCCGTGACAACCCTGCGTACGACCCGGGAGATCGGGTATAGGCGCGGTGCGACAGGATGTCGGCAGCGCCGTCTCGGTCGCCAAGTTTCCGAGCCCGCCAGCGGGCACACAACGACGTAGGGAGGATCGATGAGCGAGTCAACACAGGATCCCAATCAGGGCGGATCCGGCCTCGAGGGCACCGCTGACGGCGGCGCCGAGGGGATCCCTGGTGTCCAGGATGGAGGCGCTGACGGCAGCGCCGACGCCGGCCTCGGTGTGGGTGGCGACGGTGGCGCCGATGGCGGCGCAGATGGTGGCGCCGACGGCGGCGCGGACGCAGGCGCTGAGGGTCCAGCAGACGGTGGTGCCGAGGGCACCCTTGGCGTCCAAGACGGAGGAGCCGATGGGGGCGCCGATGGCGGAGCAGACGGAGGGGCCGACGGCGGAGCAGATGGCGGCGCCGCTCGCTGAGGATTCAGTCCTCCCCCGACTCATTGCGGTCGATCGCGACCTGTTCGCTGATCAGTACTGGGGACAGCAACCGTTGCTGTCCCCAGCAGCTGATCTCCCAGCTGGGTTCACCGAGCTGCTCGATGCGGATGCGATCGACGAACTTGTGTCGCAGCGGGGTTTGCGGACACCGTTCCTCCGGGTCGCCAAGAACGGCACCACCCTTACCGACAAAGCATTCACAGCTCCGGGCGGTGTCGGCGCGGGGATCGCCGATCAGGTAAGCGACGACAGGCTGGTCCGGCTCTTTGCAGACGGATCGACGTTGGTCCTGCAGGCGCTGCACCGCGTCTGGCCGCCCATTCTCGAGTTCTGCCAGCAACTCGCCGCCGAGCTCGGCCATCCGGTGCAGGCCAACGCGTACGTCACTCCCCCGCAGAATCAAGGCTTCAGCGCCCATTACGACGTACACGATGTCTTCGTGCTGCAGATCGAAGGAGAGAAGCGATGGCGGATTCATCCGCCTGTCCTGGAGTCACCGCTTCGCGATCAGCCCTGGAACGACCGAAAAGCCGCGGTCGAGAAGCGGGCAGAAGAGCCTCCGCTGATAGAGGCCTTGCTCCGGCCTGGAGACTGTCTCTACCTGCCGCGCGGATACCTTCACGCCGCTACGGCCCTCGGCGGTGTCAGCACCCACCTCACTCTCGGGGTTCATGTCTGGACCCGCTTCGCACTCGCGGAGCGCGTCATGGACCAGGCGCTGCAAGGCCTCGTGAACGATCCGGCAATGCGCGCTTCGCTGCCGCTGGGGGTGAATGCGGCCGACCCGAGTGAGGTTCGCCGGGATCTCGAATTGATCATCGCAGCAGTGGTCGACGCCGTCGAGCATACAGATCTTGATCAATTCTCCGAGTCTTTGCTCCAGGACGCTCGTCGCACCCAGCGTGCAGCGCCGGTCGGCCCACTCCGGCAGCTCCGCGACGCCGAGACCATCACCGACGACTCGGCAATCGTGCTTCGCCGCCATGTCATCGCCTCGATTGATCACACCCGAGCGGGCACTGTCGTACGGAGCCGGGCCGGCGACATCGCCGTAACCGAGAGCGATGTCGCACCGCTCAAGGCGCTGCTGAACAGTGGCACGGCGACCGCTGGTGATCTTGGTCTTGATCTTGCACGGCGCCTGTTGCTTGCCGGCCTGGTCATCGTGGGGTGAGCCGATCAGATTCGGCGTACCGCTGCGCAGACGAAGCTCGGGTGCGGGCGGATCCGTTGGCCGGTACAGCTCCGCCAACCCGCCGCTGGCTGCTCTTGGAGCATCCGGGTCCCTGGCGAATCGATGCGGTGGCAGGCGTCGGGATTGACCCTGAGGTGCTCACGACCTTGACGCGAAGAGCCGGCTCTACCACACGAATCTTGCTCGTACGCCGAACGGGCCGGATCGATCGGAAGGCACCTCGCAACTGGATCCTTGCCGGGCTCGACATGGACACGGTGACGGGTCCGTGGCGTAGCGACAATGATCTGCTGGTCGCCGCGGATGCCCTCACCGGCACGGCGCCACCCGCGACCGGAGATCCGGACCCGGTGATCCTGGTGTGCGCTCACGGCGTACATGACGTCTGTTGCGCGCTCCGCGGTCGACCAGTGGCCGCGACCTTGGCGTCGCGGTGGCCGGGGCTTGTCTGGGAATGCAGCCACATCGGCGGCGACCGGTTCGCACCAAACGTGGTCGTACTGCCCGACGGCTTCTATTACGGCAATCTCGACCCGTACAGCGCGCTGGTCACGGTCGCAGCACACTTGCGAGGCATCGTGCTGCCCGACCAGCTGCGTGGCATGGCGCGCTACGTGCCGCCCGTTCAAGCAGCAGTTGCTGCCGCATACCGGCGTTATGGCCCTCTCGGACCGTCAGATGTGACGGTACGCAGCACCGAAGACATCGGGCCGCATCACGGACACGGGTCGGAGACGATCGTCGAGCTGGCAATCGAACCGCAGCAACGATTGCTGACCGTGCGCGTCCTTGCTGTGCGACGCCCCGAAGCCAAGTTGACCTGCCGAGCCGCGCGGGAGACGCCAGCCACCGAATACCGGATCATCGACGTCGAGCCGAGCTGAGGCCGTCCGTTCCCGGCAAGTGGTCACGAACGAGATCAATCTGGACCGATATCGTTGTCGACTGCGACTACGTTCCCCCGATGGCCGAATCTGAGGAGGAGGACCGTTGCCCGTCCTGCACGTATCCGTCACCTCGCCCCTCCCGCCCAGCGAAGCTCTGCATCGCCTGACCGATTTCAGTCCATCGAGGGCTGACAACTGGGCTGGGGTCGACGACAACAACTTGACCGTGCACAGCCGAGGCGACGACTGGGCCGAGGTCACCGAAGGCAACAAGATCGCTTGGGAGCGGGAACGCTATACCTGGGATGCGGCCGCCGGCACCGTCTCAGCGGCCACCTTGAACTCCAATGTCTGGGCACCGGGCAGCGGCTGGAACTACACGATCATGCCCAATGGCACTGGCAGCCGGGTCGAGGTTACGGCAGTCCGGAAAGGCTACGGGATCAAGGGAAAACTCGTCGGCGCATTGCTGTCTCTGGTGGGCAAGCGCTTCATCAGCTCAACCACGACAGCAGCCCTCGCTGCGCGGTGATCACCAGCTCATGGTGAGGCTTGCCGATCTGGAAGCCTTCGTCGTACGCGCCAAGAGCGCGACGTACGTGGGAAGCGGCGCTGCCGCCGAATCAAGCCGACTCGGCTCACATGACCTGACGTTCGCAAGCGATGAGTGGCTCTATCGCGACAGCTACTTCGGCGGCACCGATTTCCTGGGCCAAGAGACCGTCTGGCTGCGCGCGGAACCAGTCTGGGCCGAGAACTACTACGGCTACATCCTCCGGCCGGATCTGATCGACGCGACCCAGGCGGGCGCGACGATCAAGGCAGCCCTCTCGGCGATGTATCAGGAGGGGCGGTTCCTGGGTGGATTCGATTGGGCCGGCCCACATGGCCGCTATCAAGATCAATCTTTGGGGGACGTCTCACACTTCCACGGGCGAGAGGTCATTCTGGTTTCCGGTGTCGAGGCGTACGCGCTGGACTACTGCGGCGGCCTGATCAAGTCCTGAAAGATCCAGCAGCGGTGCTAGCCCTCCGAAGCAGGAGGAGTTTGAGCGGCCCACAGGTCGGGCCCGAAGACTTCATAACGAATCCGGGCTGCCGGCACGCCACGTGACAGCAGGGTTGACCTGACGTGCCGCATGAACGGCAACGGACCACACGTGAAGACCTGAATGTCCTCCGGGAGGGCGATATCGGTCAGGTCCATGTAGCCGGAGCTGGAGCGAGTGTCGCCCTCGTCAACGGCTTCGTACCATGTATAGGACGTGAAGTCCTCGATCTCTCGCCCGAGGGCCTTCTGGCCTTTGTCAGGTGGTGTCGATAGCCACATTTCAACTCACGATCAGGAGGGCTCATCATGGCGAAGTTGATCTATACGGCGATCAGTTCGCTCGACGGGTACGTGGCCGACTCCGACGGCAACTTCGACTGGAGCGCACCAGACGAGGATGTGCATCGGTTCGTCAACGACCTCGAACGATCGAATGGCACCTACCTCCTCGGTCGCCGGATGTATGAGGTGATGCGCTACTGGGAAAGCGCGCCCACCGGGAACGGCGAGCTGTCAGCGGGAGAGGACTACGCGAGGATCTGGCAGGCTGCCGACAAGATCGTCTACTCCACCAGCCTGCAGCAGGTATCCAGTGCCCGGACCAGCCTCGAGCGAGAGTTCGATCCGCAAGCGGTCAGGGATATGAAAGGCGACCGCCGCTCGTGACATCACCGTGGGCGGTCCTACGCTTGCCGCCCAAGCTCTGAAATCCGGGTTGATCGACGAATGCCACTTGTTCCTCTCCCCCGTCGTAGTGGGAGGTGGCACGGCCGCACTTCCCGACAACATCCGACTGCGGCTCGAGCTACTGGACGAACGCCGCTTCGGCAACGGCGTGGTTCATCTGCACTACCGCGTCGCGGAATGAGTAGTTGAAAGGCCCATGGGCAGACAATCCGCCTATGAGTTGCCCACGCTGAGCTCGAAAGTCCGCATCGGCCGGGAATTCGACGTCGAGGCGTCTTACCCGAACAGCCCTGATTACCCGAAGAGCCCTGATTACCCGAATAGAGCCCTGATTACCCAAAGAGCACTGCCCGACGATCAGGGCTGCGAAGCGTCCGGCCGAGAACGACCGCGACCATGATCACGATCGCGATCACCGATGCGAGGCGTACGGAATTGGAGTCCGTAGCCAGCGCTACAGCGAGTAATGCCCAGCAAGCAGTCAGCAAGAAGCCGATCACGGCGACCAGCCGGGATAGCACGAAGAGCGACATGACTGTCGCGCTCAGTACCAGCACCACCCCGATTTCATTGACCCACCGTGCCGAAGCGGGCATACCCCACGAGCGGAACAGCGTGGCAAAGCCGGCGGCCGTCACCAGGGTCGCCCAGCCGAGATAGATCATCACGGGTAGGCGCAGCAAGATCTCTTCCGCAGCGCTCGGCGCAGGCCCGACGACGAGGAAGCCGCGAGCCGCGAAGACCAGACAGACGACCAAGATCACAAGCAAGGTCTGCGCGAGCCAGACGGCTTGAGCTCCGAAGATCAACACCGAGACTGTGTTCGCGGTGAACGCGCCAGTCAGCCACCATCCCGTACGCCGGTGCACAGGACGCGCGTGCTGACCCGGCAGCAGCTGGTAGATGGCAACCGCGATGGAGCCCAGGTAGATCACTCCCCATACGAGGAACGAGAAGTCAGCCGGTGTGATTGGGGTGTGGTTCGCCGCGGAGATCGCGCTGGTGTCGGCGTTCGGTCCGAGCGCCCGCGTCGCGAGCGGCACTGCGAGCGCCTGAAGGACCGCCGTCACGGCGACAAGTACAACGCGGACACGATCATCACTGGTGCGGGCCATGGCCCACATTGTGCCTGTCGACGGCGCGTCACACTCCGAATGCAGTGAGGAAGCGGTCAGCGTGGCGGCCGCAGACCAGATCGGGTTTCACAGCAGCGCCGCGACCAGCGCCACGAGCGGAGGCAAACTCTCGCCGATGGCGCCACCGATGCTCTTGCCTCGGTCGCCACCAAACCCCAGCCGGCCGGCAATGAGGAGCACGATCCCGCTCAGAATCATGAATAGGCATATGTAGATCACCAGCGTTCTTCCGACAGCTTTCGTTGCCGCTCATCCACGCGATCACGCCGACAACCATGCCGCACCCGAGGAACAGGTTGTAGAAACCGACACCGAAAGCCCACACCCGCACGGCCGGGACATAGGGAAGGCCGAAGACTCCCTCATGCACACTGGGACGCTCGATCAGGAATGCCTCACACGCGAAGACGACGATGTGGATCGCCGCCGCAAGCAGGGCGAAGATCCACACGACGACTGTCACGAGACAGGCTCCACGTTGTCAGCATCGAGGCCGACAAGAGTCACATCATGGCGAGCCAGGACTTCGTGGATCTGTTGCCCAACTTCCTCGAGAGGACGGTCGTGAGGCACCGAGGAATCGAGGTCGGCCTGGAAGCGGCCCATGGCACCCGTCATGCACACTGCCAGGAACTTCGTCGTCGGGCTGAGCACCGTGAAGGTGTGCAACGCTGCCGGCGGAATGGTGATCGATGAACCCGGCCCAAGATCGAAGGCCTCGTCCTCCACCTGGACGATCATGCGGCCGTGCAGGACGTAATACGCCTTAGCCCACCCCGTCCGATGCAACGGAGTGGCCGGCCCTCGCGGCGCGTCGACCTCGAAGAGCTCGTAGTGATCATCGGTGTGATCACCGTCGATCTTCACGGTGAGGACGGCGTCTGGGGCGGTGAGCTCGATGCCTTCCCCCGCTGCGGTGTACTGAACCTGATGCGTCATATCAGCGACGTTAGGTTGCCCGCCTTGATCGAGTGAATCCCAGAATTCTGGGAATGCTTCCAAGCTCGAACGATGAAACAATTCCCTTGTGTGGGACGAGCGGGCGTATCGAGCCCGCCGAGATATCACAGCACTGGCCGCTGAGGGACTCGGCGTCAGTGACCTGCACGCCGCAGCAATCCGTCTGATAGAGGCCGAGGTCGGAACCGACCTCTCCTGCTGGGCGACGATTGACCCGGAAACCCTGGTGATCAGCACCATGACCAGCGGCGACTCGCGCATCCCAGCCGGAGTACGAGCCGCGGCTGGCCGAGGCCGAGTACACCGCGAACGAGCCCCATACCTTCGCTACCCTCGCGCTTCGCAAGACAGCCACCGCCAAGCTGACTGACCTGCCGGATCATGACCGCCACCGGAGCGTCAGGATCAACAACGTCTGGCGGCCTTTGGGGGTTGACCAGGAGCTTCGCGTCATGTTCCTGGCGGACGGGTCGTGCTGGGGCGGGGCCGGCTTGGTGCGCGCCGGGAGCGACTTCAGCGACCGCGAGACGGATTTCCTCGCGGCGGTGGCGCCCGCCATCGCCGACGCGACTCGGCTGGCGGTCCGCTCCGAGGCACGGCAGCTCGATCCCGGGCGACCACCCAGCCATCGTCGTCATCGGTCCAGGCGGCGAACTTCGGGCGCTGACCGCAGCCGGCCAGGAATGGCGAGATCGGCTTGATCAGATCGCGCCTGGCCGGTTCATGGTGATGATGCAGGTCATGGCTGTCGGTGCTCGAAGCGCCTTATCGAGCAGTTTCCGGGCCAGGTTGCGAGATGCCGACGGGCCAGTGGGCGATGCTCGAGGCCAGCAAGCTGCTCGGTGGCGACGAAGATCAAATTGCGGTCACGATCGAGCCGGCAAGTGGTGATCAGTTGCTCGGCCTGCTGCTTGTCGCGTACGGTCTGACCGCGCGTGAGCGGGAGATTTGCAACGAGGTCATCGCGGGACACTCGACCGCCGATATCGCGAGTCGCCTCTATATCTCCAGCAATACTGTGCAAGATCATCTGAAGTCGGTGTTCGTAAGGTCGGCGTACGCAGCCGCGGGGAGCTGGTCGCTCGGCTGCGGCCCGACGGCTCAGATCATGCAGAGCGAGCTCAGTCAGTCTGGGATGTGACGGGCCAGCAGCGTGAGATCGGCTGGGCTGAGGCGGTCGCTCGCTGTTTTGGCGTGGTGCCAGTACGGGTACGGCAACGGCTGCGCGCTGACCTCGTCCAACCGAGCCACCTCGTCGCGGACAGCCTCAGATCGGCGGCGGCAAGGTTGTCCGCCAGCTGATCCTCGGTGCGGGCGCCGACGATCACTGAGGTCACCGCCGGTTTGCCCATGGTGTACGCCAGCGCAACCTGGGCGGCGGAGACGCCGTGGTCGGCACCAATCGCCACAAGCTCCTCGACCGTGTCGTAGAGCTTGTCCTCGTCGTAGACGGGCGGTTCGTTCCACTCAGTCAGATGCCGGCTACCAGCGGGCGCCTCCACTCCTCGGCGATACTTGCCGGACAGCAGGCCACCGGCGATCGGGCTCCAAACCAGGATGCCGAGCCCTGGTCCACGGCCACCGGCACTAGCTCGTTCTCGATGTCGCGAGCCTGCAGCGAGTAGTAGAGCTGGTTGCTGACGAATGGTGTCAGACCCTTGCGATCGGCGATCCACAGCGCTTTCATGACTTGCCAGGCGGCGTAGTTCGAGCAGCCGACGTAGCGCACTTTGCCGGACCGTACGAGGTGATCGAGTGCTTGTAGCGTCTCCTCGAGCGGAGTCTGCCCATCCCACTCGTGTACTTGGTAGAGGTCGATGTAGTCGGTGCCAAGCCGACGCAGAGCTGGCCTCAGCGCCGCGGATGACGTGGTGCCGGGAGAGGCCGGCGTCGTTCGGGCCGTCACCCATCGACCCCCGTACCTTGGTCGCGATAAGAACCTCATCACGGTCGGAGCCGAGCGCCTTGCCGAGGATCTCCTCGGACAGGCCGTTGGAGTACACGTCCGCCGTGTCGAAGAGGTTGACGCCGGCATCGCGCGCCAGGCCCACCTGCTTTCGCGCTCCTTCGACGTCGATCTGGCCCACAGGTGTAGCCCATCCAGTGCCGCCAAAGCCCATCGTGCCGAGTGTGATCGTCGATATCCGCAGGCCGCTTCGGCCGAGTTGTCGATACTCCATGCCGCGGAGTCTAGGACCACGGCTCGACCCGGGCGTGCCCGGCTAGTGCCCTGGAAGGGAAGTTCCTTGGCGCTTGGCGACGTTCAAGTGCGTGCCTGTCGTCGCAGGGCGACGCGCGGCGTCGACACGCAAGGCCGACGAGGGAGGGATACCAGGTCGTATCTCGACCGAGGAGAACGCCGCGAGGTGCGTGCCTGGGCGCCGCGAAGCGTCAAGAGATTTCCCTTCCAGGGCACTAGGACTACGGCTCGACCCGGGCGCGCCCGGCCGGTACGTACCCAACTGCGACAAGCTCAGGGCACATGATCTGCTACATAGCTCCAGCGGAGATGTTCAGAATGTTGCCGTCCGGGTCTGTGAACCAGATCGCTTTCATTGCCTCACCCATCGAGGCCACGCCGTTGTTCCAATCCAGGCCCTCCAGTTCGAATGTCATGAAGGAGACACCCTTGTCGCGCAGCGCGCCGACCTCGTCGTCGAATGCCGACATCGGAACATCGAAACTTACTGCAGTGGCCTTGTTGGTGCCGGCGTACTCGGATTCGTAGACGAGCACCGTTCCGTTGCCCCACGTGTAGGCGACGCCGTCCATGCCGTCACGCTCAGGCTTCAATCCGAGTGTGTCCTCGTAAAAGCTGCGGGCCTTCGAAAGATCTGCCGTCGGCAACGTGGCGATGGGTGTGTGGTCTGACAACATCGAACTGCCTCCTCCCAGTTATGTCTGACGGTACGCCTGTCTCACCTGCGGGTTCGTGGCCACATCGGCGTCCGAAACCGACGAGGCCGGCGATCCGACTTGCCCTTCGACAGGCTCAGGGCGATCCCTGGGCCGGCTGAGGCTCCGCCTCGGTTGGTGGCAAAGGATCGGGCTCGGGTTCAGGCATGGCCGTCTCGGGACGGGATCTGCCGAAGCGCAGGTACAGCGATGGAGTCACGAACAAGTTGAGCAGCGTCGAGGTGACCAGGCCGCCGAGGATGACAATCGCCAGCGGGTATTCGATCTCCTGACCCGGACGTTCGCCGAAGGCCACCAGCGGAATCAGCGCCAGACCTGTTGCGAGCGAGGTCATCAAGATCGGTGAGAGGCGTTCTCGTGCCCCACGCACCACCAGATCCCGCCCGAACGTCATGCCCTCTTCGCGCTCCAGATGCTGGAAGTGGTTGATCAGCAGAATGCCGTTCCGAGCGGCTATGCCGAAGACCGTGAAGAATCCGACCAGCGACCCCAGTGAGACCACCCCGCCGCCGAGGAAGGCTCCGATGACGCCACCCACCAACGCCATGGGAAGGGTCAGGAAGCTCAGCAGAGCAAGCCGCCAGCTGCCAAAGGAGGCCTGAAGCAGCAACAAGATCGCCGCGCCCGCAATCACCGCGGTCACCAGCAAGGTTCGCTGGGCTGACTCACGCTCCTGCCACTCGCCAAGGACCTCAGCGTGATATCCCTGGTCGAAATGGACATCCTTGAGCTTCTGTTCGAGCTGTCCCACGACACCGCCGAGGTCGCCCTCGAAGGTCGCGCTGACGTCCAGTCGGCGGGAGTCGTTTTCGCGATCGATGGCATTCGGACTCGGTTGCAGTGACACCTTCGCGACGTCAGCGAGCCGCACGGTCTTGCCTGATGGTGTGTCGATGCGCAGGTTCTGAACGTCGGGGACGCTGCGTACGCGACTGCGGTGTGCTCCACACCATGACGTCGTACGCTTTGCCGCCACGGAAGATGTCGCCGACTTCCTCACCAGCGACCAGCGTCGCCGCTGCTCGGCGTACGTCGCCCGGTTTCAATCCGTACTTCTGGGCCTTGGCAAGATCGACCTCGACCTGCAACTGCGGGACATCGGTCGAAATATCGGTGTGCTGGTCCTGAACGCCCTCGATGGAGCCCATGATCTTTTCGATCTCGGCGGCCTTTTCGCGCAGCACCGACAAGTTCTGGCCGAAGATCCGAACCACGATCGGTTCTTTGCCGCCCGAGATCACTTCCTCGATGCGCTCGTCGAGATAGGTCTGTGTCTCACGGAAGAGGCCCGGATAGGCATCATTGACGTCTTCTATGGCATCCAACGTGGTGTCGTAGTCCACCGATGGATCGATGCTGATCCAGTTCTCGCCGAGGTTCACCCCGGCGACCTCCTCGCCGAGGAACGCCTGACCGATGTGAGCCCCGAAGTTGCGTACGCCGGGAATCTCCCGCAGTTCCTTGCTGACCGCGAGTGTGGTGCGCTGCATCTCGGCGGCGGATGTCCCGGGCTGGCTCACCCAATGGACCAGGAAGTCCCGTTCCTTGAAGCCGGGGAACAACGACTGGCCAAGCAGCGGCGTCAGCGCGACGCCGATGATGGTGACCAGCGCGAAGATCGCGTACGCCCGCCGGGGCTTTACAACAATGCGAGACAGCGCCCCCGTATAGCCGCGTTGCAACACGGCCACCACGGGCGACGTACGCCGCTCGATCTTGGACCGCCCGAGCAAGATCAACGCCAGGGCTGGTGTCACCGTCAGGGCGACGAGCAGCGAGGCCACGATCGCGAGCGTGTAGGAGAGCGCCAGCGGTTGGAAGAACGCGCCCGTCAGCCCCTGGAGCAGGAACACCGGTACCGCCGCCGCCACGATGATCAAGGTGGCGTAGACGATCGGACCCCGTACTTCCAGCGAGGCGTTCAAGATCACCGAGGAGGTCGAGCCCTCACCACCCGACAGGCGATGCTGTCGCAACCGTCTGACGATGTTCTCGACGTCGATGATGGCGTCGTCCACCACCGCCCCCAACGCGATCACCAGCCCGGCAAGGGTCATCGTGTTGATCGTTTCCCCTCGCCAGTACAAGACCAGCAGTGTGGTCATCAACGACAGCGGGATGGTGAGAATGCTGATCAAGGCCACCCGCCACTCGAACAGGAACAATGCCAAGATCACGATGACGAGCACGAACCCGAGCACCAACGCCTGCGTCAGGTTGTGAATCGAGGCGGTGATGAAGTTCGCCTGCTGGAAGATCGTGGTGTCGAACTGCACCCCAGGCAGGCCGGGCTCTAGCGACCGGATAGCCTCCTCAACGCCCTTGGTCATCTCGACCGTGTTCGCCCAGGGAAGTTTCTCCACCACCAAGAGCAGGCCGGGACTGTCATTGATCACCGCGTCGCCGATCAGCGGCTGGTGGTCCTCGACCACATGTGCGACATCGCCGATCTTCACATCTTTGCCACTGCCGTCAACATGCAGCGGCACCTTGGCAAGATCATCAGGAGTGATGATCGGCAGCACGTTGCGGACATGGATCCGCTGGTTCGGAGATTCGACCATGCCGCCGGTACCGATGACCGAACCGCTGGAGAAGCGCAGCAGACCAGAGTCGACCGCATCGGCCGTGGCCTCCATGACCTCGTTCAGCGCGACGTGCTGGGCCTCCAACTTCGGCGGCTCGACCTGAACCTGCATCATTTGCAGGCGCTCTCCCCACAGGGCGACGTTGGCAACCCCAGGAACTTCGAGCAGCCGAGCCCGAATCGTCCAGTAGGCCGACATCGACATCTGAATCAGGGAGTGGTTCTTGGAGGTCATGCCGATTTGCATTGCCCGGCCTGTCGCCGAGACCGGCGCCAGCATGACGGGCGGCGCCGCCCACGTCGGCAGGGTGGTGGCGACGGCTGTCATCCGCTCTTGCACCAGCTGGCGAGCCTTCAACTCGTCGACATTTTGCTTGAAGATGAGCTCGATCGCCGAGAGCTGCGGCACTGACTTGGACCGCATATCCTCCAGGCCCTCGACCCCGTTGAGGGCCTGCTCCAGCGGCACGGTCACCAACTGCTCGACATCGGAGGTGGACAGGCCAAGACAGGCGGTCTGGATGACCACGCGCGGAGGCGCGAACTCGGGGAAGGCGTCAACCCTCGTCGACGGCAGGGTGGCAATGCCGAAGACCATCAGCAACGCACCGATGGCGACGACCAGGAAGCGGTAGTTCAGGCTCGTCCCGACGATCCACCGCATCAAGGTCCGGCGAGGCTGGGCCTTATCCGGCTGGGCCATCACTCCTCACCGCTGATCCCGGCCTCGGCACCCACCAGCTCAGGCACGCCGACAACGACGACCTGGGTACCTACCGGCGGCCCGCTCTTGAGTTCGACCGCCTTTCCCGCGATCGAGCTGATCACGATGGGCACCCTGATGTAGGTCCGCGGCGACGGTGCCGAGTACGCCCACGGTTTGCCGTCGGCGTCGTAGACCACCGCGGAGTAGGAGATGACCTCGGTCGCCCCGGGCTGACCGGTCAGCGGACGGACCGGTTCGGTGCGAAGGCCGAGCCGTTGCTCCGCGCGCTCGCTGACCGTGAGGCGCGCCGGTTGATCTTCGTCGGCGCCAGCCTCGACCGTGACTGCCGTCTCGGGGTTTGCTTCGTTGGAGGCCCCGGCCTCGCTGCAGCCACTGGCGCCCAGAGTGATCACCGCGACTGCCGCGACGGATCCGGCCAAACCACGTAGCTTCATGAATTCACCTCAGTTTCAGATGCGGGTGCAGGGGTGGCCGTCGCCGCACGCCCCTTTTCTTTCAACACGGCCCGGTTGGAGATCGCAAGGTAGAAGGCGGGGACTGCGATCAGCGACACCGCTGTCGCCGTGATCAGTCCGACCAACATGCTGACGGCGAACGGATGGAATGCCTCCAGGCCAGCCGTGGTGCCCATCACCGCAGGTGCGATCAGGATTGCCGCCATGACGAGCGCGACGCCGAGGACTGATGGCGCGAGCTCTCGGGACGCTCGCCGCACCGCGTCGCCTGGGCTTGACCCCGGATCGTCGCCGAGCTGTCTAGCACGGCGTACGAAGACGAGGGCCTGGCGAATAACCAGCGCAAGCAGCGCGAAGAGGGCGACCAGGACCCCGATCGACCTGACCCCGCCGACCAACGGCGCAACGAGCACTCCGCCCGTGACCGCGACTGGCAGCGTGACCAGGAGCGCCGCCGCGAGCCCCCAGCTCCCTGTTGCGGCTTGCAAGATCAGGAAGCTCAGCAGAGCGACCACCGCGGCGATCGCTGCGACCCGAAGATGGTCGGACTGTCGCTGCGCCGCATCGCCGAGCACTTCGGCGTGGTACTCATACGGGAAGGAGATCCCGCGTAGCCGCGAGGTCACCTCCTGTCCGACATCCGCAGGGCTACGTCCATTGACGACCGCAGTCACGTCGAGGCTTCGAGACACGCTGTTGTGGTCGATCGCCGCTGGATCGGGAGCGATGCGGACCTTCGCCACATCGCCCAGTCGGACCTGGCCGCCGGACGGCGTATCGATGCGGAGCGCTTCAAGATCGGAAAGACTCTGCCGGATTGCAGGCCCGCCCCAGACCACGACATCGAAGACCTTCTGCTCCTCATAGAGGTTTCCTACGGCGAGGCCGGAGATCAATGTGGTGGCTTCGCGGCGTACGTCGCCGGGACGCAGGCCGGCACGTTGAGCCGCAGCGAGATCCACCTCGACCTGCAACGAGGGCTCGGTCACCTGTGGCTCCACTTTGGGCGAGAGGATGCCGGGGACCGTGCTCAGCATGCTTGCGACGTCGCTCGCGGTGTCTCGCAGTGTCGAGAGGTCGGACCCATAAACCCGGACAACCAGTTCGTCGCCGATCTTGTCCTGCGCCGCGGCGACACGATCCTCCGCATAGGTCCGGACACTGGTGTGAAGTCCCGGGTACCCAGCAGCGATGTCGCGTAGGCCGGCAAGTGTTGCGGCGTAGTCAGCATCCGGGGCCACCGTCAGCCAGATCTCTCCGGCGTTGACGTCGACGATCTCATCGGAGGTGATCGCTCGGCCGACATGCGCTCCGGCCGACTCAATCCCGGGCGCTCCGCGCATCTCAGCAGCGACACTTGAGGTGATCCGGTTCATTTCGGTCAAGGACGTGCCTGGCGCGCCTTGCACTCGTACGAGTACGTTGCGATCTTGCAGAGTCGGCAACAGCGGCCCACTCGGAGCCAGCATGGCGACCAGGATCGCCGCCCCAGCGAGCACGCCGGCGCCCACCGCGACCAAACCAGGCCGGCCGATTGCCGGAGCAGCGAGGCGATCCACCCCACTGCGAATCCAGCGATCGAGCGGGCCCGGCTGCAAGTGCTGCTTACCGTCGCGAAGCAACAGCACGGCCAGCGCGGGTGTGACGATCAATGCCACGACCAGCGAGGCAACGGCTGCGAGGATGTAGGTCGCGGCAAGCGGCCAGCTGAAGGCATTCCACACCCCACCGACGGCCAGGACAGGCCCCAACACCAGGGCTGCCATGAGCGTGGCGACGATCAACGGCCCCCGCCGGCTCGTCACGAGGTCGCCAATCATGGAGCTGAGACTGGGTCCGTCCGGGCCGGCCGCGAGTTGTCGACTGCGTATCGCGGCGACATCACCGACCACGTCGTCGACCACCACCGCCGTCGCTGCGGCGAGGCCGAGCAGGGTCATCGTCGTCAGCGTTTCACCGCGCAGGTGCAGCACCCACGCCGCCGAGACCAGCGACAGCGGAACCGCGATCACCGGAATCAGCACGGCTCGCCAGGAAATGAAGAGCACGCCCACCGCAGCGACGAAAAGCAGTGCGCCCACCAGGCCGGCTACGCCGAGGTGGCGAAGCCCAGAGGTCATGTAGGAGGCCGGACGGAAGACGTTGGCGTCCAGGTCAATCCCGGCCAGGCCAGGAGCCATGGCTTCGAGAGCCTCGTCGACGTCACGTGTGACCTGAGCCGTATTGGCGTCGGGGAATCGTTCGACGACCAGCATCAAAGATGGCGCGCCGTCCAGACTGGCATCACCGATGAGCGGCTGGTGGTCTTCGGTCACATTGGCGACATCACCGATCCGCAGCGGACCTTGAGTGCCTGCGACCGCAACGTTGGCGAGCTGCTGAGGAGTGGCAATGGGCTGGATGTGCTGGACTCCCAGCCGCTGGTTGGGAGTCTCAACGAATCCGCCCGTACCGGGCGTCGACGCCTCAACGAAGCTCAGCGGAGATACCCACAGCGCGTTGCCGGTCGACTCGATGAGCTGGGTAAGGGTGACCTTGCGGGATTGCAACCGTTGGGGGTCGACCTGGACCTGAAGCTGCCGATCTCGCAGGCCCCAGACAGAGACGTTGGCAACTCCGGGAATGCTCATCAGCCGGGGCTTGATCAGCCAACGGGCAAGCACCGACATCTGCATCTCGGAAACACTGTCCGAGCGCATTGCGATCATGGCGACCCGGCTGGTCGAGGACTTCGGCTGGATCATGATCGGCGGGGTGCCAACGTTGGGCAGCGCCTTTGCCTGGGACATCCGCTCTTGGGTCAGCTGTCGAGCGGCCAGCAGATCTGTCCCGGGCTCGAATTGCAGATCGATGGCCGACAAGCCGGGCATCGATCTCGAGCGGATGTGCTCGACCCAGGGAATTCCGTTCAACAGGTCCTGTTCTATCGGCACCGTGATCAGCTGCTCGACCTCTTGAGCCGAGAGGCCAAGAGCCTCGGCCTGGATCTGGATGTCTGGCGGGTCGAACTCTGGATACACGTCGACGGCCGCGTTGTGGAGCTGGAACAGGCCCAGGCCCAGAACCCCGATGGCGGCCGCCACCACGAGCCGAGAAAACCTCAGCGCTGCACTGACAATCCACTTGATCATCGGGCTCCTTATGGATGGTGAAAGGCAGATCTCCTACTCGCGAGCTGCGAGCGTCGGAAAATCGCGCGCCGCCGTGCTGAGGAGGAGCGAGCAGAGGCGTCTTTTCCTCTGCGAGCGACGACGAAGTAGGCGGATTCCAAAGCGCGATGCGCGAGCAGCTCCCGAAAAATCGTCCAGACGACTGGGTAGCTGGGCATGACGAATCGGCGCAGGTGAACATGGAATAGATGCGCGAGCAGTTCTAAAAGTTGCCAACCCCCGAATGGCACCGAACGAGACCCGCGCCCAAGCTGAAGTTCTAGGGCACAGATCCTCGCGTACTTCACGGTGCAGGCGTGCACGCCAGTAGGGAGCGAGATTCGGCGCTTTTGGTACGGTGCCACGGCAACTGTTACCGCTTCGAGATAACCAAGCAAATTGTTGCGCTATTTGATCATGCGGCAGGAAGCTAAATGCGGAGCTGAGAATCTAGATTGAGGAATCCTTGTGCAGCGAGATCAACAAGTGCACGACCAGGGGCTCCTGCCTGCCTTTCAATTGCATCTCGCCTAGCGGGGTTGTGACGGCGTGCGGCAGCAACGCCTTGGTATCCGGGCCGATCGCCACTCCACCAGTAGGCGAGGTGCTCTCGATTCGGGAGGCGATGTTGACGGTGTCGCCAACGATCGTGTGCGTACGCCCTCCCGCGGCACCCAGCAGACTGACCGAAACCTGCCCCGAGTTGATCCCCGCCCGGAACCGGGGCCAATCCGGATGGTGCTCGGCCAACCGCGACGTCGCTTCTTGCAACGCGAGTGCGGCGCCCGCGGCGCGTTCAGCATGATCAGGTTGATCACCGCGCTTGTTGAATGTCACCATCAACGCGTCGCCGATGATGCGATCGACATCGCCACCGTACGGCGTAACGACGGCCGGGACGGCGGCCGCGAAGTACTCATTGAGCATTCTCGCCACTTCCCCGGCCTCATGGGTCTCCGAGAAAGCGGTGAAACCCTCCAGGTCGGCGAACAGCACGCTGATCTCCCGGCTTCCGGCGCTGGTTTGCGGAAGATAAAGCTCCGCGAATCTTTCCTCGCGCCACGACGTTTGGGCGCTCAAGGCCACCAGGCCAAACGCGGCAAGAAGCAGCACATGCCACTCCCACCACGACAGGTGCCAGTTGCGTGCGAAGGCGATCGCCACCATCGATTCCGCGAGCAGAATGAGTGCCGACGGCACAGCCAACAACATCAACGAATGATGGCGCCGCCAGAGCTGGACGTAGCGCGCCGCACTGATCGCGTAAAGCAGCACCGCGGGCACGGCGAGCCACAAAGGGAAACCCTCCGCGAATTGTGCCGGCCTGTTGAGTGGTGGCAGTGAAGCAAGCGACCAGGCAGCCCACAGCACCATGAGGCCGAGCAGCCCCCAGCGCAGACGCTTACCGATGCGTACGTGGCGAACGGCGCTATCGCCGGAAAAATCCGCAGTCGACAAGGTCGCGAAAACCGAGCCAATGGCAACGCCCACTGGTGTGGCAATCAGAAAGCCGGTATTGCTCTTGCCGAGCAACACACCCGGAGTCGCCAGCGCGTGCAGCGCAAGGAAGCCCGCCGAGGACAAGAAGGCAAGAGAAACGTAGAGCAGCCGCGCATCGCCGCGGCGTACCGCAGCATCACCCGTTGCGTGGGCCAGGACCGCCGCAACCAGCGCCGTAAGCAAGACCAACCAGAAGTGCGCCGGGTGGTGTTCCCAACGAAGATCAAGATCGGGCCGGCGAAGTAACAGAAGGAGGCCTAACAGTGGCAACGTCAAGGCGGCGGCAGTAAGGGCGATTCGCGTGCCACCGCCTGCGGACTCTGCCACGTCAACCCTGCGGCGCCGCGAGGAACTGGTGGATTTCGGAGACCACGACAGACCCCTCGCCGACAGCCGATGCCACACGTTTGACCGAGCCGGATCGCACGTCCCCAACGGCGAAGAGCCCAGGAACCGTGGTCTCGTGAGGATGTGGCAGGCGCGGGAGCGTCCACGAGCTGGATGCCGCCGCCTCGGCTCCGGTAAAGAGAAAGCCGTACTGGTCGCGCTCGACGTCGGGTGGGAGCCAATCCGTTCGTGGCCTCGCGCCGATCATCACGAACAAGCTCTCCAACGGTATTTGCTGCTCCTGGCCGAGCGTGCTGTCGCGGACTGTGACCTCCTCCAGTTGTCCGTTGCCGCGACCACCAATCACCTCGGTATTGACATGAACCTTGATCACCGGCATGGCACAAATGGCGTTGACCAAGTACGCGGACATACTGTCCGCCAGGTTAGGCCCTCGAACGATCATGTGCACGGATGCGCAGTACCTCGCCAGGTGCAACGCCGCCTGACCCGCAGAATTGCCGGCACCAACCACCCCGGCACGCAGGCCGGTAAGCGCGTGGGCGGCCGAGACGCTGGCTCCGTAATACACGCCGTGACCGCTCAGTTCTTCCAAGCTGGGAAATCCGAGGCGTCGGTAGGAGACTCCTGTCGAAATGACGACCGCACGTGCCGACACGTCACCGACGCTTTCGACGTGAGCCAAAAACCGTCCGTTGTGACGCGTCAGCGTTTTGACCTCCCGGGTGACAACGAAACGGGCACCGAAAACCCACGCCTGCTGGTAGCCGCGCTGCGCTAGCTCGGCACCGCTGAGTCCTCGGGAAAAACCGAGATAGTTCCG
The DNA here is from genome assembly GCA_963808905.1 of uncultured Actinomycetota bacterium. Taxonomy (GTDB): domain Bacteria; phylum Actinomycetota; class Actinomycetes; order Propionibacteriales; family Propionibacteriaceae; genus Microlunatus. Next base: position 141,889 of record CAWEHO010000004.1, read on the forward strand.
GATCAGGGAACTGGTTCCGGCCTGGCCGCCGATTGCCTCCCGCTCGACCACGAGAGTTCGGACTCCTTCCGACGAGGCGTAAACGGCGGCCGCCAAGCCAGCTGGGCCGGCGCCGACGACCAACAGATCGAATTCGCGATCAACGTCGGTCAAGGTGGTGGGAATGCCCCAGGCCTCGAGGATTTCGGCGTCCGTCGGATCGACCAAGCAGGTGCCGCCGATCGCCGGCATCCATACGACGACCTCACCCTCGGGGTGGCCTACCTCATCGAGCACTCCTTGACCGAGCGCGGAGGCGCGGTGCCGAAAGGCGTGCGGGATCCCGTTGCGGTTCAGCAAGTCGCTCACCGCGTACGCGCGACCACTGTGTTGGGCTGCGACGACGACAACCTCACGGAGGTTTTCTGGTTCACTGCGCGACCACTCCTGAACGAACTCAGCAACCTGGCGGTGAAACAACTCATCAGGTGTTATCCACGGTTTGAGCACGTAGTAGCTGATGTCGCCGACAGCGATCCCGCGCAAGATCTTTTGTGCTGACTCGGGATGCGACCAGGCGCCCCACGCCACGAGCAGCGCTCGCCTGGCATTGGGGTGGAGCGTCCGTGCCGCACCGAGGATCTCGGCGCGAGCCTCATCGGGGAACGAATCGTCCACCAGAACAACTGCTACCCGCTCCCGCCGAGCCCTCGCCCCTTGGAGTGTTTTGATGGCGTCCTCGGGAAGAAGTTCACCGCGGACCCGGAAATCAGCGCCGAACGCGCGCTGCAGCTCTCCCTCGATGCGCCCTAGCTGACGCGCATCCGTGTCGACCGCCAGCAATAGCGGCCGGTCACCCCACTCCACGGCCATGACACAAGGCTAATGTCGCGTCGCATAAGTTCCTTTGCGGCCGGCGGCGTGCCTGGGCGGCGATAACCGTAAAGAGACTCGGAGACGCGACATTCGGCATATGCGACTCACAAGTATGGAAACGGTCGCGGCACAACCGACAACCGAATTCGCCTGCCAAATCCTCCGGAGCTCGCGATCGCAATTCCAGAGGTGGTCTTGAGCCGCAATACGTCGCACAATCGATGAATGCGGCTGATCGAGCGGGAAAGCCAGCTGGCCGCTTTGCATCAGTACGCCGACGAGGCAGGCCGCGGACAGGGCAGGCTGGTGCTCATCTCCGGCGAGGCCGGCGTCGGGAAATCCGTGCTGCTGGAGGAATTTGCGCAGGACTTGGACGAGGTTCGCTGGCTCTGGGCCGGTTGTGATGGTCTGTTTACGCCTGCCGCGCTCGGGCCGCTGCTCGACATCGCCGGCCAATTACATGGGGAGCTGCTACAACTCTGCCGCGCTGAGGCGAAGAGAGATCAGATCTATGGCGCGTTGCTACGACAACTCGGCGACTTGGAAACTCTCACCGTTATCGTCATCGAGGACATGCACTGGGCTGACGAGGCAACGCTGGATCTGCTGAGTTATCTCGGCCGGCGAATCCAACACCTGCGAGTGCTGCTCCTGGTCACGCTATCGCGAGGATGCCCTCGTGGCCAACGATCCGCTGCGGCTCACGCTCGGAGCATTGGCAAGCCAGCGAGCGACCCGCCGGCTCAGCCTGCCAACGCTGTCGGCGGCCGGCGTCGCGACACTGGCGCAAGGCACCGGTATCGACGCGACTGAACTACACCGGCTGACCGCCGGCAACCCGTACTTCGTCACCGAGGTGCTGCAGGCCGGCAGCCACACCCTGCCGGCATCCATTCGTGACGCTGTTCTGTCCCGTACCAGGACGCTGAGTACGCCGGCACGGGATGCACTCGACGTGGCCGCATTGATCGGCCCCCGGATGCCGTCCGAGCTGCTGGTGTCGTTGGTCGACGACCCGCTCGTCATGGATGAGCTGATCAGCAATGGGCTGTTGATCAAGGACGGCGATGGGCTTCGATTCCGCCATGAGATAGCGCGAGTCGCAATCGAGGTGGCCGTTCCCCCGTACCGAAAAGCACGTATTCACACCAAGATCATGGACGCGCTGCTCTCCTCGGGCAGCGAGGACGATGCACGATTGTCCTTTCATGCCGAGGGGGCGGGGAACGCCGAGGTGGTGCTCGCGCACGCGCCCAGAGCGGGCCGTCGTGCCGCTGAACTCGGTGCCCGTCGGGAAGCTGCGGCACAATACGAGCGGGCCCTGCGGTTTGTGCCAGAGACCGATATCCGCAGACGGGCTGAGTTGCTGGATAACTTGGCCCAGCAACTTGACTTCGTTGATGAGGACTTGGTGGAGACGTGCTCTGCCGCTGTGGCGCTGTGGCATGAGCTGGGCGACTCCGCGCGCGAGTCTGATTCGTTGCTAAATCTCGCGTGGGGTTTGTGGCGGCTATGCCGCGGAGCCGACTTTAGGCAGGCTTCAGACGCCGCACTGAAACTGGCGAAACCGCTCGGCGCAAGCCCTCAGTTGGCGAAGGCCTACAACACTCTCGCGTATCGCAAGCTGAGCAGCGGTCGCTACGAGGAAAGCCTGGCACTCGGCCGGCAGGTTCGCGAGATGTCAGAGCAACTCGGTCTGACTGACGTGATCAGCGATTCCCTCAACCTTGAAGCTCAAGTGATCCGGGCCATGGGCAATGACTGGACCGTCCCGATGCAAGCAGCGCTGGAGCTAGCGCTGTCCGGCGGCCATGAGTACCGGGCCGGCGGGGTCTTCGTGTGTACGTACTGGATGTATTGCGGCGAGCTCCGCCACGATGAGGGTGAGCAGATTTACCACCAGGCCATGACCTACTGCGACGTGCACGACATCGGCACCTCCCTCAACTGCTTGCTCGCGGAGCGCGCTGGCGTCTTTGAGAAGCTTGGCCGCTGGGACGAGTGCATCTCCACTACCCACGCCGTGCTTGAGCAGCAGTCGGTCTCCCCGGCAAACCGGCTACAGCCGCTGTGCTACCAGGCGAAGGTGATGGCGCGCCGAGGACAAGACGGATACTGGCCATATCTCGACGAGGCCATGCACTCTGCATTCGGTATTGACGAGGCGGAATGGCTGACCTTTGTAGGACTAGCACGGATCGAGGCGTACTGGCTCGAAGGCCGGCTCGATGCCGCCCGGGCCGAGCTGGATCGAGTCCGCGATGCCTCGACCGGCGTTGTTGTTCTCTTACGGCCCTGGATTGCCCTGTGGACCTGGCGCCTGACTGGGGCCACCGACGTAATTGATCTTGAGCCGTTCGCGTCACAGATCGCTGGGGATGGCGCACACGCCGCCGAACTGTGGGATCGGCTGGGCTACCGCTATGAAGCCGCTCTGGCGCTGCTCGACACGAAGGATGAGGCCCTCCTCCGAGAGTCGCTGGCCAGGCTTTCTGATCTTGGTGCCGAGGCGGCGGCTCGCCTGGTACGCCGGAGGATGCGAGACCTTGGCATCCGGTCAATTCCCGCCGGCGCCCGCACCACGACTCGGGCGCATCCTCAAGGTCTGACGAGACGCGAGCAGGAAATTCTCCAACTTCTCTCCGAAGGTCAATCCAACGAGGAGATCTCTGCAAGCTTGTTCATCTCGGTCAGGACCGTCGAGCACCACGTATCCGCGATCCTCGGCAAACTCGGCGCCACCACGCGCAAAGGCGCTGCCACGGAGGCGCTCAAGTTGGGCCTCACCCGTTCCGACCGGGTGTCGGCATCGGTCGAGGGCCACGAAAATTAGGTAGTTGTCTCGCAAACATGGGAGATCAGCTCCGATGAGTTGACGGTCGCGCACTCCTACGGTCGTTTCAAACTTCCAGACCGAAGGAGGAGCGATGCCGCTCTACATGGACATCCACAGCCTCGATGGTGCAGTCACCTTCGAGGACGTGGGCAAAGCACACCAGGCTGACCTCAAACCCAGGGAGGCTACGACGTCAGCTATCTGCGCTACTGGGTGGACGGGCAGCACGGAAAGATCTTCTGCCTCGTCGAGGCCCCCAACGCCGACGCCGCGGCGACGGTCCATCGCGAGGCGCACGGTCTCGTCGCTGAAGAGATCTACGAAGTGCAGGAGGGGTCATGAGATCGCTACGCACCATAGCCGCCGCGGCCGCCGGTGCCGTCCTGCTGGTGAGTCAAGCGGGCGTCGCATTCGCACACGTCTCACACAATCCTGCAGTAGCTTCGGCCGCGCGGGATCGGCCACCGCCAAGTACCACAGCCTCACGGTCGCCAAGAAGGCCGGCTATTCGATCTTGGCTGATACTGCCGGAATCACCTGCATCGCCGAACCCGAGATGGGTGCCATGGGCGTGCACTATGTCAAAGGTGACCTGGTGAAGAACCCGGCCATCGATGCGACGCATCCAGAGGCGTTGGTGTATGCACCGGATGCCCACGGTCGGCTGCACCTGGCTGCCGTTGAGTACGTCGTGATCAAAGCCGACTGGGAGGCCAGCCAACCCCAGCTACCGAATATGGGATACCCGACTGTGGTGACACCCCCACCGCCGATGCTGTTCGGGCACACGTTCAACTTCACCGATGCTCCCAACCGTTACGGTCTGCCGCCCTTCTACTCACTGCACGCATGGCTATGGCAGGACAACCCTGCCGGCACCTTCGCAATGTGGAACCCCAGCGTGCACTGCAATGAGACTTGACGACAAGTGATCACTCCTCTACGCCGAGGTGGCGGGAATTCTGTAGGCGTCGGACAATCGTTAAATGCGGCTGATCGAGCGGGAGAGCCAGCTGGCCGCGTTGCATCAGTACGCGCGACGAGGCAAGCCAGCGGACAGGGCAGGCTGGTGCTCATTTCCGGCGAGGCCGGCGTAGGCAAATCCGTGCTGCTGGAGGAGTTTGCCCAGGACTTGGACGAGGCTCGCTGGCTCTGGGCCGGTTGTGATGGTTTGTTTACGCCCGCCGCGCTCGGGCCGCTGCTCGACATCGCCGGCCAATTAGATGGGGAGCTGCTCCGGCTCTGCCGGCGCTGAGGCGAAGCGAGATCAGCTGTATGGCGCGTTGCTACGACAACTCGGGGACTTGCGAATCTCTCACCGTTATCGTCATCGAGGACGTGCACTGGGCTGATGAGGCAACGCTGGATCTGCTGAGTTATCTGGGCCGGCGAATCCAACACTTGCCGGTGCTGCTCCTGGTCACCTATCGCGACGATGCACTGGCGGCCGACGATCCACTGCGACTCACGCTCGGAGCGTTGGCAAGCCAGCGAGCGACCCGTCGGCTCAGCCTGCCACCGCTCTCAGGCGGCCGGCGTCGCAACGCTGGCACAGGGCACAGAGATCGACGCAGCTGAGCTCCACCGGCTGACCGCCGGCAATCCGTTCTTCGTCACCGAAGTGCTACAGGCCGAAGCGACGCGCTGCCGGCGTCCATTCGCGATGCCGTACTGGCCCGTACCAGGACGTTGACTACGCCGGCACGCGACGCGCTCGACAACGCTGCTCTCATCGGGGCCAGGATGCAGTCGGAGCTGCTGCTGTCGTTGATCGACAATCCGCTCGTCATGGACGAGCTGATCAGTCATGGTCTGTTGATCAAGGATGGAGATGATCTTCGATTCCGCCATGAGATGGCGCGAGTGGCGATCGAGGCGGCCGTTCCGCCGTACCGCAAGGCGGCCATTCATACCAAGATCATGGACGCGCTGCTCGCCTCGCGCTGCGATGACGACGCGCGATTGGCCTTCCATGCAGAGGGCGCCGGTAGGGACGGATTTAGTCGTCCGGTACGGGTCGCGGGCCGGCCAGCGTGCCTCTGAACTGGCGGCGCATCGGGAAGCGCGGCCCAATATGCCCGCGCCCTGCGGTCTGCGACGGAGACCGATATCCGCACCCGGGCTGAGCTATCAGACGCACTGGCACAGGAACTGGCGCTGGTGGATCGCTGGGAGGAGTCGGCGGAGATGCGCATCGCAGCTTCGAGCTGTGGCGTAAGGCTGGGGATCCCAGGCGCGAGTCGCAGTCGATGCGGGAAGTCGCAAAAGCGATGTGGCGATTGTGCCGTGGCCCGGAATGGCTGCAGGCCTCCGAGGCCGCCTTGGCCCTTGCCGAGCCGCTAGGTCCGAGCCCTGAACTGGCACGGGCGTACGAAGGCATTGGGCTGGTCAGACAGGCCCGCGAGATGGCAGAGCAGTTCGGGCTCTCTGACGTGGTGAGCGACGCCCTCGACACCGAGGCATGGCAGATCCGAGGCATGGGTGGTGACTGGACATCGCCCATGCAGGTAGCACTTGAGGTTGCGTTGTCTGGCGGCCACGAGGAGCAGGCCGGCCGTGCCTTCGCCTCCGCGTACATGATGTACGGCGACGATCTCCGATTTGAGGAGGCCGAGCGGTCATACGGCGACGCATTGGCCTACTGCGAGGAGCACGACATCGGCACATTTGCGGTGTGTTTGCAGGGCCAGCGCACGGCCGTTCTGGAGCAAAGCGGACACTGGGACGAATGCCTGTCGCTCGGTCATGCGCTGCTCGATCAGCACACGCTCTCCCCATGGAACCGCCTTAGACCACTGTGCAGCACGGCGAAGGTGATGGCTCGCCGAGGCCAACCGGGTTTTTGGCCATATCTGGATGAGGCAATGGAGTCCGCGATACGCCTCGGGGAAGCTCACTGGATTAGACCCGTTGGAATCGCCCGAACCGAGGCCTACTGGCTCGAGGGTCGGCTGGACGCGGCCATCTCGGAACTGGATCGGGTCCGTTCTTCTCGGCCGGTATTGCTGCTGCGACGCCGCTTGAGGCTGCAGCCGGTGCTACTGCTGTCGATCGCTGCTGGATCGCTCTCTGGACGCGGCGCCTAGCTGGGACAGCGGACGCAGTTGATGACGCAGTTGATATTGAGCCGTTCGCCTCACAGCTGGCAGGTGACGGCGCGCGGGCTGCGATGCTCTGGGATCGGCTGGGCTGTCCCTATCAAGCCGCATTGGCGCTGCTGGACACCAAGGAGGAGACCCATCTTCGAGAGTCGTTGACAAGGCTTGTTGATCTTGGTGCCGACGCGACAGCCCGGTTGGTACGCCGTATCATGCGCGATCTTGGTATCCGCTCTGTTCCCGCTGGGGCTCGTGCGACAACGAAGGCACACCCTCACGGTCTGACCGCACGCGAGCAGGAGATTCTTCAACTCGTTTCACAGGGCGAGTCCAACGAGGAGATCTCTCGCAGCTTGTTCATTTCGGTCCGGACCGTCGAGAACCACGTGTCCGCGATCCTCGCCAAGCTCGGAACCGACTCGCGCAAAGGCGCGGCCAAGGAGGCACTAAGGCTCGGCCTGACGCCTCGGGATCGGTCGTTGGTGCCCACGCAATCTAGGTAGTCACGCCGCCAATATGGTGGATCAACCCTCATGATCAGATAGGGCGTTCACCCCTACGGTCGAATCAACTTTCGACCGAAGGAGGAGCGATGCCGCTCTACATGGACATCCACAGCCTCGATGGTGCAGTCACCTTCGAGGACGTGGGCAAAGCACACCAGGCTGACCTGCAAACCCAGGGAGGCTACGACGTCAGCTATCTGCGCTACTGGGTGGACGGGCAGCACGGAAAGATCTTCTGCCTCGTCGAAGCGCCAACCGCCGACGCCGCGGCGACGGTCCACCGCGAGGCACACGGTCTCGTCGCCGAGCAGATCTACGAAGTGCAGGAGGGGTCATGAAACTCCTCGGCACGCTCGTGGTTGCGAGCACCAGCGTCGTCCTGCTCATGGGTCAAGCGGTCGCCGCGTTCGCATGCGAGCAGCATGAATCCGCGGCGTTGACCGCTCCAGCTCGATCGGCAACGGCCAAGTACCACAGCATCAACGTCGCCGAAAAGGACGGCTATTCGATCTTGGCCGATACTGCCGGAATCACCTGCATCGCCGAACCCGGGATGGGTGCCATGGGGGTGCACTACGTCAAGGGCGACCTGGTGAAGAACCCGATGATCGATCCCAAGCATCCTGAAGCCCTGGTCTACGCCCCTGATCAGCATGGCGGACGACACCTGGCCGCGCTGGAGTATGTCGTGATCAAGTCCGACTGGGACGCAACCGAATCCGGGCCGCCAAGCTCGGGAGTCGGAGAGCGTGGAAGCCCAGCGCCGCCGATGCTTTTCGGACACGAGTTCGACTTCACCGACTGCTCCCAACCGGTACGGCCTGCCACCGTTCTACTCACTGCACGCCTGGGTCTGGAAGGACAACCCCGCCGGGACCTTCGCGATGTGGAACCCCAGCGTCCACTGTGATCCGCGACCAGCACTCGGCCGTCAGCGATAAGGCTGTGTGCCGAGTCGTCAACTCAAGAAAGTGCGGGCAGATCCATTGCTGAATCGAGTCGGTTCAGCGATGGATTTGCCCGCACTTTTTGCTTGCTGGCTTGGAGATCCCGTACGGCTCGGGTCGCCAACGCCTACGGCCGGGGAATGACGGTAAGCACCCGCGCAACATGGGTGCGGAACTCCGCCATGAAGTTACTGAGGAACGTGGCCATCGCGTCGTCGACCACTTCACCATCTGCGGTGAAGACCTCGGTCGAGTACCGGATGTAGGCCTCCGGCGCGGTCATCTGTCGGGCATTGCAGAAACTGAGGACACCGCGCAAGCTTTGCTGAGCGAGCGCCGTACCGATTGCGCCGGCGGACGCCCCGATGACAGCCGCGGGAATGTGGTCGAAGGAGTTTTGTCCCCACGGTCGTGAGGCCCAGTCGATTGCGTTCTTCAGGGCTCCGGGGATGGATCGGTTGTACTCGGGGGTGACGAACAGCACGGCATCGGAGGCTCCGATGGCTTCCTTCAAAGCCGCCGCCTCCGGCGGGTAATTGTCGTCGTAGTCCGGACTGTAGAGCGGCAGATTGCTGATCGCTATCTCGGTGAATTCGAGATCACCCGGTGCTAGCCGAATGAGTGCCTTGGAGAGGACCCGGTTGATGGATTTCGACGAGAGACTCCCGACGAAATAGCCGATCTTGTACGTAGCCATGACTACTCCTTACCTCATTGAGCTGGAACGATCCTCAGGGACTCCGCCTTGGTGTCTCAATTACCCATTGGCTCTATACCCCGTCTGCTGGATGACGATCTTGGCGGTGGCAAAAGTTGTGCTTGCTTCGCAATGGTGTGCTCTGGACAGCGTCGTGATCTTGAGTGCCCGAGGTCAGGGTCAGGACTATGGCGGCCGCGCCCTCGCCAACGATGGCGCGGACAAGTATCAATTGTCGATACGGCACGGATCAGGTGCGACGGTCGCGTACCAGGTCAAGCAGCTCACGCAGCGCTTGATTTAGGCGTTCGAACCGCTCTTCGTCGACGCGATGCCAGGCGTCGTGCGCGGATACCTTCTCGGCGTCCAACACGATTCCGCATACATCGCAGCCGACAGATCCGCCGGGAAGCTCAGGCACGCGCTCATCGTGACGCGTTCTACGTAGCAGAGTCAACTGACGAGTCGGATCTCCGAGCCCTGATCAACATTGGGTCCGCGGGCTCTCTTCGTGATCATCATAGGCTCGCCGTTGGCCTCTCGATGTTGATCTTGGGCGAGCCTGGCAATCTCCATCCGGGCTTGCAGCCTGGCTGCAAAGGTATCGGGCTCGGCACCGCAGCGGGTGAGGGCGTGAGCTGGAGCTCCTGGCCCAGGCGCCGGCGCGTAGCGTTGCTTGCGGCGGAAGGACGTCTGGATGCTGATCATCCGGTTGCTCGGTGCGCAGGCTGTGCTCGACGGAGCGACGGGGCGTATCCGCACCGGATCGTCGCGAACGCTTGCGTTGCTCGGCCTGCTGATTGCCCGAACCGGGCGGCCGCAGGATCGGGCGGCGATCGCTGGGCAATTCTGGCCCGAGTCGGGTGATGGGCAAGCGCTCACCAATCTGCGCCGCGAACTGCACGACCTGCGGCGCATCCTGGGCGAGGACGATTCTCTGGAGGTCACTCCAGGTCAGCTCTGTTGGCACGACAGAAGGCACCACGATATCGATCTGAGCACGTTCCTCCGCGAGTCTGCTGCCACTGAGGGAGCTCCTGACGAGGTGGCCGTCGCTCACGGCTCCGTTGCACTCGAGCACTACGGCGGTCCCCTGCTTCCGGGGCTCGACGACGAGTGGCTCGACGCACTACGCAGCGAACTCGAGCAGCGATGTACGGCGTTGTGTCAGCGGCTGTATCTGGCAGCACGCGCGACTGGCCGGACCGATGTCGCGATGCTGGCGCTCGACAAGCTGTTGACGGTTGACCCTTTCAACGAGTCAGCTCATCGGGCGTTGATGCAGTTCCACGCCGATTCTGGGGACCGCGCGGGTGCGATCAGCATCTACCATCGGCTCGCCACCTTGCTGGACCGCGAGTTGGGTGTTGCTCCGGCGAGCTTGACCACGGCTCTCGTGACGGAGTTGCTCGGTGACACGGGTCGGTTGGGCACGCTGGGCGCACGCGACGCGCTGGACATGTCGGAGCCGGATCTGGTCGGCCGTACTGCAGAGCTCTCGACTTTGCTCGCCTGTTGGCATGACGCCTCAGCAGGGCACGCGCGCGTGTTGGCTGTTTACGGTGGCGCGGGAGTCGGCAAATCGCGCCTCGTGTCGGAGCTCGTCCGGCGAGCCCGCGGCGAGGGAACGGTGGTGGGTCGCAGCATCTGCTTCGACACCGGCGGCCGGCTGTCATTGGCGCCTGTGGCCGATTGGCTGCGTCACAGCGAGTTGATCGCCGCCCGTGGCCGGCTGAGCCCGGATTGGATCGCTGAGGTCGACCGGCTGGTTCCGGCTGAGACCCAGTCAGCGGCGCAGCCACAACGAAGTCCCGGGGCACCGACCGAGGACGTCTGGCAACGGCACCGGTTCTTCGAGGCCGTGGCGCGCGCCCTGCTGGCGCCGGCGCGACCTTTGCTTCTCGTGCTGGACAACTTGCAATGGTCCGATCCCGACACACTGAGCTTCGTTCGGTTCCTCCTCAACTTCGCTCCCACGGCTCGACTGCTGGTCGCGACCACGGTGCGATCCGGCACCCCGGACCTGGACCCGGCCATCGAGCCCTGGCTCGGCCAGATGCGCGATGAGGGACTACTCACCGAGATCAGCCTCGGGCCACTCGCCATTGCCGAGACGACCGCGCTCGCGACGGCACTCACCGGTCGCAGGTTCGGCGCGGCCGAGGCCGAACTGCTGTACGACGCGACCGGCGGCTTCCCGTTGTACGTCGTCGAAGCGGCCCGCTCCGCCGCTCCGGACCAACCCGGCGCGTCCTCGGGCCAACTGCTCGGCTGGATGGGGATCCTCCCGAAGCGGATCCAGCAACTCAGTCCTGCGGGGCGGGAGGTGGCCGGTCTTGCAGCGGCTCTGGGGCGCGACTTCAGCATTCCGCTGCTGGCCGAGGCCAGCGACCTCGACGTCGAGACTGTCGTTGTCGCTGTCGACGAACTGTGGCGGCGTCGGATCATTCGGCAGATCGGGGATCGCTACAACTTCTCGCACGATCTGCTGCGTAGCGCGGCATACGACGCTGTCACCCCAGCAAGGCGTTGGCTGTTGCATCGCCGGCTCGCCCAGGCACTCGAACTGCTCTGGGCCGGGCACACCGACACCGTTGCGGCGCAGATCGCCGAGCAGTATCGGTTGGCGGGAAACCCCGAGCGTGCGTTGCGGTACTTCGAGCGCGCGGCAGAAGTGGCGGCCGCGATGTTCGCCCACGGCGACGCGGTCACCTTCTTGACAGCCGCCCGCCAGCTTCTCGCCTCCATGCCCCACGGCCGTGATCGAGACCAGCGAGAACTCACCCTGCTCGAGATGTCGATACCACCGCTGAACGCGCTCCACGGCTACTCCTCGCCGCTCGTCCGGGAGACGTGCGAGCGGTCGGTCAACCTCGCTGACGAGCTCGACCTGACCGCACGGATGGTCACAGCCATGGTTGGGTTGTGGTCCTCCCGCTTCGTCGAAGGTCGCTTGCAGGACTCCTTCGAGCTCGCGCAAGAGGCCGTGAACCTCGTCGGGCCGGGCGACGAGAGGTTCGGCCAGGCGCACTTCTCGCTCGCCGGTTCTGCGCTGCACCTGGGCCAACCTCTGGTCGCGATGGAGCACTTCGCCATTGCCCTGGATGCGATGGGCGATGAGTCGCTCAGCGTTGGCACCCGCGCTCGGGTGCACACCGGAGCCTGGTGGGCGCACGCGTGCTGGACGATAGGCGACTTTGCGCGAGCCGGCGACTTGGCGGCCGAGGCGACGGCGTACGCGAGGGCCAGTGGGCACCGCTACAGCCTCGTAGTCGGCCGAGCGTTCGAGGCCATCACGCATCAACTCCTCGACGAGCGGTCGAAGTGCGCCGAAGCCGCAAGCCATGTCCGGGCCATGTGCAAGCGATACCAGTTCACCTACTACGACAACTGGGGCCAGATCCTCGAGGGTTGGGCCCGCGGTGGTCGGGTGGGCGTGCAACTCATCGAGGCGGGCCTGTCGGGTCTCCGTGCTGAAAACGCCAACGTTCGGATGCCGTATTGGCTGAGTCTGTTGGCCCAGACCACCAATGACGAGGAGTACGCGCGACAGACGCTGCGGACCGCCTTGAGCACCGCCCGTGCATCAGGCGAATCCTGGTGGATTCCAGAACTGCTCCGGCTGGAGGCGGCACACCTGGATGGCGCCGATCGCCGCAACGCACTTGCGCGGGCCGTGGAGCTCGCGCGGGCCCAGCACAGTCCTGCCATGGTGACGCGGTGCGAGGCCGATCTGGGTCAGCGTTCGCTCGGTGGCACCACGCCGCACTGAAGCCGAACGTCTGACGAACGTTGGATTTTTACAGTCATAGGTGCCATCGGCCACGACCCAGGAGGAGCACCATGACAACCGACAGCATGACAACCGACAGCATGACAACCACCGCGTTCGACCAGCTGGTCCAGAGCCTGCGCGGCGAGTTGATTCTGCCCGACCACCCCGAGTACGACGCGGCACGGCGGGTCTACAACGGGATGATCGACCGCCATCCTGCCGCCATCGCTCGCTGTCGCGACGCGGCCGACGTGCGGGCCTGCGTCGAGTTCGCCCGGGACCGCTCGATCGAGCTCGCCGTCCGTGGAGGCGCCCACAACGCCGGCGGCCTCGGTGTCTGGGACGACGCCCTGGTCATCGACCTCGGCGCTATGCGAACCGTCGCCCTCTCTCCTGTCGACGGCACGGTGCGCGTGGATCCGGGCTGCACCTGGGCGGAGGTGGACCATGCCACGGTCGCGTTCGGACTCGTCATCCCGGCTGGCTTCTTCGGTTCCACCGGAGTGAGCGGCCTAACTCTCGGCGGAGGCGTGTCCGGTTACCTGGATCGCAGGTACGGCCTCACGGTCGACAATCTGATATCTGCCGACGTCGTTCTGGCCGACGGCAGCTTCGTCACTGCCAGCGAGTCTTCCCATCCGGACCTGTTCTGGGCACTGCGGGGCGGCGGCGGGAACTTCGGCGTCGTCACGTCGTTCACGTTCCAGTCCCACCCGATCGGGGAGAACGGCATCGTGTACGCCGGCCCCGTGCTCTACGACATCGACGACACCGCCGAGGTGATGCGGTGGTACCGCGAGTTCGCGCCGGCCCAGCCGGAAGACCTCAGCGGTTGGATCGGCCTGATCACCATCCCGCCGGCGCCGCCGTTCCCGGAGTCGCTGTGGGGTCGGAAGTCCTGCGTTATCGTCTGGTGTTACTCCGGGCCGCATGACCAGGCCGACGAGAGGCTCGAGCAAGTCCGTAGCTTTGGTTCGCCGCTGGTCGTCGGCATTCAGGCGATGCCGTACAGCATGCTGACCACCGCGTTCGACGCACTCTATCCGGCGGGCCTGCAGTGGTACTGGCGAGCCGACTTCTTCAAGGAGATCACCGACGAGGCCATCGAGATCCACCGCGCGTTCGGCGACGCGGCTGCCCACCGGGCACTCGACCATGCACCTCTACCCGATCGATGGGGCGGCGGCGCGGGTACCGTCCAGTGCCACCGCATTCGCATATCGCGACGGCGGCTGGGCCGGCGTGATTGTTGGCGTCGACCCGGACCCGGCGAACCGCGAAGCCATTACGTCCTGGACGAAGGACTACTGGGAGGCGCTGCATCCCACGTCGGCCGGAGGTGCGTATGTGAACTTCCTCATGGACGACGAGGGCCAAGACCGGGTCAAAGCCTCCTACCGCGACAACTACGCCCGGCTCGCCCAAGTCAAGCGCAGGTACGACCCGTACAACCTCTTCCACATCAACCAGAACATCAGGTCAGGCGACTGACTGGATGCCCCGCGACGCCGGTCCGGGTGCCGATACCGGCGCTGGACCGGCACAGCGTGGTTTGGGCGACGCAACCATGACAAGTGCCCAAGCTCAGCGGATGGCGGTGAATTGTCGTCAGTCGCTTGGCAGTGCCTGTCGGTCAAGGAGGTACTGGCAGGGCCTCCCATGCCGGCTCGTCAGGTCGTAGCGTCGGAGTGCCGGGCTCGGACCTGAGCAGAACAGCCAGTTCGCATGGTCACAGACAGAGCTGGGCGCTATCCAGATCCAAGCCAGGATAGACACGAAGGAGTGAGGTGGATATCCAGTCGAAGCGGCCGACCTCGAAGGGGTCTGCGGAGTCGTTCGTTGGCGAGGTGTGGTTCGACGTCATTGCTCACGGAGTGGCGCCGTCTCGGTTGCGGGTGAGCATCGTCCGGTTCTCGCCGGGGGCGCACACGGCGTGGCATCGACACGCGAACGGTCAGACCTTGCATGTCACCGAGGGGCGCGGCTTGGCCCAGTCCCGGGGGGAGGAGGTCATCGAGATCCGTCCAGGAGACACGATCTACACCCCACCTGGCGAATGGCATTGGCATGGCGCGGCACCGGAACATTTCATGTCCCACCTCTCGATGTCGGAGGATCTCGCCGATGGTCAGGCGGGCCCCGTCACACAGTGGGGCGAGCACTTGACCGATGCCGAATTTCCCGGCCGCTAGCTGCGATCGTCGACGCCGGTTCACCGGTGGTTGGCGGGTATCGACTACCGACACACCGACCTCGAAGGAGAACTTCCCATGTCCGACTCTGACAATCTGACTACCGCCCAGCGCAATATCGGAGACTTCGCCCCGAAGCTTGTCTCCCTGACCGACGACGTGTTGTTCGGCGACATCTGGGAACGCGAGGAGCTGTCGAAGCGTGATCGCAGCCTGATCACCGTCGCAGCGCTCATCGCCGGGGGCAACACGGAGCAGCTGAAGAACCACCTGGCCCGCGCGAAGGCCAACGGTCTGACCGAGATCGAACTGAAGGAAGTAATCATCCATCTCGCGTTCTACGCCGGCTGGCCACGCGCGATGTCGGCCATCACGGTCGCCAAGAGCGTCTTCGGCGCCTGACGCGGCAAGACCGACCGGGACCGCCCTGAGACCAGGGCGTTGATGCGTGCCGTACTGCAGACGGCCGAACAGACCACGATTCAAGGAGGACCACGATGACCACCGATCAGAACCACCATGGAGGCGTCGCCGTGATTACGGGGGCCTCGTCGGGTATCGGGGAGGCCACCGCCCGTTCCCTGGCCGCGGAAGGTTACAGGCTGGCGCTGTTGGCGCGTCGCGCCGATCGGATCGAAGCTTTGGCCGCCGAGCTCGGCGATACCGCCGTCGCTATCACCGCGGACGTCACGGACCGTGACTCCCTCGTCGCCGCCGCGAACCGGGTGCGAAGCGAGCTGGGAGGCGCAGACGTTCTCGTGAACAACGCCGGTGTGATGCTGCTGGCCCCCTTCTCCTCAGACCAGCGAGCCGAGATCCGGCAGATGGTGGAGGTCAACCTGCTCGGCGCGATGACCGCGACCGAGGTGTTCCTCGACCAGCTCCGCGACGGTGGTGGCGATCTCGTGAACATCTCGTCCGTCGCCGGTCGCACCGCCCGGGCGGGCAATGCGGCCTACGCGGCGACGAAGTGGGGACTCAACGGCTGGTCGGAGGGGCTGCGTCAGGAGCTGCAGCCCGACATCCGGGTGACCCTCATCGAGCCGGGCGCGGTCGCGACAGAGCTCACCGACCACATCACCCACGCAGGGGCCAAGCAGGGCGCGGAACAGCTGTATCAGCAGCTGGCCATCACCGCCGAAGACATCGCCGAGATCATCGCTTTCGCAGTCACCCGCCCCCGCCGGCTCACGATCAACGAAATCCTCGTACGGCCCACCGCGCAACCCGGCTGAACAGCCCGCAGCCATGGCTCACGCTTGGCCTTGCCGGGCGCCAGGAGTCGACC
The DNA here is from genome assembly GCA_963808905.1 of uncultured Actinomycetota bacterium. GTDB lineage: Bacteria > Actinomycetota > Actinomycetes > Propionibacteriales > Propionibacteriaceae > Microlunatus. The sequence continues at coordinate 158,083 of CAWEHO010000004.1, forward strand.
GTGATGAATTCGGACCGCTCTCGCCCGTATGCGTGCGGAAGTCAGCTAACCGGGGCTCGGCATCTGCCGAGCCAGGTCGGCTGTCGGGCGCGGTTCCCGCTGTCGAGCCGCAATTGCGATGACGCCTAGCGCGAGGACCATGAGGAGGCCGCAGGCGAGAAAGATGCCACGATTTCCAAGAGCAGTTGTCGAGCCGAGGGCGATGATCGGTCCGGAGACGATCGCGCCGACCCGTCGGGTATTCGTGTAGAGGCCCGTAGACAGTCCCGGCCGGGGAATCATCTGTTGGAAGAGCGTCAGTCCGACGCCGGCGATCGCGGCGAAACACCAAGCGTTGAGCGGTTGGAGGGCGATGAGCATGACGGGCCCGGTGACGTAGGCCATCGCGATGTAGTAGGCGATGCCGGCGACGCACCCAGTCACGATCAGCCCGAGGCTGGAGAAACGGAGGCTGAGCCTGCCGATCAGGACCAGGGCGGGGACCTCGAGCCCGGCGGCGACACCGAGAGCGATTCCGGCCCAGATCACGTCGATGCGCATCGTTTCAGTGACGAACAGGGTCATGATCGAGGTCACGGTGGCGTTCGCGGCTTGTAGCAGAACGAATGCCGCCACGATCAAGACCACGGCACGTTTGCGCAGCGCCAAGTGGTCGTCGGCTGCAGCCTTTGCCGGTCCGTCATGGTCGGGTGCGGCGGTCCGCTGGAAGATCATGACGACTGTGGTGGCGATGACGAGAACGGCGATGGCCCCGATGGCGAGGAGAATGGCGCGGTTGCCGAAGGCGCCGATGATCAGTGTCGCAAGCGGCGGTCCCGCGATCCAGGCGACGGAAACGATGGCGCGGGTGTTGACGATGTCGGCTGGTTTGGCGCCGGAGTGTCTGAGGTGGGCGTAGAGCATCGAGCTTCCGACGCCGGCTGGACCGCCCACTACGACGAGGGCAACGACGGCGACCGCCAACGAGGTCGTGAAGGCCAGGACGAGCGCGAGGACCAGGGTGAGTACGCCGCACGCCAGCATGGGCAGCAGGTAGTCCTCCCGACGGTCAGCGTAGGAAGGTATGAGCAGCGAGGCGACGAACCCGCTGGCGTTGTATACGGTCAGGATCCACCCGACCTGAGCGGTCGACGCGTCGTAGAGGGTGACCAAGATCAAAGCGAGGGCGGGGCTGAGGAAGGCGATCTGTAGACCCCACAGCAAGGCGGCTGAGGGCACGAGTAGACGTCTCACGCAAGGCTCCGATCCAATCCCGAGGTCGACCACGAGCCTAGGCATCGACAATCCAGAGGAACGGCTGTCAGGTCTATTGTCAGTACCTGGTTCAGCGGTCAGCCGGTCCTGAAGTCGGCACGCCATGCGGTTTGCCAGCGGGCGCTGATCCAGGTCCGATGGCGGACGGTGGGTTGGTTCCGGCGGGCTCGGAGGTAGGCGTACGCGCCGTGGCGCTCCAGGTGGCCAGCAGCTTCAGCTGGTCCTCGGCCTGGCTGCCTGGCTCGGCGGAGTAGGCGATCATGGTCAACCCGTCGCCGGCGAGGTCGAGGGCGTCACCGGTCAGCTCGATCTCCCCGACCACTCGGTTGGCCAACCGTTTGCGGGCGGTCCGGTGGAGCCGTACGTCGTGCCGGGCCCACCGCGCGGCAAAACCGTCACTGCGGGTCGCCAGCTCCCCGATCAAGTCGCTGAGGCCGCGATCGGACGGTTCGCGGCCGGCCTGGGTGCGCAGGGCACCGACCATGTCTAGGGCGATCGTGTCCCAGTCCAGAAAGAAGGCCTTGGCATAAGGGTCGAGGAACACGAACCGGGCCAGATTGAGCGGCAAACCGTCCCGGACCAGGACGCCGTCGTAGAGGGCCAGGCACAAGTCGTTGGCGGCCAGAATGTCCAGCCGCGCGTTCCGCACGTACGCCGGCGTGCCAGTCATCCCGTTCAAGATGCTGAGCACGGCCGGCCGCACCCGGGTCACCGGCGGCTTTGCCGGACGCGACCGGGAAGCTGGGACCGACGCCGCCTTGGCGAGATCGAACAGGTGCTGCCGCTCCGCCTCGTCCAACTGCAAAGCCTGGGCCAGGGCCTCCAGAACCGAGTCCGAGACCCCCGACAAGTTCCCACGCTCGAGCCGGGCGTAGTAGTCGAAACTCACCCCGGCCAGCGACGCGACCTCCTCACGCCGCAGCCCCGGCACCCGCCGCTTCTCGCCGTAGGTCGGCATCCCGGCCTGCGCCGGAGTGATGCGGGCCCGGCGGCTCGCCAGGAAGTCATGTACGGCTTGACGATCCACAGCTCGACACTACGAGCCGGCCACCGGCCCGAGGAAGGTACTGCCAGTACACGCGTAAGAAGGCGCTACCAGCCGTAGCGGCTCCCGCTTGTCATGAGTGGTCAATGTTGGCGTGTACTGGTAGTGCCTGTTTCATCGCCCGGCTGAGCTCTAGCGTCGAGGATGTGGATGGCCGCAAAGACGTAGACCTCCCTGGCCCCGAAACTCTCGATGGCTACGCCCGCTCAGCTGATGCCGTGCAAGTCTGATGCCGTGCAAGCCGACGTCGACACCTGGTCCCAGATCAGTGCGGCCACCAACCCGAACGACCCCACAACCGTGAGCGAAACGAGGTAGATCATGCCGAATGTCTCAACACTGACGCTGAACAACGGTGTCGAGCTGCCCGCGCTGGGTCTGGGAGTGTTCCAGACACCCGCAGAGGAGACCCGGGCGGCGGTCGAAGCGGCGATCTCGGCCGGCTACCGACACATCGACACAGCAGCTGCCTACGCCAATGAGCGGCAGGTCGGAGAGGCGGTACGCAGTTCTGGGTTGGACCGCTCAGAGGTCTTCTTGGAGACCAAGATCTGGATCAGCGACTATGGCTACGACAAGACGTTGCACGGCTTCGAGAAGAGCGCCCGCAAGCTCGGAGTCGACCAGATCGACCTGCTGATCTTGCACCAAGCGCTGCCGTCGGACTTCGAGGCGACCCTGGAGGCCTACCGGGCCTTGGAGACGCTGCTCGGCGACGGGAAGGTACGAGCCATCGGCGTCAGCAACTTCATGGTCGAGCACCTCAATACGCTGCTCGAGCGAGCCACCGTCGTGCCCGCAGTCAATCAGATCGAGGTCCACCCCTACTTCGCTCAAAGAGACGTGCAGACTCTCGACGCCGAGCACGGCATCTTGACCCAGGCCTGGTCGCCAATCGGCGGCATCACCTTCTACCGCGACGGGCAGCACAGCAGCACCCTGCAGGACCCGGTTATCGGCGACATCGCAAAGGCCCACGACAAGACCCCTGCGCAGGTCATGCTGCGCTGGCACCTGCAGCAGGGCCGCTCAGTGATCCCGAAGTCGACCAAGCCGGAGCGGATCGCCGAGAACATCGACGTGTTCGACTTCGAACTCTCCGCCGAGGAACTCGCGGCGATCGACGCTCTCGACACCGGCCAGCGCGGTGGCCCAGAGCCTGAGTTGATCACATTGGAGAGCTTCGGGCGCCCGATCCCCGAGGACTAGTCAACCCTCACCGAGCCCGAGTCGACGCTTGAGAAGCACCCTGACTTTTGCCAATTTAGTGCGCAGCGTCCGGGCGGAGTTCGGCGAGGGCTGGAGGGCGTCGTCGGGATGGGATGGGCGGCGGTCACGGTCTGGTCGCCGGCTTGGATCGTGATGGCGCGGCAGAGCCGTAGGGCCTTCACGAATCGGTTGATGCTCCAGCCGGTGGCATGCTCGACGAGTCTGCCGACAGCGAGAGCGGCCATCACGATGCTCAGGGTCGGCCTCGATCGACTCGCGCTTGTGGTGGTAGATCGGCCGGGCGCGCAGGTCAGACTTGGACATCCGGAAGCTCTTCTCGATCTGCCACAGCTGGTGGTAGGCGTCCAGCACGTACTCCGGTGTCGGCGCGCGCAGGTTGGTGACGTAGCCCTTCAAACCCGCGAGAGCGCGAGTCTTGGCCTCGAGGTCGCGGTTGATCGCTGCGGGTGCCGCCGGTCAGCTGGACGAACCGGTAACAAGCGGCTGTTCGGTCAGTACAGATCCGGCAACGACGGCCAGCGTTCAGACGCCCACTGCGACCAGGACGTATGCTCTGGCGGGACCGGTGGGATCTCGGCACCTCGCAGTTCCTCGTCGTCCGGCGCTTGGAACTGCACCTGCCACAGCTTCAGTTCGGTGTCGCTCATCTGGAACTGACCCGGCTCGGTCTCGTATCGACTGATGATGCGTCTGCGCTGCTCCTCGTAGTCGATCGGCAGGTAGACGACCTGGGCGCGGACGCCCAGCGTGTCCGCGATCCAACGGAGCGCTGAGCGTTCATCCTTGCCCCACAGGCCGAAGTCGAAGACGACGTTGGTGCCCAACTTGGCAACCCGCATCCCGACCTCCACGAGTTTGCCTTCGATCCGGTCACGCTGGCCAGCACGGTCTTTCGACCGCCAGCGCGTCGGATTGTCGCCACGGAAGATCGCGAACTGCCAGTCGTCGGGGGTCAGCCGAAGGGCAGACTCGCTGATCTCCAACTCCTTGGCTCGCGCGGTCTTCCCGGCTCCGGGCAGGCCGACGATCAAATAGATGGTCATCACCCGTTGACGCTAGTCCTCATGCCCAGCAGGGAAAATCTTGGCGGCCGGGGTTATCGCAAGCGTCAGCGCGGCGCCGCCCCGCGGGAAAGCCACCAACAGCTCCGACACCTCACCCGCTCCCACACTCGAACGATCAGGGATCACGCACGGACGCCAACGCAGGGTGTGCCGCAAGCCGATCGGCCTGCGGATGGGGGCACGCCACGACGTCGAGCGAAGGATCGGGCTTAATTTGGTGACAACCACCAAGACATCGCCCCTAGCCAGGAGCAACTTCACGCACCGAACCCCGAAAAGTGGCACAGGCCAGGACGCTTGAGAAGCTCGCCGCGGCCGAGGAGGACGTGTTGTCGGCTGGCCTCGGCTAGCACCAACACCCGCACAGCAAGATCGACGTCGCGGAACCCGATGGCGAAAACCCGACTATTCACCATTCGACGTCAGCGCTCCAACAAATCCCTAGGACCACTCGACCAGCAGGCAGTTGCAACGTGCTCCGAAGATCGTCCCTGCGTTGCATCTAGCCAGCAGGGTCCGAGCCTGACCTCGATTCACGTTCTCGAGTGAGGGGAATCACGCTCGCCTGGTGCTCATCGCTTTTCTGCCAGGGGCCCGGTAGCCCATCCCCAACGCCGGAACCAACGAGATTTCGCTCGCTGTTGGCGTGCGAGTCCAACATCGTCACGCCGCGACCGGCCGGCTCTTGAATAGCATCGCCGACGCCGCCCAGCTGCGCAAGGAGCTGCCTTTGACGTTCGGCGGCTGCAAGACGTTCGCTTTCAATGGCACCAAGTATTCGGCGATACGCGGTCTGGTTCGATGCCTCTTTCAGATCCAGGTTCGCGACGAGGGCCCGGAACCGATCGGCTTCCTCGAGTCGCATATTCTCCAGTGCGGCAACAACACGCCGCTGAAAGATTTCGAGCTGCCTGGCCAAATTTGAATTCTGCAACATAACAGCTCGGATCTGTTGCACCATTCGCCGTCGAACCTGAACAACGATGACCAAAACCAACACGCCGACCAGGCCCACGGCCAACACTGCAATCTCCCCACGGCCGGCTAGCGTCGCCGTTACCAGAGTCGCGCCAAGCACAGCGGCTGCCGAGAGCGCGGCAGCCTGCCGGCGCGTCAGTGCTCGCGCCCCAATCCGGATAAGACGAAGTTGGCTGGTCAGCCTCCGGCGTTGCCTGCCCGCATTGCGCATGGGTTGAACTCCTCGCCACACTATGCCAAGACTCCTGCGACACTGACTCTCGGGCGCATACGTTGTCGGCGCAACGAATCTCTATATCGCATTAATCCGACTAATCCGGGCTCATGGCTTCAATGACCTGCTATCGAGGTCGCCGCTGACGAATCACCGCTATCCTTCTGTCGACTCAACGCGACAATTTGAGCGACATACGTCTCATGGCTGTATCTTTGCCGCACACGCTCCTGGGCAAGTCTGCTCTGCGAAAGAAAAAGCTTGCGATTCGAGTAGTAACGCTTCACCACATCGAGTACATCCCCCGGATTACAGTAGAGCGCCGCGTCACCGAACGTATCTACGAAGTGTGGGGGGAGTATCACCACGCATCCGGATGCAAGTGCTTCTAGAATGGCGCGGCCAAACGCCTCGATCATTCTTGGATGTGGAAAGTAAACATAGAAGTCAATCTGGAACAGGAAGCTCCTGACGCTCACCTCGTCATAGTCGTATACGAGCCAGTTGGCGGGAAGTTCCGGCTTTGCGAGCAGCTCTTGTGCGGTTTTCGCGCCGCCCATGATCCTGACATCGACAGGCGTCGAGTCGGGATAAGCTTGGAGCAACTCCCGCCTATCCTGGGGCCACTTGGTCCAGTTGTCGCGTGAATGGCGGCCGATGATTGGCTGGTCGGACCGGTATCCCGTTCGTTCAAGGCACCATTTCTCGGTGTCGATAATACCGGGCATGTCGAATTCGGTAATTTCCGGTCGCGGTGCCGATGCCACAAGGGCCTTACGAACGTTTGGCCCTTGCGGACACCATTCGGGCTCGACCGAGAACATCTTTCGAGCGTTCATCGTGCACGTAGCCGGCACATATCTGAGATCGGTACCGTCGAGCTCCGAGGGGGCCTGATTGGCCAGAATCAGCAGGCGATAACCTTCAGTCCGGATCGGGTCGCTTCGCGAGCCAGCGGGAGTCCAACGTAGCCAAGACCGATAATGACGGCAATGTCCGACATACTGCACCTCATCGAGTGTTCGCCTAGCGGCTCAGGGGAAGTCTGCGGGTGAGTGGTCATCGATACGGCGAGATTCGACCGCTTCGGACATGCACGTTAGCGGGAATTCACATAGAACCCTCACGCGACACTCCAGCAAGTGACGCTCACGTTTTCGCATACCCACATCTAGACTTCCGCCGCTCGACTTCCGCAGCGCCACCAATAGCTTTAGCTAACTATTCAGGCGGAAAGCTCTGCCACTTAGTCGGACCCACGCAGCACAATCCATCCGCGCCAGCACCAACACCGCCTCTGCAAGGCTGAGGAACCATCTGTACGTCCGATCCGCTCTCCTACTGTGATCGGCCGCCAGACCTCTCTACGTCGTGGACCCGTGCCACGGCGTCTGTGGGACGCAGCGTAGAACTGGGGCATGGAAACCTGGGACACCATCCGGGCACGTCGTAACGTTCGCCAGTACACCGACCGATCGATAGCCGATGAGGACCTCGAACGCATCCTCGACGCGGGACGGCGAGCGCCGTCAGCGGGCAACTGGCAGCCGTGGAACTTCGTGGTCGTTACCGACCACGCGCAGTTGACCGAGCTGGCAAAGGTGTGGCAGGGCGCAGGTCACATAGCCCGGTCGGCGGCAACGGTCGCCCTGGTAGCCCGCGAGCCGGAGGACGCAAGACAACGGGAGCTGCTGATGTACGACCTCGGCCAGGCGACCGCGATGATGATGTTGGCGGCGGCCGACCTCGGCATCGGATCCGGGCACTCGGCCGCGGCGGACCAGGAGCAGGCGCAGCGTGTGCTGGGGTTTCCCGACGGCTACCTCTGCGTGTACATGATCGGATTTGGTTACCCGGCCGACCGGCCGCTACGGCCGCTCGTCAGACCGGACCGTCGGCCCTTCCAGGAGGTTGTGCACTGGAGCCGCTGGTGAGAAAGCCCGGCACTGCCAGCTTCTTCGACACCTAGCCACCTGCTGCCCAATCGGCACAACGGATGGGCCCTGCGTTAGTCCCGCGGATGCATCGGTGTGTGTTGGGTGGATGACGCGCGTCTGTGCGGAGTGGCCCGACTCGTGGCCTGGATCGTGCCGGTCGAGAACAGGCGCGCGGGGCCGGAGCTGTGGACGGCGACCGGCTTCTCCACGGGGCCCGCCGGATGGCTGCCGCTCGCGTGCCTCAGATCGCGTCCACTTGGGAGTGGCTCGGCGGGTCGTTGCGTCAGTTCGCGGTGGCAGCGGCGGCGTCGGGCTTGATGTGGGCGAACATGCTGCGGCCGTTCCAGGTCGGGAAGGCCCGTACGAGCCATGAGGGACCGTCGAGCTGGATCCGGGAGTCGCGGGTTGCCTCCGCCCAGGAGAGCTGGCCGGCGTGCCACTTCACGAACGCTTCGGCGTCGGCGGTGATGTAGAGGTCTTCGTCCAGACCGGGATACGTCTTGCAGATCTCGGCCTCGCCGTGCTCGAGCAGCAACCAGTACCGCTCGTGGGGCCGGAAGCCGGTGAAATCCAACCGGATGACCACGCGCTGGTCCGGAAGTCGGTCCCGTCGGAGAGCGTTGCACATCGACCACAGCGCCACGAATGGATCGAGGTTCTCCGGGGCGATCTCGAGCCACCGAGCTCCCCACTCGCCGAGGGTCTCGCAGACCTTGAACAGATCGTGGCCCGAGCTCGTGAGCTGGTAACGGTGACCGCGCCCCTGAGCCTTCGGTGCCGACTCGACAACGCCGAGGCGTTCGAGCTGCTTGAGCCGCTGCGTGAGGAGCGTGCGGGAGAGTCCGGGCGCACCCTCGAGGATCTCGCCGAAGGTTTCACAGCCCAGATGCACGTTGCGGATGATCAACGGCGTCCAACGCTCAGCGAAGATCTCCGCGCCACGGGCGATCGGGCAGTACTGGCCGTAGGTCCTCATGAGCGCAGTGTCCCGCGTCTCTCGACCGCCGTGAAGTCCAGATTCCGTACTTCAAAGTCCAGATAGCTGACTTCTCCTCGGTGCCTGCCGATGTTGCGATGAGCCCATCGACCAGAGGAGGAACGATGACAGCACCAACCACGATGCAGATCCCCGGGTTCCGGGGCGACGTGATCGCCCCCGACCACGATGGATACGACGACGCACGCGCCGTATGGAACGGCACCGTCGATCGGCGCCCTCGACTGATCGCCCGCTGCAGCGGCACCGCCGACGTGGCCGCAGCGGTGCGCTTCGCCCGCGACCGCGACCTCGAGATCGCCGTACGAGGCGGGGGCCACAACGTGGCCGGCACCGCGGTGTGCGACGACGGAATCGTGATCGACCTCTCGGCGATGCGCGCCGTCACCGTCGATCCTGTCGAGCGCACGGCCCGCGTCCAGGGCGGCGCCCTGTGGGGCGACGTCGACCACGAGACACAGGCACACGGTCTGGCCACCACGGGCGGCATCGTGGGCCACACCGGCGTCGGCGGCCTCAGCCTGGGCGGCGGCATCGGCTGGCTCATGCGCAAACACGGGCTCACCGTCGACAACCTCGTGGAAGCCGAGGTGGTCACCGCCGAGGGCGACATCATCCGGGCATCGGCCAACGATCACCCCGACCTGTTCTGGGCGCTGCGGGGCGGCGGCGGGAACTTCGGCGTCGTCAGCTCGTTCCGGTTCACGTTGCACCCCGTCGGCCCCACCGTCATGGCCGGACCGGTGTTCTGGGCGGCCGAGGACACCACCGACGTCCTGCGCTTCTACCGTGAGTTCGTCACCGACGCGCCCGACGAGCTCGGCAACGTCGTTCGGCTCGGCACGATCCCGCCGCTGCCAGCTGTCAGCGAGGAACTGCACTTCCGGCCGGCCATCGCCGTCGCCAGCTGCTACGCCGGGCCCGTCGAGGACGGTGAGCGTGCCGTCCGTGCGCTCCGCCAGTTCGGGACGCCGCTCGTGGACCTTGTCGGACCCACCCTGTACGTCGACCACCAGAGCGGCATCGACGACACCGTCCCCCATGGCTGGCACTACTACTGGAAGGCCACGAACCTCACCGGCCTATCCGACGAGGTCATCGACATCGTCGCCGAGCACGCCTACGGCGCAACATCGCCGAGGTCGTACGCGGCGATGTTCCACCTGGGTGGCGCAGTTGCCCGAGCCCCGCGGGACGCCACCGCCTACCCCGGCCGCGACGTGGAGCACAACATCATCATCGACGCCGCATGGCTCCCCGAGCAGGACGACACCGTCGGGGCGGCAGAGACCGCGTGGGCACGAGCGATTCCTCGCCGCCCTCCAACCCCACCGCGCCGGCGTCTACGTGAACTTCCTCGACTCCGACGACGACACGAGCCGCGTCCGCGAGGCCTACGGCGACGACACCTACCGGCGGCTCGCCGAGGTGAAAGCCAAATACGACCCCGAGAACGTGTTCCACAACAACAAGAACATCCAGCCCAGCACGCCGGCGCAGTGATCGCTCACCGCATCAACTCGCGTCGCGGACGCCAGAGCGACCGCCCAACTATGCCGGTTGGAGGTGCCCATTAGCGTGCCTCCTCTTTCCGGACTGCGTAACCGTCCCCAGTGGCGGGCGAATCGTCAGACTTCAGCGGAATCGTCGCAGCCGATCGCTGCTGAACATCCATAGGCAGGTTCGGCGAGGGAGATAGATTCCGACGGCGGCGCGGTACAGATGGCCACCGTTATGAGCTGCCACTACGACCGTGGCAGGACGGTCAGCACGCGAGCGACATGGAGTTGCGAGGACTGCTCGGCGACTCGTCGCATACGATCTCGAGCGAGCTGCTCATCATCTTCCGACTGGTCCAGGGCTTCGGCGGTGGCTTGGCGGCAGTGGTCGCCCGGGCGGTCGTGGTCGACGTCGCGAAGGGCGACCTGCTGGCCAAGGTGATGTCGATCATGATGGCTCTCGGTGGGCTGGCGCCGATGGTCGCCCCGTCCTCGGCTTCACGATGATGGCGTACACCCAGATATCGCCAAGGCCGGGATGAGCGGCTGGATCGCGCTGACGGTGTCGTCGGCAACTCGATTCGGAGATTTGCTCAACCGACCTCGCCGCCGGCGATCTCGCACTCGCCGGTGGTCAGTCCCTTGGTCGCTGCGTCGAGACGGGCGTAGGCGTCGCGGTGCTCGGTCAAGAACGCGCGCCAGGCACCTTCGTCGGTGAAGCGGTCGACCGTCAGCTGAACGCTACGAGTGCCTCCAGCGCACTCTGTGCATTGTGACCTCGGCCGAGGGGCAATGGGAACATATGGCGGATACGCCAGCAAGCGTCTGCATGCATCAGCCGAGGACGTCCCTGATGGCTGCCGCCGTCAAGCTCGCGAGTTCGTCAGTCTCCGACTCTGTGATGATCAGAGGCGGGCCGAGGAGCACGAAGGTCTCCGTCGCGCCCGTCGGCGCACCCGGTCGAGGAGTAGAGCAGGACCCCGCGCGCCATGCCTGCAGCGACGACGCGCTCGACCACGCGGTCGGAGCGGGCGAACGCGGCCCGAGTCTGTCGGTCGGACACCAGCTCGATCCCGCGCAGCAGCCCCAGACCACGGATGTCGCCGACCGCTGGGTGGTTCCCGAGTTCGCCGCGCAGGGCCGCGTCGAGCTGGGCGCCTCGATCCCGTGCCGCCTGAACGAGATCGAGTTGCTTCAAAACTGCCAGCACAGCACGGCCCGCGGCCGCCCCCACGCCGTGGTGGGAGTAGCTGAACCCGTGCGTGAAGCCACCGGTCATGATCGTCTCGTGGACGTCGTCGCTGGCGACGGCCAACCCCAGCGGCCAGTAGCCGGAGGCAGCGCCCTTGGCCAACACCATCAAATCGGGTTGCACGCCCCAGTGCTCGGAGGCGAACCAGGCACCGGTACGCCCGAAGCCGGTCATGACCTCATCGGCGATGAGCAACACACCGTGGACGCGGCACACCCTTTCGACAGCCGGCCAATAGTCCGCTGGGGGCACGCAGGCCCCCAGCGGAGCCCCAGAGACCGGCTCGGCGATGAATGCCGCCACCCGCCCGGCACCGTGTTCGATGATGAGCTCATCAAGGACTTGGGCATGCCGCTCGCCGCACCCCTCCGGATGAGTTTCGGGGAACGGACAGCGGTACTCGTACGGTGCCGTCGTGTGCAGTGCCGACCCGAGCCAGGGCAAATAGGGCGCGCGAAGCCCGGCCCGGCCGGACACGTCGAGGGCGCCGCGGGTGTTGCCGTGGTAGGCGCCGTCGCGCCCGATGACCAGATATCGGTCCTCGCCTCGGGCCAGGTGGTAGGCGCGAGCCATCTTCAGTGCGGTCTCGACGGCCTCGCTGCCTCCTGATACCGGGTAGATCCGGGGCGATTTCAGGGGCAGCAGCGGCGCCAGCTCGTCGGCATAGGCCTCCAGAACATCGGTGGTGAACATGGTTCCGTGGACGTAAGCGATCTGGCGAGCTTGCTCAGCAATCGCATCCGAAACCGAGTCCACGCCGTGGCCGACACCGACTACGATCGCGCCACCAGAGCCGTCCAGATAGCGCCGAC
>CAWEHO010000005.1:0-201654 GCA_963808905.1 uncultured Actinomycetota bacterium
ACAGCGAACACCACAATGATTCTAACGTTCGCTAGAAATCGCCCGGTGTATCCGATCCTCTACCTGGATGCGTTGGTGGTGAAGGTCAAGGAGTCCCATCAGGTCCGCAACAAGGCCGCCCACATCGCGGTTGGTGTCGACACCGACGGGATCAAGCATGTGCTGGGGATCTGGGTGCAAACCACCGAGGGCGCAAAGTTTTGGGCCGGGGTGCTCGCTGAGCTCCGCAACCGCGGCGTGGCCGATGTGTTGATCGCCTGCTGCGACGGCTTGACCGGCTTCCCGGAGGCGATCGAGGCGACCTGGCCGCAGGCCGTGGTCCAAACGTGTGTGGTGCATCTGATTCGGGCCTCGATGCGGTTCATCTCCTACAACGACCGCAAGGCCGTCGCTGCTGCGCTGCGGCCCATCTACACCGCTGCCACCGAAGCGGCCGCGGCCCAGGAGCTGGACATCTTCGAGAGCTCCAAATGGGGCACCAAGTATCCGGCCACCGTACGGGTGTGGCGGGACGCCTGGCAGCGGTTCATTCCGTTCCTGGAGTTCCCGCCGGCGGTTCGGAAGATCATCTACACCACAAATTCGATCGAGTCGCTGAACTATCAGCTGCGGAAGATCATCAAGAATCGCGGTCATTTCCCCAACGACGAGGCGGTAGTGAAGCTGTTGTGGCTGGCGATCCGTGACATCGAGGACAAACGCGCCAGGGAACGCGCCAGACAGGCCGGCCGGCCCAAGAACGAGCGCAGCGCGCCCGGCAAGCTGGTCGAAGGCGCCACGGTGCAGGGCTGGAACGCCGCCTACGGCGCGCTCAGCCTGGCCTTCCCCGGCCGGTTGGAAGTGACCCTGTGACCAGCAGAGCGGCTCGGACGGCGGGGTTCCTCCATCCCGGCCAACACCGCCGGCGCGCAGCCGCGGTCAACACACCGCCAGCCGAACCTGCCGGCCAAGCTTGACCGCGGCGAGCACCGGCACACCATCCACGGCGGAGGAACCCCGCCCCAACCACAAGATCAACAACCTGTTTACACAGACAACTTGACAAGCTCCAGGTGCGGGCAGCGACTGGTCCGCGAGCGTGAACAGCGTCGAGGCCGGAAAGTCGACCCTGCCTGGGCGCACCGGACTCTGCCGCTCCGCGGCTACAACAGCCTCTCCGACCGCGGGAAGGCCCGGCTGCGGACGGTGTTCGCCAGCGACGACCTCATTGATGAGCTGTCGGCTGCCTGGGGTGTGAGTGGAACAGCTCGGGGCCGGCTCCTCAACACCAGCACGATCGAACAGGCCGGTACCGTGAAGATGATCTTGGGCTGCTACGTGCTGGCGGCCGACATGGAGGAGACCTGGCGGCTATGGGCCACCATCGAAACCCGGTGGCCCGCCGTCGAGGTGCTCATCTAGACCCGGGTCACCAACGCCCTGACCAAGGCGTCGACACCGGCATCAAACACATCAAACGCACCGGGCGGGATACAGAAACCCGAGCCCACTACCAGCCCGTCCTGCTCACCAGCGCCGCCCGACGCGCGGCGTGAACCCATTGACCAGGCAGGGCACCACGGTCAAATGCGAATAGCCCCTAAGCAGACCGGGATCGGCTCGTTCCCCTCCCGTGACCTGCCGATCAACCAGACCTGGCTCAGCTCGCGTTGACTGCGTGCCGACCCTGATCGCTTGGACCCAACACCACCCTGCTGACCAACAACCTGGCCAAGGCCCAGCCAAGATGTGCTGCGCTACCGGCTGCTGCACGTAGCCGCCCGCCTCACATGCGGGCAACGCCGAACCAGAATCAGAATCGGACCATCGTTGGCCCTGGGCGCATCAGCTCGCCAACGCCTTCAACCGGCTTGCCCAAAACTGCCCGCCACTGGTCGCCTGAAGAGTCAGGCCCCTGACCACCCACCACCAAGGAACCTCGGAGACCCGGACACCAGGCCGGCCGATCACCGTGTCCGAGGCGGAGACCGGCCATCAACGCGGCAGATGATCATGAAAGTGGGCTGGCCGAAATCCTTACTGTAGGGTCGGGGGCTGGCGCGGTGGCTTCTCCTGACGGTAGGGCCTGGGGCCTTTGTTCCGCCGGTTTCCCGGTCGGCTGTGCCACCCCAGCGACCAGGATCAGGTTCCTTGCTCCGTTTCCAGTCCCCGCCCGTCGAACCGTGCATGCGGTTCTCCCGCACACGGCTCACCGACGTCGTTCACCGCCGGCATTCGGCCTTTCCCGCCAGTCCCGGAAGGGTCTGGGGGCGGCCACGGTTCCAGTGAGATCGAACAGGGCCGGCGAGTCGCGCCCATGGTCGAGCACGAACCACCCGAATCCCCGGCTGCGTCGGTGACGGCGGGTGATGAACCACGCCAGCCGCATCCGGGCATACCCGTTGATCTTGTCGAACTGGTCGGCGGAGTTGCCGAACCGGAAGTACGCGGCCCAGCCGCGCAGCAACCGGTTGACGTCCTCGGTCACCCAGTCGACCGGCAGCAGCAGCCGGGACCGGGCCGTGAGTTCACGAACCCGGTGCCGAACGTGCTGCATCGCCTTCTTTGCAGGCCAACGAGCCAAGAACACCACGCCCGCCTTCCCGCGTCGACCCTGACTTCGCACCAGCCGATGGTGGAAACCGAGGAAATCCAGACCCTCCCCGCCCACCCGCAGCTGCACGATCCGGGTCTTGGCCGGTTTCGGCTCCAAACCGAGTCCGGCCAGCACGGCGGTCAGCTGCAACAACGCAGCCTCGGCCTGCCCGCGGGAACGGCACATCACGACCAGATCATCGGCGAAGCGGACCAGCACACCGTGCCGACCAACATCCCAGGACCGGTCGACCCGGTGCAGGTAAATGTTCGCCAGCAGCGGGGAGGCAACCCCACCCTGCGGAGTGCCTGTGACTGGTCTGCGGACCGACCCGTCCTGCATCACCCCGGCGCGCAGCATCGCGCGCAGAAGCTTCAAGACACCTTGGTCACTGACGCGTTCCTCAACTGCTGCCATCAACTTCTCGTGCGGTATCGCTTCGAAGGAAGCCCCGACTCACTACCCATATCGAGGACCTTGCGGCGGCGTTGCGGGTCAACCTCGTGGTGGCCCGGGCTGCGCTGCACGCGGGCGGCCACCGCGAGGCCACTATCGATGTGGCGGCGGTGGTGGTCGGATGACCTCGGTGGTGGTGGTCACGCGGCGGCGTCACCCGCTGGAGGGGCAGTCGCTGCGTGAGCTGGGCCGGATGCGGCGGCACGGGCGGCTGGAGTTGTTGCTGGTGTTGCCTGATGGCAGCAAGTCGCTGATCCCGGCGGCCTGGACCGACCTGGACTGGGCCGCCGACACCACCGACGCCGACGCGGTCGTGGCGACGCTGGGCTCGCTGGCGGACTTGCTTGCCGGGTGCGTGGTGGTGGCCGACCTGACCGAGCGCAGACAGCGAGCGCAGGGACAGGCTGCAGGGAAGTCACCGTGCAAGGAGGACGCCCATGCAGCCTGTCCAGCCCAGTTTGATACCAGATCCGCATCCGAGGCCACCGGCGCCGCTGGTGGACCACCTGCCGGAGGAGGCGGTCGCGGCCGCGATCATGCTGCTGGCCGCCGTGATCGCCAAGACCGCCGCCCCGGAGGGGATCGAGGTGGACGCCGATGAGTGAGCTCAAGATCACCGCCTCCCATCTGCGGCGGGCCGCGGTGGTCTATGTCCGGCAGTCCACGTTGGCCCAGGTTGAGCGCAACACCGAGTCCACCGCCCGCCAGTACGGCCTGGTCACCCGGGCCGCCAAACTGGGCTGGCCGCGCAGCGCGGTGCGGGTGATCGACGACGACCTCGGCGTCAGCGGCGCCAGTACGACCGGACGGTCGGGGTTCGCCGAGCTGGCTGCTCAGGTCGGGCTCGGGCAGGTGGGGATCGTGCTGTCGCTGGAGTGCTCCCGGCTGGCCCGTAACAACGCCGACTGGTATCGGCTGCTGGATCTGGCGGGAATGGCTGACACGCTGATCGCCGATGCCGACGGCGTCTACCACCCGGCGCTGTTCAACGACCGCCTGCTGCTGGGCATGAAGGGAACCATGTCGGAGGCCGAGCTGCACATCCTGCGGGCCCGCCTCGACGGCGGAATCCGCAACAAGGCCGCCCGCGGCGAACTGCGCCGCGGGCTGCCGGTCGGGCTGGTCTGGGGTGAGGCCGACGGTGAGATCGGCTGGCATCCCGACGCGGCCGTCACCGGGCTGATCACCGCAATCTTCGACCGCTTCGCGGTGACCGGATCGGTGCGCGGGGTGTGGTTGTGGCTGCGCGACCAAGGCCTGCAGTTTCCGCTGCAGCCGGCCGGCTACCTGCACGGCGCCGACATCACCTGGGTGGAACCCACCTATCACGCGGTGCACAACGTGCTCACCCATCCTGGCTATGCGGGTGCCTACGTGTTCGGCAAGACCCGCCAGCAACGCTATGTCGGGGAGGACGACCAGATCCGCATCCGCCGCCGTAGGCTCCCGCAAGGCGAGTGGGAGGTGCTCATCACAGATCACCATCGCGGCTTCATCGACTGGGACACCTACCAGGCCAACCAGGCCCGCATCGGCAACAACATTCGTCCGATGGCGCACCAACCGGGCACCGGTGCGGTCCGGGAGGGCTGCGCGCTGCTGCAGGGCCTGGCGATCTGCGGGAGGTGTGGGCGCAGGCTTTCCGTCTACTACGACGGGCCGGCCAAGTCCACGCCCGGCTACTACTGCACCGGCACCGGTCAGCTGGTTGAGGGGCGCGGCACCCGGCACCTGCGGGTCGGTGGCGTCGCAATCGACGCCGCGGTCGCCGAGGCGTTCCTGGCGGCGCTCGCGCCGGCCGCGCTGCAGGCCTGCCTGGCCGCCGCCCGGCAACTCGAGGACGGCCACGATGCGGCGCTGGCCCAGTGGCGACGGCAGGTCGAACAAGCCCGCTACCGGGCCGGCAGAGCCGAGCGCGGTTACCGGGCCGTCGACCCCGACAACCGGCTGGTTGCCCGCGCCCTGGAAAGCGAATGGAACCACGCCCTGCAGCAGCTGGCCGACGCCGAGGCCGAACTTGCCCGCCGAGAGACCGCGCGGCCGAAAACCCTCACGCCGCAGGAGAAGCAGGCCATCCTCGCCCTCGGAGATGACCTCGACCGATTGTGGTCGGCGCCGACCACCACCGACAAGGACCGCAAGCAGCTGCTGCGCACCCTGCTGGAGGACGTCACCATCAGCTTGCACCGCGACCACACCGAAGGCCGCGCCGATCTGGTGCTGCGGTGGAAGGGCGGCGCGATCACCGAACTATCCGTGCCGATCAAGCGCAAGCCGCCCAAGATCCGCACCGACGAAGACACCATCGACCTGCTACGCCGCCTGGCCGTGCACTACCCCGACGCCAAGATCGCCGGGATCCTCAACCGGCAAGGGCGACGCACCGCACGGAAACTGTCGTTCACCACCAGTAGGGTCCAAAGCCTCCGACACTCATGGGGCATCCCCTGCCACCAGCCCAGCGACGATCCACAACAAGGAGAGCTGCTCACCGTGGCCGACGCCGCCAACCAACTGGGCCTGGCCCCCTCAACCCTGCACCGCTGGCTGGGCGAGGGATTCATCGCCGGCGAACAGCTCACCCCCGGCGCACCCTGGCGGATCCGGCTCACCGACGACATCCGCGCGCTGTTCGTCGATGACGCCCCCGAGGGCTGGCTGGCCACCCTCGAAGCAACCCTGGCCTACGGCGTATCCCGGCAAACCCTGTTGCAGCGTGTCAAACGCGGCGAACTCCAAGCCGTGCACGTCCGCACCGGACGCAGAAAGGGTCTGCGCATCCAGCCACCAAAACCCCAAGACGGCCTGTTCTGATCACCACAATTAGCCGAAGGAGCAGTGTGATGAAGCATCCAAACACGCCTCGATGTCGGCCTCCAGCACCCACCGGTAACCGTGTGTGCCGAACAGCTGGATCTCAGCGATCGCGTCGTGAGCCCGCCGCTTCGGCCGGAACCCGTAAGAGACCGGCATGAAGTCGGCCTCGAAGATCGGTTCCAGCACCAGCTTCAACGCAGCCTGGACTACCCGGTCAGCGATGGTGGGGATGCCTAAACTTCGCAGCTTCCCCGAGCCACGGCCTTTCGGGATCAACCGTTGGCGCACCGGCAGCGGACGAAACGAGCCGTCCTTGACCTGTGCCCGCAGATCGTCCAGGAACCCCGCAACCCCGACCGTCTCCTCCACGGCGGCGACGGTCCAGCCGTCAACGCCGGGCGTGTCATGGCCGGTGTTGCTCGCGACCCGGGCGAGCGCCATCTGCAGCGTCGCCGGGTCATGCACGAGATTGAACAGGTCGTCGAACCGGCGGCCAGGATCGGCCACCGCCCAACGGTGAAGCTTGGCCTGCATACCTGATACCCCGACCCGAGGTTCGTGTTCCCGGCCCGGGCCACCCGTATTCACCGGTGGATCTTTCAGCATCACAGCGTCCTCGTCTTCTCGTTTCCGCTGCCGCCCTTCCCCAAGGTGGCCGGCTCTCCCGGCCTCGAAGTACTACGGCGGCTCCGCCCCGTTCCGGTCCGATCGATCAACGGTGAACCCACCCCGCCGATCCGTGCCGGCAGCCCGGATTGGCGGGTGAGGACCGGAACGGTTCCCACGTTCACTGCTGTTCGCTCGACGGGTGAGGAGCCCCACTTTGTCCCTGCGGCCTCGCCATGGTTACGCCGTGGACATTCACCATGGCCTCCCGGCGAGCGCATCCATACCCGCCCAGGAGTTGGTCCCACCAGCAAAGAAGCCCCGGTGGTTTGTGCACCGCTCCCGGCCCAGATCCGCCAGATTGAGGCCGGTAGATACTTGAGAGACGTAATAACGCGGGTTCCTCTCGTACTCCTTCCCATCACGCTCGCCGGACCCGCACCATCTGGCAGTTCTGGCCCGTCCCGGCTTTGTCAGGGCTGCTCCCACCCACCCCGGCACCTTCCGGGGCAGGCTGCCCTCAGCTTCACCTCCCTGCCACGACAGGGTCAGCGGTGCAGGTCTCTCACCTCCACTCAAACAACAGCGCCTCGTGGCGCACAGACGCCAGCATCAAACTCTCCTCGGTAGCCTCCAGCCTGAAGACAGTCTCGGCCCGGGCGATGCTGACCGCGATGATCAACGGCGAGACCGACCCGTTGCGGCTGGCCGATCTGGCGAAGGGTCGGATGCGGCGCAAGATCCCGGACCTGGCGCAGGCGTTGACCGGACACTTCGACGCCAACCATGCCCGGCTGGCCCGCTCGATGCTGCGTCGGCTGGACCTGGTCGATCAAGCCCTGGCCGAGCTGGACGCGGTCATCGTCGATGCCTGCCAGCCGTGGGCGCATCAGATCGAGCTGCTGCAAACCATTCCCGGCGTGGGGGAGAAGGTGGCGCAGGTGATCATCGCCGAGACCGGGGGCGACATGGCGCGGTTTCCGACCGCCGCCCATCTGGCCGCCTGGGCCGGATTAGCGCCGGCGATGAACGAGTCCGCCGGCAGACAGACCCCGGCCGGTAAACGGCACGGCAACAAGTGGTTGACCGCGATGCTGGTCGAGGCCGCCGGATCGGTCGGCCGGATGCAGGGCAAGAACTACCTGGCCACCCAGCACGCCCGGTTGACCAAACGGCGCGGGATGGGCCGGGCCCAGGTCGCGGTCGCGCACTCAATGTTGGTTGCGGCCTACTGGATGCTGAAACGCGACGAGCCCTACCACGACCTAGGCGCCGACTGGCACAGCCGACGCAATGACGAAGCCCACACCCGACGGCTGATCGCCCAGCTCGAACACCTCGGCCACACAGTGATCATCGACCCAGCCGCCTAAACATCATTCTCTGATCAGCGTAGAGCTTGCGGGCCCGACGCTGCCGCAGCCTGCCTTGTGGTCGGGTATTCACGGGTCTGTGTGGCACTTCGGATCATGTGTTCGGGTGGGGGTATGTCGATCGAACTCAACGACATCGATGTGGGATCGCTGCCAGCAATGTCTCCCTGGGTCGGTGGACGGGAGCGGCATGAAGGGAACTCGGTGTTGTGGGGCGCCGGCCCGGTTCATGGCGAGGGCAGTGCACGCCATATGGCAGGTCGGCGTCGAGCGGACGGTCCGTTGAGGTGCTGGCGGTCGAGATTTCGCCACCCTCGACCGGGTCAGTCACGGGCGGGCCGAGATCATCGCCGGCCGCAGCGCGTTCGCTGAACCGTTCGCCCTGTAACGAGCTCGTACAGATAGGTGCGTCCGTTCTCGACCTGCTCACGCACATACGCCACCACTGGGCGGATGAGCGCGATGACGCCTTCCAGCGGGCTTCGCCTTGCTGTGACAGCTGCGGCGGCTAGGCCGGTGTCGACGGCGGCGAACTTCTGGTTCTGCACCATGATCAGTAGCTCCGCCTTCGTGGAGGCATACAGGTGAGCGTGCCGATCGCGACGTCGGCGCGGTCGGCGATCTGCTGCGTTGTGACCCCGCTGACGCCGTGTTCTGCGAAGAGTTCGCGCGCGGCCGCCCATGATGCGTTCGCACTTGTCCTGCTTCGCCCGCTCCTGGCGTCCGATCGGCATCCGAGCGTCGCTCATGATAACGCTCTGACCTCATTACTGAGTTGACTCATAATTGAGTATACTCGGGTATCCGAGCAGACCACCGCCACTACTGGCTTCGTCATGAACCACAACGAGGAGAATCATCATGAGCACCACCAGCGACACCCCGATCATCACGTCCTACGCGAAGGCGCCGGCCCGCACCGTCAACGCCGGCGGCGTCACCTTCGCCTACCGCGAGCTGGGACCGAAGGGCGGCATCCCGGTCGTCTTCTTCGTCCACCTCGCCGCGACCCTGGACAACTGGGACCCCCGCATCGTCGACCCGATCGCGAAGGACCACCACGTCATCACCTTCGACAACCGCGGCGTCGGCGCCTCCACCGGCGAGGTGCCCGACAGCGATCGAGGCGATGGCCGACGACGCCTACACCTTCATCCGCGCGCTCGGGTTCGACAAGATCGACATCTTCTCGTTCTCCCTCGGCGGCATGGTCGCCCAGGCGCTCGTGGTCAAGCACCCCGAGCTCGTCCGCAAGCTCGTCCTCACCGGCACCGGCCCCGCCGGCGGCAAGGACATCGACAAGGTCGCCGGCACCACCTACTACGACATCCTGCGCGCCACCCTGACCCGGTCGGACCCGAAGGAGTTCCTGTTCTTCAACCGCAACGCCACCGGCAAGCCCGCCGCGAAGGCGTTCGTCAAGCGTCTCCAGGAGCGCACCGTCGACCGCGACGCGCCGATCAAGGTGAAGGCGTTCCAGACGCAGCTGAAGGCGATCAAGAAGTGGGGGCGCTCGGCGCCCGCCGACCTGTCGAAGCTCACCCAGCCCACCCTGATCGCCAACGGCGACAACGACCGCATGGTGCCCTCGGTGCTCTCCGAAGACCTGCACCGCCGCATCACGGGATCCGAGCTGATCATCTACCCCGACTCCGGCCACGGCGGCATCTTCCAGTTCCACGACAAGTTCGCCCCCGTCGCCGTCGAGTTCCTCGCCCGCTGACCGGCATCCGAGTCACCGAAGGAATGAGCACATGACCACGACGATTCCGTTCACGAAGAAGCCGTTCGCATCATCGATCCTGCTGTGGATCCGCACCGACCAGCCCCGCCAGACGGGGATGGACTATTGGAAGGGCCCCCACTCCAAGATCATCTCGCCGACCCCGGGGTTCGACGAGTACCGGCAGATCCATCTCGCCGAGACCAATCCCGGGCTGTGGCCCGCCACCCACGGCGTCGAGACGGCCATTCCCGCCGACCGGCAGGATCGACGGGGTCGCCGAGGTCACCTTCCAGTCGGCGCTGTCGCCGCTGCTGGGCCGCAAGCAGACCCGGCTCGCGTACAAAGACGAGATCAACGTGTTCCGGCGCACCCTGCTCTACGCCGGGCCGCCGAACTCGACCCGTTGGTACGACGTCGCCGGGCCCGGCGAGCAGACCGGGGCTCGAGCCCTGGTCTACCTCAGGAGACGAGAAGGCGTCGGCACCCGCCCGTTCCGGAAGTTCGTCACCGACGAGCTCGTGCCCGCGCTCGCGAACACGGGCGGGATGACAGAACTCCGAACCCAGGTGTTCATGCCCTGGAACGAGAAGCTCTGGGACACCCCGAACGTCGCCCACGACAACCCCACCGACCAGCGGTTCCACGCCTCGCTGATCCTCGGCTTCACCGACGCATCCGCGCGAGCGGCCTTCTTCGCCGGCGAGGAGATCACGACGCTGTCGAACAGGCTGTCGGGGTTCGCGTCCGCCGTCCACGCCTACGACGTGTCCGCGGCCCTGACCTACGTCAAAGCGGCGACATCCTTCCGCACTACCAGGAATAGCCGAACTCCTACCCATCCCGATATCGATCGCACCTCTGGAGCAGAACCATGACCGAGCAGAGCACCATCCACTACGAACGCACCTCACCGCAGGTCGCGAAGATCACCTTCGCGAACCCGCCCGTCAACCTCATCGTCGGCGAGACCGTCCTCCGTCTCACCGAGATCGTCGACGAGTTCGCGACCGATCCCGACATCCAGGTCGTCGTGTTCGACAGCGGCGTGCCGGACTTCTTCTACAACCACTTCGACCTCGCCGCCGCCGCCGACTTCCCCGCCCCCGAAGGCGAGGACGCGGTGCCGGTGTGGACCGACCTGGTCCTGAAGCTTTCCAAGGCCCCCTACATCACCATCGCAACCATCCGAGGCCGCACCCGTGGTGGCGGCAACGAGCTCGCACTCGCGTTCGACCTGCGCTACGCCAGCCGCGAGAAGGCGATCTTCGGGCAGCCCGAGGTCGGCGGCGGTCTGCTGCCCGGTGGTGGCGGCACGGAGCGGCTTCCGCGCACCATCGGTCGTGACCGGGCACTGGAGGTCATCCTCACCAGCGCCGACTACGACGCATCCACCGCCGAACGATGGGGCTGGGTCACCCGCGCCCTGCCCGACGCCGAGCTGGATGCCTTCGTCGACGCCATCGTCGCTCGGCTGGCCTCCTTCGACCGCACCTCCCTGGCGTCGGCCAAGGCGATGATCAACCGGGCCTCGCTGCCGCCGGACGCGGACCTCGTCGCCGCCTACGGCGAGTTCGCGCACTCCCTCACCCTGCCCGGATTCCTCACTCGCGCCGCAGGCACCCAGGCGCTCGCCGAGCAGGCCGGCATCGACTTCGAGTACCGACTCGGCGAGTACATCGGCATCGCCAACCAGCAACGCTGACACCAGCCACCACGAGTGAGGGCCGCAGCATCTGCTGCGGCCCTCATGCATTCCACGCCAGCACGAAGGCAGCTCAAGCATGCCCTGGATCGCGGTCCTGCTTGCGCCGCTCACGCAGCTGCCGCCAGCGTTCTCGGTAGTGACGTGTCCGGCTGTTCGAAGGTGAGCGTCAGCTCGGCATCCGGTTGAATCTGCGGACGATGCGGTCGAAGATCCGGGCCGGAAGGACGCGGTGTAGCGCGCTGATGCTTGCGGCCGTCGAGCCGGCGGTGCGCCGCAGTTTCGGGTTCCGGTCGGTGGCCGCCGCGACGATCACCTTGGCCACGACGGCGGGATCGTCGCCGCCGCTGGTGTTTTTCGCCAGCACCTCGTCGAAGGTGCGCCGTCCCGACGCGTAGAGCGGCATGGGGGTGTCGCCCTGCACGCTGTGGTCCCCGAACGGGGTGTTGATCGGGCCGGGCTCGACGAGCAGGATCCGGACGCCGTGCTCGCGGACCTCGTGGTCCAGCGACCCGGAGTAGCCCTCGACCGCGTGCTTGGTCGAGGTGTAGATGGCCATGAACGGGCTGGGGACGAACCCGCTGAGGGAGGAGACGTTGATGACGCGTCCGCGCCGTTGAGCGCGCATGTGCGGCAGGACCGCCTTGGTCATCCGCATGATGCCGTAGACGTTGATGTCGAAGACGTCCTGCGTCCGGGCGACGGAGAACTCCTCGGCGGCGCCGTTGGCGCCGACGCCGGCGTTGTTGACCAGGACGTCGATGCGCCCGAACCGGTCGATCACCTGCTTGACCACTGAGGCGACCGATTCGTCGCTGGTCACGTCGAGGTCGAGGTAGGTCACCCCGGCGGGCGCGGTGACTCGCGCGGTGTTGCGGGCGGTTCCGATCACCTGGAAACCCGCGGCGGCGAGCGCGATCGCTGCCGCTTTGCCGATGCCTGAGGAAGCGCCTGTCACGAGCGCGACCTGCCGGGTTGCTGTCATGACTGGCTCCTGACGTTCGTGCCCTGCAGCTCCGGGTAGAGCGCCTCGACCGGGCCGCTCAGTGCGGCCTTGACCTGGACGGTCAACTCGTCGGCGACGACCTCGTACTCTCCGGCCTCGACGGCGTCGTACACCTTCGTCACGAGATCTGCGGGCAGCATCTTGGGTCCTTCAGCGTGTGCGGCCATGCGGGTATCGACGTAGCCCATGTGCACACCGGTCACATGAACGCCCTCGGTCGCGAGCTCAAGACGCAGAGAGTTCGTGGCCGACCACAGTGCAGCCTTGGACGCGCTGTAGGCGCCGCCGCCGGCATACCAGCTGGCAACCGAGTGGACGTCCACGAGGACGGACTCGTGCTTGGCGGCGAGGATCGGTGCGAACGCGCGGGCGATGAAGACGGGTCCGAAGAAGTTCGTCTCCATGTTTGCGCGGATGTCCGCATCGGTCACCGTCAGCAGGCTCGCGCTCGGCGGGATCGCGCCCGCGTTGTTGATCAGCACGGTCACGTCCCCGGCGGCCTCGACGACCGCCTGGATGGAGGCGGGGTCGGTGACGTCGAGGGTGAGGGGCACGATGCGCTCGTCGTCCCAGGTGCGGGGGTTGCGGGCGGTGGCGTAGACCTTGCTCGCGCCGCGGGCGAGCGCTTCGTGCACGAAGTGGGTTCCGATGCCACCGTTGGCTCCGGTGACGAGGACGACGGCTCCGTTGAGTGTGGGCATGTTCACGTTCTTTCTCTTGTGGGGTGTGATCCGCACCGGGCGGTGCGGCTCGTCGTGGGAGAATGAACCAAGGCACATCCGAGCCCACACAGTTCTGACTATAATCAGAACTGAGCTAGAGTCAGAATCTATTCCCGGAGGATGCACGTCATGGCCCTCGCCCCACAGCCGGTCGGACGGCGCGAGCGGAACAAGCAGAACAAGCTGGACCGCATCACCGCCGCAGCCGGGGAGCTCTTCGCGGAGCACGGCGTCGACGAGGTCACGACCCAGCAGATCGCCGACAAGGCCGACATCGGCACGGGCACCCTGTTCCTCTATGCCAAGACCAAGGGCGAGCTGCTCCTGCTCGTGCAGAACTCCAGCTACGTCGACGCCCTTGAGAAAGGCAGGGCAGCCGCCGAGGGCATCCCCGACGCGCTCGACGCGGTGATGGCGATCATCCGCCCGGTCGTGGAATGCAACCGCACCCAGATCGACAACGGGCGCACCTACCTGCGGGAGATCGTCTTCGGCGACCCCGAAGAGCCGTACCACCGCGACGCTCTCGCCCTCACCGTGCAGACCGAGGAGGCGATCGCAACGGTGTTGCAACGCGACCAGCGCGCCAGCCCCGGTGACGCGGCCACACTCGCGCACATCGTCTCCGCCATCATGTTCCTCAGCATGGCGGCCACGATCAACATCGCCCGCTCCGTCGACGAAATCCTCGAGGACATCAGAAGCCAAGTGCGCGTTCTCGTGCCGCATTAACCGCCGGACACCTCGTGGGCGGAGTGTGAGCCGATCACTTGTCGGCGTCGAGAGGATTCAGCACTGCCGGTGTGTTCCCACCGCTTTCCCATCACATTCACCCGGGGGCGACCCCAATCGACCGGACAGGATCGGAGACAGCAAACCGCCTGGTTCCCTGTAAACACGAGGGATTCCGCGAGTTCCCGAGACATCCGGTGAGGACCCGAAACGGGCTGAATCCTCCAAGGGGTCGCAGATTCAAATCTCGCCAGCCCGACAACACGATGGCGATTTGTCACGCCGGATCAGACCCGCATTCATCCGGCCATTGGGCCATCCTCGACAAGCCCCAGTGCCAGGGAGTTGGGCCCAGATTGGGCACACCAGCGCGAGTGCGCCTTGGGTCGCGCGAGGCGCAGCCTCCGACAACTAAATAATGTGATCGCGATCTTTCCTATTCCACTAACTTCCACTCGCGAATACTTGATCAACACGCGCTGAAACTGGTCCTGGAACCGATCTTCGAGGCCGACTTCGCACCGGTCTCCTACGGCTTCAGGCCGAACCGGCGTGCGCAGGACGCCATTGCCGAGATCCACCACTTCACGACGCAGTCATATCAGTGGGTGCTGGAGGCCGACATCGAGGCGTGTTTCGACAACATCGATCACACCGCTTTGATGGACCGGCTCCGCGCACGGATCGCCGACAAACGCGTTCTGGCGTTGGTGAAAGCCTTCCTCAAGGCCGGAGTCCTTACGGCCACCGGCACCCGGGAAGGCAGCATCACCGGCACTCCGCAAGGCGGGATCCTCTCCCCGCTGCTGGCCAACATCGCCTTGTCCGTGCTGGATGATCACTTCACCCGGCAGTGGCAGACGACGATGGCGGTCGAGCAGCAGCGACAGAAACGACGCCGCCACGGCCTGGCGAATTACCGACTCATCCGCTACGCCGACGACTTTGTCGTCCTCGTCACCGGCGAGCGGGCACACGCCCAGGCGTTACGCGACGAGGTCGCGACCGTCCTGGCCCCGATGGGTCTGCGGCTGTCACCGGAGAAGACCCGTGTGGTCCACATCGACGAAGGCTTCGACTTCCTCGGCTTCACCATCCGACGGATGCGGAAACGCGGGAGCCAGAAGCGCTTCGTCTACACCCGTCCCTCGGCCAAGGCGATCGCCTCGATCAAGGACCGGGTGCGGACCATGACCTACAGACACACCCTGCACCGCGACCCCGGCTACCTGATGGAGTACCTGGGTCGGGTGCTGCGTGGCTGGGCGAACTACTTCCGGCACGGCGTCTCCAAAGCCGTCTTCAACGCGGTCGACTCCTACACGTGGGAGCGGATCACGTCCTGGCTGCGGAAGAAGCACCGGATCGGATGGCCAGAGCTCCGGCGCAGGTTCTGCCTGCCCGGCACCTGGCGCCTGGCCCACGACGGGCAACGGTTCCGTGGCGCCGCCACCGTCACGGTCACCCGGTACCGCTACCGCGGCTACCGCATCCCGACCCCGTGGACACCATCAACCACACCCCGGCTTAGGGGCAGCAGCCTTACGTGGAGAGCCCGTTGCGGTGAAAGTCGCACGGCGGGTTCGGCGGGCGGCCCGGGGAAACGGAACAGCGGCAATGCCGTCACCGCGCCCCGGGCCGACCCAACTGGCGACACACCCGCCGCGGCGACAAGTACGTCACCGTGATCATCGACCTGACCGGGATCCGCGACGGCACCGGCCCGGCGCGGCTGCTGGACATGGTCGAGGGCCGCTCGAAGCAAGCGTTCAAGCGATGGCTGGCCGAACGCGACCGCGGCCTGGCGCGACGGGGTCGAGGTCGTCGCGATGGACGGGTTCACCGGGTTCAAGACCGCCACCACCGAGGAGCTGCCCGACGCGGTCGCGGTGATGGATCCCTTCCACGTCGTGCGTCTGGCCGGCGACGCCCTGGATCGGTGCCGCCGCCGGGTCCAGCAAGACCATCCACGGCCACCGCGGCCGCACCGGCGACCTGCTCTACCGGCCCGTCGCACCCTGCACACCGGCGCCGACCTGCTCACCGACAAGCAGAAGGACCGACTCGAGGCACTGTTCGCCGTCGATGCCCATGTCGAGGTCGAGGCGACCTGGGGCATCTACCAGCGGATGATCGCCGCCGACCGCGAACCCGACCGAACCGGGGACGCGAGCTCATGACCAAGCTGATCGACCTCGGTCAGCCAGGGCGTCCCAGCGCTTCAGCGAGATCACACCCTCGGCCGACCTTGAAGCAGGCGTGCCGCCGACGTGCTGGCCTACTTCGACCGGCCCGGCCATCCAACGGCGCCACCGAAGCCATCTGTGAGTGTCGTACCGGCTGGTCTGGGACTGGCTGGTCAGGATGGTCCTGGTCGTGTCCGTCGGTGCGTGACTCACGAAGCAATTGGCCCCTTCGGCGGTGTCTTTCCGTTGAATTGTCCGCACCGAGTGACGCGGCCGGTACCGTCCGGCCCACCTCGGTGACCTGATCAGGAGACTGCCCGACCCGTCGCCGGGTCGTGGCCCATCACAGATATGCCCCGACGTGACCTCTTCCCGGACCGGTACCGGCCGCCTTTGGCGACCGCACGTCCTGTCCGCTATTGAAGAGAGGAGCGTCGATCACCATGACAATCGTCGCGCATGCTCACCCATTCGTCATCGGCGTCGATGCGCACGCCCGCAACCACGCCGTCGCTGTCTTAGCCTGCCCGACCGGCGAGGTCGTCGACGAAGCGCAGTTTCCTGCCACCGTCGCAGGACTCCAGCGAGCCGTCTCGTGGGTCGCCCGCCGCACCGGTGGTGATCTCGATGTGTTGTGGGTGATCGAGGGAGTGGGAACCTACGGCGCCCGCCTGGCCCGTGTCGCCACCGACACCGGATATGCGGTCGCCGAGGCTGGCCGGATGAACGCCCGCGCCAACCGCGGAGTTGGCAAGTCCGACCCGTTGGACGCCCGCCGCATCGCCCAGTCCGTGCTGGCCGTCGACGTGGCGATGCTGCGTCGGCCCCGCGCCGACGACGGCGTCCGTGCCGCCGTCCGGGTGTTGATCGCCTCACGTGATCACATCAGCGCCGAGCGGACCAGCGCGGTCAACGCGTTGACTGCGCTCATCCGGGTGGCCGACCTGGGCATCGACGCCCGCCGACCCCTCACGGCCGCTCAGATCACCGCGATGGCCGGATGGCGTACCCGAGACGAAGACCTCGCAACCGCAGTGGCTCGCGCGGAGGCTGTCCGGCTGGCCAAGCGGGTGATCGCCGCCGATCGGGAGATCGCGGCCAACACCAAGCAGCTGACCGACCTCCTCAACGCCAGCCCAGCCCGGGTGCTGCTTGACAAGCCCGGCATCGGTCCGGTCACCGCCGCAGTGGCGCTCGCTGCATGGTCGCATCTCGGCCGGGTCCGCTCCGAAGCCGCATTCGCCAGCCTCGCCGGCGTGAACCCGATCCCAGCCTCCTCCGGCAATACCGTGCGCCACCGCATCAACCGTGGCGGCGACCGACGACTGAACCGCGCCCTGCACATGGCCACCGTGACCCGCATCCGGATGGACCCACGCACCCGCGCCTACGTCGAGAGGCGAACCGCCGAAGGCCGAACCCCACCGGGAGATCCGCCGCTGCCTCATTGGGGAAGTATCGAGGGTGCGGCCAGGTATTGGGCTTGACCGTGGCTTCTCGGTCGTGTCGGGGGATGGCCTCGTTGCCGAGCCGCTGTGACGGCCAGTTTTAGTGCTGCCACCCTCGACGCGCCGGGGCCCTAGACCGGCGTTAGGGACATGCCCGACCGAGGGCCGAACAATGAGGAACCGGCAAAGGGCCTCGACACCGTTGGAGTCAACCACCAACTCCAACAGGAGGCTAGTGATGAACTACGTCGGTTTCGATTGGGCCAGCCGAGCCCACGACGTCACCGTGCTCGATGAGGCAGGTGGGGTGCTTGACCGGTGGGCGTTCCCGCACTCGGAGACGGGGTGGGTGACCACATTGGACCGGCTGGCACGGCACGGATCGGCCGCCGAGGTGCCGGTGATCATTGAGCGCACTAGCGGTCTGATCGTCGACCGGCTGCTGGCGGCCGGCCATCCGGTGGTGCCGGTGCATCCCACCGCCTTTTACGCTGCCCGTCCGCGGTGGGGAGCTTCCGGAGCGAAGTCTGATCCAGGTGACAGCTACAAGCTCGCCGACTATCTGCGCACCGACGGTCACCGGCTCCGGCGGTTAACACCGACCGATCCCGGCTTGCACGAACTGCAGGCGCTGGTCCGGCTCCGTGATGATCAGGTCCGGGCACGCACGGCGGCGACCAACCAGCTCACCGCCATCTTGGACACCTACTGGCCTGGG
Organism: uncultured Actinomycetota bacterium; assembly: GCA_963808905.1. GTDB lineage: Bacteria > Actinomycetota > Actinomycetes > Propionibacteriales > Propionibacteriaceae > Microlunatus. The sequence goes on from CAWEHO010000005.1 coordinate 18,068, forward strand.
CCCAAGCAGTTGTTCATGTCGTTGGCTTCTCAGATCGCGTTGGCGTTTCTGACCGACTACCCCACACCGACGTCAGCGGCCCACCTCGGCGAAGCGCGGATGGCGGCGTTTTGTCGGCGACACGCCTACCGGGGCGGGAAGAGCCCGGCCGAGTTGCTGAGCCGACTCCGCGCCGCGCCCGTGGCCCCAGTTGGTTTACCGCCGGCCACGCTGGCAGCGATGATCACCGCGCAGGTCACGGTGCTGAAGACGCTGCAAACGGTCATCAGCGAGGTTGAGCGGCTGATCGCCGTCCGAGTTGTCGCCCATCCGCGGAGCAACCTGTTCGAAAATCTGCCCGGGGTCGGCATGATCAACCTGGCACAGTTGCTCGCCGAGGTCGGTCCGATCCTCGACCGGGTGGACAGTGCCGAACAAGCCGCGACCGAGTGCGGCGCGGCGCCTGTCACCCGTTCCTCCGGCAAGACCCGCGGCGTCTACTTCCGCTGGGCCGCGAATACCCGCGCCCGCAAGGCCATCACCAGCTTCGCTCACAACGCTCGAATGCAAGACGACTGGGCCGCCGCACTCTACGCCGACGCCCGGGCACGAGGAAAACGCAACCCGCACGCCACCCGCATCGTCGCCCGCGCCTGGCTCCGCGTGATCTGGGCCTGCTGGACCAGCGGCCAGCCCTACGATCCCAGCCGTCACCGCACTTCCACGTCCTCATACCCGCCCAGTTCCTCCGCCACCAGCCAACATTGCCGGCGCGCAGGCGCGGTCAAGATGGAGCACCCCACGGCTGAACGACCTTGACCGCGCCGAGCACCGGCACACCATCGAACGCGGAGGAACGCCCGATGGCCTCGAGTTGACTTAGAGAACTCAAGCGCTACCTCGCCCGCCAGATCTACCGCCAGCTCAACGCCGCCGAGACCGCGCTCAACCCGACTTGACAAACATAGGAGATTCAACGGACGCCTCGAACACCTCCGCGGATCCGCCCTCGGCTTCCGCAATCTCACCAACTACATCGCCAGATCGCTGCTGGAGACCGGCGGATTCAGACCCCGACTACACCCTCATCATGAAGAGCCGGCAATGCGTAGGGAGCCAGAACATTGGCAGCCGGCCCGCGAGCAGCACGACTATCCGGCAACGCCTCAACATACGGACTCACCACCACTAGCACACGCGCCCGAGTGGCGCCGAAGATGGGTTCGACCTAGGTCTGGGAGGGTATCGGAGCAGTCTGACGTCGCCCAGCTAATGAAGCCGCTGAGCAGCCAGCGCCCATTCAAACGGGTCTGACGAGAGAATTGATTTTCGTGACCGTCACGCAACGCACGCCCAACCGGTACTTGGAGCGCCCCGCGCCGAGCAGCCTCGCGGATGTCATCGACACGATCCTGGACAAGGGGTTGGTGATCGATATCTACGTTCGCGTGTCCCTTGTGGGCATCGAGCTGCTCACGATAGATGCACGCATTGTCATTGCCAGTGTCGACACCTATCTGCGTTTCGCGGAGGCGGTGAACCGGCTTGATCTGACGGAGAATGGGTCCAAAGGACTTCCGGAGCTTGTCGAGGACATTACATAGCCGACACGCCGAAGATCTGCCCGTAACGCCACTGTCGCGGACTGATCGCTTACCGTCGATCTACTAAAAGTGAGGACGGCGGCAACAGCTGGAGGGAAAGAAGTGGCGCAATCTTGTAGCTGTTGCGATCACCCGGCGACCCATCGATTTGCAGTGTCGTATCGAGGTCAAGTCCTGACGGGGGCTATCTGCGAGGAGCACGGCAATGTCGTCGCCCGCGAACGATTGGGTCTTCGAGACCGTCGCCGAAACCTCGGTACGACCAAGATCGGCCGCGCGCTCACAGATCCGAACACCAAACCCCGCTTCCAGCTCATTTTGGACTCGGAGCATCTGGAGATAGTCGGCGATACCCGAGAAGCGGGCCTCAATCCTTCTTCCGGGAGCGGGTTCTCTACCCGCCGGCTTCGTTCGATGAGCCGCTCAAGGCATTCCGGATATCGAGGCAGTACTGGCAACCCTGACAACGTCGCTGTGGGGCTGATCAGCGTCGCCGACACTGCCGAGCAAGGCCCCGCAGCAGTCGACCACAGCCAGACGAGCATTCCAAGCATCACTCCGTTGATCAGCGAGCAGCAGCGCAGCGAAGACGAACCCCTCTACAACACGGCGTAGGGTGCTGGCCTTGCCAGCAGTGCGGCGACATGATCCTGGCCGCTGGCCCCGGGTACCCTACATCCTCGGCGGAAGTCATCGAAGGGACCAACCCAGACCACCGAGTTTTACGACTGAGGAAGGCTAGGTGTTGCTAGCTTTCCGCTGGCGCGGGCGCCTGCCTGGGGCTGCGCTGCGTGGTCGCTGATCGCGCGGCTTCAGGTCTGTGATTCTGGACTCGTCGTCACCGTTGGTGTCCTCTTCTGGTTCCCCCTCGGCGTTGGCGTCCTCGGCCGGTTCATTGTCTACGTCTTCCCGCGCGTCGGAACCTTGGGACTCCTGTTCGTCCGCTTCTGAGACGTCGGGCTCCTGGGACTCCTGTTGGGCCGCTTCTAGGAGGAGGGTTAGCTGAGCGGTGCGTATGAGTAGCTCGGCCGCTCTTGGTGGTAGCGAGGAGCACCACTGCGGCGCCTCCCACCAATACGCCCGCGCCGGCGAGGTAGGCCTCGGGCGGTGCCGATTTGACTCATCCCGCTTTTTTGAAGGGACTACGAGCGCGACTCGCCAGTCTTGGGGATTTGTACAAATATGGGCTTTTTTTCGGGTTGCGGCTCCGCTACGCGCCAGTTTTCGCCAGATTCTCCCCGAAGACCCCCATGTGGGGTCAAGGGGTCGCGAGTTCAAGTCTCGCCAGCCCGACAAGGTAAAAGACCTAGTCGAATGTCAAATTCGTCATTCGAATTAATCTTGTTTCAAGATCGTCTTTACGTTTGACCACCTTTTTGACCACCTTTTTTCATGAGAGCGCGTCGCTGAGCCGAGCCAGCGCTCCCGAGAAACGCTCTGCTGACGTGCCCGTACGTGTCTCCCGTGATTGCGACGCTCGCGTGACCGAACACCGCGACCACCTTGAGCGGCACGCCAGCGGACAACATCATCGTGGCAGCAGAGTGTCGCCGCGTGTGAAGCCCGACCGAGGCAGGCACCCGGCGCGCTTGGCTGCCGCATTCAGCGCCCATAACGCGTTGCGAGGATCGCAGGGCTCGCCGAGCTCGGTCGTGAACACGTAGGGGGTCGGTTGCCACAGCGGGCGGCGGGGCGCGATGCACGATCCGTCGTTGTCCTCCTCATGACGCCATGCCCGTGAGGTGTCGGACCCGTTCTGTCCTCATTGGGGGAGGGGCCGGTTCTCGACGACGCTCTTCATGACGAGGGTGGAGCTGAGGCGCTGGACGCCGGGCAGGGTGGCGAGGCGGTCGTCGTAGAGCTGCTGGAAGGCGGGCAGGTCGCGGGTGATGACGCGCAGCAGGTAGTCGGGGTCACCGAAGAGCCGTTGGGCCTGCAGGACGTGGGGGATGGCGGCGACGGCCTGTTCGAAGGCGTCGACGGTGTCGCGGTCGGCGCCGCGCATGGTGACGAAGACCAGAGCCTCGAAGGTCAGGCCGAGGGCGTGGGCGTCGAGATGGGCGTGGTAGCCGCTGATCGCGCCGGAGCGTTCCAAGGCGCGCAGCGCGGCGGTGGCAGGGCGAGAGGCTGAGGCCGGACGCGCTCGGCGAGTTCGGTGACGGTCAGGCGCCCGTCCTGCTGCAGCTCGGCAAGAATCTTCCGGTCTAGAGTCGTCCATGAGGCAGATTCTTCCTCAGACGGCAGCCATCTGTCGAGAAAGTTGGAAGCACATTTCGCTCGTTTTCACCTAATCTTTCCTCTCGAGCATGTCTGGCTCACCGAGGCGCGGCTCGACGCGAAGGAGACGGTCATGGCGGGCGGTACGGTCGCCGCGTTCTGGGCGGTGTCGTTCCTGTTCGTGGTCACGCCGGGGGCGGACTGGGCGTACGCGATCGCGGCCGGGCTGCGGCACCGGACGGTGCTGCCCGCGGTGGGCGGGCTGCTGGCCGGGCATCTGGCGGCGACCGCTGTGGTCGCGGCCGGGGTGGCCGCGCTGGTGGCCCGGTCGCCGCTGGTGCTGACCGCGCTGACGGTGGCGGGCGCGGCGTACCTGGTGTGGCTGGGCATTGGCATGCTGGCCCGCCCGGCAGCCCCGCAGGCCGGCGTCGAGCGAGACGGCCGGGTCGTGGCTGCGGCAGGCGGCGAAGGGCGCGGCGATCAGCGGGCTCAACCCGAAGGTGTTCCTGCTGTTCTTGGCGCTGCTGCCGCAGTTCACCGACCCGGACGCGGCCTGGCCGCTCGCGGCGCAGATCGTGGTGCTGGGCCTGGTGCACGTGGCCAGCTGCGCCGTGATCTACACCGGGGTGGGCACCGGGCGCGCCGGGTGCTGCGGGCCCGGCCCGCGGCGGCCCGGGCGGTCACCCGCTTCTCCGGGCCGCGATGATCGTGATCGGCGCGGTGCTGCTGGGAGAAAAACTGATCAGCTAGATATGAACTGGCAGCGAGCCCTTTCGAGGAGAGCTATGGAAGACCAGGCGCAAGCACAACATGCAGGCCCGCAGATACAGGCGCGCATCAGGACCAGCTTCGAACGCCAGGGATTGATGCGACATCTGGGTGCACGCCTCGGACACATTGGGCCAGGATGCGTGCACATCGTGTTGCCCAATCGACCCGAAGTGAACCAGCAGCACGGCTACATCCACGCCGGAGCTATCAGCACCATCGCCGACAGCGCCGGTGGCTATGCAGCATTCACGCTGTTCACCGAGGACACAGCGGTGCTCACCGTGGAGTACAAGATCAATCTCCTGGCACCTGCCATAGGTGGTCACATCGAGGCTGTGGGCACGGTCCTGAAGTCCGGACGAACACTTACCGTCTGCCAGCTAGAAGTGTTCTCCGTCCAGGGCCCAAGGCGTCACTCGTGGCCGCAGGCCAGCAAACGCTCATCTGCGTGCCCGGACGGCCCGAACAGTGACGACCTCCCCGATCCATCACCTTTCACAAGAGAGCGTCGCTAAGCCGAGTCAACGCCTCCCGCGAAACCTCTGGGCTGACATGCCCGTAGATGTCTCCGGTGATCGCGACGCTGGCGTGACCGAAGACCTCAGAGACGACCTTGAGCGGCACGCCAGCGGACAACATCACCGAGGCAGCAGAGTGCCGCAGTGTGTGCAGCCCGATGGAGGAAGGCAGCCCGGCGCGCTTGGCTGCCGTCTTCAGCGCCCGTAGCGCGTTGCGGGGATCGCAGGGCTCGCCCAAGCTCGGTTGTGAACACGTACGGGTGGGCTGCCACATCGAGCCAGCCATCAGGCGCTCAGCCCTCTGCCTGGTGCGCACGTCGCGCGGTCTTGCGAGGTGCCTATGCGGAGTGGCCGGTGAACCTGTTCTCGCAGTGCCGAGTCATCTCCGTTCGCCCGCGGCTGATGGACCTCGCCCGCCCCCTTTGGGTGTTCAACATGTGCGGGGCGTGCGCGGTGACGGTTAGCAGATGGCGTTGCCGTCCGCGTCGAACATGCGGAGCCGGTTCGTGTCGACGGTCAGCCTGACGCCTTCGCCCTCGGTTAGTCGGTGTGGCGGCACGATCTTCAGCTACGTTCGACGTGACAGGCGGCGAGCGGTGTTCACAGTTGTCAGTCGAGCGTGATGACGACCTTGCCGTTGGCGCGGCCCTGCTCGGCGTAGGCCAGCGCCTCGAGCGTCTGGTCAAATGGGAAGGTCTTGTCGATGACCGGGCGGAGCTGGCCGGCGTCGTAGAGGGCGGCCAGTTCGCGCAGCTGGGCGCCGTTGGCCTGCATGAACAGGAAGGAGTAGCTCACTCCGAGCTTTCGGGCTTGCTTGTGGACCGTGCGGCTCAGTAGCCGCATCGCGACGCCCATGTACTTCGGCGCCCCGAGCTGCTTGGCGAACCCGGGGTCCGGCGGGCCAGTCACGCTGATCGCCTGTCCGCCCGGCTTGAGGACGGTGAGGGACTTCTGGAGGTTTTCGCCACCGAGTGAGTCCAGCACGAGGTCGTAGCCGGAGAGGACGTCGGCGAAGTTCTCCTTCTTGTAGTCCACGACGACGTCGGCGCCGAGGCTGCGCACCAGCTCGGCGTTCTTTCCGCTCGCGGTGGTCGCGACCGTGGCGCCGAGGTGCTTGGCGAGCTGGATCACGGTTGATCCCAGGCCGCCGGAGCCGGCGTGGATGAGGACCTTCTGGCCAGGTTTCAGGTGGGCGCGGTCGACGAGGATCTGCCAGGCAGCTAGTGCCACCAGCGGCACCGCCGCCGCCTCGTGCAGGGTGAGCGAGTCTGGTTTGGGCGCGACGTCGTCCTGGTCGATCGCGATGTACTCCGCGAAGGTCCCGATCCGCAGGTCGCGGGGCCGGGCGTAAACCTCATCGCCCACCTGGAAGTCGCCTACGGCGGAGCCGACCCTGGTCACCACGCCGGCAACGTCGTGGCCGAGCACGAACGGGGTCCGGTACTTCAGGAGCTGTTTGAACTCGCCGTTGCGGACCATCTTGTCCAGCGGGTTGACGCTGGCGGCGCTCACCTTGACCAGCACGTCACCCTCGCCGACCTCAGGCTCGGCTACCTCGGCGGCGCGCAGTCCGTCCTGGCCGTACTGCTGGACGACGAATGCCTTCATGACCGTTGCCCTCTCAGAGGAACTCCAGAGCCTGCTTGATGAAGTCCTGGTGGAACTGGAACACCCCGCCGTGCCCGGCGTCGGGGTAGATGACGAGTTGGCTGTTGGGGAGTCCTCGGTCGAGGTCGACGGTGTTCTTGGTGGGCACCATCTTGTCGCTGTCACCGTTGATGACGAGCACCGGCTGATGGATGCTTCCGAGGTCCGCGGGCTTCTGCTGACCCCATCGGTGGATGGCCTTGAGCTGGGCACGGAACGAGCGCACCGAGATGGCGTTGTCGCGGTCGTTGGTACGTTCGGCCAGCCGTGCCAGGAACTCCTTGCCGGCGCGGCGCCCGTTCGGGGTTCTGGTGAAGAAGAGAAACTGCTTGGGGTCCTGGCGGGTGAGCAGTCCTCGCGCGGTGTCGAGGTAGGTGATGCGGGTCATTTTGTCGATGCCTTCGCCTCCCGCAGGGCCGGTTCCGGCGATGATCATCTTGCGCATCAGCTGCGGCTGCTGCTGCGCGATCACCTGGGCGATCATGCCGCCCATGGAGAACCCGAACAGGTCGACCTGACCCAAGCCGAGGGCGCCGATGAAGGTGGCGGCGTCCCTGGGGCCGAGCTGACGGTCGGCGAACTCCACGCCGCCAGGACCGCCCGACTGATCTGACCGCTTCATCCGGAACTTGGCGGGAATCTCCTTCTGGCATCGTCGGCCGGGTCGCAGACGTGATGGACAATTGCGGATGCAGGGGGCCAACCATGGTGTTTCTGTACTTCGCTGCAGTACGTAACCTCCGTCCGCCATCATCGGCGACGCACGCCGGAGAACGCTTCGTCTGGCTCCCATCAATGTCAATGGCTCCCTGCCTGAGGTCAAGGCTGAACTATTCGGGCGGATCGTTCGTCTTCATCTGTAGAGGCCTCGGCTTGCACGGGGCCCACAGGTGTAAGGCAGGTCAGGACATGTCATCGCAGCCTGCGGCAACCGGTTTACTCCGCTCGTCCGCTGTCAGCCACCGCACGCTGATGGCCTGGCGACTACTTAGTGCGATCGTGCTGCTGGTGATGGGCGGGATCCATCTCTACCTCGTGTTCTACGGAGTAGGCGGCTTGCTTGGCGCGCTGTTCGTGCTCAACGCGGTTGGCGCGCTCGTGCTGGCAATCGCGGTCATGGTGCTGCGTGGGCGGCTCCTGTCGCTGGCAACGGTGCTGAGCCTGCTGTTCATGGTGGGCACGCTGCTTGCGCTGGTGCTCGCGCTGACCGTGGGGCTGTTTGGCATTCACGAGGTATTGAGCTTCAAGTTGGTGCCCACGACGCTGGTGGTGGAGTCCATCGGCACGATCATCCTGGCGGTAACCGTCGCGCTGGTGTTGCGGTCGCGACGAGCACCCTGACGTCGGACTTACCGGCAACTTCACACCTTGTGCCTATGGCTCTGATCATCGGTAGCGCCGATCATCGTCGTCGTATCCATTGGCACATGCAAACGCGCACTGATCTGCCGCATTCCGCATGGTTACACAGCGCTATCAACCCCTCCGGTAGCGCGCATCCTGGCATCGGACTGTAAGCGGCCAGACGATGAGTCCTGTCTCGGCGTAGCTCCACTGACGCGGGTATTCCGGGGCCAGGCGAGGACCGGCCCGCAGCGAGCGCAGCGAGCGAGGACACGGACCGCAGCGCGGCGAGCGCGGCGTGCACCGCCGCCTTGACCCATGCCACCGGTCGAGGACGGAGCCGCGGTCGAGGTCGACCGGTCTATCGGCAGCGGCGGCATCACCTCCCTGGGCGGCAAGGTGATCTTGGCCGCCGAAATCCTCGCCGGCCGCAGAGTTGGGATCCGGATCGAGCCGCGGACGTTGATGTTCTTCGACCTCGAAACCCGCGCACTACTCCGGACCAGACCGAACCCACTCACCCCCGACCAGGTCGCCAGGTTGCGCGGGAACCGGCCAGCCGGGCCGCCACCCCGTCCCTCGGTGGAGCCGATCCGGGTCCAACGCCGAGCATCGAAAGACGGCATCATCTGTGTCTGCAAACAGAAAGTGGCACTCGGCCGGATCCACCGATACGAGACCGTCACGGTATACGTGTCCGACACCACCCTGGCCATCGAGCTCGACGACCAAGAAACCCGTGTGGTGCGCCGCACCACCACCATGCCGGTCATTAACATCAAGTCCACCCGGCCGCGGTCGGGCCCCTCAGTTTCCTAGACCAGGTGTAAAGCATCACCTGGCACACAGATGACAAGGATCACCTGTCACTAGCCAGCTGCCATGGCTGCGCGCCATGACTGTACCGGGCGAATCACAGCCCCTTCGCAGCAGCTTGATGGTGGTTAGCGGCTGGGCGCGGCCGGCCGCTTCGGACGTTGACCAGGTGCTTGGTACGGCCGCCTGCTGTCGTCGTCAAAGCGACCAAGCGGGGTGCGTGCTGCCGTCCCTCGTCAAACCTCGCGTGCCTGACGGATCGGTGGCACGCGGATATGCCGGTCGAGGTGTTGTTTCCACAGGGCGGGGCTGTCTCGAGTTGGCCTCCTCCTCCTCCTCCTCCTCCCGTTGGTCGCGGGTCTTGGGGATTGATGCCGTTGGCAGCCCGCCACACTGCGATTTCGCCGACGAAGGCGGTGCTCGGGTGACTCCCCGGTGCAGCCCAGACAGGCGTGCCGTCGCCTTGGCAGGCGTCGTCTCGAACCTGGTCGGCGAGGTCGGCGACTAGTGGTCGCGCCCGTTGGTTCGTCGGGGGGTTCAGGCGGCGATCTGGTCGAGGAGTTGGTCAAGGTCGTCGCGGTTGAATCGCCAGTCGAATGGGCGTGCGCCTTGGTTGTAGCGGGCCTCGAACGCGGTCAGTTGCTCGGCTAGGGCCGCGAGGCTGGGGTGGTGGTCGGGGGTGAGTAGCTTTCGTTGGACCACGGAGAAGTAGATCTCGATCTGGTTCAGCCAGGACGCGTGCACTGGGGTGTGGATCATGATCGTGTTCGGGAACGCCTCGTTGAGTCGGGCGGCGGCGGTCCAGCCGCGGTGGGAGGCGCCGTTGTCGACGATCCAGAACACCCGTCGGGCGCTGGCGTAGGGCTCGCGGGTCATCACCTTCTCGGCCAGGGCGGTGAAGGGTTGGATGCCGGTGGTGGGGGCGCAGTGGCCGATCACGTGGGCGTGGTGGACGTCGTAGGCGGCGAGGTAGGCGAGGGTGCCGTGACGGCGATACTCCGACTCGACCAGCATGGGTCGCCGGCCGGGTCGTGCCGGGCGGCTGGGGTGGATCCGTTCCCGGGCCTGCACGCCGGGCTTCTCATCGGCGGAGAGGACGTAGTCGTCTTCGCCGAGTTCGACTCCGTCATGGATCCGGCAGTACAGGTCGAGCACCCGTCCGGCCTTGAACGCGAAGTCGGGGTCGCGAGGAAAGATCCAGGACCGGTGCTGCCAGGGTCTGATCGCGTCGGCGGCCAGCCAGCGCCGCACCGTTGAGGCCGAGATCGAGGCGACAACGCCGCGTCGGCTGGCCTCGGCCGCGAGTTCGGGGCAGCTCCACCTGGCCAACGGGATGTCGGCGTCGGCCGGCAGCTCGCAGGCCAGGGCTTTCACCTCAGCGACCTGCACGGCGCTGAACCGGCGTGGCCGTCCGGTCCGAGGCCGATCGGTGAGTCCGGCCAGCCGTTGCCGATGGAACCGTCGCCGCCACTTGCGCACGGTGTCAACGTGCAACCGTAGGTGTGCGGCGATGGCGGCATTCGACCGGCCGTTAGCGGCGGCCAGGATGATGTGGGCTCGGACCACATCGCGGTGTGCAGCGCGGGCGCCGTTCGCGCGGACAGTCAGCTCCGTCTGCTCCTCGGCCGACAAGATGATCAGATACGGGGAAGAGATGATCATGCCTTTTGTTGTCGCGCATCCCCGGGGCGCGACACTGACGCCACGCCGATGGCCACCCCAGGCGTTTGAGCCAGGATGGAAGCCGTGGCCAAGATCCCGACCTCGACCCAGACCTCGCTGTGGCAGCGGCTGACCTCTCACGCGCAGCAGCGGTGGCCTCAGATCAGCCAGATCCACACCCGCTACCGGGCGAACTTCGCCTACATTGACGCCGTCCTCGCCGATGGCGAGGAGCTGAGGCTGTGCCGACTCCGCTACGGCGGATCGGCCCACCAATGGGGATTCGCCATCTACCGCGCCAGCCACGAAGACTACGAAGATTCCTACCTCCCCACCGGCTACCCGGTCGGCACCGCCGAGGAAGCGCTCGACACTGCCTGCGGCCTCTACCTCGGCGATCCCACGGCATGGATCTGAACCCCCGACGAACTAACGGGCGCGACCACTAGTTGGGATCGCTTTGCCAGGTAGGTCCCCCAGACGGGATGAGCATGCAGCGCGGGTGGAATGCCCGGCAGCCAGGGCAGCGGACCTGGGTTGGTAGGCGTGAGCTCTGGGAGGCGCCAGTAGAGGACGGCGGCCATGTCGCCTGCGGTCTCGAGGTCGCGTCCGCTGGCGGCTGTGAGCATGTGGCTGAGTGCGTACTGTCCGGTTTCGGCCGCCAACACGAGGAGCTGGGCTCGCAGGGTTGGCCAAGCCGGTTCGGTGGTGAGTCCGGAGATGTACTGGTCGGCTTGGTCGAGTTCTGCGACGATCTGGGGTCCGACCAGCTGTTCGGCTGCGACGTGGAGGCCGTCGGTGTAGCGCTGAACCGCCTGGAACAGCCGGGCCGCTGGGTCGTTGAGTTCGCGCAGCACGGTGCTGGCGGAGACGGGCGCTTCATCGCGGGCGATGATCTGTTGCAGGGTCTCGGTCGGGGTGCGCGGTGCGATGGTGTCGGGTCGGATGACGGTGTGGGGGTCGCCGTCGCCGACGACTTGGAGGTAGAGGTGGTTGGCGTGCCGGCCGCGGGTGAGCATGGTGTACAGCTGCTGCCGGGATTCCTGCCCGGTCAACAGGCCGTGCATCGTGTCGGCGGAGACGCCTTGGGCGGAATGGATGGTGGTGGCGTAGCCGAGACCGGTCGAGGTGCGCACATAGTCGACTAGGCAGCCGGACGGTCAGCTGGCTGCGGTTGTGCCGGACCGTGAGGTCACCGCGCCGGCCGATGCGGGTGATGGTCCACCGGTCGCCGTTCTTCACCCAGTCGGTGGCGGTGAGGCGGAGGCGGCGGTCGTTGCTGCGGGTGATGATCACATCTCCGACACTGGCCTGGTTCCCGTCGGCCAGACTCACCTCGGATGTCGGCTCGGAGTGATCAAGACGATGCGCCCTGGCACGGCGGTTGAGTTGGGCGACCAGGTTCCGGGTGGGGGCGAGCATGATTGTGTCGAGCCCGGCCGCCCGGTCGGAAACCCAAGCGTTGAACGCATCCTCGGTGGTGGTGGCTATGTCGCCGACATGAACACGGCCGTGATCAAGGTAGAAGTCGAGTGCCTCTGGGTCGCCTTCGCGGAGGGCGAGTGATGCTGCTGCTTCGGCAGGGTTGGTGAAGCGGTGCAGCTCGGCGAGATGCAGCGCGCCGTGGGTCTGTTTGATGTCGCGGAGGACACCGCCGGCGCCGATCGCGGCGAGTTGTTGATCATCACCGACCAGCCGGACACTGGCACCCGGCCGATGGCGAACTGCACGGCCGCGTCGAGGGTGAGGGTGTCGGCCATGCCGGCTTCATCGATGATCAGCAATGTCGAGGGGCCGACCGCTGCCGCCCAATCTGTCGGCGGGCCGTGCTGCAGGGACCAGGTGAGTTTGGCGAGTGTATTGCGGCCTGCCCAGTATCGAGTGCGGTGCCGTTCGCCGCCATCTCGAGCAGGGCCAGATCCACCGCCGCCGGATCAGCGGACGCACCGCCGCGCTGTCCGGCCGCGGTTAGGAGACGCACTCGACTCGGCGGTGGTGTACGAGCTTCAGATCACTCTTCCGCGTGGACCGGCGCGGCTCCTCCAGAGACATGCCGCAGGTAGTCGATGGCTCTGTCCGTGTTGCGTCGGGATCCTCGGGCAGCCAGAACGCCGTCCGGTCTGACGAGTGCGAAGGCTCCGGACGGGCCACCCGCCGGCCTACCCATCCCGCGCAGGTCTCCGTCGACGACGTCGACCAGTCCGGCGAAGGACTCGATGCCCTCTTTTCCGAGCGCAGCCCGGGTCTCGGCGCCCGACACGAGCAGCAGGTGACGACCCTCACTAAGCGCGCGGTACAGCCGGGTGTGTGCGTTGGTCTGCAGCTCGACGTCCGGCATGCGCTCGCCGGGCTTGGGCCCGCGCCCGGCGCCGTCAGGCCGGATGAGAGGGCTCGACGGGTAGTCGACCGATACCTGCGACAGCCGGCGGGCGGCACGTTTCTGAACCGCGGGCAGGCTACTGGCAGCCGGGATGAGCGTGTCTCGCACGGCCCGCTTCACCGGGTGCTGCATCGTCGCCACGCGCATCAGCTTGTCGGTGAACCCGAGCACGGCTGAGGCGACCGGCACGCGTTCCTGGCCGTAGGTGTCGAGCAGTCCGTCGGGCGCTCCTCCGGCCACCAGGGCCAGCTTCCAGGCAAGGTTGTGGGCGTCCATCATCCCGGTGTTCATGCCCTGGCCACCCGCTGGCGAGTGGATGTGCGCCGCGTCCCCGGCCAACAGCACGCGTCCGCGGCGGTAGGTTGTGGTCGACCTCAGCTGGCACCGGAATGTCGACAGCCATTGCGGATCGGAGATCTGGATGGGCCACGGTGCTCGTTGTGCGACGAGGTCCTGGATCTCGTCGAAGGACGGGGGGCGTCCCGCACGGTCGTCGGCAGTCGGCATCAGCACCCGCCACCGGTGCTCACCCATCGGCAGGCATACCAGCGGCAGGCCATCGGGACGGAAGCAGGCCCGCGTCTCGTCGTTGCGATCGATACCGTGGAGCGCGACATCGGCGAGCAGCCAGTCATTGGGGTACGGCTGCCCTTCGAACGCCGAACCGAGCTCGTGGCGCACCCGGCTGTGCGCCCCGTCGCAGCCGACCACAAAGGCGGCGCCGACCTCGGTCTGGTGGCCCGCGACGTCGCGGAGGGTCGCGTCGACCACCTCGCCGTGCTCGGCGAGGCGAACCAGCTCGACGCCCTGTTCGACCGTGCCGCCGAGCTTGGCTACGCGGGCCCGAAGGAGCCGTTCGGTCTCGTGCTGCGGAAGGTGGAGGATGAAGCCGTACCGGGAGCCGTTGCGGGCCATGTCGAGGTTGAGCAGGCTTCGCCGGCCGGCGTACATGCGGAACCGACGCACTTGGTGGCCATGTGCGATGAAGGTCTCCGCCAGCCCCATGGTGTCCAGGAGCTCCAACGTGCGTGCGTGGATGCCGACCGCGCGGCTCTGCGAGGCCGGAAACGCGGCCTTGTCGATGATCCGGGTCCGCACGCCGCGGGCGAGCAGCTGCGCTGCGAGGACCAGGCCAGTCGGACCTGCCCCGACGACCAGCACCTGGCATTGCGAACCGAATGTCTGCGATGTGTTCATGCAGCAACGATGGACGTCCGCGACGGCCGAATCGCCAGAAGAACTACGTAGGCGCTACGTATTTTTCGCCACAAGACCTTCCTCGTGAGCCCAGGCAGCCAGCTGCGTGCGGGTGCGAAAGCCCAGCTTGGACAGGATGTGGTCGACGTGCACCTCGACCGTGCGGACCGAGACATAGAGCTGGCCCGCGATCTCGCGGTTGGTCAAACCGCGGGCCACGAGCGCCGCGACCTCCGACTCACGCCGAGTCAGGCGCCGTGCGCGCCCGGCTCGCCAGCGGTCCTCGGGCTGGTCGTCGAGCCCGAGCGCAACGGCCTCGTCGAGCGGGAGCCGGCGTCCCTCGTCGAGGATCTTCGCCGCTGCGGGGCCGACCGCCGTGCGAACCGGTGTCAACCACTGGTCGAGGAAGTCCCGCATCGCCTGGGGCCGGTACGTGTGGTTGACCCGTTCGTACTCCGCGGCCGCACCGGCCAGCATGAGCGCAGCGCGAGGCCGGCCACCTTTTGCCGCGAGCCCGGCCAGAGCGCTCAGTCCGGCCGGGATCGCGAAGCGATCGCCTAGGTCCACGATGGCGGGCACACCTCTCGCGAGCGCCGCCCGGGCACCTCGCAGGTCGCCCATCTCGAGGCGGCAGACACCGATCAGCTGCAGGGCACGCGCGCCGACGGCAGGGAGACCGAGTGCGTCCGACAGCTGCGTGCAGCGCTCGAACCGCTCGCAGGCGAGCTCGACCTCGCCCCTCGACAACGGCGGCAGCCCGGAGAACCACAGGGCTGCCGCGACGCCGGCCTCGTCGCCTCCGGCCGTCTGCAGCTCCAGGGCCCGCGACGACGTCCGAGCTCCCGCCAACGAAGTCACCCGACATCAACCTGCTGCGGCCTCGGTAGAACAGCGCCCACGCCTCGCCGACCGTGTCGTGTCACGGCGCGGGCGCGGGCAATGCTGCGCTCGAGCAGGGCGTCGGCTTCGGCGAAGTCGCCCTGGTCGGTTGCGAGCCATGCGGCGCCGTTCATGGCCTCGACGCGATCGACGTTGTCTTCCTGAACTAGGCCAAGCAGCTCGCCCAGCCGCTGCCTGCCCTCCGAGAAGTGGCCCCGCGCGGACCAGAACGCGGTGAGCCGAGTTGGCGAGCTGCAAACCCGGTGCCGGGTGTCTCCAGTCGATACCAGTCAAGGGCGGCTCGGAAGTTGTCGTGCTCGAGTTCGAGCAGGTCGAGGCCCTCCCTTGTCAGGCCAGCACGGCGGACGCCGGAGATCCTCGGCCAGGCGCCGGAACTGCGCGGCGTGCGCCGCGTGGACGGCCGCTGCCTCCGGCATGGTGCTCAGCCGCTCGGCGGCGAACTCCCGGACAGTCTCCAGCATCGAGTAGCGCGGCACCGGCGCGGACGCGACCGCCAGCCGCAAGCAGGCTGTGGTCCACCAGCTCCTGGAGCGCGTCGAGAACCGGTGCGCCCGGACTCCAGGGCGCTCGCCGCAGACGGCCGTGATGCTGGGAAGGCTGATTCCGCCCCGGAACACCGAGCTCGCCGCCAGCAGTCGCCGTGCTCCGTCGCTCAACAGGTCATAGCTCCAGGCAATCGTGGCGCGCAGAGTTCGCTGCCGATCCGGCACGTCTCTGGCGCCGCCGACCAACAGACCCAGCGAGTCCTCCAGCCGCGCGAGGATCGTCTCCGGCGGAAGCAGGTTGACCCGCGCCGCCGCCAGTTCGATCGCCAACGGCAGGCCATCGAGTCGCTTCACGATTCGCGCGATCGCCTCCGCGTTCTTGTCGTCGATGGCGAAACCCGGCACCCGGGCGGCGGCGCGTGCGGCGAACAGCTGTGCTGACTCACACGCCGCGACCGAACCGGCCGACCGTGCGGTCCCACGTTCGGGCACGCGCAGTGGAGGTACCGGATATTCCTGCTCGCCCGACACATGCAGCGGAGACCGGCTCGTGACGAGGATCCGCAGGTGAGTGCTTTCATCAAGCAGCTGTTGGACGAACTCACCCGCAGGGAGCACCTGCTCGAAGTTGTCCAGCACCAGCAACAGCCTGCGATCTGCCCACGTAGCGGCTCAGGTGCTCCAGCAGAGTTCCGCCCCGTGCGTCCTGCAGACCGATGCCCTGGGCGATCGAGACCGGCACCAGCGACGGATCCCTGATGTCGGCGAGCGACACGAAGTGCACGCCCTCAGCAAAGCCGCTCAGGATGCGGCTTGCCAGCTCGATACACAGCCGCGTCTTGCCGGAGCCGCCGGGACCAGTCAACGTCAGCAGCCGGTTGTGCTCGAGAAGATGCCGAGCTCCGGCGAGCTCGTCCTCCCTGCCCACGAAGCTCGTCCGGGGTCGCGGAAGTCGACCTGGCCCATCCCCGACGCGGCTGTCAGAAGAGCCTGAAGCGGCGGACTCTTCACCCGACGAACCGGTCATTGCCGGCGAACATCTCCGGGAACGAGGGCTCGCGACACCTGAACAACCATCCTCGTCGTCCTCCCCGGCCTGGCACGGCCGGGCGAGTGCGCCATCGATGGACGGCGAACGCTCACAGCCCGATCGTCTCACCGAATCGTCGACGCGACGACCCGAAATCAACCGGTCTTGCGCAGGAAGGCCGCCAGGATCGGTCCGCACGCGCAGAGGCAGCGGAGCTGGCGGTCGTGATGACGGAACCGCCTGAAGCCGCGCGCTCGAGCACCCGGCGCCTTCTCGAAGCAGATCTCGCCGAACGTCCCGATTGGCGTTGCGCGCCTAGCCATGACAGATCACCGCCGGTTGCGACTCCGCCCCGGAACCAGCTCGCGTGCTCGTCGATCCACGCTGGCACATCGGTGACGTTGAACTTCACGTGCATGCCGAGCCTGATACCGAACGGACCCTTCCCGACCGCGCCAGTCCTAGATCGTCGTGCCCGCCTCGCCGAGGTACTCGGCGATGGCCCGATGCAGCAGTGGCTCCAGGCCCCTCTCGATGATGGGGTCTCCATGCCCAGTAAGTACATGGAAGGACCCCATCGAGCCATGACATCCCAAGACAACCGAGGCCCTTTGCTCGGAGGGCGGCCATAGTGATGCACAGGCTGGACCCTGGTCAAGCCTCTTTGCTTAGTTTTGACTATGGGTCTGACCACCATTTTGACCACCATTTGGGTTTGTCCACCGAAATGTGCCTAAGTGTGAAATCCCTATTTAAGGAAAGTTGGACATCTGGGGACGTCCTTGGACACGCTGCCGATGTCTGGGGTCAAGGGGTCGCGAGTTCAAATCTCGCCAGCCCGACAGTAAAGAACCTAGTGAGAGTCGGTTTTGCGGATTCTGGGACAGCTCCTCGAGGTCGTGAATAGGGCACCGTTTCAGGCCCATTTCAAGACCCGCCAGCCAGAGCGGCTCCGAGTGCGCTGGCCGCGGACCGTTCTCCGGCCTCGGACTTCCTCAGATAGGTGCTGACGAAGACATCCGGGGTGTGCCCAGCAGGGCCTCACCGTCCACTATCGTCACGCCCGCTCGATCATCTCCACGGCCAGCGTGTGCCGGATGAGATGGAGGTGGATGGTCCGCAATTCGGCCCCCTAGCACAGCTTCCGGAAGTGATCGCTGTACAGCTCCGGCCGTACGGGCTGTACAGCTCCGGCCGTACGGGCTTGCCCAAGGCGTCCACGAGCACTAATCCGGTCTCCAGGTAGCCGCTGCCCGCGTCCACGATGCGGCCGAGAGCGATTCATCGATCTGTTTCCAGTTGATTCCGTCATCGGCCCGACTCGTCCCTAAGTCCGGAGAAATCTTGATCCGTGCCGAAACGTCGGTCTTGTGATTTACTTAGGGCCGGCTCGCTCCAGGGCTCATAGCGCGTTAGGGTCTAGCGGACTCAGCACACTTCAACGGGATCTTCCTGGGCGCCGAGCCTGGACCCCCAATTCCAACATCGCAGGATTGTCGAGATGGACGCAATCACCCCTACAGATCAGCCTCGCAGCCGTTGGCCGCGCCCGGTCAGGTCGGCCTGCTACGTCGCAGTCCTGATCGCGGCGATTGCCCTATCGGCGGTCCTGATCAACGTGACGAGTGGGGTGAGCCCTTCGCAGCCTCCGGCGGAGGCTGCAGGTCCGCCCCCTGGCAACCGGCCGGATGTGCAGAGATGGGTCAAGGCCCGTGAGAAGGCTCAGATTGCACTCAACAATGCACTCGTTCCAGTCGTGCAAAAGAAGATAGGCAGCGCCGGCCCGACCCCTGCCGAATGTCGCCGGCTGAATGCCGCGGTCTTTGCCCTGAAGGCGAAAGGTAGAGCCCCGGTCGCGAGGATTGATGAGCTGGCCCGGGCTGGATTGGACAAGATCGAGCAGGCGGCGACGGCCTGCCTGGCCGGCGATGTTGCCGGCGCCCAGCGGCTGGCTGCCGAGGGGCTTGCTGAACGAGCTGATGCCTCGCTGCCGCTGGATGAAGCTCTGGAAGGCGAATAGGCGACTTCTGGGGACTTCTCGGGGACATCTTGGGGGACATTTTGCGGAACCGAATTGCCATGGCGCTGGCAGCACTGCTGTTGGCAACCGCCTCACTCACGTTGGGTGCTCCGGTCGCCCATGCCGCGACCCTCACGCTGTCCCCAGTTGCGGACAGCTATGTCGATGCCGATCTGCCGACCCAGAACCAGAACTTCGGCAGTGATACCTCCCTCAAGGTCGACGGCTCCCCCGTCAGGGTGTCCTATTTGAAGTTCGATGTGCAGGGCCTGACCACGGCACCGACTCGGGCGACCCTCAAGGTCGTGAGCCCTATCGCATCGACGACGCCGATCAATGTCAAGTCGGTGGCGAATACCACTTGGACAGAAACCGGCGTGACCTATAACAATGCGCCAGCGGTCGGCGCGACGGTAGCCTCCGCTACACCACGGCGACCAACAGCGTCCTGTCCTTCGACGTCACGTCACTTGTTCACGGCAACGGCCTGGTGTCGTTAGCCCTGGACACCACCAGCAGCACCAGTAAGAGCCCGCCCAGCCGGGAGAATTCGACGGTCGAATACCGTCCTCAGCTGGTGGTCGAGACCGGCACCACCTCCTCGCCGACGCCGACGCCGACGCAGCCCCCAGGCGGCTCGACGGTGATCGCGCTGGGCGGCGACGTGGCTTGCGGTACGACCGAGACGTCCTACAACGGCGGAGATGGCACCGCGGACAAGTGCCGGATGAAGTCCACCGCCAACCTCATCAACAGCATGAACCCTTCGCGGCTGTTTGCTATGGGTGACCTGCAATACAACAGCGGCAGTTTGACTGATTTCAATGGCAGCTACCATAACAGCTGGGGCGTGAGCGCCTTCAAGAGCAAGACGAACCCGGTGGTCGGGAACCATGAATACGGGACCAGCGGTGCCGCAGGCTACTTCTCCTACTTCGGTGACGCTGCCACCCCCCGCCAGCCCGGCTGCAGGAAGGACTGCGACGCCTACTACAGCTTCAATGTGCCCGTCGGCACCAGCAGCTGGCACATCGCTGTGATCAATGGCGAGTGCGCACGGATCGGTGGCGGCGTGGGCTGCGCGGTCGGTTCGCCGCAGTACAACTGGCTGAAAGCGGATCTCGAGGCGAATGCGGCCACCAAGTGCACCGCCGTCCTGACGCACAAGCCCCGATGGTCATCCAGCAGCTTCTACACCGCAGAGATCCAACCGTTAGTGGATCTGATGGACGTAAACAAGGTCGATTTGCTGCTGGCCGGCCACGCTCATAGCTACGAGCGCTTCGCTCCCCAAACTGCCTCGGGCTCGGCGTCCAGCACCGGTATCCGCCAGATCACCGTCGGCACTGGCGGCCGGGACTCCCAAGGTTTCGGCACCGTCCTCGCCCAACAGCGTCGTCCGCAAGAACAAAATCTTCGGGGTGCTGAAGCTGACGTTGAGCCCGACCAGTTACAGCTGGTCCTACATTGCCGATCCCACAACCCCGTTCTCGGACTCCGGCAGCGGTAACTGCGTCTGAGCTCGAACCTCCCCCGTCAAGTAGGCGATGAGGGGTCCGAGCAGGTCAGGAAATCGCACGCGCAGACATTACAGAATGAGACTCGTTATGGTGCGCGATGGACGTCAAGCGCGCAGCCGAGTTGTACGCTCAGGGTCGGACCCTGCGCCGGATCGGTGCCGAGCTGGGCGTTCATTTGAGCACGGTCAGCAAACAGCTCCAGGGGGCCGGCATCACCATGCGTTCCCGGACTTCTCCCGCTCATCCTGCGTCCACAGATCAGATCCTCGAGCTGCGTGATCAAGGCCTTAGCTGGACCGAGGTGGCCAAACAGGTCGATACGGACGAGTCCTCTTCGTTGTCGTGCTCATGACCGCCCGTGCTTGCTCAAGCTGTTCACGGCTGTACGTCGTGGAATCGTGCTGCGGTGTGTTCTCGACGAGCCTCAATAGTCCTGCGGGCGGCCGAGATCGGTAGCCCTGGACAGGCTGGCCCGTGATGTCGTCAAGCAAACGGTCGAGGAGCACGGCCAGCGTGTACGGTCCGTTACCTCCCTGGTACCCCCAGTTCAGGCCAGTATCGGAAGATTCCGGGGCAAGCCAAAGTCCCTGATCTTTGGGGCAATCCACACGATGTGGGCGCTGAGAATCACCGAGGTCATGGCATCAGTCGTCGGTAATCGCTGGGGACGAAAGTCGAAGGGCTGCCCTGCTGGCAGCGTCACCACGGGCGTACGGACTCAAGGCTTGGTTCGTAGCCGGGCGGCGGTGTGGTGCTGCCCTGCGAGCTACGGCAGCAGTGCAGCCAGCGCCAGCGCGGCGGCTGCGGTGCGTAGCTTGTTCATCTTGTAATCTCCTTGTGGTTGTTAGGAAAGGAAGCGCCAACCACTGGGATTCGAAAGCAAGTGATAGGTCGTCTTTGTATCACGCACACCGGCTGCCATTGCCGCGCCCAGACAGGTTGAAAGCTCGGCGCACGGCACTCAAGGATGGCTACTGATCGCCTTCGCGTACGCGTACGCGTACGCGTACGCGTACGGGAGTGTCGAGGGACGACAGGCCGCGTTAGCTCTCATCTGCTCCGCTCTGGGATGCTTGAGCTCGACCTCAGCTACGGCAGCACTCGCCGGCCGAACCGCTAGCGGATCCGCCGGCGGTCATGAGAACCTGGCAACAGGCGGCGCGAGTGCTCCGACGCGTACTCCCGGAGGGCCTGAAGGCCGACCGGTTCACAATCGCTGGGTCACCGGACTGCGTGGGACTGGTGCCGAACTCGCCGGGAGGACAGGAGAACAACTGATGAGCGTGGTGGACCCTGCGACCTTAGGCCCCGCAGACTTCGTGCACTGGTGCGACGGCGTCGCAGCAGGCGCGGTTGGCACGCTACACGATGCCCCGGTGATGCTTGTCGGGCCGATGGGCACGGCGTTCTTCCGCCACGATGACTATCACGGCTTTGCCGCCCCGCCGTTCACCCCGACACTTGTCAGCACCACGATGGTGGAGCTCAGCGGGGCACCGGGGCACAGCTTCACGCTCCAGTTTCCTGCCAGCATCAAGGACCCGGTGCTGCACCTTGGCAGCCTGGCATCAGCACTCTCCTTCACCGATGCCAGCGCTGTCACGCTGGTCAGTGGAGACCACGATTTCAAAGTCAACGGCTCGACAGTAAGCGGACAAGCCGCGGGATCATCGGATTCCAACGGGACGGTCATGATCCCCGGTGTCTTTGGCAATTGACCTTCACGCTGACGCCAACCTTCGGTGATTCGAGCGCGAAAGATGGCGTCTTCCTGCAGATCGGAGGCACTCGCCCCGCCTGACGATCTCCTAGATTGCGGGACTTCTAGATATGGCTTTCCCGCACCTTGACCTGTCGGATGGTTCCGCGGAGTCGGCATCCTATTCGTGGGCGTCTCGTAGTGCACGGGTGATTTGGTTGTGGTCCGGGTCCACCAGGTCCTCTCGCGGCCCGTCCGTCGCTCAGAATTTTCACGGCAAACACATCGCTGCCAGACCCCAATACGCGCGTAGGTGCACACGCACGCCACTGCCATCGGACCCGTGGCATGCCGGGGGCTTCATCAGTTAGCGTCGTCGGTCAGCTGAGCACCCGGTAGAGATGCCACCGGTCGGGGACGCCCTTCAGTTCGTATTGGCCGGCGTCTTCGAACTGCAGCCCCGAGCCCGCGGTGAGGTCTTTGACCGTGGAGCTCACGAGAATCTCCCCGGCGCGTGCGAGCGCGCTGACCCGGGCGCCCATGTGGACCGCGAAGCCGTGGATGCGGTCGCCGGCGAGTTCGATCTCACCGGTGTAGCACCCGGCGCGGATCTCCAAGCCGAGCTCGCCGACGGCCGCGCCGAGCGCTTGGGCGCAGCGGATGGCCCGGGCGGGCCCGTCGAAGGTCGCCAGCATGCCGTCCCCAGTGGAGTCGATGTAGCGGCCCCGGTGCCGTTCTATCTCCCTGCGCGCTAGGTCGTCATATTGGGCGAGGAGATCGGCCCAGCGGGCGTCGCCGAGTTCGGCCAGCCGCCGAGTGGACCCGACGATGTCGGTGAACAGAACGGTGGAAAGGATGCGGTCGAGGCTTGGCCCGTGCCGCTCGCCGGTCAGGAACGCTTCGATCTCGTCAATGATCGCGTCCACGTCGCCGACGTACGGCGCGTGATCGCGCCCAGGCAGAGCTACCAGTGTTGCGCCGCTGATCTGGGCGGCTACATAGGCCTCGACCTCCGTCGGCGGATCCGGGAACTCGGGGCGGTGCAGCAACAGGGTGGGGACATGGATGGCAGGGAGCACCGCCCTGATGTCGGTCTCCATGTCGAGCCGCTCGATCGCCTCGGCCGTTGCCGGATTGGCCGAGAGCTGGAACATCGTTAGCACCCAGTTCTCGAAGGCCAAAGATGAAGACCCCGGCGCCCACTCGGAGGCATGCTGCTGGACCCACTCACGGGTGCCCCAGCCCCGGCGGAGCTTGCTGAGGTATCTCTCCCATTCGCCGCGGCCCCAGGCGGCCAGCGTCCAGTCGGGCTTGCGCAGCGGGCATGGGTCCAGGCCGAATGTCACCAGCTGCGAGACCCGGTCCGGGTAGGTCGCCGCCAGCAGGGCCGCGAGGGTGGCGCCGCTTTGCCACCCGAACACGGCCGCACGGTCGATGCCCGCGTCGTCAATGACGATGAGGATGTCGTCCATCACCACCTCCAAGGACGGCAGGTCCTCGGGATATAGCCGGTCGGAGAGGCCAACACCGCGCCGGTCCATGATCGCAACCCGGGCGAACGAGCCCAGCCCGGTGAGCATCGACCTGAACTCCGGCAGCTCCCAGTTCCAGTAAAGGTTGGAAACGAAACCCGGAACGCACACCAGATTGATGGATCCCCCACCGAACACCTGATACGCGATCGCGACATCGCCATTGTGCGCGTAGCACACATCAGGCCGATCCCTCACCGTGAACCCACTGTCAACTGACTACTTCGCGTGCCATGACCGGCCACCTGATCATCTTCGCACCGATCAGAATTGACCTACGAAGATTAGGGTCGCGGAGAGGGGATGGTGACGAATCGGGCCGACGGAGCGTGATCGACTCCACGACCGACACCGGTCGCATGTTCCTACGCCCGCTGGCTGCGCCGGCCGAGTGGGAGCGCGACCGACTGGCCGAACGCACCAGCGAGGGCGTGGCATACGCCCGCGAGAGCTACGGCCACGTGTCTGGCCGTAGCCGCGGGACCCCCGAGGAGCTGGCGGCGCGGATCGTCCGCGAGCGGCCAAACCCTCGGACGGTGGAGTTGCCCTCACTGGGTCGGTGAATCAAGTCACCAGCCCGACCTGCCGGACTTGCACAAAGGTCGCTAAGCGATTTCTCGTTAGGGCACACCAGGACCTCACCGCCGCGGCCCCAAAGTTATCAGCCGAAGACAGTCGGACCGGCTTTCGTCGGCGTGATCCGGATCAGGCAGCGGCGCTGTTTGATCATGGCGGTCCGGTAGTCGTCCCAGTTCGGATGCTCCCCGGAAATGGAGCGGTAGTACTCAACCAGCGGTTCCATCGCTTCGGGCAGGCTGACGACCTCGACATCGCCACTGAGCTGTGCCCAGTCGCCGAAGAACCTGTCATTGAGCACACACAACGAGGCTCGGGGGTCGCGTCGGACGTTCAAGATCTTCATTGCGGTTTCGCGGGTACTGACGACGACACGATCCTGCGAGTCGACGCCGACGAGTACCGGTGACAACTGCGGCGTGCCGTCGCGTCTCATGGTGGCAAGAACGGCATGTGGGTTCTTACGGGCGAACGCGAGCGCTTCTGCGGCATCCATATCACCGGCAAGTCAATCAGAATATCGCGGCCGCGAAACATCCCTGCTGGAGATCGTTCTACGGCCCAGCCTGCTATAGCACCGCCGCACGGGCGCGGTGCCGCGAAGCTAGCCGACGTGTTCGAAGAACGGGCCGGTAGGTGCGGGGATGATGTTGTGATTGCTGTCGGTGAATGCCTCACGCGTGCCCACAAAACGAGCCGGTTCCGGGTCCGATGCCTGCGTCGTTGGCATAGACGTTCTTGGGGCGGCGACCGCGTCCGGTCGTCTTTTGTACGAGCGCGAGCACAATGTTTGGATTCCTCCGGCTGAGGCTCGACTCTCTACTTCGGCTGATGCATTACAACGGTTTCGGTTGATGGTTGCAGTTGCTTCGGCTGATCCTTGACACTCCCGTATGGCTTGAAGGAGCGTATAGAGGTTCTACCGGTGCGCAGCAGACGATGCGAGACTGGCTACGTATCGGCAGGAGGAGGATCGTGAGCGAGCCCATCGAGGCGATCATCAGCGAAGCCTTGCGTGACGTATACGACCCGTGCTGCAAGGACAAGGGCATTTCGGTGGTCGACATGGGACTGCTGCACCACGCCGAACTCGATGGAGGGGTGGCGCGCGTCGAACTGCTGCTCACCTCGGGGTGGTGCCCGTTCGCGTCCCGCGTGCTCACCGATGTCGAGTCGGTGCTGCGCTCACTCCCCGGGGTAGCAGAGGCTTCCGTGGAGATCGTCTGGTCCGAGGCCTGGAGCCCGGACCGGCTCAGCGACTCGGCCCGCAGCAAGCTGCGATTCCTGCCCGACCCGTCCACCGTCCCCGACCCCGCGGCGTACGTCTC
Source organism: uncultured Actinomycetota bacterium (assembly GCA_963808905.1). Lineage (GTDB taxonomy): Bacteria > Actinomycetota > Actinomycetes > Propionibacteriales > Propionibacteriaceae > Microlunatus. The sequence continues at coordinate 43,293 of CAWEHO010000005.1, forward strand.
ACAACATCGACCGGCACCAGTAGGAGGAACATCATGATCGGTGACGCCTTCGTGTTCGACGGGGTGGCACACCCCTTCAACTTCGAGGCCGACAACGCCCGCGGTCCGGCCGGACAGATGTTCTCTAACCACATCTATGCCTTCCACAACGCCTTGACCCCTGAGGGCCAGCCACTGTTGTCCGCAGACGAGTTCCTGCGCAAGTGGAGCGTCGAAGAGATCCACGAGATGGTCTACCGAAACTCCGACACTGACATGTTGGTCGCGATGCCGCTGCCTCTCACTGACCTCTTCAAAGACGGCCTTGCCCCGTGGACGGAGTGCGCCAAGCTAGCCAAGCTCGATCCCGACCGGACGGTCATGTGGGGGACGGTCAACCCACTCGAGGGCAAGCAGGCGCTCGACGACGTCACTCGACAGGTCGAGGAGTACGGCGCTAAGGCGTTCAAGTTCTACAACGTGCGGTATGAGGACGGCGGCCAGGTCCCGTGGCGGATGGATGACCCCGAGGTCGCTTTTCCGATCTTTGAGCGGATGCATGAGCTCGGCGTCAATCTCGTCGGTGTACACAAGGGCGTCCCGCTCGGACCGCAGATGATCGAGTACACGCAGACCTGGGACATGGACGGCGCTGCCGACGCCTTCCCAGACATCAACTTCGTGATCTACCACGTGGGCGTGCCCTTCATCGACGAGACGTGCTGGCAGTTGATCCGGTTCCCGAACCTGTACGCCTCGTTGGCCGTCGGCATCAACTTCATCGTCCGGGCACCCCGTCAGTTCGCCGAGCTCCTCGGCAAGCTGCTGTTCTGGTGCGGCGAGGACAAGATCGTCTACGGGTCGGAGGCCCCGATCTGGCAGCCGCAGTGGGCGCTGCAGGCATTCTGGGACTTCCAGATCCCCCAGGACCTGTGCGAGGGCTACGGCTACCCACAGCTCACCGACCAGGCCAAGCGCAAGATCCTCGGCGAGAACCTGCTCCGCCTGCACGGCATGGACGTCACCGACACGGTGGCGCGGCTCGGGCGCAAACAGGCCGCCTGAGACCCTGACGCTGCCGGCAGCGAGAAGGCAAGCCGTTCCAGCAGCTATCCATAAGGCGATTAGGAACAAGGCAGATGCCTGGGGCTACGCAACCGCCGGCGGCCGAGGTTCGTCGGTGACCAGTCGAGTGTTCGTCAGCTACCGTCGCGACCACAGCAAGCATGCGGCTGGCGGGTTGGCGGAGCGGCTCGATGAGCGTTTCACGCTGTTTATGGATGTCGACCGCATCCGACCGGGTGTCGTACGTCCCGAGCGAAAGGTCGCCCTTGCATTTGTTCACTTTCGCGGCGCTGGCCGGCGCTGCGGCCACGGCGGAGATAAGCGCTGCGCAAGTCAGAAGCTTGACGAGTACAGCGAACGCTGCGGCAGCATCCCGAAACTGATCGTCGGGAGGTGGATCCACCCATCCAAGTTGACATGGCCACCTGGTCTAAGGCTGGCCGGCTCGATTGGTGGTAGCTGAAAAACGCCAGCAGTGGTGTGGTCGGGTACGCGGTGCAGACGGCCGTCAACGGCGGATCCGAGCTGTTGATCTTCGTCCGCGAGTGGCTCACAGTCCTGAGTGTTGTCGTCATTCGTCGCTGGTCGTCGGGCCAAGTCTCTGCCGAAACGTACGCTCCAGGATTAGGGATTCTGGACCTGTCGCCTGGCCGGCGGAGGCATCAACGTGCCTGAAGAGGACTATGGTCAGCCTGTGAGGCGCCGACTCGCCAAGTTGTGCTGGATTTTGGTCCTGCCCGCGTTGGTCGGTGGATGCACGCAGGCGTCAACGCTAACGCGCTCGCCATCGCCGTCCCGCACGGTCGACTATGCGGCGATGCAGACTGCGATCGAGGACAAGATCAGCTCCGGGTCGGTGAGCTTGTCCACCATCAACGCGGTCCTGGTCAGCGTCGGCGGCGAGACGAAGGTCGCGCACTACCGAAACGGCAGCAAGCCGGAGGGCGCGTTGCACGTCTGGTCGGTCACCAAGAGTGTTGTCTCCGCTCTGATCGGCATCGCCATCGATGAGAAGATCATCAGCGGGCTGGACGCGACCCTGCCCGAGCTGCTTCCTCGCTACCAGAAGTATCTGACTGCAGAGGAGAAGTCGATCACGCTGCGCCAGCTGATGTCCATGACGGCCGGCTTCCCGCCCGACGACACGGCACCCTGGGAGAACATCCACGGCGTCTTCAAACAGCGGACCGATCCGATACCGATGATTCTGAAGGACGGCCTAGATCTGCCGCCGGGACAGGCCTTCGTATACTCGAGCCGCAGCGCGCATCTGGTCTCAGCAGTGCTGCGGGAAGCGCTGGTTCGAGCTGATGGTGACCATCCGCGCAGCGTTCTTGATTACGCGCGGGAGAAACTCTTCGAGCCGCTGGAAATCGACTCCACTGGTGCGCGGGAGGAACGGGTCTTGTTGAGCGATCCCGCCTACGACCGGTTGACCCGTTTCGACTGGGGTACCGATGCGGCGGGCCTGCACACCGCGTGCTGCCTGCTGCGGCTGCGGCCGGCGGACATGCTCAAGTTTGGTGAGCTCTATCTCGGTGGAGGCGTCTGGCACGGCAAGCAGATCCTGCCCACCAGATGGGTTGAACAGACGATGACGCCTGGTGAGTTGAACTCGGGATACGGTCTGATGTGGTGGCTTTTCCTCGATTCCCACGGCCATCCCGCGTGGATTGCCCGCGGCAGCAACGGTCAGCTCATCGCGGTCGTACCTGAACACCAACTGGTCGTCGCCATCGGTTCAGTGCCCACCAATGACATCGGAATTGACGGCGACATCTGGCTTTGGGTGAACGACGTGATTGTGCCCGCGCTCGAATGAACGAGGGCCGCTCCCTCACTAAGATCGGCCAGCGACCTGACCCAGGAGACTGTTTCGCGGCCAGCCGATCCGGCTGAGACTCGTTACCGCGGCGCGGTGGACGTTGAGCTGCAGCCGACTTGCACGCCCAGGGTCGGACCCTGCGTCAGATCGGTGCCGATTTGGGAGTTCATTGGAGCACAGTCAGCAGCAGCTCAAGGGAGCCGGTTCTGTAGGCGTCCCATGTCTGCGATTGATCACTCCGGAAGGGATCACCTACGTCGGGTGATGCCAGATCCTCCGGCAGCGGCGAGGCTTACGGCGGCAAGCTGTTGCCGCTCCACGGAAAGGGATGCTCATGGCAAACAAGGTCGTTGTGTTGGCAATCTTCAAGGACGAAGCAGCGGCGGACGCTGCGGCGCAGAGCGTGAAGGACTCCGGACTGGCTGAGGATGATGCGATCGGTGTGCTGGTCCTCAACCACAAAGGTGAGGTCAAGGCTGAGAAGGTGGGCAAGCGTAGTACCGGCAAGGGTGCTGGGATCGGGCTGGCTCTGGCGCTGTTCACTCCGGTCGGCCTCGTTGCAGGAGTCATTGGCGGCAGCGTCCTCGGCGCACTGCACCACAAAGGGCTCGGCCTAGACAAGGCGGACCGTGACCGCATCGCCGCAGAGCTGGGCGACGGCAAGGCCGCCGTCGGTGTCCTGGCACCGGCCGCCGAAGCGGTCGCCGTCATGGCCGGGCTGACTGAGTTGGGTGGAGCCGCCGAGTCGCACGAGGTTGCCGATGAAGATCTCGAGGAGGCCCACGCCGCGGCCGACAGCTCCTAGTCGACCATCAAGGCTGGTCACCGCGGATACGGCACTCGCCCGTGCAGAGCCTCGGGAATGGGCCTCGGCCACCGCCGAACCGGGCACGGGTTGACGCGCAGCCGCTTAGCTAGCTCCTCTGTGGTTAGCAGTTGCTGCCTGATCATCTTGCGTTCCGCCGGTGCCGGGAGCCTGTTCGCGCTTCATGCGGTTGGCATCGACGAGACCCTGGGCGACGCCGTCGAGCGCGACGGCTCGTTCGTCGGGTCTATGTCGCCCGAGAAACGGCCCACCTGATGAGCTGGAACTGGTCGGGGAACGGGAGCCGGCTTGGTCCCGGCTTCACCGGACTTCCGCAAGCAAGGGCGAGGCCGAGACCTAGACCTAGACCTAGACCGGAGAATTCTCGGCTGGCCTGCTGGACGCAGGCGTGCGGGCAGTCACGGGCGGAGCCGAAGTGGCTGCACCTGTGCGCCTGTAGACTTCGTCGCCGGCGAGCGGGACACACCTACAGGTCAGGACGAGCGACGACCAAACACGAGGTATGCGATAGGCCCGACAGGCTGAAAAACGCAACCCAGAACCCATAAAGGCTTGGGGCCTCGCACCTGCACGCGCGGACGCCGGGCTAAGTCCGCCAACGCGACGCTGGTCAATACCACCTCAATGGCCGAGGCGACGAGGATGGCCGCTCGTTGACCGCCACTGAAGTCGCTCCACCGCTTCTTGGTAGCCATGATGGCCACGCTACTCCGAACTGCTCAACGCTATCGGGACTGGGGAGACGCTGCGATGGCTGCTCGTGCTGCGCAGGTCAGGATGCAACGCGCGTACTGGGCCCACGGATAGGCATGAACGAGTTTAGGTCCGAACTTGGGCCCAATCTGGGCCCAACGCCCAAGGGGTCGCGAGTTCAAATCTCGCCAGCCGAACCAAATACATTCCAACCCATCCGACCTAGTCGGACTGCATTCAACCGGCATTCTTACCGCCCTCGATGACGTCGAGCGGCGGCCGCCTAGCTGCTCCTCCCGGCTTGAGGGCCCCGACCGGCCCGCCACCAAAGCGGTCCTGTCGGCCTCGATGAACTCCGCCTTCAACCGGACGATCGACTGCTCGGGAAACCGTCTCCTTCCGCGCTGCCTCAGCGATCGACATCTCCCCAGCCAAGATCGCTAGGACGATCCGGGTCTTTCTCTGGCGGGATCGTCGGCGGTCGACCATCGCCTCACTTCCTGATCAGACGCCGATCATGCCCCCACAACCGGCATGCCAGAAAGGTTTGAAGCGGAACACCGACGAAGACCAAATGATCATGAAACCGCCACTTACACCATTGATCGGACAGACCCGGTCGTGATTTCGTCGGGCGTGCGCAGGTGCTGCAGAACTGGCTATCGGTGTTCGAGGGTGTGCCCGACTTCTCCTCGGAGCTGGTTGCATCCGCTGTGAACGGGAAGACCGAGTGGGGCGAGTCCTACTGGCGCGGCCACCACACCGACGGCTCAGCGTTCGCGATGTGCGGGGTCACGATCTATGTCGTGCGTGACGGCCTGGTCGTCGAGGGGCGTTTGTACATGGAGCCCGTCGAATTGGGCGGAGGCGACATCGACGTTGCTGTCCAGGAGCTGTACAAGCCCCCGAGTGAGGTGCCCACGCCTTGAGGTAGCGGAGCGCGCGAGGGCTGATTGGGCGGGCCTACGAGACAGCGGCGCCGCGCGCGGCTGGCTATAAGCCCTTCGTCCCACGAGCGGGCCCGTTCTGGGCTACCGGCGGCCTGGCCGGGGCGTAGCGCTCATCGCATCGTTGGAAGGGCTGCCGCGGAGCGGAGTCCCGCCTGACGCCGCCACAGAATGGGGTCCTGCCTAACGAAGTGGCCTTGCAGCTCCTGCTCTCTCATCATGGCCGTCACCCGATTTGGCGAACCGGCCGGAGCGGCGGAACCTCCTCAGCGGCTGAACCGGCCCGTAATATTTCGTCAGAGGACGGGACCCGACTGGTGCATTGAGGGAGTACAAGGCAGCCGCGTGAATGACGGCGTCGCACCCTTAGCGCAGGCGCAACGGCCGGTGAGCAGCGCTGCTCGGAGACGCTCGATTTATTAGAGAGTAAGCGGCTGGCTGACGGCAGTTTCCCGCCGAACACCGCTACGATCGGCACATCCGGGCTAAGGTGCCCAGTCAGCGCTCGCTGGTGGATTGGGGGCCAACCGCCGCCGTATGAACCCGTGTGCGTCGGCCCGGGCCGTCGCCGTAATCCATACGGCTGGCAGGTGCATTGTCACGGATGCCTTAGGGGATGGAGTGGCAATGAAGAATGAGATCGTCGTGGGACTTGACGATTCGCCATCGAGTAAGGCTGCACTGAATTGGGCGGCAGAGCAGGCCAAAAGCGTCGGTGCCGTACTCCGAGCGGTGCACGTGCTTGATTGGCCGTACGGGCTCAGCTCGGCTGGTTTTCCCGGGCCCGCGAACTTCAGGGAGTTGACCCGCGAGGAAGTTGAAGACTCTTACCGACGGGCGATCACTGCGGTGTTCGATGCTGTATCTCCTAGCCCCGACTGGGTCCTGAATTTCGCCAGCGGAGATGCCGGTCAGGTTCTGGTTCAGGAGTCGGATGGCGCGCGGCTGCTTGTCGTCGGTACTCGGGAATACGTTGGCCTAGGGCGGCTGCTGACGGGCTCGGTGAGTCACTACTCCCTGAGCCATGCTTCTTGTCCGGTCGTCGCAGTTCCGGCTCCGTCCTTTGACCGCGTCGAGGTTCCCGACACCGCGGAGCTGGCAACCGGCGGCGGAACCGAACAAGACCTGGCCGCCGCGATCCAAGTTGAAGAGGGAATGATCGAGGAGCCGCCGGCAGCGGGTACAACGCTGGTGGTGGCAGGCGTGGACGCCTCGGCAGAGTCGTTGGCAGCCGCGCACTACGCCGTCAAGGCGGCTGAGCTTCGTGGCGGTGACGTCGTACTGGTGCACGCCTTCAAACCACCATCTACTCGGGTTGGTGACAGAATGCACGCGTTGTCTGAAGCCCGGACGGTGGCGGAGAAGCTCCTCGCAGCGGTATCGGCGCAACTCGTCATTCCGCCTCAGGTGCAGGTATCTATGAAGGCCGAGCCGGCCGATGCTGTCGAGGTACTCGAAGAGTATGCGCGCGAGGCAGCTGTGTTGGTATTGGGTCGCGATAATGTGTCCTGGATCGAGCGGTTGTTTTTGGGCGCCGTCACCTCTCGAGTTGTCGATCACATCCCATGCCCATTGGTCGTCGTTCCCGGCAATTGGCGACCTCGCTATGCTCGGCCGCGGCTGCCAGTGATCGTCGCACTTGATCTCGAGACGGCGCCAGAGCCTGCGCTGAAGTTGGCATTCGAGGAGGCAAGGCTGCGTGACGCTCGACTGATTGTGCTTCACGCGCAGCCCATAGGCGCGTCGGATCACGAGGTTGACGCGGCCCAATTCGATCTTGACGTTGTGCAGGCGGAATGGCAGCAAAACCATCCTGAGGTCGCGGTCTCGACCGCGATTGTCTCTGGCGATGCCGACGCTCAGCTCGTACGGTGGTCCCGCTGGGCGGCGGTCTTGGTAGTTGGCCACCCGCACCGGCGTACCTGGGAAGACTGGACCCGGTCAGTTGCCCGCGCTGTGATGAGGCAGACACACGGCGTGCTCATGGTGGCGCCCGAAGTCGTCGCGGAGCCCGGGCCATATTGGGAGTAGGCCGATCGGGCACAGACTTGATCGAGTTCGGCAGCATTCGATTCAGCGGTTGGGTCATGGACCCCTCGGACCGGTAGCGGTGCTCGCCTGATTGCCACTCGTCGTGCATGTCGGCCGCTGGGTTAGCGGTGCCGGCGGTACTGCAGCCCGACGGTCCGTTGCTGAACGCGGTGCTGGAGATCAGAGCTGGTAGGACTTGGGGACGTCGTCGAACAGCCGGGTGCCCTCGCCCGCAACGTCGGGGTACAGGTCCAGGTGGACTCGTCGATCACGTGGAGCCGCATGAGCGACCGCCAGAAGCTGACGCCCGCCCCGCCGTTGGTGACTTCCGTCGACGAACGTTGGGATGAAGGTCCCTTGTGTGTTGGTTTGGCTGTTGGGGAGACTGGTGTTGGCCGGATTCATGTCGCGATTTCTTTATCTATTGTTCACCTCGGCGGCTAGGTTTGAACGTTTTTTGCCGGGTGCTCACCGACACTAAACCACCCGTTCTTGATGGGGACTGATGTGGCAGAGCTTTTCATTGTCGTAACGGTTATTGCCGTGGCCCTGATTTTTGACTACACCAACGGATTCCATGACAGTGCCAACGCGATGGCCGGGCCGATTGCCACCGGTGCTATCCGACCGCGGACGGCGGTGATCCTTGGCGCCTTTCTCAATCTGGTCGGTGCTTGCTTGTCCACCGCGGTCGCAAAGACGATCTCCGGTGGTTTTTTTGACGACCAGCTGATCACGGCTTCGATCATCTTGGCTGGGTTGATCGGTGCGATTGTCTGGAATTTGATGACCTGGCTTTTCGGCCTGCCGTCGAGTTCCTCCCATGCCCTGTTCGGCGGCCTTATCGGGGCGGTCATTGTCGGCGCCGGGATCGCCTCGGTGCACGGCTGGGTGATCGTGTCCAAGGTCTTGCTGCCTGCCATCGTCGCGCCGTTGGTTGCCGGGGTCGCTGCTGCCTGGGCCACGCGGCTGGCGTATCGGATCACCAGACCGACGCCGAGTGTGCACACCGGGACTGGGTTCAAGTACGGGCAGGCGTTCACTTCATCGATGGTCGCGCTGGCCCACGGAACATCCGACGGTCAAAAGACAATGGGCGTGATCACCTTGGTGCTGATCGCCGCCAACCTGCAGGCAGCCGGCACCGGGCCGCAGCTGTGGGTGATCATGATCTCGGCTCTGGCCATCGGTTTAGGCACCTACTCGGGTGGCTGGCGCATCATGCGGGCGATGGGCAAAGGGATCGTGGAGATCGAGACGCCCCAGGGCGCGGCGTCTGGCGCCGCAACCAGCGCGACGATTCTCGCATCGGCTCACTTCGGGTTTGGCCTGTCCACCACGCATGTGAGTACCGGCAGCATCTTGGGCTCTGGGGTGGGCCGAGGAGCCGAGGTTCGCTGGAGCGTTGCCCGCCGGATGGTCTTCGCCTGGCTTCTGACATTACCCGGAGCGGCTCTGGTCGGCGGCCTGGCTGCGCTGCTTGCCGATCAAGGCGTCTGGGGCATCAGCGCGCTACTGGTGCTCCTCGCTGGGACCTGCCTGGGAATCTATGTCCTCTCTCGTCGCCACCGGATCACCCACGCCAATGTCACCGACAGCCACGAAGTCCTGGTGTTTGCTGCCGTTGCGCCCACCACCATCTACCCCGATGACCCGCGGCTAGAGGCCCTTCCCAAGCCCCAGAAGAAGAAGAAGAAGGCCAAGAAGGCCAAATTGAAGAGCGCCGCCTGATGCACATCGACTGGGCTGCCTTGGCCATCGTGGCTGTCGTGTCCATAACGGCGTCGGTGATCTTCACCATCTTGCTAGCCGGCGGCATACGTCTAGTCTCGGCGGCCAAGATCAAGTCCAACGAGGGCGGGTCCGGTACCGCAACCGTCTCCCTCGGCTATCTCCTGATCGGCATCGCCGCACTACTCGTACTCTTCGGGATCTACCTGATCGTTCCGCAGTTCCACTAGCACTTCTCATAGAAGGGGACCTTCAAATCCGTGAAATCGAGAAGGTCTCAGGTCTCGGCCGCCGGGTAAGTGTGTAGTGTGCCGAGTTGGGTAGGAACGTGCTGTGTGAGGCCAGAGCCAGAGATCTGATTGGGGGAGTGTGTGAGAGAAAGAGAAAAGAGTTATACAGAAAAAAAGAATTAGATAAAGTAGTAAGGGTCGCGAGTTCAAGTCTCGCCAGCCCGACGATTTCAGGGAAAGCGGCGAGGCGTTTCGCTCCACGGCTCGTCTTCGAACGTTGGCGTCGCGATGATCTCTTCCTCCGCCTCTTCCACGACCGGCTCGGGTTCCGGCTGCCCGGGACGCTCAATCCCGTGCTGCCGGCGGGCCTCCCGTATCCCCTGGGCGACGTTGTGCCATAGGTGGTCCTCGCCTAACCGTGCGCGAAGCCCTGAATGCGCGAGGACGGTCCGGACCGGCCACCGTATCCGCACGAGGTACAGGTCGATGTTGCGTTCGGCAAGCTGCTCGTGCAGCTCGGACAACATGTCGGCGCTGGTCGTTTCGAGCTGGTCGGTCGACTCCAGGTTCAGGATCAGCGCCTTGGTATCCGGTGTTGCATCGACCGCCTGGAGGATCGCCTCCTGCACTTCGGCGGCGTTGACCCAAAACAGCGACACGTCGACCCGGAGCACCACGATGCCAGGGATTGTGGTGCGCTCCGGATGTTGGCGCACGCCGCCCCAGGCCGCCTTCTCGCCCGGGATCTTGCCCAGAACCTCCACATCCACCCGACTCGACCGGTACACCATTCCGAGAAGGGACTGCCCTATTGCAATCACCAGGCCGAGCATGGGTCCGGCGATGAGCACGCCGCCGGCGGCCACCAGGGCAGCGATGCCGTCGTTCCTGCGTACCTTCATGTAGCGGCGTATGGCGGCCGGGTCCAGGAGCCCCCATACGGCGTTGATCACGATGGCGCTGAGGACCGCCTTTGGCAGGATGGACAGGGCCGGCGCAACGAGGAGGATCGCGACGATCGCGATGGCCGCGGCCGAGAGACCGCTGACCTGCGACGTGCCGCGCGCACGATCCACTGCGGCGGTCTTGGACAGGCTTCCGGCCACCCCCAGGCCACCGAACAGGCCCGAGCCGATATTCGCGCCGCCGGCGGCGATGAGCTCCTGGTCGGTGTCCAGTCGATAGCCACCCTTAGTGGCATACAGTCGCCCGGCACTCAACCCCTCGGCAAGACCGACGACTGCGATGGCGGCCCCGGCGAGGGCGACGTCGACCAGCCGATTCAGCGGCACGACCGGGATGGTGGGTGTGGGCAACCCTTTTGGCACCGGACCGACGACGGCCACGCCGCGAGCAGCGAGGTCGAGCCAGTACGAGGCCGCGAGCCCAAGGACGAGGACGACCAGCGCCCACGGCACCCGCGGCAATAGGCGAGACCCGATGAACAGCACCGCCAGTGTGCTGACACCCACCGCGGCCGTCAGCGGTTTGATTTGGTCGATATTGAGTGCCGAGCCGGATATTCGGTGCAGCACGTCGCCTGGCGTGACGGGGATGCCGAGCAGGTTGGGTAGCTCACCGATGATCACCAGGATGGTGAGGCCGAAGACGAAACCAGTGACGATGGGCTTGGACAGGAACTCCGCGACCCAGCCCACCCGGAGGAACCCGGCGAGAACCAAGACGGCGCCCGCCGCCAGTGCGATGGCCGACGTGTAAGTGACCGCCTGGGCAACATTGGCCGGATGCATGCTTGCGACAAGCGTCGCGGATAAGACCGAGACGGTGGACACGGGTCCGACAATCAACTGCGGCGAGGAGCCGAGCGCAGCATAAACCAGGAGGGCGATAGGGACGGCGTATAGCCCCACCTGAACAGGCACCCCAGCGATGGACGCGTACCCGAGGGACTGCGGTACCGCGAGGGCGGCGACGACCACGCCGGCCACGATGTCGGGACGCAGACGTGCGCGCTTATACAGGGGGAGCCAGGTCAGGATAGGGAGGCGGCGATGCAGTCCCTGGCGAATCCTGTGCCCGACCGACGAGGTCATAGGACCTGGCCTTGGCCCTCGAGTTGGGCGCGCAAGTCGTTGGAAAGATTGGCGAGCTTTTTGGCGAGCATCTGCTCGGGTGGGAGATCTGCCGGGACCTCGTCTGCGCTGATCGTGTGCGTCATGAGATACGCGAATCCAACCTTCCAGCGCGAAATCACTGAACCCTCGCTCACCTAGACGCCTACCGGGAGCTGAGTCGGGTGAACAACAGGTTAACGATATTGGTCTTTTGAGCAAACAGATGAAGCCAGCCTGTTCAAAGTGCTGACCGGTCGTAAGAGCATCGGTGATGCCCGTTCAGACATCACGACAACTCGTCGCAGCTATGAGCGATGCACGATCTCGAGCAGGAGTCGCGTGGGAGCCGGCTATCAGGTAATAGAGAGCCTGCTCACCTGGTCGGCAAGAGTCAGAGAAGGCCGGAGGGTCGGTCGTGGACGGGCATGAGCTTGGCGACTTGGGCGCTGCCGTAGCGGACTCCGAGCGGGCTCCTCCTGGCTCCACGATCGTCATGCGGGTCCCGAAACGGCGCGACCTCCTGGGCGACCGACTCCATGACCCTCGATACCAACCTTCGCAGCGTGGTACATCGAGTTCCCGGGAACGCGACCTCCCCCGCGGGAGAAGATCTGAATGATGCGGCCGCCACCTTGGGAACTGAGGTGAGGGAGGGCAGAGCGGATGAGCTGGATCGACCCCACCAGGTTGGTCGCGACCGTGTGGTCGACCTGGCCGTCGTTTCGGGCGGATCCGGGTCGCATCGGATAAATCGTGCCAAGAGCTGGACTTTCAGCGCCCCGGAGCGCTCCACCAGACGCTTCCACTCGGAGCGATCCTTGTTGTCAGCTCCTTCGGCGCCTGACTATGGAGACGTGCCCACACCGGCGCCGAAGAGGACGCAGACGCTCGTGGCGACCCTGGCGCTGGTCGGCGCAACCGCCGCTGGTGGCCGCGGGCTGGTTCAAGGAGCGCGTCGGGGGTGCCAGGCTGGGTCGCAGTCGGAGTCTCGACCGCTGGCATAGCGCTGCTGATGCTGCGCAGCGCCACCGTGACCCCCGGGGCTGTGCTCACAGTCGCCGGGGCCGCTGTGCTTCGGCCCCGGGGCTGTGCTCACAGTCGCCGGGGCCGCTTGCTTCGCGTTACACATCTCGGCGCTGAGCCGGTGGGCCACTCCCGTCAACGCGATCGGACTGACGACATCCTCGGTCGGCGTCGCGGCAGCCCTGTGCGCGGTCGTGGCCTTCGCCGAGGGTGGACTGGAGCCACCGCCGACCGCGACGACCTGGTGGTCCGTGATCTACCTGGCTCTGGCAGCCACGTGTTGCGGGTTCGTGGTGCAGGCCTGGGCACAGAGCATGCTGACGGCAACCACCGCCGCCATCGTGTGCAACGGCAGTGGTGACACTCGATCATCGCCGACGGTCCGCGCGTTGTGTCGAGCTACGTCCCTGCACAGGTCAGTGCTGCTGACGGCGTCGCCGCGGTCATCTCCCGCAGTTGATCCTTCCTGGAAGTGTCATAGATCTGGCGGCCTACAACTGGCGGCTCTACAGCGGCGTCGGGCGGAACTACAGCTGGTACACAGCTGGCGTTACGTCAGGGGCTATGGCAAGCCGCCGCAGCCGGCCGATGTTCGGCCCCTAACCAACGCTTGCAGGCCAATGAACGCTAATCTGCCTGGGTGACAAGCCGCGATCGGCGGACTGCGCGCACACCGGCGAAGCTTCGCCACCAACTGCGGGAGATTATTGCCGGCCCTAACATTGTCGCCGGAGTGTCGGTGGGTGCGTACCTCATCCCGCAGGCTATGGCCTACGGGTCCCTGGCCGGCGTCTCCCCGTCCACCAGCCTCACGATCGCCGCGGTCCCGCTGGTCGTTTACATGCTCCTTGGACGCAACCCCTACATGTCCCTGGGACCCGAGTCGACCGTCGCGCTGATGGCGGCAGCCGCCGTGGCACCGGTCGCCACCGCCTACAACGTCCCATGGACTACGGCGCTGGCAGTCACCACGGCGCTGGTGGGGATCGTTTTGGGCATCGGTTGGCTGATCAGAGCCTCATTCCTGGCCGACCTGCTGTCCAACCCCCTCCTCACCGGCTATCTGACCGGGGTTGCCATCCTGATGATCATCTCGCAGTTGCCGAAAATTCTCGGGTACGACCTGGACACCGGCAGCATCGCCGCATTGGTGAGCTCGCAGTGGCACGTGCCCAACTGGCAGACGGTCACCATCGCCGCCATCGTGGTCATCGTGGCTTTCGCCTGCCGGAGGATCTCCAACCGGATCCCCGGGCCGCTGATCGGGCTGGTGGCGGCAACCATCATGGGCCAATTCATGGACGTACCCGAGATCGGTCCGGTGAGCCTCAAGCTGCCCGTGGTCGACTTGACCGGCCTCTCGGTGCAGGTAATCGCCGCACTGCTGGTCCCGGCCGTGAGCATCGCCATCGTTTCGTTCACCGACGTGATGATCACCTCACGAGCATTCGCAGGCAAGGCCATGCCCGACGCCTCCTCGGAGATGCGCGCGCTGGCAGCGACCCAGTTGGCCACAGGCGTCGTCGGCGGCTACCCGATGTCCGCCTCCTCCTCACGGACGGCGCTGGCCTATGCGTCCCGCTCAACGACCCGCTTCTACTCGCTCTTCGTGGTCGTCGTGGTCATCGCGGGGCCGCTGCTGCTACCCGGCGTGATCGCAGTGGTTCCCGTGGCCGCACTGGCCGGCGTGATCGTCTACGCCGCCCTGACCTTGCTGCAGCCCCGTGAGTGGATACTGCTGGCCCGATTCCGGCTCTCCGAGGTGGCCATTGCGGCGGCGTGCGCAGTCAGTGTGGTGATCTTCGGAATCCTGCCGGGTGTTGCTGATCGCGATCGCCCTGTCCATTATTGAGTTCATAGCCCGCCTGTCCCGCCCGCATGACGGTGTCCTGGGATTCGTCCCGGATAAGGCCGGGATGCACGACATCGACGACCACGAGGCCTACACCACAATCCCCGGACTTCTGGTCTTCCGCTACGACGCACCCCTGTTCTTCATGAACGCGTACGACTTCTTCTACAAGGTCTCAGGCGCTCTCGAACCGGATACCCGGGTGGTGATCCTGAACATGGAGGCCAATGTCGAACTCGATACCACCGCGCTGAACGTCCTGGAGAAGTTGCACGACAGGTTGGCCGCCGATGACATCGACCTATGGCTGGCCCGGGTCAAGAACGACGTCCTCATCCCGATGAAGAACCACGGGGTGGCAGCGGTGATCGATGAGGAGAACATGTACCCGACTCTGCCCACCGCCGTGGACGAGTATCGCCGCCAGTATCCGAACTAGACATCAGACCTGGACCGCAGAACCCGGCGACCCGGGCGAGGAAACTGCGTGTGCGGTCATCTGCCGGGCTGCCGAAGATCCGGGGGCAGCGACCCGGCTGCGTCGCCTCGTGGACCAGCATTCCGGCGCATAGGGATGAACGCGCGGCGCGTCAGTGCAGGGCCTATTTGGCGTTGCTGTTGAGCGAGGGGAGATCGGGTGGTGGCCGAGCGGCGTAGCCGGGGCGGTAGCGCTGTGGCGCTCGGTACGGGCCGGGGGAGACCAAGACGAGGCAGTCCCGCCGCGCTCTCGAGCTGCCAGCCCGAGCAGTCGAGGCACTCCGGGTGCACCGGACAAGCCACCCGCGGGATCTCTGGTACGCCTGATTATGCGCCGGCAGGCGCAAGTGAGCTCCGTGGGTGTACCCAGATGACCGCCGGGTGCTGGACGGATTGAATAGCAGTCTGACTGACCGGGAATCCCGCTTGGGAAGAATCTGCGTTGGCCTTCCGGCGCCGCAGTTCATCCCCGACCCTCGCCGCACTCATGACCGCGGGCGACCAGTTGCCCGACCTCTACCAGCGGGCCGGCTGATCTTGCGGTGGAGCAGCGCCCGAAGAGACGAGATCCGCCGTCTGGTCGTCGACTGCCTCGATAGAACCCCGACAGGCATCCGCTCGCACCAATTCTTCATCCCACCTTGGACACTGGGACCCAGGCGCTGGGCGTCGCCGCTCTCGCCCGGCTCCGCTAACCACTGTCATCGCCTGCCGCTTCGGATCCATCGCGCCCGTTCCCGGGCGGTTTCGGTGCGTCGATGCCGAAATGCAGACCGACCATTCGGATCAGGAAGCACACCAGGGCCGCACCTAGCGCCGCAGGTACGCCGAGAACGTTGTGGACACCGCCGCTGTCGGCGGCCACGACCAGCGCAGCGCCGACCAGAGCCGGGATCGCGTACAGTCCGCTGCTCAAGACGCTGGGAACGCGCTGGATCAGCACGTCCCGGACCGTTCCGCCACCTACCCCGGTGACCGCGCCGAGGATGATTGCCTGCGCCGGGCCGACCCCCAGCTCGAGCGCCTTGCCCGCTCCCGTGACCGCGAACAGGCTCAGCCCGGCGGCGTCCAGCACATCGATCGCGCTGCTGAACCGAGTCAGCCAGCGACCGAACAAGAACGCGATCAACCCTCCGGCAGCAGCCACGGCAAGGTAACGCCAGTCGACGAACGTGGCCGGCGGCAGGGCGCCAAGCAAGACGTCGCGAATGATGCCCCCACCAACTGCGGTGATCATGCCGAGGGTGATGACCCCCACGATGTCCAGATGCGCGACACGGACGGCGGTCAACGCACCGTTCAACGCGAACGCGAACGTCCCCGCAAGGTCCAAGACCAGCAGCACGGAGGCATCAGACACAGCAAGGGTCTATCGCATCCGCACCCGGGGACCCTAGCCAGACCGAGGACGAGACGCGAGGAGGGGCATCAAGTTCGAAGTCGCCCCCTTGGTCGGTCTCGTGGTGGGCAGGGTGCTGCCGGCGCTGACGTTCTCGAGGCAGGTGACGGCCCAACGCTCTCTGGGTTGGGGGTGATGTTGGGCCTTTCTACGACTTCGGTCCACTCCCGAGGCTGGGCCACTGGTCGAGCCAGCAGCCGAGCGGATCGTGCGGGCGCTCACGGTGATCCAGAAACCGCATCAGCGTCCCCATCCTCGTACCCAACTCCTCGGGTCCTTTGTCCGGTGACTTCCAAGCGATTCGCCGAGCGGCGTCCCTGATTGCGGGAAACATCGTCATGGTCGTCCGCACATGGATCGATTAGACCTTCCGCAAGAACTTCGGGATCAGGGAGCCCGGGTGTTGTTCGGGGTGACCAATGTGTTGGTGATGTTCGGCGGCTCGAAGGATGGCGCGTTCAACCAGGAGATCACCGACCTAGTCGGCGAGACCCAGTCTCCGGGAGGACCTGACAAACCGGCACCATGGCCGGGCGCACCTTCTTTGGGGAAGACATTGCGATCATCCGCCCCGAAGAGATCCGACGGCTGCAGGAACGGCGGCTGATGATCGCTGAGAACGGCAAACCGATCATCGCCCCGGCTCTCCCGCTGCATCGACGGTAAACCGGAGCCGGCCGCTAGCCGGTCAGGCGGATCTTGCAACGGTGAGTGTGCTGGTGTGCGGAGTGTTGTCGGCGGAGTTGCCGACATAGACGCTGTACTGCCCCGGCTTGATCACGAAATTCTGGGTGCAGTGGTCCCAGACGCTGAACGGGTGGTTCGTCGCCGCCGGATCGATGGTAATCGTCACCGGCTTCGACTCCCCAGGCTCCGCGAACACCTTCTGGAAGCCGATGAGTCGCTTGGGCGGTTGTCCGTCCACGGGTACCCCTAGATACACCTGCACCACCTCGGCGCCGGCCACAGGGCCAGTATTTGTCACCGACCCAGTCACGATGACCGGGGCATTTGCGCCATCTGGCGCGTCTACCGAAACGTCAGTGATGTCAAACGTGGTGTAGGACAGGCCGAAGCCGAAGCCGAACAGCGGCTCGATGCCTTGTGCTTGGAACCAGCGGTACCCCATCTCCAACCCTTCGGAATAGCGGATCACCGGGTAGCCGGCACCCTCGTCCGTGCCCGGGTATCGCTCGGGTTTGCCGGCGTACAGGGTGTCGTCTTCGGACCGCGGGTACGACGTGGGCACCTTGCCGGAGGGATTAACGACGCCGAACAGTAGGTCCGCGACGACGTGTCCATCCTCGGTTCCTTGGTTCCAGGCCTCCAGCACCGCGGGGGCTTTGTCGATCCACGGCATTAGCACGGGGTTGCTGTCCTTCATCACGATGACCGTGCTCGGGTTGATGCCCAGCAGTTCGTCTAGCATCCGGTTCTGGTCATTGAGCATGTTTGCGTCTGGCTGGTCGGCGCCCTCGGTCGCCACCAGGCCTGCCATAAGTACGACCGCGTCGGCCGTTTTAGCTGCAGTCTTTGCCTCGTCCAGGTTGGACAGATCGTCGGCGACTGTCACCTTCTTCACCGTTGCAGATGAGCCGAGCTCCCGGAGCACGTCCTGCATGCCTTGCAGCGGAGGCACGGTGTACAACGGGACCACCTTCGACGAGCCGCCGCCGCCCAGGCAGGCCTCGTCGACGAACGAGGACTGGCCGATGATGACGATGGATCCGGCATTGGGATCCAGCGGCAGCAATCTGTCTTCGTTCTTGAGTAGAACAGCGATCTGCGAGCCGATGGTTCGGGAGATAGCGCCGTGGGCCTGTGCGTCGATCTCGCCGCGTTGGTATGGGCGCTCGAATTGTCCGAATCGGAACATCTGGGTGTAGCGGCGGACCAGCGCACGGTCAACGGTCTCGATCTCGAGGCTGGTGTCGGAGAGGGCGGCCTTGACATTCGCCTCGTTGAGCCACTTGGCATCCGGCATTTCATGGTCCATGCCCGCGTTGAGCGACGGCGCACAGGAGCGACACGACCAGAAATCGGACTGGACGTAACCATCGAAGCCCCACTCGGTACGCAGAATGTCGGTCAATGTATATCGGTATTCGGTGGCGTAGACGCCCCGCACGCGGTTGTAGGAACTCATGATCGCGGCGATCTCGGCGTCTTTGACCAACATCTCGAACGGCAGCAGATAGAGCTCTCGCAAGACCTGCTCATCCACCTCAACACTGGTCCGGAACCGTTCGTACTCTTGATCGTTGACCACGTAGTGCTTGCCCATGGCGATCACACCGTGAGCCTGGATGGCCTTGGTCACCGCGACCCCCATCGCCCCGGAAAGATAGGGATCTTCGGAGAAGTACTCAAAATTGCGACCGGCGATCGTGGTCCGATGCAGGCACACTCCGGGGCCCTCGAGAACGTGCTGGCCCAGCGTCGCCGTCTCAGAACCGATGATGTCACCGTAGGCATGCGCCAGGTCGGGGTCGAAACCGGCGGCCAGGCCGATGGTCATTGGCAGGGACGTGGCCGGCGGACTCGGCGTACCGTCACCCATGCCGACACCCACCGGGCCGTTCGTGATCCGGAAGCGGGGGATGCCCGGCTCCTCTATCGCTGGCACGTGCCGCTCGATCTGAATCTGCGCGGCAAGCTGATCCATGTCCGCCCCGGATTCGGCAGCCTGCGCGCTCAGGGCGTAAATGTCGATGGTCTCCATGGCGCCGTGTAACTGAGCGATCTTCTGCTCCAGCGTCATTACCTCGACAAGCTTCTTGGCTCGCTCGCGAGCAGACAGAGAAGTGTCTTGCCAGGCGAATGTGGTTTCAGACAAGGTCGGCCTCCCTCAGTGGGCGTCGAGTACTCGCTCAATATAGAGACGCGTCCGCGCGATTGCTCTTGCGGTTGCTCGGCCGCCCCGACAAACTGACACTCGACAGCGAGAAGCTCTTGCCGAAAAGGCCGACATGACCAACCCTGTTGACGCCGCCCATTGGCTGCACCTTGCCTAGACAGACCGGTTTAGCGCAAAAGACGTCGACGGGATGCTGTAGGTGGCACGGCTTATTGCGCCGGGAGGAAATCGGCTGCTTGACTGTCAAGATCACCTCATTTCCGGCGCGCCCATACCAAAGGGGGCCACATGACACCACCCGTCGTCACACTGTTCGAGAAGTACGGTGCTGGCGCCCGATCCATCGGTCCGAGGGTTGCCAAGGCACTTGGCGTTGAGTGGATGGATCAGGCGTTCTCCTCCGCTGACATTGAGAGCGCCAAGTATCCGGGCGGCGGCAGGGCCGGTGATCAAGGAAGCGGCTTGGCCCGGTTCCTGGGCCGCTTTGCCTCTGGTGCAACAGTTCTGGACGACCGAAGTATCCCGTTGGCCCAGGCCGATGATGCGGAGATGGTTGAGGAGAACACCCGGCTTGTGAAGGAAGCTGGCGCCCGGGGTGTGGTGATGCTTGGTCGCAATGGCGCCCTTATTCTCGGCGACATCCCGACCGCGCTGCATGTGCAGCTCGACGCCCCGGTTGAGGTCCGTATCGCCCGCGCTGCCCGGGAAGAAGGGCTC
The DNA here is from genome assembly GCA_963808905.1 of uncultured Actinomycetota bacterium. Taxonomy (GTDB): domain Bacteria; phylum Actinomycetota; class Actinomycetes; order Propionibacteriales; family Propionibacteriaceae; genus Microlunatus. Next base: position 63,020 of record CAWEHO010000005.1, read on the forward strand.
GATTTGGCCCACGCGGCACGGCGGCAGCGCAACGAGGATTCGATACGCGCTGAAATGTCAGAGAGGTTCTACTACTGGAATCCCATGAGCATTGATCGTTATGACCTGGTCGTCAATACAGGAGTGCTCGACCTCGACACGGCTGTTGATGTCATCGTTTCGGCGTACCAGGCCAAGGCGGCGCGGGCCGTTCAACCCACCGCATGATGCCGCTCGCGCTGAGCGAATGGATTAGCTGGCATTTCCCGACGAGCTAAGGAGCTTCAGTGAAGAAGCTGACCCTACGCAACTATTTTGGCTACGCCGCCGGTGACCTGGCCAACAACCTGGCGTTCTCGCTGCAGGCGCTGTTCTTGCTGATCTATTACACAAACGTCGTTGGGCTGAATCCGGCTGCGATCGCGACGATGTTCCTTGTCGTACGAGTCTGGGACGCCTTCGCTGACCTCGCGGCCGGGCGTCTGGTCGACATCACCAGGTCCCGTTGGGGGAAGTTCAGGCCATACCTGCTGTTTGCCTCCCTTCCGCTGCTGCTGTCCAGTATCGCCTTGTTCAGCGTCCCGAACTTCGACAGCACAACCGCCAAGTACATCTACGCCTACGTCACCTACGCGCTGCTGGGCTTCCTCTATTCCTTGGTCAACATCCCGTACGGTTCACTGGCGACCGCCATGACCCAGGATCCGGTGGAACGCTCGCGCCTGGGAATCTGGCGCTCAGTGGGACCGATCCTCGGCATTTTGGTTCTCGTCGTGGTGATCGCCCCTCAGATCACCCGGTACAAGACCCAACCCGAGCAGCTGCAGACATTCTTGACGACGGTAACGATTGTGTTCGCCGTCATTGGGTACGCCCTCTACTTGTTCTGCTTCTCGAGCTGCAAGGAGCAGGTGGCCCACGAGGCAAAGCCGGTCACGATCAAGGAAACCATTGACACTGTCAGGCAGAACCGGCCGCTGCTGATCTTGTGCGTTTCTAACCTGATCTTCCTCACCGGGATCTTCGGGCTCCAGGCGTCCCAGGCCTACTTCGCGGCTTACATTCTTGGCAACTCGACTCAGCTGATCTGGATGGTCCTCGCTACGTCGCTGGCCACTTTCGTAGCCGTGCCTGTTGTGCCTCGGTTCGTTGCCCGGATCGGCAAGAAGAAGACGTTTCTGATCGGCGCGCTGGGTCTCATCGTGATGGGCACCTGGATCTTCTTCATGCCGGCGAGCCTGCCGATCGTCGTCGTGTCCTTCTTCGTCTTCGGCCTCTTCCAGAACCTGTCGATGTCGTTGCTTTTCGCGTTTGAGGCCGACGCGGTCGAGTACGGGGAGTACAAGACGGGCAAACGGACCGAGGGCGCCACGTATGCGATCTACTCCTTCTTCCGGAAGGTCTCGCAGGCGGTTGCTGGGGCAGTCGCAGGCTACGCGCTCGCCTTCGGCGGCTTCGTCGCCAAAGCGCCGCAACAAAGCGATTCCGCCCTACTCACGATCCGAGGACTGGTGGGTCTCGGCCCAGCAATCTTTGCACTCCTCGGTGCCCTCATCTTCCTCGCATATCCACTCACCGACACTCGATTCCGCGAGATCGTCAAGGAGCTCCACGCCCGCCAAGGAATAAAAGACGACCGTAGCGACGCGGCAGTGGAATCCGTCGATGCCACAGCCCCGCTTCGGGAGTCGTGATCACTCCGCGTCGAAGGAGATCATGAGCATCCAGCAGCCCTGGTCAGGGTGCAGAGTCGGCTGAAGCGCAGCCGCGAGCCGACGAGGAACACAACAAGGACCAGCGTGCCGCCGCCGGGACCGAAGTTGCAGCGTGCGACACCAACAAGGGAAGTGCGCATCGCGCCTCGTACCGTCGAGACCAGCGCAGCGAGACCCTGGGTTAGCCGTCTAGACCGGAGGGGGAGGGTTGCCGGCCGTCCGGTTCGCCTCTTCTATTGCCCGATCCTGAGGGCCGGAGGCGGTAAAGGACCTCGCCAGCGTGCGGTTCAACGAAGGTGTCGGGGTCTGCCTCGTATGCGGCGATGTCGACCGTGTCCGGGTCAAGATAGTTGAGGTTCACCGATCGGACGATCTCCTCGGGGATGCCCGTCGCGAGAGTGACCGTGACCCGGTCGCGTTCACCATGATCGGGATCCCAGGTGCCTTGTCCGCGGAGATGGGTGGAGTGCGCCAGGTCCCCCCACGGCCGGTCCTTGAAGCGGTCCCACTGGCCGAGGAAATAGTCCCTGCAGTGATAGCCGATCTCGGTGATCTGGGGATGCATCACCGACACCTGCGGTGATGTGCGGAGCGTAAATGATCACCTCGCCGCCGTCGGCGACGATCGGCTCCAGCTTGTAGAAGCCTTTGGCGGCGGTCCAGATGTCCTCGTACTTGGTCGGCATGATCGACAGCACCCGGCGTACGGGAGCGTCGAGGTAGGTGACATGGGTTTCGGCTGCGATCTCCGCGCACGCGGCCCAGGCGTCTTCCGGAGTGCCGAAGGCGGCGGCATGCAGCGTGTCGGTTCCGGACGCCACGACCAGACACAGCGCCAGCCGATCCGCCGGAATGAGCGTGGCGGCCTCGTTGATCAGCGCGCGGACCGGGGTCACCCCGCGCGTCCCGATCATCGAGGCGCTGGTGATCAAGGCGCCCACCCAGTGCGACAGGTCGATCAGCTCTTGGCCGGACACCCCAGGAAAGAAGTACTTGTTGCCGCCGGAGAACCCGACGACCTCGTGCGGGAACACCGGGCCGACCACGATCGCAACATCGGAGTCGGCGACATGCCGGTTGATCCGTACGTCCACGGAGACGTCGCGCATCAAGCCACCAGTGAGCTCCGTCAGCCGCTGCGCGCCAATCGTGCCGAGCGTGGTGAACGTCTCCGGTAGCCAGGATTCGTGATTGACGATGGTCCAGCCGGGATAGCTCTCCTCTGCGGCCCCCGCCGAGTAGCCCAGATGACGCGCCAGGTGGTCCTCGCTCATCCCTTGGTGGGTGCCGAGGGCGATCACCACTGTGACCTCCTTCGCCCTGCCTTTGAGAGCCGAGTGCGCGGCCCGCATGAGAAGGGGCAGCGGGCACGTCCGAGTGCCATCCGGTACGACCAGGCACACCCGCTTGCCATCAAGGTCGGCGCGGGCGAGCGCCTGTGTTACAAAAGCGGTGACCTCATCGCTGGACAGTTCCTGGTCGACACCGCCCACGATGTCCGCCCGAGACGGGTCGCCCGGATCCGTGCCGTAGTTCGTCGACGTTTCTGCCGGTGCCGTGGCCGCCATGGCTGCATTCTTTACCTCAGCGCTGGTCATACCAGCACTGTGGCATCCACCGCAGCAGCAGGACAAGATCGCCTCGTTACGCCCGAAGGTGATTGTGACGGTTGATCCCGTTGCTCCCCAGGAGCACGGCTCCGTGGTCGTCAGATCCGCTGAGGCCAAGATCGCTCGCTCGTCATAGGCTGAGATGGCGTGTTGGACGTGGACTGGAGAAGGAGTCCTTGTGGAGCGGACCGGACTGCGCCTCATCTTGATCAGGCACGGTGAAACCGAATGGGCTCGTGACGGCCGGCACACCGGTCGTACGGATATCCCGCTGACTGAACTGGGCCGACTGCAGGCGATGGTGCTCGGAGACCGGCTTCGTGGCCGCACTTTCGTCCGAGTGATGACCAGCCCCTTAGCCCGCGCATTTGAGACGTGCCGCCTGGCAGGTGTGGCCGAGGATGCTGAAATCAGCGACGATCTCATGGAATGGGACTACGGCGCATACGAAGGGCGCCGAACTGCTGAGATTCGTGAAGAGGTGCCGGGCTGGTCAATTTGGCGTGACGGGGCACCGAAGGGTGAGACCGCAGCGGAGGTCGGTGCACGGGCGGACAAGGTGATTGCGCAGGCGCTCACAGCCACGGGTGACACAGTCCTGTTCGCCCATGGTCACTACTTGCGGGTGCTGACTGCGCGCTGGCTAGGCCTACCCCCGGAGGCTGGCAGGCTCTTCGCGCTCGCCCCGGCAACGATCGGCATCCTCGGTTACGAGCGAGAGCAGCGGGTGATCATTCGCTGGAACGATCGTTGCCATCTTGTGCTGCCGTCCCATATATGGGCAGAGCAGGGCGACCTGGACGTCCGAGCGGGCGATCCCAGCGTTGGAAGCGGTGACGATCGGTCTGGGCCCGGAGGCGGTAAAGCCCGAGATCAACAGGTTGGTCAATGACTGATACAAGAGTCGGCATCGTCGGCTTGGGCGCGCAAGGATCTGTGTACGCTGAATTGATCTTGGGCGACAGGGTCCCCAACATGGACCTCGGTGCCATCTGCGACGGAAACCCGGCGACGCGACAGCTCGTCGAGTCGAAGTATCCCGCAGCAGTGTTCTACGACGATTATCTGACGATGCTCAAAAGCGGCAGCGTTGATGCGGTCGTCATCTGTGTGCCGTCATATCTGCACCCGCAGATGGGAATCGACGCGCTACAGCACGGCATTCATGTTCTGCTGGAGAAGCCCGCCGGCGTGTACACCAAGCAGGTCGAAGAGCTGAACGCGGTCGCGGCGACGAAGCCGGAGTTGACCTTCGCGATCATGTTCAACCAGCGCAACAACCCGCTGTACCGCGGGATCAAGGAGATCATCAGCAGCGGTGGAATCGGCGCGATCCGTCACACGAGCTGGATCATCACGACCTGGTGGCGCCCGCAGGCTTACTACGACCAAAGCGCCTGGCGGGCTACGTGGGGCGGCGAAGGCGGCGGGGTGCTTGTTAACCAGGCTCCGCATCAGCTGGATCTATGGCTGTGGATTTGCGGACTGCCACAGTCGGTGTACGCCAAGGTCGCGTACGGTTTCCGCCGCGCTATAGCGGTCGAGGATGAGGCGACCGCCATCGTGGATTATGGCGAAGGCGCCACTGGAGTCTTCACCACCGCGACTCATGATTTCGTCGGCACTGACCGATTCGAGATCCTCGGCGATAGCGGCAAGATCGTGGTCGAGAACAGCGCGACTGCTACGGTAACGCGGCTGAAGAGGTCGGAGCGCGAGCTTAGCGACGCCATCGATCAGCAGGACATATCCAAACTGCTAAGCGGCCGCCTTGATCTGTCCCAGTACTACTCCTCGGAGATCATCGAGGCCGAAGCGCAATGGGGCGTGCAGCATGCAGGAATGCTGGAGAACTTTGCGGCCAACATTCTTGACGGCACGCCATTGATCGCGCCCGGGGCGGAGGGCATCAATAGCGTCCGGCTTGCGAACGCCATCCATCTCTCCAGTTGGAAAGGTCGGGAGGTGCCGTTCGACTTCGACGATAAGGATTACTTATCCGAGCTGAATAAGCGGATCCGGGACGAGGGCCTTTTCCCCGAGCGGGCATAGCCCGGATCAAGCGAAGAGCAAGGGGCGGCTGCGAAGGTGACCGCCGTTGTTGCCTGAACCGCCACAGAGCATCGCGACTAGCTCGCCGGGCCGCGATGATCAAGAACCTGCACAACGCAACAAGCGCAACAGTGGCGCAACCGGTCCGGTGTCGATTGAATGGTGACAGCACGCCAGCCAGCCAACTGCAAGGATCCTCCATGCTGCGACCTGAAGACACCAGTACCCGGGAGCGGAAGAGCCTGAATGGTCTGTGGCAGTTCAGGCTGGACTCCGAGGGCGAGGGTCGATCAGGCCGTTGGTTTGACCGGTCGTTGCCGGATTCTCGTCCGATGGCGGTGCCGGCCAGCTTCAACGACATCGCAGCTGATGCGACGGTTCGAGATTATTTCGGGGATGTCTGGTACCAGACCAGTGTTTGGGTGCCGCGAGGCTGGCAGGGACGACGCATCGTACTGCAACTTCGAATCGGCCACCCACCGGGCCACAGTTTGGGTCAACGATGTCGAGGTGGTGTCGCACGAGGGCGGGTACACCCCGTTCGAAGCCGACATCACCGATCATGTCGCGGCTGGGCAGGAGGTGCGCATCACGGCATTGGTCAATAACACACTCCATTGGCAGTCGATCCCGCCGGGCGTGATCGAGGACACCCCGGCCGGTAAACGGCAGCGCTATTGGCACGACTTCTTCAATTACGCCGGAATCCACCGGAACGTCTGGCTCTACGCCACCGATCCGACGCACATCACCGACATCACGATCACCACCGACCTCGACGGCGACGACGGTGTGGTCGGCTACGCCGTCGAAGCGGAAGCCGCCGACGATGTCGAAACAAAGGTGATCTTGCGGGACGCCGACGGAGCCGAGGTCGCAACGACCACCGGATCGAGCGGCACATTGCGCGTTCCTGACGTGCACAAGTGGGCACCAGGTGACGGCTACCTCTACGATCTTGAGATTCAGCTGATACGCGGCGACACCGTCGTGGACAGCTACCACCAAAGCGTCGGCGTACGCACCGTCAAGGTGGACGGCATTCGGTTCTTGATCAACGGCGAGCCGTTCTATTTCACCGGCTTCGGCAAGCACGAGGACCTGCCGGTGATCGGCAAGGGCCACAACGACGCCTACCTGCGTGCACGATTTCGAGCTGCTGAAATGGATTGGCGCCAACTCGTTCCGGACGTCGCACTATCCGTACTCCGAAGACGTTTTGGATTACGCCGACCGGCAGGGCATCGTGATCATCGACGAGACGGCTGCCGTCGGCTTGAACATGGGACTGGGCGGCGGGATCTTCGGCGGACAGGGCTATCAGACGTTCTCGCCAGAGACCGCCAACGACGCAACCCGGGAGGTGCACGCGCAGGCCATCCGCGAGCTGATCGCCCGGGACAAGAATCATCCAAGCGTCGTGTTGTGGAGCATCGCGAATGAGCCGGAATCGGACACCGAGGGAGCGGAGAAGTACTTCCAGCCGCTGTTCGACGTGGCCCGTGAGGCCGATCCGACTCGGCCGGTCGGCTTCGTCAACGTGATGCTGGCGCCCCACGGGAAATGCCGGGTCTCCCAGTTCGGCGATGTGTTGATGTTGAACCGCTACTACGGCTGGTATGTCAACACCGGTGATCTTCCCGCAGCCGAACTTGCCTGGGAAGACGAGCTCAAAGGCTGGGCAAGTGAAGGCAAACCGATCATCATCACCGAGTACGGTGCGGACACCTATCCCGGATTGCATTCCCTCGATGCAAGCCCGTGGACCGAGGAGTACCAGGTGGATTACCTGGATATGAACCATCGAGTCTTCGACCGCATCGATGCCGTGGTCGGTGAGCAGGTGTGGAACTTCGCCGATTTCGCCACGACCTCGGGAATCATGCGGGTCGGCGGCAACAAGAAAGGCGTCTTCACCCGCGATCGGCAGCCGAAGGCCGCTGCCTACGCCCTGCGCCGGCGCTGGCGCAAAGATCTCTGAAACCGCACCCTATTGTCGGTCCGCCTCGGTTCTCACCAGGATGGTGATCATGTCCCCTACTTCCGAACTCAGCCTTCATCCTGATCGCCTCTTGCCGTCCGAACCTGGTGTCCGTTCGACCGCCCGCGAGCTGTACGAGAGCGTCAAGGACCTGCCGATCATCTCGCCGCACGGCCACGTGCCGCCGCAGTGGTTGGCGGAGGATGTTCCGTTCAGCGACCCGACCTCTTTGTTGATCACCCCGGATCACTATGTCAACCGCATGCTGCACGCCCGCGGCGTTGAACTATCCGCGCTCGGGGTGGCCCAAGACACCATGACGGAACAGCAATCACGCGATGCCTTCCGGATCCTGTGTTCGCACTGGGGCGCCTACCGCGGCACCCATGTGCGTTACTGGCTCGACGATCAGCTAGCTGGGATCTTCGGGGTCAAGGTGCGGCCGAGCGCCGAAACCGCCGACCAGATCTATGACCAGATTGCCAGCTGTCTCGCCTCGCCGGAGTTCAAGCCGCGGGCACTGTATGAGAAGTTCAAGATCGAGGTGCTGGCCACCACCGACGACCCGTGCGACGACCTGTCCGCCCACCAGTTCCTTCGCAATGACGAGACCTGGCAGGGTCGAGTCATCCCGACCTTCCGCCCCGACAAGTACCTCGAGCCTGCGCAGCCGAACTGGAATGCCGATGTTGACCGGCTGGCTGAGGTATCCGGCATCGATACCGGTGACTACGACGGTTACATCGCCGCGATGGAGAACCGTCGCCAATATTTCAAGGACAACGGTGCCGTCTCCTCCGACCACAGCCACCTCGACGCTCGCACCGACATGCTCGAGGTGGCTGAGGCAGAGCGCATTTACGCATCTGCTCGTAAAGGGCGAAGCCTCCGAGGTGGAGGCCACCGTGCTGCGTCGCCATCTCGTTACGGAGATGGCGCGGATGGCCTGCGATGACGGTTTAGTGATGACGCTGCATCCCGGCGTACGGCGCAATCACCACATGGCGACGTTTGAAAAGTACGGCGCCGATGTTGGGACTGACATTCCGGTGCAGATGGAGTTCACCGATGCCCTGCGCCCGCTGTTGATGCGCTACGGCACCCATCCCAACTTCCAGCTCGTGATCTTTACCATCGACGAAACCGTCTACTCCAGAGAGATCGGGCCGCTCGCTGGCTTCTACCCATCTGTTTATGTCGGCGTTCCCTGGTGGTTCATCGACGCGCCCGAAGCGATCCGCCGCTTCCGTGCTGCCATCACCGAGACTGCCGGCTTCGACAAATCCTCCGGCTTCATCGATGACACGCGCGCCTTCTGCTCTATTCCGGCTCGGCACGACATGTCGCGGCGACTTGACGCAGGGTTTGTTGCGCACCTGGTAGCCGAGCACCGGCTTGCTGAGGATGAGGCCATGGACGTCATGCACGACCTGGTCGTCACCTGTCCAAGGAGGGCGTTCAAACTATGACCACCGCCAACGAGGTTCCCCGTCTGTCCCGTTCGCTACCCGACATGCCGCCAGCAGCGCCTGTCCGAATGGTCCACCTCGGTGTCGGCAACTTCACCCGGGCCCATCAGGCGTGGTACACAAGCCACAGTCCGGATGCCGACCAGTGGGGTATCGCCGGCTTCACTGGTCGCCGACGCGACACCGCAGACGCCCTCGCTCCTCAAGACGGCCTCTACACCTTGATCACCCGCAGCGGCGAAGGAGACACTTTCGAGCTGATCGGCGCACTCTCGGCGGTTCATGCCGCTGCCGATCACGAGGCATATCTCGACTACCTGAGCCGGCCGGAGGTTGCGCTCGTCACCATCACCGTCACCGAGGCTGCGTACCTTCGCGGCGCCGATGGGCATCTTGACGCTGGCCTAGACGTCATTGTCTCCGATCTAGAGGCCCTGCAGTCCGATCCCAGAAACCCTGTCGCCTCGCTGCCAGCCAGACTGGTGGCAGGGTTGGTCGCCCGGCGCACCTCAGGAGCATCAGCACTCACCATCCTGTCCTGTGACAACCTCCCGGAGAACGGTGCCGTCACAAAGACGGTGGTCCAAGATTTCGCAGCGCTATTAGACGAAACGCTGGGCGACTGGATTAACTCCCAGGTCGATTTCGCCACCTCGATGGTGGACCGAATCACCCCACGCACTACAGACGAGGATCGGGCGTTGGTGCAGCAGGCCTGCGGGTACGTCGACGCATATCCCGTAGCGACTGAGCCTTTCAGCGAGTGGGTGATCTCTGGTGGATTCCCGGCCGGTCGGCCGCGCTGGGAGGAAGCAGGTGCCACCATCGTCGCCGAGGTGGAACCCTTCGAGCAGCGCAAGCTTTGGCTGCTCAACGGGTCACACTCGATGCTCGCCTACGCCGGCAGCATCCGGGGACACTCGACGATCGATGAAGCCATCGCCGATCCGAGCTGCAGGTCCTGGGTGGAGATGTTCTGGGATGAGGCGAGCCGCCATCTCAGCCCTCCCGGCCGCAGACATCGCCGAATACCGGGAAGCCCTTCTGACGCGCTTCTCCAACCCTCGGGCCGGCGATCAGCTGGCTCGGATTGCAGCGGACGGGTCAACCAAGTTAGTGCGTACGCACGCTGCCGACGATTCGCGCCGAGCGCGCAGCAGGCCGGGTGCCCATCGGCTGCGCCACCACCATCGCCGCCTGGGTGCTGCATCTGCGCGGGCTGGGCGCTCCAATCAAGGACCCAGGAGCTGCTGCCGCTGAGAAGGCAGCCAATTCCGGTGAGCTGCGAGAGGCCGTACCTGCGGTCTTGGACGTTCTGGAGCCTGGGCTCGGCGGCGATAGGGACTTCGTCGACGCTGTTATTGGTCAAGCCGGCGCCATCCAGTCCCAGTGACATGAACACCCGTACTACTGAGGTCATCATCGGCGTCGATGTCGGTACGACCGCAGTGAAGGTGGCGGCCTTCGCCGTCAACGGCGCGGCTGCCGAGCTGCCCAGGGCGCTCCGCGAGTATCCGCTTGAACAACCCCAGCCGGGTTGGCAGGTGCAGGAGCCGACAATTGTGCTTTCGGCCATCGATAGCGCAATCGCTGACTGCGTTGCTCAACTGCGCGATGCCCAAGTGCTGGCGGTCTCGCTCTCCACTGCCATGCATGGTCTGATCGGGCTTGATGCTCAGTACCGCCCATTGACACCGCTGGTGACCTGGGCCGACTCGCGTGGGCACTTAGAAGCGCGGGAACTGCGCAAGCAGGGGCTCGCGCGTGCGCTGCTACACCGCACCGGTACCCCCGCGCATCCGATGAGCCCGCTGGTCAAACTGATCTGGTTTAGTCGCCACGAACGGCGGCTCATGGGCCAGGTGCGCTGGTGGGCGGGCCTCAAGGACTACGTACTACATCACCTCACCGGCGAACTGGTCACCGAACTGTCCAGCGCTTCAGCGACTGGGCTGCTCAATCTGAAGAGCCGGGAGTGGGACGCTCAATCACTGGATCTGGGCGGGATCGAGGCCGACCAGCTGCCGCCGGTGTTGCCCACTACCACGGTGCTCAAGCTGAGCGAGGAAGCAGGACAAAGGATCGGCCTGCCTGGCAATCTGCCCGTCGCTGTTGGAGCTGCTGACGGTCCGCTGGGCAACCTCGGCACGGGCGCGATTGTTCCAGGTGTGGCGGGCCTGTCCCTCGGGACCAGTGGCGCAGTTCGGATGGCGGTGCCAGAGCCGAGCTTCGACGCGGAAGGACGGCTGTTCTGCTACGCACTTACCGATGACCTCTGGGTGATCGGCGGTGCCATCAGCAACGGCGGCATTACGCTGCGGTGGGCCGGTGAGACGTTCGCGCCGGATCTGGTCGCCGAAGGCCACGCCGACGTTGACGTCCTTGAACTCGCGGCCCAGGCACCCCCCGGCAGCGACGGACTATTGATGTTGCCGTACGTGCTCAGCGAGCGCGCGCCGCTGTGGGATCCTGACCTTTCCGGTGCCTTTCTGGGAATCCGGGCCCATCACACCCGGAGTCATTTCATCCGCGCTGCGCTGGAGGGCGTTTGCCTGCAACTCTCCACAATCGTGGATTCCCTCGACACGGTTGATCATGTGGAATCTATCCGTGCGACGGGAGGCCCCTTCCGCTCGGAGCTGTGGCGTCGAGTGATGGCGGCCACGCTCGCGCGGCCGATGTCGGTTCAGGCCGAGGCCGGTGGTACCGCGTTAGGGGCAGCTGCCCTTGGCTGGTATGCGCTCGGCGGAGCCCCGACCCTCAGCGAAGCGCTTGCTGCCGTTGGCGGATCAGAGGACCCGAGCGCTGCGACCGTGGCCGTGTCGCAGTCGGATGTCGCCGCCTATGCCCAGCTGCGGGCGAGCGTGCAATCGCTGATCCACGGTTATGAAGAGGTTGCGGCGATGTTCGCCTCTTCCTTCGGCTCGACTCGCTGATTTCTTCTCGAACCAAGAATGGACTTCCTCATGAGCGTGAACGACAACAGATCCGATCCCATGCAGTCACTCACTCGCTGTCCATACCGTCTCGCTCGGGGAGCAGTCCGCATGATCGAAGGACGGCACGATCCCGACCGCTCGCTGCTGATCAACTACTGAGCACATGGCCGCAGCTGCTGGCAGAGTAAAGCTCCGCGAAGCCATCGATCCGCTTGTGCTGGCCGTCGACATCGGCTCGACCGCGAGCCGCGGGGACGTCTACGACGCAGCCGGACGCCCGGTCCGGGGCGGTCGGGAGAAGGTTCCGCACCAGTTCACGACCCGTGATGACGGCACGTCTGAGATAGACCCGGATCAGATTGTCGGCGAAGTGCAGCAGATCATCACCGCCTTGGCCACTGACCGGCGGGCGGGACGCATCGGCGGTGTGGCTCTGGACACCTTCGCCTCCTCGCTGGTCGGCGTTGGCACTGATCAACGTGCCTGTACGCCGTGCTTCACCTACGCCGACTCTCGGTGTGCGGCCCAGGTCGGCGAACTGCGACGAGAGCTGGACGAGCGGGTGATCCAACAGCGCACCGGATGCCGGCTGCACGCCAGCTATCTGACGGCGCGACTGCGATGGTTGCGCGACACGATGCCAGACACCTTCCGCAGCGTTCGCCACTGGATGTCGCTCGGTGAGTACATCTACTTGCAGATCCTGGGGGTGACAGCGGCCGGGACATCGACAGCGGCGTGGACCGGAATGCTCGATCGGCGTACCGGTCAATGGGATCAGGAGCTGTTGGATGTCTGCGGCGTACGCGAGGAGCAGCTGTCCGAGGTCCGCGATCCCGACCAGCCGATCATCGAAGTCGACGCTGCCGTACGCCGCAGATGGCCGGCTCTGGCGGGAGCAGCTTGGTTCCCAGTGGTCTCCGACGGCTTCTCCAGCAATATGGGCGCCGGCGCTGTTGATGAGTCGGCCGTCGCCGCCTCCGTGGCCACCAGTGGTGCTATGCGGGTTCTCGTGCACGGCATTCCCGAGGAGATACCGTCCGGGCTCTGGTGCTATCGCGTCGACGGCTCGCGCTCGCTGTTGGGTGGGGCTGTTAACGATGTGGGCCGTGTTGTCAGCTGGTTGGAGTCCACGGTGCGGTTCCTACCGGAGGACGACTTCAACCTGATTCTGGCTGCGGCGCCGCAGGCCAGCACCCCGCTTGTGTTGCCTTACTTCTCCGGAGAGCGCAGCACGGGATGGGCGGCCAACGCGCGGGCAGTGTTCACGGGAGTTTCCGCAGCCACGACTGGCGCAATGCTCTTCCGTGGAGCGATGGAAGGCGTCGCGATCTCGTACGCCAGGATCGCCGAACAGCTGCAATCGGTGGCCGGTCAACCGCAACGGATCCTGGCCAGTGGGCGGGTAACCCAGGACTTGCCGGCCTGGCTCCAGATACTCGCAGACGTGCTCGAGGCGCCTGTCATTCCCGTAACGATCAAACGCTCCACACTGCGGGGTACCGCTCTGATTGCACTCGATGTGCTGGCGCCAGAGGTAGCTCGAACGGCTTCGGCTACCGGTGAGATCCGACAACCCGTCGCCGATCGAGCTGCCTCGTACAGAGCTCGCAAGCAGGACTACCAGACCCTGTACGAGGCAGCGATCGCGCCGGCCGGAGCGGAGCCCCGGCCACAGTCGGGCATCGCTGGTCGTGCCAGCTCGCCGCTGCGGACGGCGACTTCTGGCAAATGATTGCGGGGTGGTACCAACCATGACTGAATGCATATGTGAATGCCGAGCCACACCCGGATCTGACCGCCGCTCCGTACGGATTGGACACGGAAGCGATCGCTTGGGTACAGAGCACCATCGACTCGATGGCTGAGGACGAGAAGGTCGGTCAGCTGTTCATCAACTTGAACAACCGGTTCGACGACGACTTCGTCAACCACATCGTCGACACCTACCGCCCCGGTGGTATGCGCTACAACCACACCGACTCGGCCAGTGTCCAGGCCCACATCCGGCACGCTCAGAGCCGGTCGAAGATTCCCCTATTGGTGGCCTCGAACATTGAAGCAGGCGGCAACGGCGCCTGCACCGATGGCACGCACGTCGCCACGCCGTTGCAGACCGCCTCCACTCCCGACACCGACGCCGCCCGACAGATGGGCCTGGTCGGCGCTCGGGAGTCGCGGGCCCTGGGCTGCAACTGGGCATTCACACCGATAGTGGACATCCACTCGAACTGGCGCAACACGGTGATCGCGACGCGCGCCTTCGGCAATGACCACGAGACGGTGATCACCTACGCTCAGGCCTATTGCGATGGCGTCCGCGAGGGCGCCGGCGACCGCCCAATAGCGCTGTGCATGAAGCACTTCCCGGGTGACGGCCGCGACGAACGCGACCAGCACGTCGTCACCTCCTACAACGACTGTTCGGTGGAGGAATGGGACGCCAGCTACCGGAAGATCTGGGAGTGGGGCATCGGTGCCGGCATCGAGTCGATCATGGTCGGCCACATCATGCTGCCGGAATACTCCCGCAAGCTTCGCCCCGGTATCAAAGACGCCGACATCCTGCCGGCGACCGTGTCACCCGAACTGCTGACCGACCTGCTGCGGAACGATCTTGGGTTTAACGGTGTCGTCCTTACTGACGCCTCGATCATGGTGGGACTCACCTCAGCCCTGCCTCGCGAGCGTCAGATGGTCCAGGCCATCACCGCCGGCTGCGACATGATCTTGTTCTTCCGCAACCACGATGAGGACTTCGGCTTCGTTCGCGATGCCGTCCGATCAGGTGAGATCACTCCTGACCGGCTTAACGACGCACTTACTCGCATCCTGGGTCTCAAGGCCAAGCTCGGCTTGCACCTGCGCGCCAAAGATGATCTTGTGCCTGCCGTCGATGAGCTCGCGGTGATCGGCTGTGCCGAGCATCACGAGATCGCAGCCCGGATTGCCGACCGGACCATCGCGCTGCTCAAGGACACCGCAGAAACCTTGCCGCTGGATCCGGTACGGCACCGACGGATACGCCTCTATTGCCTAGAAAGCGCGCCCGACTTCACTGGGATGACACCGGAATTCAAGCGGGTTGCCATCGAGGAGCTGACCGCGGCCGGCTTCGAAGTGAGCGTCTACAAGACGGTGCAGGAGCTCGCCGCCGAAGGGCAGCAACTCGATATGCAGACGTTCATCGCCGATGAGACCGAGGGATACACCGACAAGTACGACGCCGCATTGATCTTGGCGAACGTGTCCGACTTCGCCCAGCAGGGCGCACTGCGAATCAAGTGGTCGATGCCGATGGGGCCCGAGATGCCCTGGTATGCCGCGGAAGTGCCCACGGTCTTTGTCTCGCTCAACATGCCCAACCACCTGATCGACGTGCCGATGGTGAAGACCGCGATCAACGCACACACGCCAACGAAAGAAACCGTGCAAGCGCTCGTTGCGAAACTCATCGGACGCAGCGAGTTCACCGGTACGCATAACGACAACGTCTGGTGTGATTCCTGGGACACCCGACGCTGACCCTCCACGACTAGCCTCGGTGTCTCGGCGACGCTGAGGGCGCTTGAGGTGAGCGGCAACGACAACCGTTGGCCGGACGCTGGTGACCTACATCTGCCTGTTCATGGTTCTGGGTGGCATTGTGCTCTTCATTGCCGGCCGGCTGGGGTTTGGTGGCGAGCGAGGCAAGAGCATCGGGCGCGCCCTTGCCGAGAGCGTGCCACCGCTCATCGCTCTTGTGGCTTCGCTGCCGTAACCGACTCGGCCACCTATCTGCAGCATCTAAGCCATGGGCCGGTGTCGGCGGGCACAATGTGGGCCATGGCTAGCGCCAGTGATCGCGCCCGCGTCATCCTTGTCGCCGTGACGGCGGTGGCTCAGGCCGTGACGGCTCCGGTTACAACCTGGGCGCTCGGACCGAGCTTCAACATCGGCGCAATCTCTGATGCCAACCTGAGTCCCGTGACCCCGGCCGACTACGCCTTCGCCGTGTGGGGACTGATCTATGCGGCCTGCATTGCGCTTGCGGTCTATCAGCTGTTGCCGAGCCAGCAAGAGCGTACCGTCCACCGGCTGACGGGGTGGTGGTTGTTTGGCGCATTCATCGCGAGCACACTCTGGGTGCCGGTCTTCGGAACCCGTACGCTCTGGCTCGCCCAGATACTGATCGTGATCTTGGTCGGCTATCTGGTCTGCGCCGCTCGAGCTTTCCGGGTGGTTGGGCCGGCAGCCAGCACGGCGGAAGAAGTCTTGCTTCGGCTACCGGTGATGATCTACTTGGGGTGGGCGACCTTGGCGGCGGCCGCTGGCTTTGCTGCGACGTTCCGCTCGTGGGGGATGCCCGCTTCGGCACGCTGGGTGAATGAAATCGGCGTCGTACTGGTATTAAGCGCCACGATCATGTCCCTCTTCGTGGTGTCCAGGCTGGTTGCTGTTCTCGGTTTTCTCCTGACCGCGTGCTGGGCGCTGCTCGCAGTGGCGCTGGCCACGCAATCCAGTTCGGTACGCAATGCTGCGGTGCTCGCCATAGTGATCATGGTTGCTGTCGTGATCGGCCGCACGCTCCGCAGCCCTGACCGTCGGGCCGTGCTCTTTGGGTGAGCCGATCACGCAGTGATCTGATGGGTTGTGGTGGGCAGAAGTCGTACGGTCGCGCCGCAAACAGGCGGCCGACGTAGTGTCCCGTGAGGAGCTAGCGCGCGGAGCGGCAGGGAAAAGACCGGATACGGCACGGGGTTCTCGGAATTCCTGCTAGCCGCAGCTACCTGGATCGGGTGGGGATCTCGAGATTGAAGTGATCTCGTCGAGGGCCTGAGATCAACGCTGGCTGAACTTCCCGGGGCGTACCGCGGACCTCCGCCGGCAGCCCGACCTGCTCAGCAGAACCGAGACATCGTGGTCGAGCCCTATCAAGATCGGTCGAACAGCATGGAGAACCGGCTGGAGTCCGTCCCGAACGCATAACCAGGTGTCGGATGTGCGGCTAGTCTGCTGAACGTGTTGTCTTGTGCATCAAGCCTCGGATTGAGGGCGCGTGGAGGACGCACACTCCTGCAAACGGGCGAGAGTAAGGACAAGCTACCAACGACCTTCGTTACGAACGTATGCCCTAGTCACAGCAGATTTCAGCCGATTTCAGACGATATCGAGAGATCTCGAAAGCCATCGAAAGAGGCCCGATTTCGCGCTCTCAAGGCGGTAGCGCGGGTTCGAATCCCGTCGGGGCTACCCTGTTAACGCACCTAGTCGGCGGCTGTTTTGGTCTACTGCTTCAACTCGTCGACCAAAGAAAATAATGGCCCCGGGTTCGCGGGTGGGCAGTGGTTTCTGGTGCTTGCCGGGGCCATAGGCGGGCCTGTGCGGGTCCGCCTTCGCCCTAGCTATCCACGTCGTCGCTGTGGTGAACCTGAGAGTCGCTTAGAGCTGGATGACGAGCTGATATTCGTGCGGCGCGGCCTGACGTAGGCACGCCTCATTGCCTCAGCGACGACACCGGCGTAGCGGCGCTGCCGGCCATCGCGCCGGCCCGAGGAGCACCACGGCAGTTCTTCGCGAGAAGGTCGGTGCGATCGTCGCATGGCCATCCACATTCAAAATCCAGGCTCCGACCATTCAAGATCGGGCACGCCAAACGTCCGCCGGTGTTGCTCGTGCGGCCGGAGTGGGCAAGTTGCTGCTTGGATATCTCGAGGCGGATGCAGTGGCCGGAGCAAGGACGTCAGGCCTCGACCTCGGGCTGTTGCGGTGCGGAATCCAGCAAGCCGATGCGCTCCAGTTTGTCAGCCAGACCTGCACCGTCTGGGGCGTAGATCCACGGTACGGGCGAATCGCTCGAGCTGGCGTGGCCGCGGAAGCTGCTGCCGGCGAGCACCGCCTCGCCTGGTGTTAGCTGTCGAATGCACACCGCGCTCACATGATCAGGATGCCCAGCCACGAAGTCATGGTAGATCGACTCATCATGCTGACCGTCGTCACCGACCAGTAGCCACTTGATCTGGGGGAACTCGCGCGCCAAACGTTCCAGACTGCGCCACTTGTGTTCGCGACCGCTCCGGAACCAGCTATCGGCGGTGGGTCCCCAATCGGTCAGCAGCAGGGCGCCGGCCGGATACAGATTGCGCGACAAGAAGCGAGTCAAGGTGGGCGCGACGTTCCACGCTCCCGTCGACAGGTAGATCAACGGAGCTCCCGAGTGGCGACTGGTGAGTCGTTCGTAGAGAACCGGCATCCCAGGAGTGGTGGCCCGCGCATGCTCGTTGACGACGAAGGTGTGCCAAGCCGCCAGCAGGGGCCGCGGCAGGGTGGTGACCATGACCGTGTCATCAATATCGGACACGACTCCGAACGCCGTCTGCGGATCGACTACGAAGATCAGTGCTGTCGTTGCGTCCGAGCCCTCCGCGGTCAGACCGATCCGGTGCCAGCCCGGCTCAAGATCAACATCGACGACCACGTCGATGATGCCGCTGGGATCTGCCTGCACCTCATACGATCGCTCACCGATGAGGACACTGACATTCGCGTGCTCAATCGGAACGCTGACGAAATTGCGCCAACCCCGTGCTCCCGTCGGTGTTTCGGCGCGGCGCCGGCGAGATCTCTTTGTCAACAGCACGCGACCAAGGACTCGTATCCAGCTCGTCGAGCCGTAGCCGGTGTACGGAGCGACCTCAGCGGTATACCCGGCATCGCGAGCGCGTCTGGCCCGCCAGCGCTGCACGGCATGATCGACTCGAAGCGCCCGATGCACCGCGAGTTGTTCCACAGACGTGACCTTAGCGAGAGCGCTATGCGTCGACTGAGCCGGTCCTTCGGCGCGGTGGGATCTAGCTGTTAGCCACTGATCTTGGCCGCGAAGGTCGCACTGGTCGAAACCTCGCACCGCTCCGATATGGCGTCCTACGCCACGGAATCATTCACCGCCGCTGCGGCGGAGTACCTCGCTGAGGCGTTCCGCGGCGGCAATCACAGCCGGCGCGTGGAGCCGGCCGGGCTGCCGAGAGAGTCGTTCGATCGGCCCAGACACACTAACCGCAGCGATGACCTTGCCGGAGGGCGAGCGTACGGGGGCCGACACCGAGGCGACGCCGGGTTCCCGCTCGCCCACCGAATGGGACCACCCACGCCGACGTACCGCCGCCAGAGCGACTGCGGAGAAGCGGCTGCCACGTAGCCCACGCTGCATGCGTTCGGGCTCCTCCCACGCCAGCAGCACCTGAGCCGCCGAGCCTGCGCTCATGGTCAACTGCGTTCCGATGGGCACGCTGTCGCGCAATCCAGACATTCGTTCCGCGGTAGCGACACACACGCGATAGTCACCTTGACGGCGGAACATCTGGGCTGATTCGCCGGTAATGTCCCGCAGCCGAGCGAGCACCGGTCCCGCTGTCGCTAGCAGTCGGTCCTCGCCAGCAGCCGAAGCCAACTCCCCGAGCCGCGGACCGAGCACGAACCGGCCCTGCAGATCCCGGCTCACCAGACGATGATGCTCGAGGGCGACAGCGAGGCGATGTGCGGTCGGTCGAGCCAGTCCGGTGGCTGCCACCAAACCAGCCAGCGTGGTCGGTCCAGTCTCCAAGGCACCGAGCACCAGGGCGGCTTTGTCGAGGACACCGACACCGCTAGAGTTGTCCATGTCTTGATATTGCCGTCTCGCATGCTGGAAGGCAAGTGCGAGGATTAGCTTGCTGGCCGTGTGAATTTGGACAAGAAGGCTCGGCAGATCGGACCGACGGGGGACAGGAGAACATCAATCGTCATGGGCAAGACGCTGAGTGAAAAAGTATGGGACGACCACGTCGTACGGGCCGCCGAAGGTGAGCCCGACCTGCTTTTTATTGATCTACACCTCGTCCACGAGGTGACCAGCCCACAGGCTTTCGATGGTTTGCGGCAGTCCGGTCGGGGGGTACGCCGTCCTGATCTCACGCTGGCTACCGAGGATCACAACACACCGACGCTGGACATCGACCGGCCCATCGCTGACCCGGTGTCCCGCACCCAGGTCGACACGCTGCGGAAGAACGCGCAGGAGTTCGGCATTCGCATCCACAGTCTTGGTGATCTTGATCAGGGCATCGTGCACATCATCGGACCGCAGCTCGGTCTGACCCAGCCAGGACTGACTGTGGTCTGCGGTGACTCGCACACCTCAACCCACGGCGCCTTCGGGGCGATCGCGTTCGGCATCGGTACCTCTGAAGTCGAACACGTCCTCGCGACCCAGACATTGCCCCAAGCCCGGCCCAAGACCATGGCCGTGAACGTGAACGGTGAGCTGCCGCCCGGCGTGACGGCAAAGGACATCGTCTTGGCTCTCATTGCCAAGGTCGGAACCGGTGGCGGGCAAGGCTACATCGTGGAGTATCGGGGCTCGACCATCGAGTCGCTCAGCATGGAAGGTCGCATGACCATCTGCAACATGAGCATCGAATGGGGTGCCAAGGCCGGGATGATTGCGCCGGACGAAACGACGTTCGCCTACCTCCGAGGCCGCCCGCACGCTCCAGAAGGCACTGAGTGGGACGCCGCTCTCGCCCACTGGCAGACGCTCCGCAGCGATCCGGACGCTGTGTTCGATGCAGAAGTTGATCTTGACGCGGGCAAGTTGACGCCGTTTGTGACCTGGGGAACCAATCCCGGCCAGGGCGTTCCGCTTGGTGCGGAGGTACCGGATCCGGAGATCTTCGCCGAAGAGGCCGATCGAACGGCCGCGCTGAAGGCATTGGAGTACATGGCGCTCGAGCCCGGCCAGAAGATGCGCGCCATCCGCGTCGATACGGTCTTTCTTGGGTCGTGTACCAACGGACGCATCGAAGATCTGCGCGCCGCCGCTGGCGTGATCAGGGGACACCATGTTGCTGATCATGTACGGATGCTCGTGGTTCCCGGGTCTGCGCGGGTTCGCTTGCAGGCGGAGTCCGAGGGGCTGGACGTGATCTTCAAGGACGCAGGTGCCGAGTGGCGGGCTGCAGGTTGTTCCATGTGTCTGGGAATGAATCCTGATCAACTCGCTCCTGGCGAGCGTGCGGCGTCCACCTCGAACCGCAACTTCGAGGGCCGGCAGGGCAAGGGCGGGCGGACACATCTGGTGTCGCCGCTCGTCGCCGCAGCAACCGCTGTGACTGGCACCCTGAGTTCACCAGCCGATCTCATCGGGACACGATGATCATGGATGCGTTCACCACCCACACCGGCACGGCCATCCCACTCCGCCGTAGCAATGTCGATACCGACCAGATCATTCCAGCGGTTTACCTCAAACGGGTGACCAAGACCGGCTTCGAGGACGGGCTGTTCGCGGCTTGGCGCAACGACCCGAACTTCGTGTTCAACCAGCCGCAGTACGCGGGTGCGTCGATCTTGATCGCCGGACCCGACTTCGGCACCGGCTCGTCCCGTGAGCACGCGGTATGGGCACTGCAGAACTACGGCTTCAAGGTCGTGATCGGGTCGCGGTTCGGCGACATTTTCCGTAGCAACTCAGGAAAGGCGGGGCTGCTGATCGCGGTCGTCGCCCAGAAGATCATCGAGGAGCTGTGGGATTTTGTCGAGGAGCATCCTGCCGCGCCGATCACCGTCGACCTCGCTCGGCGACGGATCACCGCCGAGGGTTTCCAGGCGGAGTTCGAGATCGACGACTACACAAGATGGCGGCTCATGGAGGGCCTGGACGACATCGGGTTGACGCTGCGGCATGTTGATCAGATCGACGCGTTCGAGCGCAACCGGCCGTCGCACCGGCCGAAGACGCTGCCAGCAAAGATTGCCAGTACGAGTTAGCTCCCCACTTGCGGCAGTTTTTCCTTACAAGACACCAAAATGTGCAAGCCAAGTGATTGTCTGGCTGCACGATCTTCCCTAGCGTTGGCCCTGCAGGCGTACCGTACGCTGCCCAAGTTCCCAGCAGGCTTGGAATCGCATGGAGAAGGGAAGTTGTGAACAAGGCTGAGTTGATTCAGGCGGTAGCTGTCTACTACGACGGCAGCAAGACCGAAGCAGCCAAGGCCCTCAACGCCGTGGTGGAAACCATCACCTACAAGACTGCAGCTGGGGAGAAGGTCTCGATCACCGGATTTGGCGTTTTCGAGAAGGTGCATCGTTCGGCACGCATGGTACGCAACCCGCGTACGGGTGAGCGCAAGCGCGCCAAGGCCACTGCAGTGCCGCGCTTCCGCGCGGGCTCAGACCTCAAGGCCTACGTCTCCGGGGCCAAGAAGGTGCCGCGCGCGGCTGCGAAGAAGGCGACGACTGGAAGTGCCGCGGCTTCCAAGACAGCGGTGGCTGCAAGGAAGACAGTCGCGAAGGCGCCCGCTAAGAAGGCGACGACCGCAGCCAGGAAGACTGCCGCGAAGCGTTAGTGCCAGGGGTTGGCCCGGCACTACAGCCAGGCGGACAGAACGCGGCCAGCAGCCTCTACCGAGTGCAGGCGCTGGCCGAGCTGGGCATGCCGAAGCTCCGCGCCAAGAGCCTTGGCAGGCAAGATGATCCGTCGTCCGGAGGCGGTTACGGCCAGCTGCTCACCGTCGGCATTGCGCCACTGCGTGGCCGTGATCAACTCATAGCGGCCGAGTCGACCTCGTTCATGATCGACAAGCGCGCTGGTTGCCGCACCGACACCCATTCCAATCGCCACTGCAAGATCGGCTTCGGTGTCGACATCACGCCGAGCGTCGGCAATCGGCGATTCGAGCGCCTCTGCGGTCAGGCTCATTGCGCCAGAGGCATGGTGAGCAGCAGCCGACCGACCCCCGAAGTGAGGCAGCAGTTCGACGTCGTGCGCCACCAGGATCGTGGTGCCGACCCCTGACGCATCGGCGATGAACGAGCGACGGTGGGGTCGGGAGGCAGCGAGGATTCGTCGCACAGACTCCGGCTTCAGGGCCGGAAGATCACCAACAGATGCCACGACTGTTGTGAACCCCCGGGCTCGGAGCTCCAGTGCACCTCGGCTGAGGGCCGCGTTCATACCCCCATGACCTGGCTCGCTGATCACTTCTGCCGCGATTCCAGCTCGGCGCAGCTGGGCCTCGAGGGCGGGCTGATCACTGACGACGAGCGCCAGTTGCAGCGGAAC
The DNA here is from genome assembly GCA_963808905.1 of uncultured Actinomycetota bacterium. Lineage (GTDB taxonomy): Bacteria > Actinomycetota > Actinomycetes > Propionibacteriales > Propionibacteriaceae > Microlunatus. The sequence continues at coordinate 85,845 of CAWEHO010000005.1, forward strand.
AGACAGCGCGGACAACGTGTCCAGCGCCATTGTCCAGGCGAGCCGGCGCCGCAAGGGATCAGGCACTGCGAGTCTGGACTTTGCATGCTGGGTCGGCTTGAGAGCGATGACAGCGGCGGCCGGTGGTTCCATCATGATCTGGAGTTCCGATGCTGCCACGATCCCGTAAGGTGAAGCCACTTATGGCGAGGTGCTCCAACCCGAGGCGACCTAACCGGACCTGGATCACCAACGACCCATTCACCAAGACTGAGGTGTTGATGGCCGAAAACTCCGCCGCGGAGCAGCATACGGTGCTCCGGCGACTGTCGGAGGCTAATCATGAGCCCGGCGGGCAGACGATCTCGACGGTCATAAGGATTGCGAATGCGATCATGCGGCCGCTGACCAAGCGAGAGTGGCGGCAGCAGAAGAAGGTGCCACAGACCGGCGGAGTGATCTTTGTCGCAAACCATATCTCGAACGCCGATCCCTTGGCTGTCGGGCAGTTTCTCGCGTTCTCCGGGCGGTGGCCGAGGTTTGTGGCGAAGGCATCGGTCTTCAGGATCCCAGTCATCGGACGAATCATCGCTGCCTGTGGACAAATCCCGGTGGAGCGTGGGTCCACCCAGTCAAAGGACGCGCTTGTTGCGGCAACGCACGCGCTCGAACAAGGGCGTGCGTTGGTGATCTATCCCGAGGGAACGATCACTCATGATCCCGAACTGTGGCCCATGAGGGGCAAGACCGGAGCAGCGCGGCTCGCATTCGACACCGGTTGTGTGGTGGTTCCGATCGGGCAGTGGGGTGCCCAGGAACTGATGCCGGGGCTCAAGCCCAGCTTCCCCAAGCTCTTTCCGCGCAAGACTTTGCGCGTCGTGGCGGGTGACCCGGTCCGGCTGAGTGATCTTCCTACGAAGCCGGTCACGGCTGCCTCGCTCGACGAGGCGACGAGGAGAATCATGGAGGCCATCACTGTCTTGGTTGCCGAGCTTCGCGACGCGACACCGCCCCCGCATCGCTACGATCCTCGGAGCGAGATGGCGACCGGAGACCAAACGTGAGCGGCGCCGAGGCCCTTCAGATCCCGGCGCGCGTTGCGATCATGGGTTCCGGGTCCTGGGGAACCGCCTTTGCGCTCGTGGTCTCCGACGCGGGCAACCAGGTCACGCTCTGGGCACGACGTCCCGAGCTCGCAGACAAGATCAACTTCGAGCACTGCAATCCGGACTACTTTCCCGACCTGCCACTGCCGGCGTCGTTGAAGGCAGCCAGTGATCCTCAGCAAGCTATGAGCGGAGCCGACTTTGTGGTGCTTGCCGTGCCTGCACAGTCGCTCCGCAGCAACCTCAATCGCTGGCAGATCCCAGAAAACGCCACTGTGGTGAGTCTGGCGAAGGGCATCGAGCTCGGCAGCGGGCTGCGGATGAGTGAGGTGATTGCCGAGGCTGGGCAGATATCTCCGGAGCGCATTGTGGTGGTCACGGGGCCGAATCTGGCCCGCGAGATCGCGGAACGCCAGCCATCTGCCAGTGTCGTAGCCAGCGTTTCGCCAGCCACAGCGCAGGCATTTCAGGCGGTGTGCCACACCAGTCGATTCAGGGCGTACACCAACACAGATGTGATCGGATGTGAGCTTGCCGGCGCGACCAAGAACGTGATCGCCTTGGCCGTCGGCATGGCGATGGGACTGGGTCTGGGCGCAAACGCTACCGCGTCGGTGATCACCAGAGGGCTTGCCGAGATCAGCAGACTTGGCGTGGTCCTCGGTGCGGACCCGTACACCTTCTCCGGGCTGGCAGGGCTCGGCGACCTGGTCGCGACCTGCTCGTCTCCCCTGTCCAGAAACCGTTCCTTCGGTGAAGAGCTGGGCAGAGGACATACGGTCGCAGAGATCACCGCGTCGACGCGGCAAGTTGCCGAGGGAGTCAAATCCTGCGCGTCGATCACCGAACTTGCCGCGAAACACAATGTCGAAATGCCGATCGTGGAGAATGTTGCCGCGGTGATTGCCGGGGAGCTGACGCCAGCCGAGATGATTACAGCGCTGATGTCTCGCTCGGCCAAACCCGAGCGTTACTAACGCACTCTGTCCATCTGCACGCTGCAGGCCTCGCGCTTCTTCCAACGCCGTGTCCGAAACCTATGCGCGTAGGTTCTCACATCTGCACAGGTAGCAAGCATGCAGGCCCGCAGGCTATCTGAACCTAGGTTCCGGAGGGAGGCAGTCGAGCGTAATGTCAAAGATGATCAAGCGCCTGGGCGAGATCGGCCCACAGATCCTCGACATGCTCGATCCCGACTGACAGCCGCACCAAGCCTTCCGGTACCGAGAGCAGCTCGCCGCCCCAGCGCCGGCGTCGCTCGAGGGTGGACTCAACTCCGCCGAGGCTGGTCGCAAAGCACCAGAGGGCGCAGGCGTCGACAAACGCGTCCGCCGTTCTCGCGTCTGCAAGATCGATTGAGATCAGCGAGCCGAAGCCGGACATCGTGCGCCGGGCGACCTCGTGACAGTGGTCGTCCGGGAGTCCTGGGAATCGCACCCGAAGCACGCTCGGATGCGTCGCCAGTCGTTCAGCGAGAATCTGCGCACTTGCCTGTGCCCGAGCAAGTCTGAGTGGCAGCGTTCGCAGACCACGCAGCGCGAGATAGGCCTCCATAGGACCTGGCGCAGCGCCGAAAGATCGCCGCACAGCATCCAATGCGTCAAAACGCTCTGGCTGGTCTGAGCTGGTCACGAGCGCACCGAGCAGTACATCGGAATGACCCGAGATCAATTTGGTGGCCGAGTGCAGCACGATGTCGGCGCCGGACTCCAACGGACGCTGCAACATGGGCGTGGCGAAGGTGTTGTCTACGACGAAGAGCACGTTGTCGGGCAGGTTGCGACCTAGCGCTGGAAGGTCTGCGACCTCGATCGTTGGATTGGCGGGTGACTCGATCCACACCGCGTCGGCCTCTTCGGTAGCGGCCAAGACCTCGCTGGTCTCGGCGATGTTGACCCGTCGGACTTGCCCGCCATACCGTGCAGCTCGTCGATCAACGGCCTCCGCAACGCCGAGATAGCAGTTGTGGGGGATCACGATGACACCGCCCGGCGGTACGAGTTCCAGCACGGCATGTGCCGCCGCCATGCCCGAGGCGAATGCCAGCGCGCGCCCACCCTCCAAGGCGCCGATCGCCTCCTCCAGCGCATGCCAGGTCGGGTTGCCGTATCGGCCGTATCCGATCTTGGCGGCATGAGTATCGTGCGCGCCGACGTAGGTGGAGGCAAAGACCACCGGTGGGTTCAGTGGGGCATCCACAACTCGTTCCGGGCGGCCCGCAATGACTGCCAACGTCTCGGGATGCAGCGAGGCTTGCGTGCGCCTATCCGGTCTGCGCTCATCAGATCGGGGCGGTTGCTTGGTCACGTGCCCAAGTCTGGTGCTTCCGCGGCAAGAGTCGCTTGCCACGGATAAGGTCGAGGATCGTGAGCGAAAGCCAGTCGGGCCTTCGGAGGGTCAACGGTTCTCGCCATCGCGTGGCGGTGGTTTTCGGGGGAACCAGTAGCGAACACGGGGTGTCCTGCCTCACTGCGGCCGGGGTGCTCAGCGCATTGGATCGGGATCGATTTGATGTGGTGGGCATCGGCATTACGCGTACCGGACGGTGGATCTTGGTTGATCCGGAAGCGATCGGACGACTGGGCGTTACCGCTGGCAGATTGCCTGAGCTCAGCGAGAATGCCGCAGAAGCCTTGCTGATGCGGGTTTCCACCGGGAGCGAGCTCGCCGTCCGCGAGAAGTCCGTTCTGTCGGAGCTCGGTCCAGTCGATGTCGCACTCGCGCTGCTGCATGGGCCTTTTGGTGAGGATGGCACCATCCAGGGACTGTTCGAGATGATGGGGACCCGTTACGTGGGCGCCGGGGTGCTTGCCAGCGCCGTCGGAATGGACAAGCACTACATGAAGCTCGTGCTTGCGGCGTCCGGACTTCCGGTTGGCCCCTTCGTCCCGATCGTTCCGGCGCAATGGCAGCGGGACAAGGCTGCCTGCCTGGAAGCGATTGCCACACTGCACTACCCAGTGTTCGTCAAGCCGGCTCGTGGTGGATCCAGCCTGGGCATCTCCAGAGTGGATGATGCCGCCCGGCTCGAGCAGGCCATCGAGGTCGCGCACGCGTACGATCCCAAGATCATCGTTGAGCAGGGATTCGTCGGGGCACGCGAGCTGGAGTGCGGGGTCATGGATGACCTCGACGGCGGATCGCCCATTGCAAGCGTGGTAGCAGAGATCCGGGTGCACAGCGAGTCGGGCTTCTACGACTTTGAGGCCAAGTACCTGCCCGAGGAACAAGTTGATCTTGATGTACCGGCGCAGGTGGGCCCGGAACTAGCTGACGAGGTCCAGCAACTGGCCATCCGGACGTTTGAGGCGATCGGGTGTGAGGGTCTGGCTCGGGTCGATGTCTTCGCCACGCGCGACGGCCGGGTCGTGATCAACGAGATCAACACCATGCCGGGCTTCACCCCACACTCCATGTTCCCGCGCATGTGGGCCGCCACTGGCGTGCCTTATCCGGAGCTGGTCGACCGGTTGATCACCTTGGCGCTCCGTCGTCCCGTGGGGCTGCGGTAGCGCTATCGAGACGCGTGCTCGGCTGGCTCGTAGGTGTTGAAGGGCGTTGCGAAGTCAACCAGCGCTTGCGCCTCCGGCGCGCAGTCCGATGGATGATCAGCGCGACAGCAGCCGCTCCGAGCAGTTGATCACGCCGGAGGCGGGCAGTGAGGGTGCGAGCTAGATGTGAACGACAGGACAGGTCACAGTGCGTGTGATGCCAGGCACCATTTGCACCCGGGCGACCACCAATTGGCCGAGCTCGTCGACACTTGAGGCTTCAGCGCGGACGATGACGTCGTAAGGACCCGTCACATCTTCGGCCAACGTGACGCCTTGGATTGCGCTGATCGCATGCGCGACCTCAGCCGCCTTGCCGACATTGGTCTGGACCAAGATGTATGCCTGTACGACCATCAGGTGGTACCTCCTGAGCTTCAAGACGCGTTGTCAAAGACGAGGTGTCTTCTCACTGTCAGGCCGCATCGCCAGTCCGTGACCGCAGACCGCGTACGCTCGCCGATGTGCGTCACGCTACATCGTTCGACGCCCCTACGCGCGCGGGGATCACGGGAGGTTTCGGTGAATCTGAACCGTAGCGCGACCCTGGCGGAGGTTGGTGAGTTTCCTCTCATTGCAGCGATCACCGAGGGAGTGTCGTCCGCAGCCGATGTCCGGGTTGGTCCGGGTGACGATGCCGCTGTGCTCGCGATCGAGGATGCGGTAGCAGCGTCGGTGGACGTGCTCGTCGAGGGGGTGCACTTCCGGCGCGACTGGTCCGAGGCTCACGATGTCGGACGCAAAGCGGTCGCCGTCAACGTCGCCGATCTTGAGGCCGTCGGCGCCCGCGCGACTGGTCTCCTGGTTGGCTTTTCTGCACCGCCCGACCTGCCGCTGGGTTGGGTGCTTGATTTCGCCAGCGGGTTGTGCCAGGAATGCGCGACCAGCGGAGTCAGCCTGCTCGGTGGTGACGTGACGAAAGCACGCGACATCACGATTGCCGTTACGGCTATGGGCTCGTTGGACGGCCGCCAACCGGTGCTGCGGTCCGGGGCTCGGCCGGGTGACATCGTGGCCATTCATGGCCGGCTGGGTTGGGCCGCCGCGGGACTCGCAGTACTCGGCAGAGGCTTTCGCTCACCCCGTGTGCTCGTCGAGGCACAGCGCGTACCCCAGGTGAGCTACGGCGCGGGAGCGGCCGCGGCGCGCGCTGGAGCCACGTCCATGATCGACATCTCGGATGGCCTGCTGGCCGACCTCGGGCACGTGGCGGAGGCCTCTGATGTTGTGATCAACCTCCGCAAGGATGCCTTCGAGATAGCTGAGCCGCTCGTGGCTGTTGCCGGAGCCACCGGCGCAGATCCGTACACGTTCCTCTTCACGGGAGGAGACGATCATGCCCTTGCGGCGACCTTTCCCGCTGTGGATGGAGCGCCGGAGGGCTGGCTTGTCGTCGGCAGGGCCGAAGCCGTCGACCATGATCACTCCCGTGTCCTGGTGGACGATACACAGTGGGAGTGGGCGGCAGGCTTTGATCACTTCCGTTCGCAGCGATCCTCCGAGTCACGCAGATGAGCCTCCCCACTGCGCGCGTCCTCACGATCGCCGGTTCGGACTCCGGTGGGGGAGCGGGCATCCAAGCCGATCTCAAGACCATGCTCGCCAACGGCGTTCACGGGATGAGTGTGATCACCGCGGTTACCGCGCAGAACTCGGTCGGCGTGCAGGGCATCTGGGCGCTGCCGCCGGACGCGATCCGCGCACAGTTCCGGAGCGTGATCAACGACATCGGGGTGGATGCCGTCAAGATCGGCATGCTTGGCAGTGAGGAGACGGTGGCATGCGTGGCGGAGCTGGTAGCTGATCTTGATCCGGTTGTGCCGATCGTCGTCGACCCGGTGTGTGTCAGCAAGCACGGCGATCGACTCATCGATCAACAAGCAGTCGGCGCCCTTCGCACCACGCTGTTCCCGTACGCCACGGTGGTCACTCCCAATCGTGACGAGGCCGCCGTGCTGACGGGGCGCTCCGTCGAGACCCCGGCAGACGTGCTGGCCGATCTCCTGCTGGCATGCGGCGCGGAATGGGTGCTGATCAAGGGCGGTCACGGCGCCGGCGACGCGATCGACTATCTGAAGCGTCGGGATGGGCGCGATTTCACCTACACCGCCGCTCGAGACGACAACTTGCACACGCACGGAACCGGCTGCACGCTGGCCTCAGCCCTGGCCAGCCAGCTTGCGCTCGGCCGCACTGTCCCACAGGCGATGGAGCTCGCGAAGGCCTATGTCACCGGCGCCATCGCTGCCGGGTTTGCGCTCGGCAGCGGCATCGGGCCGACAGATCATCTGTGGCAGTTGCGGGATCATCTGCCGCCGTCGGCTAGGGGCCGTCCAATGGCTGGTGGGAGTCTCGGCGTGTGACCCCGCTGATCAGGCGTTGATCTTGTAACCTCACAAACATGGCGACCCGCGCGTCTTCCCCGTCGCGGTCCCGCAGTAGCTCTGGTTCGTCCCGGGGCACGAAACCGCGGTCGGCCGGAAAAAGACGACCCGCAGCTGCGACTGCAGCAAAGGCCTCAGCATCCCGTCGGCGGTCTGGCAGCAGCCGGCCACGGGGGCGGCAGCAACGCCCTTCTCCGTTCGATCAGCTGCTCCTCGGTGTCGCGGCGCTCTTGAAGGGGCTTGCCTTCGCGGTGGGACGTGCGGTGCGACGAATCGGGCCTGCTGTGGAGGAAGTCGATCCTGCGTTGCGGCGCGACGGAATCGGGCTGTTTCTGCTCGGCAGCGCGATCGTGGTCGGGGCCGCAATGTGGTGGGGCCTGCCAGGCGCTGTCGGGCATGCCATCTTCATCGGTGTCGCAAGCACGATCGGCACCCTCAGCTACGCAGCACCCATTCTCTTGGCGCTCATGGCCTGGCGGACATTGCGCCATCCCGACCGTAACGGTCCGCTTGGCCGGCAGATGATCGGTTGGGGCGCTGTGGCATTGGGCCTGCTAGGCCTGATCAATATCGCCCGTGGGCTGCCGCGTACGAACGAGCCTGAGCGACTCAGGAACGCTGGCGGCATCATTGGCTACGTCTCGTCCAGCCTGCTCTCCGACTTGCTGACGGTCTACGTCGCGGTGCCGTTGTTGATCTTGTTGCTGCTCTTTGGGGTGCTCGTTGTCGTCGGCATTCCGCTGCACCAGATTCCCGATCGGGTGCGCTCAGCACGGGCCAGGCTGCAGCGCCGCCCAGTGGTGATCGAAGGAGAAGTTGTCCGCGAGCTGGAGTATGGCGGCGACCAGGCATACGACACTCCGGTGATCGGTGATGGACCCGGACTGCGGCGGCGCAAGACAGCTGCGGCGGAGTTGGACTCCAAGGCATCTGATCCCGATGGCTCCGCAGCCGAGCCGAATGAGGAGGCGTCTCACCTGGTCACGGCTGGATTACCCCCCGAGGTGACAGTGCACGGCGTCGACGGTGAGGAATTGGAGGCTCCGCCGCATACTCCGATGCCACAGCGTGTGGAGCAACTCCAGCTGTCGGGCGATGTGCAGTATCTGCTGCCCGACGCCGCCACCCTGAAGCATGGGAGCGTGCACAAAGCGCGTACCACTGCCTCCGACGCTGTCGTGCATCAGCTCACCGAGGTGCTACTGCAATTCGAGATCGACGCACGTGTCACCGGTTACAGCCGCGGACCGACGGTTACCCGATACGAGGTCGAGCTGGGTCCTGCCGTCAAGGTGGAGAAGGTCACGACGCTGAGCCGCAATATCGCGTACGCGGTGGCGAGTGCCGATGTGCGCATCCTGTCCCCGATCCCCGGAAAATCTGCCATCGGAATCGAGATCCCCAACTCTGACAAGGAAGTCGTGTCTCTCGGGGACGTGCTGCGCTCGGCCCGTGCCAGAAATGATCATCATCCGATGACCGTCGGTCTGGGTAAGGATGTCGAAGGTGGGTTCGTGGTGGCGAACCTGGCCAAGATGCCGCACCTGCTGGTCGCCGGCGCCACGGGTTCAGGCAAGTCGAGCTTCGTGAACTCCATGATCACTTCGATCATGATGCGCGCTACGCCCGATGAAGTCCGGATGATGCTGGTCGATCCAAAGCGTGTCGAGCTCACCGCGTACGAGGGAATCCCGCACCTGGTGACGCCGATCATCACCCATCCCAAGCGGGCAGCCGAAGCACTGCAGTGGGTTGTTCGCGAGATGGATCTGCGATACGACGACTTGGCAACCTATGGCTTCCGGCACGTCGACGACTTCAACAAGGCGGTGCATACCGGCTCGGTCAAGGCTTCGGCGGCTGCACCGGGAAGGGCGGGCGAACCGCCGCTTCCGCTGGATCCGGACTCCAATCGGGCGCTCTCGCCCTATCCCTACCTCGTGGTGATCGTCGATGAACTAGCTGACCTGATGATGGTGGCTCCGCGCGATGTTGAGGACTCGATTGTCCGTATCACTCAGCTCGCGCGTGCGGCCGGAATTCATCTCGTGTTGGCCACCCAGCGGCCCAGCACCGATGTCGTTACGGGACTGATCAAGGCGAATGTGCCCAGCAGACTCGCGTTCGCGACATCGTCGATGACGGACTCGCGGGTGATCTTGGATCAGCCAGGTGCGGAGAAGCTGGTTGGTCAGGGTGACGGGTTGTTCCTCCCGATGGGGTCGAGCAAGCCGATCCGCATCCAAGGTGCCTGGGTCACCGAGCAAGAAATCCGAGCCGTTGTCGGCCACGTGAGCGAGCAGCTCAAGCCCACATACCGCGAGGATGTCATCGCTGCATCCGAGTCGACGAGCCGGGTCGCCGAGGACATCGGTGATGATCTTGACCTGGTCCTTCAGGCTGTGGAGCTGGTGGTCACCCTGCAGCTCGGCTCGACCTCTATGCTGCAACGCAAGCTTCGCGTTGGCTTTGCGAAGGCCGGACGGCTGATGGACATCCTGGAGACCCGCGGCATCGTCGGCCCTTCTGAAGGATCGAAGCCTCGCGACGTGCTGGTGACTCCCGACGAGCTGGCAGCGGTCTTGGAGAATCTCCGGCGGGGCTAGTTGGGCTCTGGAGCAATGACCGCCGCCAACCGCGGCCGGTCGCTAACGGCCGGCATCGGTCATACTGGGAGGCCATGCATGAGTCAACCGCATCCGCCGTCCAGGCTGGCCGCCACGATCCCGCAAGCTCCAAGCCGACGGCCGTGCACCTTGTCACACTCGGTTGTGCCCGCAACGAGGTCGATTCCGAGGAGCTTGCTGCCCGGCTGGACGGCGGCGGCTTCAGACTGGTGGCGGACCCGCGCGAAGCGGACGCCGTGATGGTCAACACCTGCGGCTTTATCGAGACGGCCAAGAAGGACTCGATCGACACGCTGCTCGCAGCCAGCGATCTCAAGAATGCCGGGAATGCGAAGGCTGTCGTTGCCGTCGGATGTCTTGCGGAGCGTTATGGTCAGGAACTGGCCGAGTCCTTGCCTGAAGCTGATGCGGTGCTTGGCTTTGACGATTACGCCGATGTCGCGGACAAACTTCGCGCGATCGTCGCTGGCGAACCTCACCACAGTCACGTGCCACGTGATCGGCGCCGGCTCCTGCCACTGGCCCCGGCAGCGCGGCCCGCGGTTGCAAAGACAGTCACGATTCCGGGGCACCGGGCGGTTCACGTACGCGGTGCAGGCCCGGCGAGTGGCCCACGGGTGTATCGACGCCGGCTCGACGGCGGGCCGTCCGCCCCGTTGAAGATCGCTTCCGGTTGCGACCGGCGTTGTACGTTCTGCGCGATTCCGTCATTCCGCGGGGCATACGTCTCACGCGCTCCTGCTGAGATCGTGGCCGAAGCGGCCTGGCTGGTCGAGCAGGGTGTCCGCGAGGTCTTTCTCGTCAGCGAAAACTCTTCCAGCTACGGCAAGGATCTTGGTGACATCCGCTTGCTCGAGCGGTTGCTCGGCGAACTGGCCGAGATAGACGGGCTGTCGTGGATCCGAGTCTCTTATCTGCAGCCGGCCGAAGTGCGGCCGAGCTTGATCGAGGTGATGACGAGTACGCCGAAGGTGGTTCCTTACTTCGACTTGTCGTTCCAGCACGCCGCACCCGCCGTGCTGCGACGCATGCGACGCTTCGGTAATGCCGAGTCGTTTCTGGCACTGATCTCCTCGATCCGACGGCTAGCGCCCACCGCTGGGATCCGCAGCAATGTGATCTGCGGCTTCCCCGGCGAGACCGAGGCTGATGTCGAGGTGCTGTGCGAGTTTCTTTCCGACGCCGAGTTGGATGCGATCGGAGTCTTCGGCTACTCCGCGGAGGAAGGTACGGAGGCATGCCAGCTGAATGGGCAGCACGTGCCCGAGGAAATCGAAGCCCGGCGTGCGCGCGTGGCAGATCTTGCCGAAGAACTCATCAGCCAGCGTGCGGCGTCACGGATCGGCGAGCATGTGCGGGTTCTCGTCGAAGAGGTGGGCGAGGAGATCGTCGGCCGTGCCACTCACCAGGGTCCGGAGGTCGACGGCGCCGTACGGTTGATCGCGGACGGTCATCTCGAGCGAGGTGAGCTGGTGGGTGCTGTCGTCTGTGACAGTGTCGGTGTCGATCTGGTTGCCCGGCACAGTTGTCGATCAGCGGACGATCCACCGGCGGAACTCAGGTCACCATGATCGACGACGCGCATCATGCAGATGCCGGGCCCGACAAGTTCCGACCGCAACCCGACCCAGATGCGCTGGCGCCGAGCGAGACTCATCCGGTCGGGCCAGTGGCCGAACCCGAGACGAGTCCGTGGAACCTGCCGAATGCCCTGACCGCGTTCCGCATCGTTTTGGTTCCCATCTTCGCCTGGATGCTGTTGGCTCATCCGGAGCAGCCGTGGTGGCGGTTCCTGACTGCCGTGATCTTCAGCGTGGCGATCTTGACCGACACACTTGACGGATACCTGGCTCGCAAGCACAACATCATTACCCGCTTCGGCAAGCTCGCCGATCCGATAGCGGACAAGGCACTGACCGGTATGGCCTTCATCGGCTTGTCGATCATTGGTGAGCTTCCATGGTGGGTGACCGTCACGATCTTGGTTCGTGAATGGGGGATCACCATCATGCGGTTCGTCGTGCTGCGTTATGGCGTCATGGCGGCGGGTCGCGGCGGCAAGATCAAGACCGTGACACAGGCGATTGCGGTGATCTTGTACCTACTCCCGTTGCCGGGTCCGGCTCACGTTGTCGCCGTGATCGTGATGGCCGTCGCCTGGGTGATCACGATGGTAACCGGGCTCGATTACATTCGCGAAGCGCTGCGCCTGCGCCGCCGGGCCCGTACGCAGTGAAGAACTCCGCGTTGGCCGAAAGCATCCTCGCTGAGCTGAGCAGTCGCGGTGAGACGCTCGCCAGCGCCGAGTCTTTGACCGGCGGAATGATCGGAGCGCTGCTGACCGACGTACCCGGGTCATCGGCGAGCTATCTGGGCGGCGTGATCAGCTACGCAACGCGTCTCAAGGCGACGCTTGCCGGAGTCGACCGGAGCACGTTGGCCGAGGCCGGTCCGGTCGCGGAGCGCACTGCTGCCGAGATGGCTCGCGGCGTCGCGGCACTTTGCGGGGCCAACTGGGGCGTGGCGACAACCGGCGTGGCCGGGCCTGAGGCTCAGGACGGCCACGCGGTCGGCCAGGTCTTCGTTGCCGTCAGCTACCAAGCTGGCGAGCTGCTGGGCGTCAAAGAACTTGCACTGCAAGGCGGCCGCGCGGCGATTCGGCAGCAGGCGGCCTTAGCCGCGCTGGCATTATTGGCCGAGGCCCTCGGACTGAACGGCGTCGCGTGAGGACCCGACGACGCGAGTAGCCCTGGGCATGGGACGTCATGGTCTTGTCAGTGAGGGTGGGTAGAGTTTCCGTATGCGATCGCAGGATCTCCCGGTGAAGCCAGTGCTGGTGCGCGAGCTCATCGGCGAGTCGCTCAGAGAGGAGCGGGTCTCGCAGGGAAAGACGCTGCGAGAGGTATCGAGGAAAGCTCGCGTCAGCCTGGGATATTTGTCCGAGGTCGAGCGCGGCCAGAAGGAAGCCTCGAGCGAGCTGCTCGCCGCCATTTGTGCGGCACTTGATCTGCCACTCTCTGTGGTGCTCAACGTGGTCAGCGAAAAGATGGCTGTCTATGAAGGCGTGACCTCGTTGCCGAACGTACGGGCGATGGCGCAGGCCGCAGCCTGAGATTCATCTCTTCGCCTGATCACTCCCGTTAGACGCTCGGCCGTAGCCTCAGGCCCTGCGGGGTCATCCGAAAGCCAGCCTCCTGCAGAGCCTCACTCACGCGTGGCGAGCCGAAAATGTGCGCCCCGTCCGCCCGCTCCACAGTCAGCTTCCCGAGCAGACCCTGCTGCACCGATCTGGCAAGGGCGACTGCAGCCGGTGCCAGCCGGCTTGAGTTCTCGCTGAACGACAGCAGTGTCTTGCCACCACGCTCCACATAGAAGATCAGTTCTCCGCCGACCAGCACGACCAACGCACCTGCCTTGCGCCCAGGTCGATGCCCTTCGCGATCAGGCCACGGAAGCGCAGCGCCGTAGGGGTTGGCCGGATCAGAAGCGGCGAGCACCACGGCGCCGGGCTCGGCCGGTTCTTGTTGATGAGTGCGCAGCCGATCCACGGCGCCGGTTAGCGCGAACTGGGCCGCGCCCAGACCCTCGACGAAGTATCCGCGGCGACACTGACCTGATTCTTCTAGCGCACTGAGCGCCCGGTAGGCGGCTCCGAACCCACCCTCGGCGTTCTCGGTGAGGACGCTGCCACGGGTCACCACGCCGTAGCGGTCCAGCTGGGCGAAGATGTTCGAGGCCAAGCGCTCTGACGCCGTCGGTGATGATCGCTGGACCAGCGACCAACGACCTGCCGTCGTGGGGGTAACCACCCGGGGCGTACGCGCCGAGCGCCCACCCAGACCTAAGCCTCCGCCAGCCAGCCTGATCCGATGAGTTCTGGCGATAGGCCGGCTGGGCCTTCGGTGAGCCCCGCTAGCAGCAAGGCTGCGTACCGGCGCAAATGTGTCGCCTGTCACCAAGCCAGCCCAGACCAGCTCCCACAACGCATCGATGTACTGCGAGCGATCGGTGACAGCCGATCCCGATGGCAGCAAGGCCTCGAAGAAGGACGCGCCGCGATCGGCAAGTGCCGCCAGAATCTCCTGGCTGCGATACTGCTCGGGCTCACCGCGGGCGGCGTGCGGCTCCTGACCCGAGACGTACCAGCGCACCCAGCCGTCGGAATCGCCGATCGGCCCGTCTCCGACCCAGAAAATCTCACCTGTGGCGGTCAGCTCATCCAGCATCGACGAGGTGTAGTTGGCAACCCGTGCCGGCAAGATCATCGACTCCACCGCACTGGCCGGAACTGGATAACCGGAGAGCTGTTCGATCGCCCCGAGGACGGCGTCGACGCCGCGGCTGTCTGACCCAACGCCCTGCCACTCCGCGAGGAAGCGGGCAAAGGCGACCTGCTCGACCGGCTCAATGCCTTTGCGCAGCATTGCCAACGTGCGTCGCTTGATCAACGCCAGCACCTGACTGTGGCAGTACTGACGCCGTTCGTTGGCTGCCTCTCCTGGCAGGTCGACAAACGACCCGGCGACGAGGCTGCCGGAGGCGATCAAGCCGTCGCACGCCGACTCGACGATTGCCCGCCCTAATCCGTAGCGTTCGGCGATCGAGGAGACGACGTACGGTCCGTGCGTACGAGCCCAGCGCACCACAAGATCGTCGATGGGATGGGTGGCAAGCTCAGTGAACGAGGCGGCAACTCCCGGCGGAACCGGGATTCCGAGGCCGTCGCGGAGTCGCGGAATGTCTTCAGCGACCGCCAGCATCGCCTGGCCGGCAATCCGGACCTCGACTATCCGGCGATCGTCGATCAGCGTGTCGACCACCTCAGCCACGTCAAGCCCTGGCGCGGCTCGCGCCGCCAGCTCAACACGGGTGAACGGCCCTGCTGTACGCAGCAGGTCAAACGCTTGTTCCTGGCTCGTCACCTTGCGCTCGGCGCTGAGACACTGCAGATCAGCCTCAATGCGGGCAATGACATCGCCGTCGAGCAGCTGTTTGATGCCGTCCTTGCCAAGGAGCTCCGCCAGCAGAGTGGGGTCCAGCGAGAGCGCAGCTGCTTTTCGCTCCGCGAGCGGAACGTCGCCTTCGTAGACGAAGGCACCGACGTATCCGAAGAGCAGTGACCGGGCGAACGGCGACGGCTCCTTTGTCTCCACCTCCACCATCCGAACTGACCGTGACGCGATCTGTCGCTGCACCTCGAGCAGGCCATCAAGATCGAAGACATCGTTCAGGCATTCCCGCATGGTCTCCAGCACTATCGGGAACTCCGGGTATTGCGCGGCAACGGTCAGCAGTTGTGCCGAGCGCATCCGTTGCTGCCACAGCGGCGAACGCGACTTCGGATCTCGCCGAGGCAGCAACAAAGCGCGTGCGGCATTCTCACGGAAGCGGGCGGCGAAGAGGGCCGACGATCCAACCTCCTCGCTGATCACCGAGTCGATGATCTCTGGGTCGGACACGAGCAACTCAGCGCTCGGCGGCTCGGATTCGGTGTCAGGGATGCGGAGCACCATGCCGTCATTGGTCGCCGTAGCCTGGACCTCCATGCCGTACCGCTCCCGTGCGGCGTGCTCGACCGCGAGGGCCCACGGACTGAGTACCCCGGTGCCAAGGGGGCAGTGGACGCAGACTCGCCAATCACCCAGCTCGTCGCGAAATCGCTCGAAGATCACTGTCTGATCAGTCGGCAGTGCTCCAGTGGCTGCCTGCTGCTCGGCAAGGTAAGAGACCAGGTTGCCGGCCGCGAATTCATCCAGCCCGGCATCGCGCAGTCGGACCTGTGCGGCGTCGGGACGCAGCGCACCCAGCTCTCGGACGAATCTGCCGAATGCCCGTCCCAGCTCCAACGGCCTGCCCGGAGCGTCGCCTTTCCAGAACGGCAATCGTCCGGGCGTGCCGGGAGCAGGGGAAACCAACACCTGATCGTGAGTGATCTGTTCAACGCGCCAACTCGTGGTACCCAAGGTGAACACGTCGCCCACTCGAGTCTCGTAGACCATCTCCTCGTCGAGCTCCCCGACTCGACGTCCGGGGGCGTGCCGGCCCGAGGCGTTTCCCTCGCCGACGAGGAAGACCCCGAAGAGCCCGCGATCAGGGATCGTGCCGCCTGAGGTCACCGCAAGTCGCTGCGCTCCCGGGCGAGCGACCAGCACACCAGTATCGCGATGCCAGACCAGACGCGGCCTGAGCTCGGCGAATTCTTCGCTGGGATAGCGTCCGCTCAGCATGTCAAGCACCGCCTCGAAGGCGCTGTACGGCAGCTGCCGGAAGCTGCTCGCCCTGCGCACCAGGGCGTACAACTCCTCCACCTTGGCGTCCTCGACAGAGACGATTGCCACGATGTGCTGGGCCAGAACGTCCAACGGATTGCGTAGCTCGGCA
Organism: uncultured Actinomycetota bacterium; assembly: GCA_963808905.1. Lineage (GTDB taxonomy): Bacteria > Actinomycetota > Actinomycetes > Propionibacteriales > Propionibacteriaceae > Microlunatus. The sequence goes on from CAWEHO010000005.1 coordinate 101,873, forward strand.
ACTTCTTCAATCGCAGCTTGCCGCATCCGTTCCACGACGACCGCGGACGCGATCAGGTCACCACGATGGTTGGGGAAGAACACTCCGCGAGATATCGCCCCCACGTGATGCCCTGCCCGTCCGACCCGCTGCAGGCCGCTAGCGACCGATGGCGGTGCCTCGACCTGGACCACGACGTCGACCGCACCCATGTCGATACCGAGCTCCAGGGACGAAGTCGCGACCACACACGGCAACTGGCCTGACTTCAGGTCGTTTTCGATCTGCGCCCGCTGCTCCTTGCTGACCGAGCCGTGGTGGGCACGGGCGATCACGGGTCCTCGGCTGCCGTCGCGGCCGCTGGAGGCGCCGGACTGCGCCATGACTTGGGCTGGCGGTGGAAACGCGTCGTTGGCCTCACCGAGACGCTCGGCCTGCAGGTCGTTGAGGTGTGCCGTGAGCCGTTCGGCCAACCGACGCGAGTTGGCGAACACGATGGTCGAGCGATGCTGGTTGATCACATCCAGAATTTGGTTTTCGACGTGGGGCCAGATCGAGGGTGGTTTTGGCGGCGGCTGCTCATCATCCAGGGTTGAGGGCGTTGCGATTGTCGGCGTCGATGCCGTCGCGCCAAGATCGCTCATGTCCTCGACCGGCACCACGACGGACAGATCCCACAGCTTTTCGGCTGGAGGCGCCACCACCCGCACCTGGTGCTGCCCACCAAGAAACGCAGCAACCCGCTCGGGCGGTCGCACGGTCGCCGACAGCCCGATCCGCTGCAAAGAATGGTGCTGCGACAACGACATCTCAGAAGACTCCGTCAGCGCCTCGAGCCGCTCGAGGGAGAGCGCGAGGTGGGCTCCGCGTTTGGTTCCCGCCAGGGCATGCACCTCGTCGACGATGACTGTTCGTACCGATCGAAGGAGATCACGAGCGGCGGAAGTCAGCATCAAGAACAGTGACTCCGGCGTAGTGATCAGGATGTCCGGGGGCCGGCTGATGATGCTGCGCCGGTCGGCAGCGGAGGTGTCGCCAGAGCGTACGCCCACTGTGACGTTCGGGGGAGTGTGCTCCAGGCGTAAGGCGGTCTGGGTAATGCCGGTCAGCGGTGCTCGGAGATTACGCTCGACGTCGACCGCCAGCGCTTTCAGCGGCGAAACGTACAGCACCCGGCAGCGCTGCTTGGCCGTGGGGTGGGGCGAACGGGTCAACTCATCGAGGGCCCAGAGGAAGGCTGCCAGAGTCTTGCCGGAACCTGTCGGTGCGATGACCAACGCATTCTCGCCAGCGGCGATGGCCTGCCACGCTCCAACTTGTGCGGGTGTCGGGCGCGCGAAGACCTCTCGGAACCAGGTTGCGGTCGCCGGGGAGAAGATCTCCAATGGATCGACAGGCGATGGATCAGCAAGCACGCTGTCTATCTTGCCCTCGTGGTATGACACCTTTTCGCCCGCCGACCTCGGCCGCTGGCGTCCGCAGGCACAATGACGGCTATGAAGGAGACCGAGCTATGGCAGCGGCTGCGGTTGCACCTCGGTGCGGACTACTTCCGCGTGTGGGCATCGGAGTACAGTCACGCGGCGCTGGGTCAGCGCACAGTTGTTGAAGCGTTGTCAGACGGCGTGCCGTGCAAGATCATCTGGCGCGCTGTGTGGACCGCTTTGGAGCTGCCCGCCCGAGATCGCTGACTCGTCCGGGCGCGGCGTGTCGGGCATGGTTCGAACAGACGTTCGGTATGTTATCCACGAGGCGTCTGGATCTGGTTATCCACAGAATCGGCGGCAACCGAACGATTGTCAGTGCTCGTCCTTAGGGTCACAGCGCAAGACTTTCAAACAGGCGACGCAAGACTTTCAAACAGACGACGCAAGACTTTCAAACAGACGGCACAGAGAAATAGACGAGAGCCCTGGAGGCACCAGTAATGACCCCCCGGCGCGGGAACGATCACACGAAAAAAAGATCACACTAAAGATCACACGGGAAGGATCACGATGGCGACGGAAGATCGCGAGAAGGCACTCGAGACAGCACTCGCGCAGATCGACAAGCAGTACGGGAAGGGATCGGTGATGCGCCTCGGCGAGGAGGTCCGCGCTCCGATCGAGGTCATTCCGACTGGCTCCATCGCTCTCGACGTGGCGCTAGGCATCGGCGGCCTGCCTCGCGGCCGGGTGGTGGAAATCTACGGTCCCGAGTCCAGTGGCAAGACGACTGTGGCTCTGCACGCGATCGCCAACGCCCAAGCAGAGGGGGGCATTTGCGCATTCATCGATGCCGAACACGCGCTGGATCCTGAGTATGCAGGACGTCTGGGCGTGGACACTGACTCACTTCTGGTCAGCCAACCAGACAATGGCGAACAGGCCTTGGAGATCGCCGACATGTTGATCCGTTCGGGTGCATTGTCGCTGATCGTGATCGACTCGGTAGCCGCGCTGACCCCGCGCGCCGAGATCGAGGGGGAGATGGGCGACAACCACGTCGGCCTGCAGGCACGGCTCATGAGCCAGGCACTGCGAAAAATGACCGGCGCCTTGAGCGGCGCCGGCACCACAGCGATCTTCATCAACCAGCTTCGGGAGAAGATCGGGGTGATGTTTGGATCGCCCGAGACCACCACAGGTGGCCGCGCACTCAAGTTCTACGCGTCCGTGCGACTTGATGTACGACGCATCGAGACGCTCAAAGACGGACAGGAAATGGTCGGCAACCGTACGCGGGTGAAGGTGGTCAAAAACAAGATGGCGCCACCGTTCAAGCAGGCCGAGTTCGACATTCTTTATGGGCACGGAATCAGCCGTGAAGGCAGCTTGATTGATTTGGGTGTGGACACGGGAATCGTTCGCAAGGCCGGCGCTTGGTTCACCTATGATGCCGATCAATTGGGCCAAGGGCGCGAGAATGCTCGCAGCTACCTGCGAAACAATCCCGATCTTGCCGATGAGCTGGAGAAGAAGATTAAGGAGCGGATGGGCATCGGCCCCAAGATCGACCTGCCGGCCGGCATCGATCCCGTTACCGGCGAGGTGGAGTTCTAGGCGGTGCCAGCCGACCCCGAGGTGCCACCTCATGGTGGGGATGCTGATGCGGAGTTGCCAGAGAATTGGCAACTGGCCCGTGCCATCGCATTGCGCAAGCTGACGACGCGGGCGCACACCCGACATGAACTCGATCAAGCGCTTCAGGCCAAGAATGTGCCACCCAGTGTGAAAGATGCGGTGCTGGACCGATGCAAGAGGTCGGTCTGGTCGACGATGCTTCGTTTGCAGTTAGCTGGGTTACCTCTCGTCAGCAGCGTCGCCACCTATCCCGTCGGGTCCTCAGGAGAGAACTCGAGGCTAAGGGAGTCGACCGCGGCGACGATCGATCGAGCGCTCGACACAGTCATCTGGATGCTGAGCTTGCCTCTGCTCGCGACCTGGTCGAGCGCAAGCGCGCGGCAATGGGCGCACTTGCGCGGGACGTGCAGTATCGGCGACTGGCCGGGATCCTGGGCCGGCGTGGCTTTGATACCGCCGTCATTACGCGAGTGCTGGCCGATGTGCTGGAAGAGTAAGCGGCGAGGCATCTGGCACTAGTCGCACCTCACATTTGTGCTTGACCAAGGCCCTGACCGGACATACTCTGCCAACACGAGGTATCTGACAACGCCTGAACGATATGACGAAAGCCCGGACCAAAATGGTCCGGATCAGTTAACTAATGAAGTGCTGCTTTCAAATCAGAGGAGTTATAGGAGGCCCGGCGTTCACTGATTGAGCGTTGGTGATTTGCATCTCGCGTTGCGGATCCTCTTGAGTACACGCCAAAGCGTGTGGACAGGAGCGCGACGGTGGGTGGGGTATTTCAGGCACTCGTAATTATCGGGCTTTTCTTACTTATCGCAGTTGTCGGCCTCGCCACCGTGGTCATGGCCAGACGTGGACGCCACAATGCGGCGGGCGCATACGAATCCGGATCAGCACGACTCAGACTATCAGCACGGTCAACAGGATCGATGCTCCGATCCGGCTCTGGTACCGCCTCGGCGCCTGGCGTCCACGAGGAGGCAGGTGAGGGTGACTCATCTGCAGAGGAGCTCGCTCGGTCGGAGGCGGAGCTCGAGGAGCTTCGCGCAAAGGCGCAGGACTTGCTTGCATCGGCCCAGAGCGCCCGGGCGGAGGCTGAAGAGGAGTCGCGAGCGACGCGGACTGAACTGAGGGAGCAACGTGCCGACCTGGAACGGCGCGAACAGCGGCTCTCGGATCGGGAAGAGCGTCTCGATACCGAATTACGCGGGTTGGAGGACAAAACTCGGCAGCTAGAGGAGCTCAAGAACGAGCTCAAGGATCAGCGGCGGATGCTTGCGGATCTTGAGGCGCAGCAGCAGCTGACTCTGGAGCGCATCGCAGGTTTGACCGCGGAGCAGGCAAAGGCCGAACTGGTCGCCGCAGTCGCTCACGATGCGAAGCGGCAGGCAGTTCTAGTGGCCCGTGACATCGAACGCCAGGCAGTCCCGCGAGGCCGACGGCAGGGCGCAGGAGATCACTGTGGGAGCCATCCAGCGTCTTGCGTCCGAGCTGACCTCTGAGTCGGTCGTTTCAGCGGTTCATCTGCCGGGCGACGACATGAAGGGCAGGATCATCGGTCGGGAAGGTCGCAACATCAGGGCCTTCGAGCAGGTGACCGGCGTCAACGTGATGATCGACGACACGCCGGAGGCGGTGTTGCTGTCCTGCTTCGACCCGGTGCGTCGGGAAACCGCTCGTATGACCCTGACCGAGCTGGTGGCTGACGGCCGTATTCATCCGGCTCGTATCGAAGAGGTGCACGAGCGGAGCAAGAGTCAGATCCAGGCGCAGTGTCTACGCGCGGCAGAAGATGCAATGGCTGACGTGGGGATCTCCGATCTGCATCCAGCGCTTGTCCCTGTGCTCGGCACGTTGCGCTACCGCACGTCGTACGGGCAGAACGTGCTCAAGCATCTGGTGGAGAGCGCGCATATTGCGGGCGCTGATGGCGGCCGAGCTTGGCCTCGACGTGGCCCACTGCAAGCGCGCTGCGTTTCTGCATGACATCGGCAAGGCACTGACGCATGAGGTGGAGGGGTCACACGCGATCGTCGGGGCGGATCTGGCGCGCAAGTACGGCGAGCATGCCGATGTCGTGCACGCGATCGAGGCGCACCACAACGAGGTCGAGATACGCACTGTCGAAGCCGTTCTGGTGCAGGCGGCCGACGCGATCAGCGGCAGCCGTCCCGGAGCTCGGCGCGAGAGCATCGAGGCGTACGTTCAGCGGCTCGAGCGGCTCGAGGAGATCGCCCGAGCGCGAGAAGGTGTCGACAAGGTATTCGCGATGCAAGCCGGCCGGGAGATTCGGGTCATGGTGGCACCCGATGTCGTCGACGACATCGAGGCGCAGGTCTCTGGCCCGCGACATCGCCAAGCAGATCGAGGAGGAGCTGACCTACCCCGGCCAGATCAAGGTGACGGTCGTACGGGAGTCCAGAGCAACCGAGACCGCTCGTTAGGTCTGACCCGGGTGCTGCTAGCGCACCGCCCGGCGCCAGCGACGGACTCATCATCGTGTTCCAACTGCGGGTTGCTTCGGCCCGCGCCCCCGGGCCTGCAGCCGGCGCTCCAGGTAGCGGGCGAGCCGCGTCAGCAGGTAGTTGATGATGATGAAGATCGCGGCTATCACGATGAAGGTCGGGATCAGGTTTCCTTTGAGCGAGGCCAGGGTCTGCCCACTGCGGACCAGTTCCGGGTACAAGATCAGGAACCCCAGGGCAGAGTCCTTCAAGATGACGACGAGCTGGCTGACGATGGAGGGCAGCATCAAGGTGATGGCCTGCGGCAACAGCACCAGCCGAAGCGTCGCGAAGGGTGTCAGCCCAATGGCCAGGCCCGCCTCCCGCTGACCCTTTGGCAGCGACCCGACCCCGGAGCGGATGAGCTCAGCGATAACGCAGGAGTTGTAGAACGTCAAGACCCGCGATGACGCCGAGCAGCGGAAGAAGCCTCACCGGAGATCTGGAAACCGAAGAGGAAGAGGTAGTAGGCGAAGAGCATCATCATCAGCACCGGAACGGCGCGGAAGAACTCCACAAAGACACCGCAGGCCACCCGCACCGGTCTCAGCTGAGACAAACGGCCCATGCCCAGCAGGATGCCGCAGATCATCGCGAGGATGACCGAGAAAAAGGCTGCGACCAAAGTGGCCCGTAGGCCTGGCAGCAGGTAGGAGGTCCAGGTCACCGGGTCGATGAACGGGCTCCACTTCTCGGCAGTGAACTGGCCTTTGGCGGCGAGCGCCCTGATCAGTAGGAAGAGCAGGGCAAGGATGCCGAGGCCGCCGACCACCGCGATGATGCGGTGGCGGGTGCGTGCCTTGGGGCCGGGAGCGTCGAACAGGACGCTCGTTTCGGCACTCATCGCTTCACCGCCAGTCGCCGCGACAAGGTGGTGAAAAGAATCCCGAGGGGAAGCGTCAAGATCACGAACCCGGCTGCCATGATCCCGAAGATGACGTAGATCAGGTCGGGACGGAACTCGATCATGCCCTTCATGAGGTAGGACGCCTCGGCCACGCCAATGGTGGCCACAACCGTCGTGTTCTTGGTGAGCGCGATCATCACGTTCCCCAGCGGGGCGATGGCTCCGCGGAACGCCTGGGGCAGCACCACGTTGGACAAGCTCGCGCGGAAGTCCAGGCCGATGGCCCTAGCGGCCTCGGCCTGACCCTTCGGGACGGTGTTGATGCCACTTCGCAGCGCTTCGGCGACAAAGGCCGCGTGGTAGATCGGCGAGCCCAAGCACTCCCCAGCGGAAGTTCTGTACGTCGATGGGTGAGTCCTGTGCCCCGATCCGGTACTGCAAGGTGATGTAGAAGCCGAAGGCACAGAAGAACACGATCAGCGTCAGGGGTGTGTTGCGCACCAGCGTGACGTACGCCGTCCCGGCGGCCCTGAACACTGCGACCGGAGATACCCGCATGATCGCGACGATCGTGCCGATCAGCAGCGCTCCGATGGCGGCTGCGACGGTTAGCTTGATCGTCATCCAGAACGCGGCGAGCACGTCGTACTCGGCGAAGAGCTCACTGAGACCGTTAAGCATTCAATACGCCTCCTGGGCCTCTCGGGGCCGGAAGTTGCCGGCCCCGATCACACTCGAGTACGCCCTAGGCCGCCGCGCAGGCGTCAGGCTTCGGTGGGTTCGTCGAGGTGTCGACCTTGAACCCCGATGGGCCGACGTTGGCGTCGATAGCCTTCTGCCAGGATCCGTCGGAGACCATCTTCTCGAGCGCAGCATTCACCTTGTCGCACAGCTCGGTGTCGCCCTTCTTCAGGCCAACGCCGTACCTCTCGGTCGAGAACGGCTTACCGACAACCTTGAGCTTGCCTGCGTATTGCGGCTGTGCGGCGAAGCCGGCCAAGATCACGTTGTCGGTGGTTACCGCGTCCACGGTGCCGCCAACCAGCGCCTCGACGCACTTGGAGTAGGTGTCCTGCTCGAACAGCTTCACCGTCGTGGCGTATTCCTTCTTGATCTTCTCCGCCGGGGTCGAGCCAGTAACCGAACACAGCGTCTTGCCGTTCATCGCGTCCGGCCCGGTGATGTCGGTGTTGTCGGCGCGAACGAGCAGATCCTGACCGGCAATGAAGTAGGGGCCGGCGAAGGACACCTTCTTCTTGCGTTCGTCGGTGATCGAGTAGGTCGCGAAGATCAGCGCGACCTGGCCGCCCTGGATCGCAGTCTCCCGCTGCGCCGACGGGGTCTCCTTGAAGATCACCTTGTCGCCCTCGAAGCCAAGTTCCTTGGCGACGTAGCGCGCCACGTCGACGTCGAGGCCCTTGTAGTCCTCGCCGACCTTCTGACCAAGGCCGGGCTGGTCGTACTTGATGCCGATGTTGATGGTGTCACCAGCGGTGCTTCCGGCCCCGCCGCCGCCACCACACGAAGCCATGGTGCAGCGCCAACGCCGATCCCGCCGCTACGGCGAGGATCTTCTTGCTGATGTGCATTGCTCTCCTTGACGGTCCTGTTGCTAGTGGGTCAAGATCTTGCTCAGGAAGTCTTTGGCTCGTGCGCTCTGCGCGTTCGTGAAGAACGAGTCCGGGTCGGCCTCCTCGACGATCTGGCCGTCATCCATGAACACAACCCGGTTCGCGGCCTTACGGGCGAAGCCCATCTCGTGGGTGACCACGATCATCGTCATACCTTGGCGAGCCAGCGAGACCATCACGTCCAGCACCTCGTTTACCATCTCCGGGTCCAAGGCCGAGGTCGGCTCGTCGAACAAGATCACCTTGGGATCCATGGCGAGCGCCCGGGCGATTGCCACGCGCTGCTGCTGGCCGCCGGAGAGCTGAGCCGGATACTTTTCGGCCTGCGACTCGACCCCGACGCGCTTGAGCAGCTCCATGCCACGCTTCTTGGCCTCGGCAGCGGACTTCTTGCGAACCTTGATCGGGCCGAGCGTGACGTTCTCCAGGACCGTCTTGTGGGCGAAGAGGTTGAACGATTGGAACACCATCCCGACATCGGCGCGCAGATGTGCCAGTGCCTTGCCTTCTTCGGGCAGTTGCTGACCGTCGATGGTGATGGTCCCGGACTCGATCGTCTCCAGCCGGTTGATGGCCCGGCACAGGGTCGACTTGCCCGAGCCTGACGGTCCCAGGACGACGACGACCTCACCCTTGCGCACTGTGAGATTGATCTTTTGGAGCACATGTAGCTCACCGAAGTACTTGTCGACATCGCTGAGCACGACCAAGGGCCCACCGAGGTGGTCTGGAGCCACCGACGGACCAGCCGTCGGATCCGGAACCGGATGGAGACTCTGACGGGGATTGGGTGGGCGAATCCTCTGACGAGATTTCGGATTCCGTCATGGGGCCGACCCTAGACGAATGTACGGCGAAACGGCATGAGATACGTGTTGATTTTCGGTTACAATCGCGAAGTTCTTTTGATAGCCAGGCTAACTATCCGGAAATCCCCCATTGGCCGACAAAGGTCTCGCCCGGCGCTAGCACCATCATGTCATCGTGAGTTGGGCCGGCGTTGAACGCATCCGGACCACATGTCATCGGTTCGACCGCGATGGACCAGTCGCGGTTCGGCCCACCGGTGAAGACCTGAGCCCAGCGCATTGTCTCGTCGCCCCACAGTTCGGCGTAACGGTCGCCGAGCACCAGTCTCACTCGCCAGCGCCCGTCGGAGTCGCGCGCAAGATCGGTCATCGCCGTGTCCAGGCTCATCGAGCCGAGAACGCGGCCGCTCGCGGAGGTCGTAGGCCGTGCCCTCAACGGGCGAAAGCTTGAGCGGGAGCAGCCGGTCGTCGTCTACCTCCAAATAGTTCGCGGCAGGCACGGTGAGTGTGACCTCATCGACCGTTGACTCTCCGACGGTCAGGTAAGGGTGCGCGCCGTAGCCGAATGGCAGGTCAGCAGCCCCCAGGTTGATCGCCTCTACTGTGACGGTCAGGCCATCCTGGCTGAGCCGATGCGTGATGGTGGCCTCGAGCGTGCCGGGCCAGCCGGGTTGCGGATGGATGCATATCCGATTGGTCACCGAATCCGCCTTGTGGTCCACCAGGACCCAGGGGACATAGCGCGCGAGCCCGTGACTGGCGTTGTGTCGAGCCGGTTCGGTCAGCGGAAGCTGCTGGGTGATCCCGTCGAAGGTGTAGCGGCCGTCGCGAATTCGATTCGGCCATGGGATCAGATTCTGTCCCCGCCCGCCACTGACCTTGTCCTCTACTCCGAAGCCGTGGACCACATCCCTGCCGCCGACCGAGAAGCCGCGCAATGTCGCGCCGACCTCGGTGACAACGGCTCGGTGATCTCCAGCCGTGATCTCGTATTGCTTTCCGGTGGGTGCGGCGCTCACGAATTGGCACTTTATCGCCAGGGCCCAGCGAGCATTACCCTTGGTCTGCTATGTCGACCATGACCGAAGCGACAGCAGCCAGTCGGCCGCGCACCTATCAGATCCGCACCTATGGGTGCCAGATGAACGTGCACGATTCTGAGCGGCTCGCTGGCTTGCTCGAAGAGGCGGGCTACCACAGATCTGGCGGCGACGCGTTGCCTGACGTCGTGGTCTTCAATACCTGCGCGGTACGAGAGAACGCGGACAACCGGCTCTATGGGAGCCTCGGCAATCTGCTGCCGGCAAAGAAGGCCAGACCTGGCATGCAGATCGCGGTGGGTGGCTGCCTGGCGCAAAAGGACAAGGACGCGATTCTCACCCGAGCGCCCTGGGTCGATGTTGTGTTCGGCACTCACAACATCGGTTCCCTGCCGGTGCTGCTCGAACGCGCCCGGATCGAACACGAGGCGCAGGTCGAGATCAAGGAAGCTCTGGAGACCTTCCCGTCGAATCTGCCGACCCGGCGGGATTCGGCGTACGCGGCGTGGGTCTCTGTCAGCGTCGGCTGCAACAACACCTGCACCTTCTGCATCGTTCCGGCACTGCGCGGTCGGGAGACCGATCGCAGGCCCGGCGACATCCTGGCCGAGATCAGAGCGTTGGTGGCCGAGGGTGTCCAGGAGGTGACGCTGCTCGGTCAAAACGTTAACGCCTACGGTGTGGAGTTCGGCGACCGCAGCGCGTTCGCCAAACTACTTCGCGCCTGCGGCGAGATCGAGGGACTCGAGCGGGTTCGCTTCACCTCACCGCATCCCAAGGACTTCACCGACGACGTGATCGCCGCGATGGCTGAAACAGCAAATGTCATGCCGCAGTTGCACATGCCGCTGCAGTCCGGATCCGACGCGATCTTGCGCACGATGCGCCGCTCCTACCGCAGCGAGCGGTACCTGGGCATTATCGACAAGGTGCGGGCCGCAATGCCGGAGGCGGCCATTACCAGCGACATCATCGTTGGTTTCCCGGGCGAGACCGAGCAGGACTTTCAAGCCACTCTCGATGTCGTTGCGGCGGCGCGATTCGCGGCAGCTTTCACCTTCCAGTACTCCATCCGACCGGGCACCCCGGCTGCGACCATGGATGGCCAGATCCCTAAGCGAGTCGTCCAAGAACGCTACGACCGCCTAGTCGATCTTGTTGGGCGAATCTGCCTGCAGGAAAACCTGAAGCAGGTCGGCCGGCGAGTCGAGGTGATGTTCGCCGACGGCGAGGGCCGGAAGGACACGCTTACGCATCGGATGTCCGGCCGGGCGCGCGACAACCGACTCGTTCATGTTTCGGTGCCCCAGAAGCCTGCTGAGCGTCCGCGTCCGGGCGACGTAGCCGAGGTGATCATCACCCACGCTGCCCCACATCACCTGACCGCCGATGCCGGACTCCTCGCGCTGCGACGTACCCGTGGCGGCGACGCATGGCAAGCACGTCAGCCCACACCTGAGTCCGCTCGGCCCACGGTCAATCTAGGCATGCCCTCGGTCGGGGTCCCTGCTATCGTGCGGCGGGCCCAAAACTGCATCGCAAACTGACCACGCCGCCCGAGGAGCCGCTGAATGCCCGCCGAACGCTTTGTCGAGCAGTTGAACGTGCAGATCGGACACGAGTTCGCTGCCCACCAGCAATACGTGGCGTGCGCGGTTTTCTACGACGCACTGACTATGCCGCAGATGGCCGGCTTCTTTTACGCGCAGGCCCTCGAGGAGCGCGACCACGCAATGATGATGATCAAGTACCTGATCGACCAAGACGCGACCGCGCTGGTTCCCGGAGTGAGTGCACCGCAGGTGGATTTCCCGGATGTGGTTGCTCCCGTCGAACTTGCCCTCGAGCAGGAGCGCCGGGTCACCGCTCAGATCAACGAGCTGACCCGAATCGCGCGCGAGGAAAACGACTTCGCCTCTGATCAGTTCATGCAGTGGTTCATCAAGGAGCAAGTCGAAGAGGTCGCGACCATGAGTGACTTGGTCGCCGTCGTGCGACGATCACGGGAGAACATCGAGGCTATTGAGGAGTACGTCCAGCGCGAGCAACGGGGAGAATCGACCGACCCGACCGCGCCGGCGATTGCGGGAGGCTGAGTCACGACCTGACAGCTGGAGCGGAGGAAACGTCAGGCGGGCTTCTCAGGCTGGTCAGTGCTGAGGTCGCTCAGTTTTTCCTTCGCCATCGTCTGGCCTTGGTCGACCTGCTCGGTGTACTTGCCTTCGGTCTTCTCGTCGATGAAGTCCCCTGCCTTCTCGATGAGACCTTCGACTTGCTCGCTGTGTCCACTGAGCGTTTCCTTGGCCTTGTCGAAGATGCCCATAGCCTTGTCGCCTCTCTGGGGATTGCACACGCCACGCGCTGACGTCGGTGCTGGACAACCATCCAACACCGATTTCGCTGTCTACTCCAGGCACCGAAGGATGTCGACCGACCAAGCCATCGCCAACGCCTTCTGCGCCAAACTGTGGATGTGACCGTAGTGCGTGGTGGGCCCGACCGCGGCCGGTAAGTCGAGCCTGGCCGCCCGCCTAGTGCGGCACTACACCGCTGACGGACGACCAGCCGAGGTGATCAATGCGGACTCGATGTTGGTCTACCGCGGCATGGACATCGGCACGGCCAAGCCGTCGGAGCTGGAGCGCGCCGAAATCCGTCATCACATGATCGATTTGTTCGAGATCACCCAGACAACGACGGTGGCGGAGTTCCAGCAGCATGCACGAATGGCAATCGCCGACTGCCGGGCGCGCAACGTGATACCCATCGTGGTCGGCGGGTCCGCGCTCTACGTCCGGGCCATCGTGGACGACTTCGAGTTCCCGGGGACTAACCCGGAGGTTCGAGCGCGGCTGGAAAGGGAGCTTTCGAGTCACGGTGCCCAGCGCATGCACGAGCGGTTGAGCGATGTCGATCCCCTGGCCGCAACGCCGCATCCTCCCCGGCAATGCCCGCCGGGTCGTTCGGGCCTTGGAGGTGATCGAGCTGACCGGCCGATCGTTTTCGGCCGTGCTGCCGGACCGCCGATACCGACTTCCCGAGGTCGTTCAGATTGGCCTCGCGGTCGATCGGGCAACGCTCGATGGTCGGATCGCCGAACGGGTGGAGGCAATGTGGGCTGCCGGCTTTGTCGACGAGGTACGCAGGCTCGCGGCGGCAGGTTTGCGGGAGAGTCTGACCGCGTCGCGTGCGCTGGGGTATCGCCAGGTGCTGCGTTTTCTCGACGGCGAGATCAGCGAGTCAGAGGCGCGGGAACTGACGATCACAGCCACCCGGAAGTTCGCTCGACGGCAAGATTCATGGTTTCGCAAGGACGCGCGGATCGCGTGGCTGCCCTTCGACCACCCCGATCTGGTCTCCGCGGCGTACGCGCTGGCCGGGCCGACGGGGACCGGCGCGGTGCCGGGCGGCTTCGCGCCGACAGCCGGGGTGGAAGACTGACCCCCATGCGGAGGTGGTCGTTCGCAAAGGGACACGGCACCGAAAACGACTTCGTGATCCTTCTTGATCGGGAGTCGATGCTCGACGTCGGACCTTCGGAGGTCCGCTTCATCTGTGACCGGCGCGCAGGCATTGGCGCGGATGGCCTGCTGCGCGCGGTACTCGCCAGGCACGTCGATGGTTGGGAGGGCGACGGTGGGCTCTGGTACATGGACTATCGCAACGCGGACGGATCGATCGCTGAGATGTGCGGCAACGGCCTCCGAGTCTTCGTCCGCTTTCTGCTGGACCAAGATCTGGTCAGCGGGCCGGTCGTCGAGATCGCTACACGGAGCGGGCTGAAGGTGGCGACAGCGCTTCCCAACGGCACTATCCGGGTTTCCATGGGCCCGGTCACAATCGCTGAGTCGACTCGTCGTGGTCACCACCGCTGACGGAACCGAATTCAAGGCATTGACGGCGGACGTGGGCAATCCCCACGCGGTGAGCTTCGTAGACAATCCTGACGACCTGCCGCTTCATGCGCCACCTCGATGGGATCCGACTGAGGAGTTTCCGCTAGGCGTGAACCTGGAGTTCGTACGTTCGCGAGGGCTCCGCCACATCGCCATGCGCGTTTACGAACGTGGAGTCGGCGAGACCAGGTCCTGTGGCACCGGCACAGTGGCGGCTGCTGCCGCGGCTCGAGTCCGTGATCAGGACGGACGCCGCTGCCAGTGACCTATCAGGTCGATACGCCGGGAGGCAGCGTTGAGGTCGAGCTGACCGAGGACGAGGCTTACTTGACCGGGCCCGCGGTGCTCGTAGCGCACGGCGAGCTCGATCTGCCCGACCGAGAGGTCCTCGAGACAGAAACCTCACCCTCACCGCGTCGGGCGTCTCCCGGCCCGGCCTAGCAACTAGGAGCCTTCGTATGTCAGTCCTCGACGCGTTCTCACTGTCCGGCAAGGTCTCGGTCGTCACCGGAGCGAATCGCGGTATCGGTCGTGCCCTGGCAGCAGCTCTAGCCGAGGCAGGAAGCGACGTCGTGTTGCTGGTTAGAGACACCGGGGGAGCAGCCGAGGTGATTGCCGAGCTGGATGCTCTTGGCGTCACCGCAATCGCAGTGATGGCAGACGTCACCGAGGCAGACCAGGTGCGGCGCGCCGTGGGCGAGATCATGGACCGACTCGGTCAGGTCGACGTGTTGGTGAACAACGCAGGTGCATGCATCCATCGACCATCCCTCGAGATCACTGCCGAAGAGTGGGACTTCGTCATGGACGTCAACGTCAACGGCGTCTGGCACTGCTCCCAGGAATTCGGTCGCCAGATGGTCGCCCAACACAGCGGCGCCATCATCAACATCGGCTCGATCTCGGCCAACATCGTCAACCGACCGCAATGGCAGCCGGCCTACAACGCGTCGAAGGCGGCCGTACACCAGCTGACACGCTCGCTGGCTGCTGAGTGGGCGCCCCACGGAGTTCGGGTGAACGCTCTCGCACCCGGGTACATCAAGACCGAGATGGCTCCGGTCGACAAGCCAGAATTCAAGCGCTACTGGATCGATGACGCACCGATGCGGCGTTACGCAATGCCCTCCGAGCTAGGTCCCAGCGTGGTCTACCTGGCCTCCGATGCGTCGTCGTTCATGACTGGTGAGGTCGTGGTGATCGACGGTGGCTACACGCTCTTCTGAGTGCGGCGGAGCATCGATCTGTGGATGGGCCGGCCGCTGCGGCGTGCAAAACGCGTCGCTGCGACTTGTGTCGCGTGAGACTCTGGTCCAGAGATGACAGTTCCCCAACGAGATTCCCAGTTTCCACACCACCGCGCGATGAGTTGCTCATCGAGCGCCTCGAGCCACCGCCAGCGGGTGTATCAGACTATGACGGCGGTCAGCAGGATCGTGGCAGATCGGCTTTCACTGCGCCGGGTCTCGGGGATGTCGACCGAGCTGGCTGACGTCACCGAGGTCGAGTACCGCCAGCTGCTGCCTCGAGCGCGTGGTACTGGTCAGCGTCTGGACCACCGGCAGTGAGGTAACCGCCGAGAACTCGATCGCCGAACTCAAGGTGCTGGCCGAGACAGCGGGGTCTCAGGTGCTCGAAGGTCTGATCCAGCGCCGTGACCGACCGGATCCGGCGACCTACATCGGCCGCGGCAAGGTTGCCGAGCTGCGGGACGTCGTTGTTGCCACCGGCGCAGACACGGTGATCTGCGACGGCGAGCTGACTCTCGCGCAGCTGCGCAATCTCGAGGACCGCGTCGGCGTAAAGGTGATTGACCGGACAGCGCTGATCCTCGACATCTTTGCCGCCCACGCCAAGAGCGCTGAAGGCAAGGCACAGGTCGAGCTGGCCCAGCTGCAGTACCTCAAGCAGCGGTTACGAGGCTGGGGTGGCAACCTCTCCCGGCAGGTCGGCGGTCGCGCCAGCGGCGGCGTGGGCATCGGGGGCCGTGGTCCCGGCGAGACCAAGCTGGAGACCGATCGGCGGCGGATCAACAGCCGGATTGCCAAGCTGCGAGCTGCGCTTCGTGAGATGGACATCACTCGCGAGACCAAACGCGCGGAACGGCGCCGCCATGACGTGCCGTCGGTCGCCATCGTCGGGTACACCAATGCCGGCAAGTCCAGCTTGCTCAATCGGCTCACCGGGGCCGGCGTTCTCGTCGACGACGCGCTGTTCGCAACGCTTGATCCAACCACTCGTCGCGCCGCGGCTGCCGACGGCCGGATATACACGCTGACCGACACCGTGGGCTTTGTTCGCCACCTGCCGCACGACCTCGTGGAAGCGTTCGCCTCGACTCTGGAGGAGTCGACCCAGGCCGACCTGCTGGTGCATGTGGTGGATGGCTCCGATCCGGACCCGATCGGTCAGATCAACGCTGTCCGTGCGGTCTTGGCCGACATCGGCGCGGCCGAGATCCCTGAGCTCATCGTGATCAACAAGGTGGACCGTGCCGCCGCCGAGACGCTGCAGCATGCTGCATGCCAACTATCCGGACGCGGTGTTCGTTTCGGCGCGCACGGGCGAGGGCATCGAGGAGCTACGCGCGACCATCGAGTCGCTGCTGCCGCGGCCGGAGATCGAGATTCGCGCGCTCATCCCGTACGAGCGCGGTGACTTGGTCAATCGGATTCACCAGACCGGCGAGTTCCTGAGCACCGAGCACGTTGCCGACGGCACTCTGGTCGGCTGCCCGGGTGAGCCCGGCTCTCGCTGCTGAGTTGGCGCCGTACGAGCTGGTGACGAGTGACACGCGAGACGGGATTGAGCGGTGCTGGTTGGCTGCTGCAGACGTGACTAGAGTTCTGCGGTGACCGGAGCGATCAAGGCTGCCAGCAGCTTGACGGTCGGGCACCGCGATGTGCTCGCGGCCGCGGTCAAAGCGATCGGCGGCACCGAACGGCCCGGCCAAGTCGAGATGGCCGACGCGATCGCGCGAGTGCTTGGAATCTGATCATCATCTCTTGGTTCAGGCCGGCACCGGGACTGGCAAGTCACTCGGTTATTTGGCTCCGGCGCTGCTTTGGCTGGTCCGAGCATCCCGGCAAGCGGATCGTCGTGGCAACCGCGACCCTGGCTCTGCAGAGCCAGCTCGCCAACAATGACATTCCGGCCGCACTCGATGCGATCGAGTCGGCCACCGGCCAGACGACCGCGGCACGCGATCCTCAAAGGCCGTACCAACTACGTTTGCATGCTGCGGCTGCGGGAGGGCGCCGCTCAAGATCAAGGCGTACTGATCACCGCAGGTGATCTGATCGACAACCTCAGATCTTCGCCGCAGAGTACGCCCGAGTCAGCCCTGGGGGCGGAGGTTTTGGCTCTGCGTGAATGGGCCGAGAACCAGTTTGAACGGGACGGCCTGGCCGACCGCGACGACGCGCCGTCCACATACCGAACGCGCCTGGGCACAGGTCTCAGTGCCGGTCCGGGAATGCTTGGGTGCACAGCGCTGCCCTTACGGTGCTGAGTGCTTCGTCGAGAGCTCCCGCGACGCGGCTCGCGCTGCGGACCTGGTGGTCACCAATCACGCGCTACTGGCGATCAACGCCATGCACGGCGGCACCGCACTTCCCGAGCACAGCGCCGTGATCATCGACGAGGCGCACGAGTTGGTCTCCCGCGTGACGGGTGCCGCGTCCGCGGAGCTGAGCCCGCAGATGGTCGAACGCGTGGCCCGCCGCGCACTGACATTTGTCGAGGACGATGAGGCGCTCGAGCTGCTGGAGTCCGCCAAGACGCTCCGCAATGCGTTGGACGGTGCGGCACTGGAGCGCGTCGAGGACCCAGACGGCGCATTCGTAGCGGCCTGTGTTGCGGTCCGCAACGCGGCCAGCGCTGTGGTGAGCGCACTGACCGGTGGGGACGGGCAAAGTCCGGACAGGCGCCAGGCAGCCGCAGCCGTCAAGGAGATCTTCGACATTGCCGAGCGGATGTCGGCTCTGGACAACCATGACGTGGTGTGGGTAGCCGATCGGGAGCGGTTCGGCCGCGAGGCGCGAGTGTCTCCGCTGTCAGTGGCGCGGCTGATGCGAGGCAGCGTCTTCGGTGAACACACCACCGTGCTGACGTCTGCGACGCTCAAGCTCGGTGGTGACTTCACTCAGACTGCGACGAGTGTCGGGCTGAAGGAGTCCGAACGGCTGACCTCCGGTGAACTGTCGACCGATCTCGGGCCAGATGAGAGATCGAGTGATCAGCGCGAGGACGAAGCCGTTCCCTGGTACGGACTGGATGTGGGCTCGCCTTTCGAATATCGCCGTCAGGGCATCTTGTACATCGCACGATCCCTGCCTCCGCCAGGTCGCGACGGGTTGTCGGACGCCTCGATGGCCGAGATCGCGGAGCTGCGTGGAGGCTTCCGACGGTCGGGCGCTCGGGCTCTTCTCTTCCCGCCGGGCGGCCGAGGTCGCAGCGGTCTACGCCAGGAAGCGACTGCCGGAGCTGACGATCTTGTGCCAAGGAGATGCGCAAGTTGCCCGAGCTCACGCGGCGCTTCATCGCCGACGAGCAGGCGAGCCTGTTTGGCACGCTGTCGCTGTGGCAGGGGGTCGACGTGCCGGGTGCGACTTGTCAGCTTGTGATCATCGATCGCATCCCATTTCCTCGCCCCGATGAGCCGCTGACGGTGGCGCGCCAGCGCGCGGTGGCTGAGGCGGGTGGTAACGGTTTCATGAAGATCGCGGCAAGTCATGCCGCCCTGCTCTTGGCGCAGGGTTCGGGTCGGCTGATCCGCCGCCTCACCGACAGGGGAGTGGTCGCGGTACTCGATCCGCGGCTGGTTACGGCGCGCTACGGCACGTTCCTCAAAGCCTCGATGCCGGACATGTGGCAGACCACTGATCGACTGGTGGCGATTCAGGCCTTGCGCCGGCTCTCCGGCCCAGTCCTGATCATCAGTGTTTGATTGCTCCGCTCGCCAAGCTCGCTGTGTCTGATGGCTCGCTGCGCTCGCTGCGATGTTCGCCGGGGAGCCGCCGTCTTCGTCGAATCCGACCAAACGACTGTCTTGGAAGGTCAGCTCTCTCGGCGGGTTTCGTCGGCTCCTCCTGCAGATCGGCGGCGCGAACATCGCGGGCGCGGATCGCGCTTGGTCGCCGCCTACTTCGTCGTCGCTCGGGGGACGAAAAGCATGTCCCCTCCCTCCTCCTCAGCACGGCGGCGCGCGATCGCGACCCCTGCCCGGTCCTGAGCAGATCCATACCTGGCGGAGGTGTCGATCGTCTGGCACGCTTGCGCTATGGAGCACACGTACGATTTCGACCTGGCGGTCATCGGCTCGGGTCCTGGCGGCCAGAAGGCTGCGATCATGGCGGCCAAGCTCGGCCATAAGGTGTGCGTCATCGACAGCAAGTCGATGGTCGGGGGCGTCTGCGTCAACACTGGCACCATCCCGTCCAAAACCTTGCGTGAGGCGGTCCTCTACCTCACCGGCATGCAGCTTCGCGACCTGTATGGGGCCAGCTACCGGGTCAAGGAGGAGATCACCATCTCCGACCTGCTCGCTCGGCTGCAGCACGTGGTCGGTCGCGAGACCGAGGTCATTCGCTCCCAGTTGATGCGCAACCACATCGAACTCGTGCCGGGTGCTGCGAGCTTCCTCGACCCGCACACGCTCACCGTCGAGATCGAAGGCGTGGGAGCACTCCGCACCCTAACTGCGAACTACGTCGTCATCGCGACCGGTACCATGCCGGCCCATCCGTCGAACGTCGACTTCGACAGCCTGCGTGTCCTCGATTCGGATCAGATCCTCACGTTGGACACCGTGCCGGGCTCCTTGGTGGTGGTCGGCGCCGGCGTCATCGGCGTGGAGTACGCCTCGATGTTCGCTGCGTTAGGCAGCCGGGTCACGCTGGTGGAGAAGCGTGACAACATGCTCGACTTCTGCGATCCCGAAATCGTTGAATCCTTGAAGTTCCACCTACGTGATCACACCATGTCCTTCCGTTTCGGTGAGGAGGTCTCCTCGGTGGAGAGTTCCGGACGTGGCACGATCACGACGCTCGCTTCCGGGAAGAAGATCGCTGCCGAGGTCGTCATGCACTCCGCAGGTCGGCAAGGCAACACGGCGAACTTGAGCCTCGACCTCGCCGGGCTTAAAACCGACAAGCGGGGACGGCTCGTGGTGAACTCGAACTATCAGACCGAGGTGCCGCATATCTACGCGGTCGGTGATGTGATCGGCTTCCCTGCCCTGGCCTCAACCTCGATGGACCAGGGCCGCCTTGCCGCGGCACACGCGTTCAATGAGCCAGCCAACGAGCTCCGAAGTCTGCAGCCGATCGGCATCTACACGATTCCGGAGATCTCGTTCTGCGGTAAGACTGAAGGAGAGCTGACTCGTGAGTCGGTTCCATTCGAGGTCGGCATCTCCCGCTATCGCGAGCTGGCGCGCGGCCAGATCATTGGGGACTCCTATGGCATGTTGAAGTTGATCGTGCATGCCGACACCCGGGAGATCTTGGGCGTACACGTCTTCGGCAGTAACGCCACCGAACTGGTGCACATTGGCCAAGCGATCATGGGATGTGGTGGAACAGTCGACTATCTCGTCGACACAGTCTTGAACTACCCGACCTTGTCGGAGGCTTACAAGGTGGCGGCCCTTGATGTCACGAACAAGCTTCGCGCCGTCGCCCGCTTCATGACGGAGATGGCAGCCTCCGAACCCAGCATGCTGTAGCTGCGTCGCCACTCCTATCCTGGTCAGATTCGGCGCAGCACGGCGACGACTTTGCCCAAGATCGTGGCGTGATTCCCGTCAATCGGGTCGTACGCCGGGTTATGGGGCATGAGCCACACTTGGCCGCCAGGTCCGCTTGAAAGTCTTGACAGTCGCTTCGTCGTCGAGCAACGCCGCGACAATGTCGCCGTTATCCGCTGTCGGTTGCTGCCGAACAACCACCCAGTCGCCGTCACAGATCGCTGCTTCGATCATGGAGTCGCCGCGCACCTCGAGCAAGAACATCGTGCCCTCGCCGACCAGCTGCCGCGGCAGCGCGAAGACATCCTCGATGCTCTCCTCGGCCAGGATCGGCCCGCCGGCGGCAATTCGGCCTACCACGGGCACTCGCACCGGCTCGGGGAAAGCGTCCCCAATACCGGTGTCGTCGACCCCGCTAGTTTGCGGAGAGGTTGAAAGTGGCCGGCTCGTCGCTCGATCACCCGTGGGCAAGAGCACCTCGAGGGCACGCGGACGGTTCGGATCCCGCCGCAGAAACCCCTTTGCCTCCAGCATCTTGAGCTGATGCGCAACGCTCGATGAGGACGCCAGACCAACCGCGTCACCCATCTCTCGGATGCTCGGTGGATAGCCTCGCCTCTCGACAGTGTCCTTGATGATTTCCAAGATCCGACGCTGGCGAAGCGTCAGCCCGTCGGCGTCGGTGGGCCCGTCCGGGAACGAGCTGAAGGCCGCGGTCTCGCCGAGCTGTGCGGCCACCTCGCTTGCGCGGGGCCGTCCCCGACGCCTGCTCGGCTGCGGAAACTGCGAGGTTGGCGATGTCAGCCTGGGGTCACTCTGTGCCATAAGGGTGACGATAGAGAACTCCGCCGACAGATTCAAACATTTGTTCGAGCGTGTTGGAGGATTTCCGGTGGCCTGCTGAGGCCTGGAGCAGAAACTGTCAGACCCCGCTGATTGAGTGCTCTCACGACACGGCTCGAATATTTTGTCGAATATTTGTGCGAATGAGCTTGGTACGGAGTCGAAGATGCGATACAAATCAAACATACGTTCTATCGAACACCAGTTCGATCAAGCACCGTTCTATCAAGCACCGTTCTATCAAACAGAATTCGACATCCGATAGAGGAGTTATTGAGATGAGTGCCCTCCCGCTCTCAATGCCCGGCCTCTCGGTACCAGTCGGGCCCGTCCCGATCAACCACAACTCAATTGCGCCTATTTCGAACAAGCGTGTTCCGAACAGCTATGTCCCCGTTACGGACCGATCGGTGTCACGCGCGGCGGCACAGCCAACCACGACTCCTGGCGATTGGCACCTCACCGACCGAGGGATCGCGGTCATTATGGTGGTCGCCGCGATGATCTTGACCGCGGCACTTGTGGTGCTCGGACTCACGGTCGTGCGCGTGACGAGCACTGACTACGGCGCTGATCTCCAGGAGCCGGGGCAGGCCCAACGCTAGCCGGCGTCCTGCGTCATCTGGTCGATACAGACGACCACCGCGAGCACGAGGGCGTCATCTTGGCCCGGGGTGATCTCGACTCCGTAGGTGTCGCGTACGCGGAACCAACGGCGAGAGATTTCAGCAACCTCGTCCCCGCCACGCTCGATCTTGTATTCATGATCGAGGATGTTTCCCTTCGCCTCCATGTCGTCGCCGCCGTCGACATCGATTGAGAAACGCTCGCGAAGCGGAGTGATCAGCGCCTTCTTCACGGTGGCTACCTGCCGTCCGCCGCGCTCGATGTCCATCGTGTCTCGGACGCGTACCATCTTCTCCTGGATCGAATACAGCTCCTCCCCGCGAGGCGATTCGAGCACCAGGGTGTCGCGTACCCGAAGCGCCTTGCCATTCACCTTGAAGGCGCGCTGGCCGCCCTCGTTCTCAACCCAGAAGTCGTCGCCGATGGCGAAGAGCTTCTCCCGCATCTGGTACCTCGTCGGTCTCACCTCGTCACGCCGGCCTCGCAATAGCGGCATCGCCTTCTCCTTTCGTCCCTGTATCTGGAATGACGCTACGCCACTGCCATCCGGCCTCGTCGGACCGGTCAAGATCAAGAGGGAAGGTGGTCGGCCGCTTGGTTGATCACGATGGTCTTCATGATCTGGTCGGCGAGGGTTTGCTTCTTCTCGTCCCATCTGGGCCAGAGATAGCCCACAACGGTAAGCGCGTCGAGGATGTGGACAAGATCGCGGATGAAAGCATTTCTCGCGCCGATCGGTGCGTAGGTCTCCTCGCCGAGCAGGATGATCTTGGTCGAACGCTTGCCGAACGATTGTCCGGTCCTACCGGCGATCATCCAGCGGTTGTACGCGGTCCATCCCAGGCCGGCGAGCATCACGCCGACACCGATGATCATGACAACGGCTGGCGCCGCGACGTGAGGATGCGGCTCACTCGACGACGCCAGCTGGACTATCAGAACCACGTAGCCGGCGCAGAAGATGACAAGGCCGAGATAGGTCGGGAACTGGTCGAGCAGTCTGGCCCGGACGCGCTTGTTCCAGCTGGCGTAGTCGCCTTGCCGAGGTGCGGAGAGATCTCCAGGCTGGGGATGTCCCGATCGGGACGGATAGCCCAGGCTTGGCGGCTGCTGAGCGTAGTAGGACTGCGTGTTGGCTGACGACGCGTCTGGCCACTGACTGCGGTACTCGTCGGTCATAGGGGTCCTCGGCGTGGGCTGCGACGTGGCGAGTGTAGGCGACGCGTGCCCATGCGGCTGGTCTGCTGACTGCCAATGCAGACGCACCATTTCCACGCGGCACAATGAGAAGGTGGCAGTCTCCGCCGAGGTCCGGCCGTTCCCGGCCGCGCGCGCAGCCGGATACGTCGGAGCATTCTTTGCCGGAGGGCTTGCTCTCAGTGCGCTTTACGCGGCAACCGGCCGGGGGTTACCGTGCCCGTTCCGTGCGATGACGGGATGGGACTGCCCACTCTGCGGCGGCACCCGAATGGGCGCTGCGCTGCTCCACGGCGACGTGCAGTCAGCATTCATGCTCAACCCGCTGGCGCTGATCGGCCTGCTGACCCTGGGCGTTCTTGGATCGCTGTGGATCGTCGAGGCCGCAGGCGGGCCAGCTGTGCGTCTGCCGCGACCGCTCGCCGAACGGTTGCGTCGGGTACGCGCCAATCAGTGGTTAGTCGTCGGGCTCGCAGTGGCCGTGGTCTACACGCTTGTGCGCAATCTGCTCTGACTCTGTTCCGGCTTGAGGGGCCTCTCGAGGGGCCCTGGCGATCGATGCGGTGCAGCTCTGAAAACGATGGGCTCGCGCGCCCCGCGCCACGCTGCGCCAAAAGTGTCAGTGCTCTTGCGGAGAATGGTTAGAAGACGTACGGTATGTCCATATCTAGTAGTTACAACCATGTGGTTCATCCACAAGTTGTGGTTAGATACTCACAGAAGTCCACAGCAAGTCCACACACGGGTCCACAGGATTTTCCGACAAGCCCACAGACTCATCCTCAGATCTATCCCCAAGACACCCGAACAAGACGCCAGATACAGAGACCAGAGACAGACACAGAGAGGAGCCGAAGAATGCACTGCCCGTACTGTCGCAATACCGACTCCAAGGTGCTCGATTCGCGGACGACCGACGATGGCGGGAGCATCCGCAGGCGCCGCCAGTGCCCATCATGTGAGCGGCGGTTCACCACGATCGAGCAGATGCAGCTCGTCGTTGTGAAGCGCAGCGGCGTTGTCGAGCCCTTCAACCGCGAGAAAGTGATCAACGGGGTTCGCAAAGCTTGCAAGGGCCGCGGGGTCACTGAAGATCAGCTTGCCCGCCTCGGGCAGCTGGTCGAAGACTCGGTGCGCGCCTTGAGTCAGCCAGAGATACCAGCGGACGAAGTCGGCGTTGCGATCCTGGGACCGCTGCGCGAGCTTGACCAGGTCGCATACCTGCGCTTTGCGAGTGTCTATCGCCAGTTCAGGTCAGTGGACGATTTTGAGGCCGAGATCGCGTTGCTTCGCATCGAGCAGGAGCCGACCGGCATCGAGCCGCTCATTCCCGACCGCGTTGCGGACAACAAGGTGAGCAGCTTTGTGCCGCACCGGCTCACACCGTCCAGGCAGCGGACTCCCGACCGTCCGGAACCGCCGTAGGCCCTGCAGTCAACCAAACACTGCAGTCAAACGAAACACTGCAGTCAAACGAAACACTGCAGTCAAATGAAAACAGCCAGAACGTAGGAGGAGCTAGTCCTCCGTAGCGCAGCGCGCCCGTAGCGACGCACGATAGCCAGAAGAAAGGCAGAAATGACCGAAACCACCCGTTCAGCGAATGGGCGATCGGAGAACAAGGGCTCAACGCCGAAACGCGCCGGGCTGAGCTTCGAGCGAGTCTTTACCTCAGGCGTGCATCCATATGACGAGGTGATCTGGGAACGCCGCGACGTGGTGCAGACCAACTGGAAGACCGGCGAGGTGGTCTTCGAGCAGAAAGGCGTTGAATTTCCGGACTTCTGGAGTGTCAATGCCTCGACCATCGTCACCACCAAATACTTCCGGGGGGCGCTCGGCACCCCCGTCCGCGAGCAGAGTCTCAAGCAACTCATCGACCGTGTGGTGAAGACCTACCGCAAGGCAGGGGAGGGCTTCGGATACTTCCTTGACGCCAAATCGGCCGAGGTCTTCGAGCACGAGTTGACCTGGATGCTGCTGCATCAGTACTTCTCTTTCAACTCGCCGGTCTGGTTCAACGTCGGCACCGCATCGCCGCAGCAAGTCTCGGCGTGTTTCATCTTGTCCGTCGACGACTCGATGGACTCGATCTTGAACTGGTACCGAGAGGAAGGCTTCATCTTCAAGGGCGGCTCAGGAGCCGGCCTGAACCTGTCGCGGATTCGTTCGTCGAAAGAGCTGCTTAGCTCGGGTGGCACGGCTTCCGGACCGGTTTCCTTCATGCGTGGTGCCGACGCGAGCGCCGGAACCATCAAGTCCGGAGGCGCAACCCGTCGCGCGGCAAAGATGGTTGTGCTTGATGTTGATCATCCCGATATCGAGGAGTTCATCGAGACCAAGGCGCGGGAGGAGAACAAGATCCGGGCGCTGCGCGACGCCGGCTTCGACATGGACCTGGGCGGCCGCGACATCACGTCGGTCCAATACCAGAACGCCAACAACTCCGTGCGGGTGACCGACGAGTTCATGCGCGCCGTTGAGGACGGCAGCGACTTCGCCTTGCGTGCCCGCACCGACGGCGGTGTCGTCGAGACCGTCAACGCCCACGAACTGTTCAGCAAGATGGCCAGGGCTGCTTGGGAGTGTGCCGATCCCGGTATCCAGTACGACGACACCATCAACGACTGGCACACCAATCCGGAGACCGGCCGGATTACCGCATCCAATCCGTGCTCGGAGTACATGAGCTTGGACAACAGCTCGTGCAACCTGGCCAGCCTCAACCTGCTCAAGTTCCTTCGCGACGACCAGACCTTCGACGCCGACGCGTTCGAGCGGGCAGTGGAGTTGATCATCACCGCGATGGACATCTCGATCTGCTTTGCCGATTTCCCGACCGAGGCGATTGCTCGTACCACCCGCGATTACCGTCAGCTCGGAATCGGCTACGCCAACCTGGGCGCATTGCTGATGGCCACCGGCCACGGCTACGACTCGGACGGTGGCCGAGCACTCGCCGCGGCGATCACCTCACTTATGACGGGGGTCTCCTACCGGCGGTCAGCCGAGCTCGCCGGCATTGTCGGCGCGTACGAGGGATACGCCCGCAACGCTGACGCGCACAAGCGAGTAATGCGCAAGCACCAGGCAGCCAACGACGCGTTGCGCACGATTGACCCGATGGACACTGGGATTCGCACGCGGGCAACCGCCGCGTGGGCCGATGTGATCAAGATCGGCGACGCGAACGGCTACCGCAATGCCCAGGCAAGCGTTCTGGCTCCTACCGGAACGATCGGCTTCATGATGGATTGCGACACCACCGGAATCGAGCCCGACTTCTCGTTGGTCAAGTTCAAGAAGTTGGTGGGGGGCGGCTCGCTGCAGATCGTAAACCAGACCATTCCACGGGCCCTGAAGAAGCTGGGCTACGCGGATGAGACAGCCGAGGCGATCATCGAGTACATCTCCGAACACGGGCACGTCATCGACGCGCCCGGCCTGAAGGTGGAGCACTACGAGGTTTTCGACACAGCGATGGGCCAGCGTGCGATCAAGCCAATGGGCCACGTCCGGATGATGGCGGCCGCGCAACCGTTCCTATCCGGGGCGATCTCGAAGACGGTCAATCTGCCCGAGTCGGCAACAGTTGAGGACATCGCTGGGGTTTACCTGCAGGGCTGGAAGCTTGGCATCAAGGCACTGGCTGTCTATCGCGACAACTGCAAGGTGGGTCAGCCCCTCAGCGACGGCACAGCCGGGAAGACTGATGACAATAAGCCGGTCGCTGTCGAGACTGAGATTGTGGAGAAAGTGGTCTATCGTCCGACCCGCAAGCGGCTGCCCAAGTCGCGACCAAGCCGTACCACGTCGTTTTCTGTGGGTGGGGCCGAGGGCTACCTGACCTCTGGTTCCTACCCCGACGATGGTCTCGGCGAGGTGTTCCTCAAGCTCGGCAAACAGGGTTCGACTCTCGCTGGCGTTATGGATGCCTTCGCCATTGCGGTGTCTGTCGGCCTGCAATACGGAGTGCCGCTGGAAACCTTCGTACAGAAGTTCACCAACCTGAAGTTCGAGCCGGCTGGTCTGACGGACGATCCGGACATCCGCATGGCGCAGTCGATCATGGACTACGTGTTCCGGCGGTTGGCGCTGGACTACCTGTCCTTCGACGAGCGCGCGGAACTCGGCATCTACACCGCCACGGAACGGGCGCGGCAGGTCGAGACTGGATCGTATCTGCCGGCCGAGGAGGAGCTCAGCGAGGCGGAGTCGCTCAAGAATGATCCGGGCGATGAGGTACGGACCGATGAGATGGAGGGCGCGGGCACGAAGCCGGTCTCACACGCCGCGCATACAACGGCGGAGTTGTTCGAAGAGATCACCGGCACCAGCGTCGACGCGCCGCTTTGTCTGACCTGCGGCACCAAGATGCGTCCGAGCGGCAGTTGCTATGTCTGCGAAGGCTGCGGATCCACCAGCGGCTGCAGCTGATAGCGATTAGCCCGCCCTGACCCTTCGGTTTACCTGCGCAAGGTGCACCGAAGGGTCAGGGAACACTTCAGCGCCGTACGCGTTACCACAACATGATTGATGACCGCGACCGCGAGGCGCTGGATGCCTACTCTGCGGCGGTGACCAAGGTGGTGCAACAGGTCTTGCCGAGTGTGGCGAGTCTTCGGGTCCGATCACGGATGGGCGATGGCGCTGGCAGTGCCAGCGTGTTGACCGGCGACGGCTTTTTGCTGACCAGCGCGCATGTCGTCGAAGGGGTGAGCACGGTCGTAGCCGCATTCGCCGATGGCAGCGAAGTGACGGCGGACGTGGTCGGTCGAGATACCTTCTCTGACCTCGCCGTGCTACGCGCTCGGGGTGAGGTTCCCAGCGCGGTAACCCTTGGTGACGCCTCCAAGCTGCAAGTCGGGCAACTGGTGATCGCCGTGGGCAACCCGCTCGGACTGGCCGGAAGCGTTACGGCTGGCATCATTTCCGGCTTAGGCCGATCCCTCCCAACCAGGCAAGGCCGAGTGGTCGATGAGGTGATCCAGACCGACGCAGCGCTGAACCCGGGCAACAGCGGCGGGGTTCTGGCTGACAGCCGCGGCCGGATGATTGGGGTCAATACCGCGGTAGCCGGAATCGGCGTCGGCCTCGCGGTACCGATCAATGAGACCACAGAGCGGATCATCAGCGCATTGATGACCTCCGGCCGGGTGCGCCGCGCCTGGCTCGGGATCGCGGGTAACCAGGCTCCCTTGCCGCCGGCATTGGCTAACAAGTTGGGTCGGCGCCAAGGCCTCCGAGTAGCCCAGGTCGTAGCCGGAAGTCCTGCCGACAACGCCGGACTGCGATCGGGTGACATCGTCGTCGCGGTCGCAGGCACATCGCTGGGTTCAAGCACCGAGCTGCAGCGTCGGATGGTCGAGGACGCGATCGGGCGGCGGGTGGAAATCACCGTATGGCGCAACGGTGCACTGGTAGACGTAATCGCGATTCCGCGCGAGCTCACCGAATCCGCGAGCTGACTGGCACCTCGGCATTCACTGCAACGGATACGGTGACTGACCCCAGGCAGGCACGTCGCTGAGCTCGACCGATGCCACCCATTTGACCCACCAGAATCCCCGCCGATGTGGCGCAACCAGCCGAACCGGGGCACCGTACGCGGGCTGCAGCGGTGCGCCCTGATAGGCGGTCGCCAGCCACAGCGAACCTGCCTCACCAGCGGGAAATCGGCGACGGTAGCCGGTCACACTGACGACTTCGATACTCGCCGCGGCGGAAAGCTTTTCAGCGGTGAGTAGATCGGCGAGGTTGGCAGCTGTCCAGGTTGCGTCGGTATACCACCCGCTGGTGCAGTCCAGCCGAGCCGTAATCGCCCTGGATCGGGATGCGAGATCAGAAACCGAGAACGCTGATCCTGCGACGAGAACGCGATGGTCCGTCGCGATGTCGGGGACCTGGTCGAAAAGCCAGATCGTTGCCGGAATCGTATCGGCGCTGATGAGATGCGACCCGGTAGCGATTCGGCTAGCTGATGCAGACCCGGCCACACGGCCGATTCCCTCGAGCGTCAGGTAGGTCGCAGCGGCTCCCGCGGCCAGCGCTCCGGATCGCAGCAGCGTACGGCGCGACAAATCTGTGCGACGTAAACGCTGTGGCCGGCGTCGCAGCACGTGCCAAACAAGAAGTGGCGCGGCGAGCAAAGCCGACCCAACGTGGACTTGTATGGGGCTGAGTCGCCACAGCACGCCATAGCCCACGAATACTTCGACGAGGCCTGACACAACGCAGATCATGATCAAACCGAGCAGCGTCAGACTCGCGGCTCGCAACACCGGAGCCCGCCGAACGATCACTGACTTCCAGGGCACCAGCAGCACAATCCCCAGCCCCAACATGCCGTGCGCGACCGTTGCGAGAGTCGCAGGTATGGAGGTTCCAGCGGCGAAGGAAAGGCCACCGGTCAGGACGGCAGCCATGAGAATGACCAGCAGCGCCACATTCGTACGGCGGCCCGCACGCCGCAGGTCAAGGACCGCGCGGATGCTGTCCTTGATCATCGGCCTACCTCCGTCGGTCGGGATAGACTGGCGCGCCCGGTGGGGGAGGTGGCTGAACCCAAGGCCCCGGCGCACCCGGAGTCGGCCACGTTGCGCGCGGAGGTGGTGGAAAAACGACGTACGGTCTCAGCCAGGCGGCACGCTGGAGCAGACCGTTCATGCGCTCGTTGAGATCATGCGGGGCCGTGCCGTTAACGGCTCGATTGTGCAGGAATGCGACTTCGATCATGGTTTGCTGGTACGCCCGGAGAGCGTCGGCGGCCGGCTTGCCGCCGACTCGCTTCGCATAGGCACGTGCCGACATCCGATCCGATAGGCGAGCGATCCAGCCGATCTCTTCGGGCCGAATCCAACCCATCTGCGCCACCTGGTGCAAGGCCGCGGTGAGCATCCTGCCCTCCCGGGAGCGCGCCCAGATCGCAATCGCCAAGATCACCACCAGTAGCGGCAGCATGATCGCCCCGTACGCCAGCAAGAAGCCGTTTCCGTTGTCGAAGAACGTGCTCCCGTTCCAGATCGCGTGCATCACGATCGCAGCCAGGAAACCGAAGATGGGCGCCAGGACCCGCACGCCCGGTCGACGCGTTGCGACCGCAATCCCGATGCCGATACCGGTTGCAGCGGTGAAGAGGGGGTGCGCGAACGGCCCTATGATGCCGCGAAGGAAGAACGTGGGACCGAGCTGACCTGACTGCAGAGACTGCAGGTAGTAGACGATGTCTTCCACGAAGGCGAACCCGATACCAACCAGAGCGCCGTAGATGATGCCGTCCAGTAGTCCATTCACCTCGGCACGGCGGAAGACGACGATGGCGACCAGAAACAGTCCTTTGGCAAGCTCCTCGACGACCGGAGCACCCACCGCGGTGTTCACGAACTCGTTGGTCCCCGGCAACCCGAACAGGAGCTGCTCTGCGATGAAGCTCAACACCACCGCCGCAACGGCACCCCAACCAAGTGCAGCAATCCGATAGCCGGCAGGTTCTGGCTCGTAGCGATCGAGCCAGAAGCAGATCAAGATCATCACGGGGAACGAAACCGCCGCCAACAGCGTGGCAATCAGCGCCCCTACCGGGCCGCCGAGGAGAAAGATCAAGATCGCGATCAGCAGGCCACCCAGGCCGAGGACGATCGTGGTGACCCAGGTCAACGCGGAACGCGGACGGCGCAGCAAGGCAGCTGGCCCAGCAGGGACCATCGTCGGACGGGATGGGCCGCCTGGGGGAACCATTGCCGGCTGCGTCACTGCTGATCTCCTCATCGATGCACGGTTGACGCGCGTCAGCACGTCGTCCGCCTCAGTCAACGATAGGCAGCCGACGGCACGCACACAGTCGCCGACCTGGACCTGATCCCGGCAGTTCAGCTATGCCCGATTACCGAATCGGGTCGGGCGGTAACAGCGTTGGCCATTTGAACGCCTTCGGGATTAGTGTCGTTCTCGTGGGTGGGAGGGGCGCATATGGCCGATATCGACGACTTCGACCTCGACCGGAGTACCGCTCGAGCCTGGGCTGAGTTCCAGAGTCGGTTGAGTGAGGTCACCTTGATGATCGACGACACTGCCGACCTCACCATCGGCACCGCGTCAGAGGGCAAGGGTCCGCCGCCGTACGTGAGGCTGAGCAGTCCCCGGCCCGGGGTGATCCGATGCGAGGCTGCCAGCAACGCCGTACTTGGGGAAGACTTCCAGCTTTCCGCTGAGCTGCTCGACGCAATGGAACGAGTGGGATGGCAGCCGCCCACAGCCGCCGATCACGAATCGTCGATCGCGCCGATCAGCCGACGGCTAACTTCTGGGTCGAGTTGCCGCAAATCGAATCCGACCGGATCAGCGAGCTCGCTGTCTCTGCGTTACGCGATGTCTACGGGGTGCAGCATCCCGTATTCCTGGCACCTGACAAGCTCGCGGAGGCGCTGCAGCCGGTGCAGGCACCGCTGGAGAATGACGCCTCAATCAAGGTCGCGCAGACGAACGAAGCTGACCTCACGGCGACCATGCCTCGCAGCCAGCAGCATCTCAACGACCTGGTGGACGCCGAGCTCGCGGAGATTTACGGCAATCCTCCGATCCGCGACTCCGACGGTGATGTCGCCATCAGAGTGGGATCGACCATGCTCTTCCTCCGGACGTCCAAGGACGGGCAGGAGGTCGTACTCTTCGCGCCGGTCGTGCACGACATTGCCGGCCGGTCCCGAGCCACCGAGGTGCTCAACGACTTGAACGTCGAGGCTCGCTGGGTGAAGTTTCAGCTCATCAAAGATCGAGTCTTTGTGACGATCTCGGTGTTAGCTCGACCCTTTGTGCCCGCCCACCTGCGTCAGGCCGTACGCATCCTGTCTGACGTGGCGGATGGCATCGACAACGAGCTGGCTGCGAAACTCAACGGTCGCACCACCTTCAGCGACCGGGACGATTCCCGCTGAAAAGGGCAGTTCTCTCCCCGCCGCCCGCCGAGCTTCGTGAGGCTGCGACACAGCGCTCGCAGGTAGATTGGTGTTCGTGATGAATCCGCGGGAGCTCTACTCCTTGAACGAGGCTGTGGTGGCCAAGCTCAAGGAACATCACCCGGTGCTCATCCACCAGCTGGACGGCTTTGTCGACGCTGGGCAGGCTGGACGCCTCTTCTCGGCGAATCTGCTCGACAATCTCGAGCACGAAGTGCTTGCTGAGTTCGATCATGATCAGCTGCACGATTACCGCAGCCGCCGACCAGCGATGATCTTCGATACCAATCAGTGGAAGTCATATGCCGACCTCCATCTGCGCATCTATCGGGTCACAGATGACCAAGGCGAGGTCTTTCTGCTCTTGAGCGGGCCCGAGCCTGACGTGCAGTGGGAGCGGCTCGCCGTCGCCCTCGTTGGGCTGATCGAGCAGTTCGGCGTACGCATGACTGTCGGTGTGCACGGCATTCCGATGGCTGTGCCGCACACCCGGCCCATCACCTTGACTGCCCACGCAACCGATCCGTCGTTGGTGAAGGGATATCGCAGCTGGATCGACCGTGTCGAGGTACCCGCCAGCTTCACGGGCCTGCTGGAATTCCGGCTTGGGCAAATGGATCGAAAGGCCATGGGGTTTGCCGCTCACGTGCCGCATTACCTAGCTCAGGCGTCGTTCCCGGAGGCGACTCTCACCCTGACTCGTTCACTGAATCAGGCCACCGGGTTGGCGGTGCCTGTCGAACCACTTGAGAAGGCGTCTGCCAGCAACCTTGCCGATATCGCTGAGGAGATGGCGACCTCGACCGAAGTTCAGGAGCTCGTAGCGACCCTCGAGCAGCAATACGACGCTCTTCAGGCCGAGCGACCCGAGCGAGTGCCGAGCGCTGAGGAAATCGGCGCCGAGTTCGAGAAGTTCCTCGCCGAGCAGGAGAAGGACGACTGAGCTGGCGCTGCCAGAGGCGCCTGACCGCCCGGCGCTTGTCGCACGGCTTCGGCTGGCCGGCTGTGTATTCGCCGAAGACGAGGCAGAGGTATTGCTGACCACGGCCACCACACCGCGCGAACTCGAAGGCATGGTCCGGCAGCGGGTGACCGGTACGCCACTGGAGCAGATCGTCGGGTGGGCGGAGTTCGCCGGGCTGCGGATTGCAGTCGAACCCGGTGTATTCGTGCCGCGCCGGCGGACCGAGCTGCTGCTCCGCCATGCGCTGCGACTCGCTCCGCCGCATCCCGTGATCGTCGAGCTGTGTTGCGGGTCGGCTGCGCTCTCGCGCGCCTTGACCTCGGCGCTGCCGGTTGCCGAGCTGTACGCCACCGATATCGATACGGCCGCCGTGCGATGCGCCCGACGGAACCTTGCCGATCTCTCTCCTCCTGCCGGCGTACTACAGGGTGACCTCTACGCGCCACTTCCGCCGTCACTGACTGGTCGGGTCGACGTGCTGCTTGCTAACGCGCCCTATGTCCCCACCGACTCGATTGCGCTGATGCCACCAGAAGCTCGCCTTTACGAGCCACGGATCGCGCTGGACGGCGGCGCAGACGGTCTTGATGTGCACCGACGAATTGCGTCTGGCGCGAGACGTTGGCTCGCGCCACACGGCCACCTGCTGGTCGAGACCAGCCGCAGCCAGGCACCAGGCACTGTCGCGGCCTTCCAACGCGGCGGACTCACGGCCGAAGTGGTCAGGTCCGAGGAGCTGGATGCGACGATCGTCATCGGCTGGCTGCCGGCGGCTCAGCCACTCTAGAGCCAATCGAGAGCTCGTCGGCACTAGGCTCCTGCTGTGCCGCAGTCCGTCACCGAACTCATCGACCTTCTGGACCTGGAGGAAATCGAGATCGGATTGTTTCGGGCGCGGCAGCCCGACACTCAACTGCAACGCGTTTTTGGCGGGCAAGTGCTGGCCCAAGCCCTCACAGCCGCCGCGCGGACCGTTTCGGTCTCACGCGTGCTGCATTCGTTACACGCCTACTTCCTGGTTCCAGGGCGGACCGATATTCCGATCGTCTACGACGTCGAGGGGGTACGCGACGGCGGCTCGTTCTCATCGCGGCGGGCAGTCGCCCGACAGGGCGGCAAGGTGATCTTCTACATGTCGAGCTCTTTCCACGAGATGGAGGAGGGCTTCGATCACCTCGATCCGGTGCCAGAAGACGTGCCGCCGCCAGAAGACTGTCCGACGCTGGGGGAGGTGCTCTTCAAGGCAACGGCCCGACCGGTCTCGTTCTGGGAGCGCGAGTGGGGAGCACTCGACGTCCGCTACGTCGGCGACTCCCGACCAGGCGGCGCCCTGGTGAACGCGCGTCATCCCGCACGTGCCCGAGTCTGGGTCCGGGCCAGCGGAAGGCTGCCCGATGACCGTCGGCTCCACCAAGCCGCGCTCGCGTACGCCAGCGATCTGACGCTGCTGGGCGCGACCACCGTCCCGCACGGAGTATTTGTCGGGCTCAACGTTCAGGCGGCGTCTATCGACCACGCGATGTGGTTTCATCGGCCGTTTCGTGCCGACGAGTGGTTGCTCTACGACCAGGTCTCGCCGTCAGCCTCGGGCGGCCTCGGGTTGGCAACTGCGCGTCTCTTCCAGAACGAAGTCCTGATCTCCAACGTCGCCCAAGAAGGCCTCATCCGCCCCCTCCGCAAGCCCTGAGTATTCCCAACTGTTCAGAGGCCGAGCATCGCTCAGCGAGCGTTGCGTATTCACGCTGCGAAGCACCGCTACGCGAGCATCGGAGCGGCGCCGCTGCCGATTGGAGGAGAGATGAGCGAATGCCTATGCGAGAAAGGGAAACTGCCGCTTGAGGAGGCGTTCGCGAAGCACGACGACAGCGGCAGCATCCTGGGCGAGCGGTAGCGAGCAATTGAACACCGTGTGCGAGCGGAGCACAAACAAAGAGGGCGATCCGGAGGGGGAAGCCGGATCGCCCTGTGGGCTGCTGGAAAGTCTGCTGCGCGCCGGGGTGTTACGCAGCCAGCACAGACTTCCCTCGCAGCTTGGCAATGGCATGCCGCTCGATCTGACGGACGCGCTCTGCGGTGATTCCCCAGATCGCGCCGATATCGGCAAGCTTTGCCTGACGGCCGTCAATGAGTCCATACCGGCGGCGTACGACGTCGGCAGAACGCTCATCTAGAGAAGCGAGCATGTCCTCCAACCGAGCATGCTCCTCGGCGTCGAGAAAGACCTCGTCCGGACCTGGCATCGGCTCGCGGGCAATCAGATCGCCGAGAGCGGTGTCGCCGCCCTCCTCGACAGGCGCATCGAGGCTGACGTGGTCGCGGCCGTAGCGCATCAGATCAAGGACGCGCTCAGGCTCAAGATCCATTTCCAGAGCGATCTCCTCGATCTCAGGATCGCGGCCGAGCCGCCGCTCGAGGGTCCTGCGTACGGCCCCCACCTGATTGACCTGCTCAGCGACATGAACGGGGAGCCGAACGATCCGGCCTTGCTGGGCGATGCCACGGCTAATGGACTGCCGCACCCACCAGGTGCCGTACGTCGAGAACTTGAACCCCTTGGTGTAGTCGAATTTCTCTACTGCACGGATAAGACCGGTGTTGCCTTCCTGCACCAAATCCAAAAGGGGCATCTGAGACCGGCCATACTTGCGCGCAACCGAAACCACCAAACGAAGGTTGGCCGTCACGAAATGCTGCATTGCCCGGCGGCCTTCATCAACCAAAAACTCCAGTTCAGCCTTCGTCGGGCGCTTGGCGCGCTTTCCGCGCTCAGCAAGCGTCACCTCGCCAGAGAGGATGTGCTCGGCGTAAAGACCAATCTCGATCGTCTTCGCGAGCTCGACCTCCTCTTCGGCGGTCAGCAACGGAGTCTTGGCGATGCCTTCCAGATATAAGCCGACTGCATCCTTGCCATCGATGCCTTCGGATACTCGCGAACGAGTAGTTGTTGCCACTATGGCCCCTTTCGTCACCTTCACAAGGGAGAACGCATCAGGTACCGATTTGGATTCCTAGCCCGCCCTGAAGAATCCCTGAGACCTACTCGGGGGTAACCCCGACCGGTTTTTCGCCCTTTGTCATCGAGTCGTCAGCGGGTGCTGAGGGTTCGAAGCAGGGACCCTCTCTGGATGCAATACCCCTGAGAACGGCCAAGCAACGCCTACTCGTTGACCGTTGTAGAACGATTATCGACTCGCGCGCATTCCCGAAGTCGGCTCAGTCTTGGCCGGTTATCTCGTTGACGATCCAGGCGAACTCGAAGGCCAGCTCCCGCCAGCTCTTGTACCGTCCGCTGACGCCGCCGTGGCCCGCGACCATCTCAGTCTTGAGCAGGATCTGACGCTCGCCGGTGTTAGTGGAGACGTGTCGTAGGGCGGCGATCCATTTGGCCGGTTCGACGTAGAAAACGCGGGTGTCGTTGAGGCTTGTGGTCGCCAAGATGGCCGGGTAGTCCATCGAGCCCACATTCTCGTATGGGGTGTAGGACTTCATGTAGGCGTAGACCTCAGCATCGTGTAGCGGGTCGCCCCACTCCTCCCACTCGATGACGGTGAGTGGCAGGTCTGGGTTGAGGATCGTGGTGAGGGCATCGACGAAGGGCACCGCGGCATGGATGGCCCGGAACTTCTGCGGCGTGAGGTTGGCGACGGCTCCCATCAGCAGCCGCCCGCACTGCCACCGCGCGCAGCGAGCCGATCGACTGAGGTGTATTGGTGCTCGAGAAGGTATTCTGCGCAGGCGACAAAGTCGGTGAAGGTGTTCTTCTTGGCAAGCGTCTTGCCCTGCTCGTACCACGTCCGGCCGAGCTCACCACCGCCACGCACATGGGCAATGGCATAGACGATGCCGCGGTCCAGCAGCGAGAGGCGCGGGATGACGAAGCTGGGATCCATCGAAGCCTCGTACGCGCCATAACCGTAGAGCAGGGCCGGCGCTGAACCGTCCAATGGGACGTCTGCCTTCCGCACGATCGACAACGGCACGCGCGTGCCGTCTGATGCGGTGGCCCAGCCGCGCTCTTGGACGTAGTTCTCTGGTTGGTACGGGCCGAATCGAGGATCATCGAGAACTGGTGTGCGCTTGAGCAGGGTCAGTTCGCCCGTGGACAGCTGGTAGTCGTAGATCGAATCCGGGGTCAACATCGACGTGTAGCCAACACGAATGGTTGATGTCTCGTATTCGGACTCTCCCGGGGCGTAGACGACATAGAGCGGCTCGTCGAAGACAATGTCAGCGCCAGTCTGCAGGTTGCCGCCGGCATCGCGAGGGACGACATGCAGACCGGTGAGTCCATCTCGGCGAAGCGAGACGACGGCGTGGCTGGCGTATGCACTCACTGAGAGGATGCGCACGCCTTGACGGTGTCGGATCACCGGCGTCCATTCGGTGTGGCTCGTGGCCGTCAGCGGCGCCTCAGCCAGCTCGAAGTCCTCTGCTCCGTCGTTGTGCACGATCAGCAAACGATCACCTGCGGGCTCGACGTCGTACTCAACGCCCTGGCGTCGCGGCGCGACGATCTTAGGTTCGCCCTCAGGATCATCGGTGCTGAGCAGGCGAAATTCTGAAGTGATCTTGCTGCCGGCTCCGAAGATGATCCATCGATCATCCCGGCTTGCGTCTACGCTCAGCCAGTAACGCTCATCAGCCTCGGTCAATACCTCCACGTCCTGGGACGGTTCGGTTCCGATGCGGTGCCTCAAGACGACGTACGGTCGCCACGACTCATCAGCCCTTGTATAGAAGAGATGGCTGTTCCTCGCCCACGCGACGCCATAGGCGGTGTCTTCGATCTGATCAGCCAGCAGCTCACCCGAGGCCAGGTCCTTGATCATGATCGTGAACCGCTCGGCGCCGGTGACGTCGATCGAGTACGCCAGCAGCCGGCCGTCCAGCGACACGCTGAGGGCGCCTAGGGAGAAGAACTCGTGCCCCTCAGCCTCCAGATTGCCGTCCAGCAGGATCTCTTCACCGATGATCTTTTGTTCGGGGTCAGGCAGGGTCTGCCGATCGCTGGCGACAACTCGGCAGTAGATCGGATACTCCGACCCTGCGACCGTCCGCACGTAGTACCAATACGCGGATCCTCCTGGGTGAGAGGTGTATGTAGGCACGCTGAGGTCGGTTTCCTTGGTGCGCGCCTTGATCTCGTTGAAGATCGATTCCGAGAGCTCGGAAAGGTGGGCCGTCTGCGCTTCGGTGTAGGCGTTCTCAGCCTCCAGGTAGCTGATCACCTCTGGATTGTCCTTGTCCCGCAGCCACTCATACGGGTCCACGAACGAATCCCCGTGATGGACGCGAGTGATCGGCAGCCGTTTCGCAACGGGTGCACGGGACGTATCGGCGGCGTCAGGGTACATGGTGGACGAGCGTAGTGTTCCCGCAACGACGCCGATGCGTGAGGATAGCCTCATGGGAGCTGAGGTCGACGCCAAAGAATTCACACGGGAAGACCGCAAGCGTCACCGGGACAAGGTTCGTAAGGGCTTGGATGTGCTCGCCCGAATGCTCACCGAGTCTCGATTCGAGTTCGAAAGGCCGATGACCGGCCTCGAGATCGAGCTCAACTTGGTGGACATGGATTGCCAACCGGCCATGCGCAACGCGGAGGTGTTGTCGGCGATTGCCGATCCCTCGTTCCAGACCGAGCTCGGCCGATTCAACATCGAGATCAACGTCGATCCACGGCGACTGGCCGATTTCGGCTTCACGGACTTCGAGCAGTCGGTACGAAAGTCGCTGAATGATGCAGACCCGCGGGCCAAGGCGATCGGCGCGCAGCTGGTGATGATCGGCATTTTGCCGACCTTGATGCCCGATCACGTCACGCTGGACAGCGTGAGTGAGAATCCGCGCTATTCGATGCTCGACCAGCAGATTTTCGCGGCGCGCGGGGAAGATCTCGAGATCGTCATCGACGGTGTGGAACGCCTGGCGATGGTATCGAACACGATCATGCCCGAGGCCGCGT
The DNA here is from genome assembly GCA_963808905.1 of uncultured Actinomycetota bacterium. GTDB lineage: Bacteria > Actinomycetota > Actinomycetes > Propionibacteriales > Propionibacteriaceae > Microlunatus. The sequence continues at coordinate 140,951 of CAWEHO010000005.1, forward strand.
GCACCTCCACCCAAGTGCATCTTCAGGTGAGCCCAGACGACTTCGCCGGCTACTGGAATGCCGCTCAGGCGATCGCCGGCGTACAGGTCGCGATCGGTGCCAACTCACCCTTCCTGTTCGGGAAGCAGTTGGTTTCTGAATCCCGCATTCCACTATTCGAGCAAAGCACCGACACTCGTAGCGATGAGCTGAAGGCCCAGGGCGTACGCCCCCGGGTATGGTTCGGCGAGCGCTGGATCACCTCCATCTTCGACTTGTTCGAGGAGAACTCCCGGTACTTCCCGGCGTTGCTTCCGATCAGCTCCGACGAGGATCCGGTTGCCGTTCTCGATAGCGGCGGTGTGCCGCAGCTCGACGAGCTCAGGCTTCACAACGGGACCGTCTACCGCTGGAATCGGCCCGTTTACGACGTCAGTGGTGCCCATCCGCACTTGCGGGTGGAGAATCGGGTGCTTCCCGCAGGGCCGACCGTCGTGGACACGATGGCCAATGCCGCCTTTTTCGCCGGGCTGGTGCGAGCCTTGGCCGACGAGGACCGCCCGATCTGGACCCAGATGTCGTTCCAGGCAGCGGAGGAGAACTTCGTGTCCGGCATTCGGCACGGCATCAATGCCGAGGTCTACTGGCCTCAGGTGGGCCAGGTACGCGTAGCCGAACTGGCCGTCCGCAAGCTGTTGCCTCTCGCCGCTGAAGGCCTACGCCAGTGGGAGGTCGACGAAGCCGAGATCGGCCGGCTGCTCGACATCATCGAACGGCGCTGTCTCAGTACAGCCAATGGCTCGACCTGGCAGGTGGCCGAGGTCGCCCGCCATGAGAAGGCCGGGGCTTCCAGGGAGGAAGCCTTACAAGGCATGCTCGCGAGCTACATGCCGTTCATGCACAGTAATCAGCCGGTCCACACGTGGGAGGTCCACTGATGTCAGAGACGATGGAGTTCTCATCAGATCGGGCCCCGTCAGATGGAACTCCCGCCGCGCGGGCCGAGCCGGCGGGCCAATCGTTGCCGGCCGAAGCCCAGCCGCTCATCGTCGTCGGCTACTCCTCACGGCCCGAAGGACTCGCCGCGCTGAAGCGCGCATTGAGCGAGGCAAGATTGCGCGGCGCTGCCCTTGTGGTGCTCAACACCTCGCCCGATCTCGACGCTCCGGGCCTGGCGGACGAACTCGCGGCATCCGGTCTCCGGTATGAGGTCAAGATGGCGACCGACCCGCATGATTCCGCCGAGGAGCTGATCAGAACAGCCGAGGCAGCCGACGCCGACTTCATCGTCATTGGGCTCCGCCGCCGGTCTCCGGTCGGCAAGTTGCTGTTGGGCAGCAATGCGCAGCGGGTGCTCCTCGATGCGGCCTGCCCAGTGCTGGCCGTCAAGGCTGACCCCGATCTCGGTTAGGTCAACTGGCCTCAGCCGGCGTGCCAGCAGACGGCTTGTGGCTCACGCAACTTTCAGGCCACAGCCGGCGCGACACGAAATTGCGGTCGGCCAGAGCGTTTGGAGATTCGTGTCAGAATACCGATGGAGCGCCTATTGACATCCGATGGGCGTTGCGTGCCCTAGTTCCAACTTGCCCTAGTTCCACCAGGTCAGTCCGAGAGGCTCTTTGTGACACCCCCCTCCAAACTGCACAAATCGTCCCGCGCGGTGGCTGCGTCCACAAGCCGAGCTCGGCAAGAAAGCGTTCCGATAAAAAAGGCCCCGCCAGCTCAAAGAACTCAGGCCAAGAAAGCTCCAGCCAAGAAGGCGCCGTTGAAGGCGGTCGACGGTCCCAGGGCTAAGAAGGCCGCGGCAGCGATGCCGGCCATCGAGGAAGCACCGGTGGTCAACGAGGAGATATCGCTGACAGCCGAGCCTCAGGTGGCAGCACCCGACACCGACGATCCCGAGGCCGCTGAGGATGCCGAGCTCGACGAAATTCCCCTCGAGCAGCTCGATGTCGATCTTGACGCGGATGCGCTCACCGCTGATGTAGTGGTTGACCTGGAAAGTGAGGAGGTCGTCCTCACAGTCGGCAAGAAGCGCAGCCTTGACGACGTCGATGAGTCGGCCTTCGAACCGGCAGAAGAGGCAAAGCTCGAGGAACAGCTTGCCGAGGATGAGGGCTTCACGTTGTCGGAGGCCGACGACGCTGATGAGCCTGAACAGCAGGTCATGGCGGCCGGTGCCACCGCCGACCCGGTGAAGGATTACCTGAAGCAGATCGGCAAAGTGGCGTTGCTGAACGCCGAGCAAGAGGTCGAGCTCGCCAAGCGGATCGAAGCCGGACTGTTCGCCGATGAAAAGATCAACGACGAGCACATCAAGATCAAGGCGTCACAGCTCGACGACTATGACTGGATCGCCGAAGACGGCCGTCGTGCCAAGAATCACCTTCTCGAGGCGAACCTCCGTCTGGTGGTCTCGTTGGCCAAGCGCTACACCGGCCGCGGGATGCTCTTCCTCGATCTCATTCAGGAAGGCAACCTCGGTTTGATCCGAGCAGTCGAGAAGTTCGACTACACCAAGGGCTACAAGTTCTCCACGTACGCGACGTGGTGGATTCGGCAGGCCATCACCCGAGCGATGGCCGACCAGGCGCGCACCATCCGAATCCCGGTGCATATGGTCGAGGTGATCAACAAGCTGGCGCGGGTACAGCGGCAGATGCTGCAAGATCTTGGCCGGGAACCGACGCCAGAGGAACTTGCGCGCGAGCTCGACATGACTCCGGAGAAGGTCGTCGAGGTCCAGAAGTACGGCCGTGAGCCGATCTCGCTACACACCCCTCTGGGCGAGGACGGAGACTCCGAGTTCGGCGACCTCATCGAGGATTCCGAGGCGGTCGTCCCCGCGGACGCGGTGAGCTTCACCCTGCTGCAGGAGCAATTGCACGACGTTCTGGACACGCTGAGCGAGCGCGAGGCCGGGGTGGTGTCAATGCGCTTCGGGTTGACCGACGGCCAGCCCAAGACACTCGATGAGATTGGCAAGGTGTACGGGGTAACTCGCGAGCGGATCCGGCAGATCGAGTCGAAGACAATGAGCAAGTTGCGGCACCCGTCCCGCTCCCAGGTTCTCAGGGACTATCTCGACTAACGCATGCAAACCGGCCCCAACCGAGGTTGGCGGGGCCGGTCTTATCTCGCTGGGCGCTCTAACCGATGCGTTGCGATTCGTCGTGGATTTTGAGCGCTATTTGCTTGAGCTTGTCGGCGTGTTCCTTGCCGTGGTGCGAGCAGAAGAGCAGGTCGAACCCGCTCGCCATGGTGACCCGGACATAAGCTTGCGCGCCGCACCGATCGCAACGATCCGACGCGTTCAAGGCGGGACCTTCGATGACGGGAGTGTTCACGCTGGGCCTCGCTTCCTGACGATTCGATGTTTTCAGATGATCTTGCCTGTGTGGGGCGCGCATCGTGCTCCTGACACACACCCTCGCCTATCCACAACATCTCGCCTGCGTCTGATTGTTCCGTCTCTGCGTCTCGGACCAGTGACTGTTGTGTAACGAATCCTGTGAATCGCGGCTTCCGGACCTACTCCTCCGCAAAGCCGACGCTCGCAGCCCGGGTGTTCTGGAGCTGGTCGCCGCAATGCCGACGCTCTCACAGCTGTACGAGGATTTCGTTGTCCGACACAGTCCGAATTGGGGCTTTTGGCGTCTTTTCTACGCCGTGCGCGAGGTACTCTCAGCGCGTGCCAACTGCCAGTCCAGCAACGGAAAGCCGTGACTACGAGGCGCGGCACCTGCTGGTCCTGGAGGGTCTCGAAGCAGTCCGCAAGCGGCCCGCGATGTACATCGGCTCCACCGATACCAGAGGGCTGATGCACTGCCTCTGGGAGATCATCGACAATGCCGTCGACGAGGCGCTCGGCGGCCACGGCAAGGAGATCTCCATCACATTGCGCCCGGACGGTGGCATTTCGGTGCACGACCAAGGTCGCGGCATCCCCGTGGACATCGAGCCGCGCACCGGCCTATCCGGCGTCGAGGTGGTCTTCACCAAATTGCACGCGGGAGGCAAGTTCGGCGCCGGGTCGTACAACGCAACCGGTGGACTGCATGGCGTGGGCTCGTCGGTGGTCAACGCCTTATCGAGCCGGCTGGACGTCGAGGTGGATCGCAACTCCGCCACGTGGGCCATGTCGTTCCGGCGCGGTGTTCCCGGGACCTTCGACGGGCCCGGACCGACGGCAAAGTTCACGCCAGGAGGCGACCTCCGGAAGGTTGGACGGGTGGCCAGGGGTAGGACCGGGACCCGGGTCACTTACTGGCCGGACCGGCAGATCTTCCTGCACGATGCTCAGCTGTCGCTGCAAGACCTCGAGGACCGCGCGAGGCAGACAAGTTTCCTCGTGCCGGGCTTGGCGCTCCACGTGGTTGACGCTCGCGGCGAAGACGCCATCGAGGAGACCTATCGGCACAACGGGGGGATCTCGGAGTTCTGCGAGTTTCTCGCGACCGATCAACCCATCACTGATGTCATCCGGCTTCACGGAATCGATCGATTTACCGAAACCGTTCCCGATGCTGGACGACGAGGGCCACATGGAGCCCGCAGACGTCGAGCGGGATCTCGAGATCGATATCGCCGTTCGCTGGGGCGACGGCTACGACACGCGCACTCAGTCGTTTGTGAACATCATCGCGACGCCCAAGGGCGGCACCCATATCGCCGGCTTCGAGCGGGGCCTGACCAAGGCCTTCGGGGGTGCGCTGCAGAACACGCGGCTGCTGAAGAACGGCGACGAGGTGCTGAAGGAGGACGTACTGGAGGGCATGACGGCGGTCATCACCGTGCGGCTGGCCGAGCCGCAGTTCGAAGGTCAGACGAAGGAGGTGCTCGGCACGCCGGCGGTGTCGCGACTGGTGGCAAAGTCGGTCGAAGGTGAACTTGCGAAGTTCTTAGGCGCCACCAAGGCAGCGACCAGGGCGCAGGCCCGCGCGGTTCTGGAGAAGGTCGTCGGCGCCTCCCGGGCTCGGGTGGCCGCCAGGCAGCATCGGGAAGCGCAGCGCCGGAAGAATGCGCTGGAGTCATCCTCGTTGCCGGCCAAACTCGTCGACTGCCGCAGCAATGACGTCGACAGGTCCGAGCTGTTCATTGTGGAGGGCGACTCGGCACTCGGCACGGCCAAGTTGGCCAGGAACTCCGAATTCCAGGCCTTGCTGCCGATACGCGGAAAGATCCTCAACGTACAGAAGGCCTCTATCGGCGACATGCTGAAGAACACCGAGTGCGCTTCGATCATCCAAGTTGTCGGCGCCGGCTCAGGCCGCAGCTTCGACCTCGATTCAGTTCGCTACGCCAAGATCATCTTCATGGCCGATGCGGACTCCGACGGTGCTCATATTCGCTGTTTGCTGGCGACCTTGTTCTTCCGGTACATGCGCCCGCTGGTGGATGCCGGCCGAGTTTTCACCGCAGTACCACCGCTGCACCGCTTCGAACTGACCAATGCCCGCAAGGGCCAGGACAAGTACATCTACACCTATTCCGATGCGGAGTACCAGCGGAAGGCGGCGGAGCTGACCAAGAAGGGTCTGCACTTCAAGGAGCCGCAGCGCTACAAGGGTCTCGGGGAGATGGATGCGGATCAGCTTGCCGAGACGACGATGAGTCCCCGGCACCGTACGCTGCGTCGCATGACGGTGGACGACGGCCTGATCGCCGAGACGACCTTCGAGATGCTGATGGGCAACGATGTCGGTCCCCGCAAGGAGTTCATCATCGACGGCGCGTACGCCCTGGACACCGCCGCCATCGACGCCTGAGGGACTCCAGGTCTCAGCTGCCGCGCTAGTCCCAACGTTCCAAGAGTCCAGTGTCCACGTCGTAGTAGAAGCCGCCCACTACTGCTCGATCGCCGATGAGTGGGTGGTTGCGAAGCTTCTCGATGTCGCGATGCAGCGTACGCCGCTGGTCCGCCGATGCGCCGAATCGCACCCAGGAGGCGTCGGCGCCACTCGTTGCCCGAATCCTCTCGATGATCACGTCGTCGTCTGCCGCCGCCATTGCGCAGCGACTGTGCGGGATCACCATGATGCGATCGACGTTGAGCAGATGGACACCTGCGATGCAGCCGGCCAACGCGGAGGTCGTCACTCGACCGCCTGGGGTGCGGATGATCTTGGCGTCACCGAAGGTCAGCCCAACCATCTCCAAGGGCACGATCCGCGAGTCCATGCAGGTGATGATCAGGACACCGGCATTGGCAATCCCGTCGAACCCATGAAGATCAAAATGCTCGGCAAACCTCTTGTTGTTGGCCAGTAGGTCGTCGAAGGCATCGTTAGCGGCTACATGGCCCTGCGGTCGGGCATCGTGTGCGTGCTCCATGCGTATCGCGCCTCCAGTGCCGGGTTGCTCAGCCGGAGGCGGCCGATCCGATCGCGGCTATTGGCTGGCTGCTGGGGGTTCCTGAGCCGTCCCGCCGGACGTCAGCGGCCGGCAGAGGAACGGGACTGCCGCTGGGCGCCGCGGCGATGGCGGGAGCCGGCCCTGCCCAGGCGAGCAGCAGAGAATCCTCACCCTTGAGGAACCGATGGCAGCGTACTCCGCCGGTGGCCCGGCCCTTGGCCGGATAGTGCTCGAAAACCTGTGACTTTTGCGGAGCCAGCATCCGTGCCCGGCAGCGCACGGGAGCTGCCGGCCACGGTTGCCACCACCGCGTCAGTCGGGGATAGGGCGCCGAAGTAGACCACGCTGGCGGCGACGCCGAGTTTGATCCCGGCCATGCCGCCGCCCGAGCGGCCTTGTGGTCGTACGGCACCGGCCGGAAAGTGCAGCAACTGCGCGTCGTTGGTGATGAAGACGAATTCGGCTTGTGTGGTTGTCAGTTCCACCGCACCAACCACCCTGTCGCCGGCCTCGAGGCGAATCAGATCCCACGAGTCCTTGCCGAGTATTTCCGGGTTGACCCGTTTCACCACACCCCGAGCTGTGCCAAGCGCCAGGCCGAGCGAATCATCGGTCAGTGTGGTCAGGCAGAGCGCCTTCTCTCCGGCGTTCAAGGTCACCAACTCACTGACATGAGTGCCGCCCTGGAGATTCGGTGCGTGGGCGGTTATCGGCACGGTCGGGAGATCCAGCGCGCTGATCTTGATCAACCTGCCGGCGCTGGTGATCAGGCCGTAGTCTCCGCGTGCCGTGGAAATGATCTTGGAGACTATGACGTCATGATTGGCACGGGTGGCCACCTGCGGGAGCGGCTGCGCGTTGCTGGTCCGGGCAAGCAGGCCGGCGGAAGAGAGCAGCACCCAGCACGGATCGTCTGCAACTTCGAGTGGAGCACTGGCTGCCGTCGCGGCCACTCCGCTGGCGGCCAGCAAGATGGTACGGCGTGGCGTGCCGTGCTGCTGGGCGATCTCAGCGAGCTGGTTCCCGACGAGGGTGCGCAGCTGCTCGGGATTTTCCAAGATTTCGGTGAGCTCGGCGATGGTGGCTTCCAGCTTGCTGCGCTCTGTCTCGAGCTCGATCCGGCTGAATCGGGTGAGCCTGCGCAGCGGCATCTCGAGGATGTAGTTGGTCTGGGTCTCGGAGAGCTCGAAAACCTCCATCAGGCGCGCGCGGGCGTGAGCAGTGTCGTCGGAGGTACGGATGATGGCGATCACGTCATCGATGTCGAGGATTGCCACCAGGAGGCCCTCGACGAGATGAAGGCGTTCCTGAGCCGTGGTGCGGGCGAATTCGGTGCGCCGCCGAGTCACCTCGTAGCGATGCTCCAGGTAGACGGTCAGCATGTCGCGCAGCGTCAAGGTGCGTGGCTGGCCATCGACCAGTGCCACCGCATTGATCGCGTAGTTGTCCTCGATCTTGGTCAGCTTGTAAAGCTGTTCCAAGATCGCGTCGGGGTTGAAGCCGCTCTTGATCTCGATCACCAGCCGGGTGCCGTTTGCCCGGTCCGACAGGTCTTTGACATCGGCGATGCCCTGCAGTTTGCGAGCATTGACGAGGGTCTTGATCTGTTCGATCACTCGCTCCGGTCCGATGAGGTAGGGCAGCTCAGTGATCACGATGCCCTTGCGACGGGGGTGGACCTGTTCGATGCGGGCAGTCGCACGCATCCGGAACGATCCTTTTCCGGCGCGGTAGGCATCTCGGATGCCGTCAAGACCGATGACCTTTCCGCCACTGGGCAGGTCGGGTCCGGGAATGAAGCGCATCAGCTCGTCGATGTCGGCGTCCGGATGCTTGATCAGGTGGCGCAAGCGCCTGGACGACTTCGACCAGATTGTGCGGCGGGCAGTTGGTCGCCATGCCGACCGCGATGCCCGTCGCCCCGTTGACGAGCAGGTTGGGAAACGCCGCCGGGAGCACCGTCGGCTCGACGTCCTTGCCGTCGTAGTTCGGTTTGAAGTCGACGGTGTCCTCATCCAGGCCGTCAGTCATGGCCGCCGCGGCAGGGGCCATTCGGCATTCGGTGTAACGCATAGCCGCCGGGCCGTCGTCAAGCGATCCGAAATTGCCGTGACCGTCGATCAGGGGCAGTCGCATGGTCCAGGGCTGGGCGGTTCGGACGAGCGCGTCATAGATGGCGGTGTCGCCATGCGGGTGGTACTGACCCATGACCTGGCCGACGACGCGGGCGCACTTGACGTGCGCACGGTCTGGTCGTACGCCCATCTCGTCCATGGAGTACAGGATCCGGCGTTGTACGGGTTTGAGCCCGTCCCGGGCATCAGGAAGGGCTCGCGAGTAGATCACCGAGTACGCGTACTCCAAGAAGCTGGTTTGCATCTCGGAGGAGACGTCGATGTCGACGATTCGTTCGGTGAAGTCGTCCTCGGGTGGTGCAGGTGTTCTAGCCATCGAAGTGCGGATTCTCCTCTCCGCCGTGTGTGCCTTCAGTCTTTCACCGGCCGAGGGTGATCCCGGGGATCCGGTGCCTAGAGGAAGGGTTTGAGGTCAGCCAGCAACGAATCGCCCGCGGCGACCTCGCGGGCGTAGAGCACTCCGTAGGTGAAGCCGTTCTGGCCTGAGCGGACCCCGATGCGGGCGCCGAGCTCGCGCAGGAAGGCAGCGCTGACGATGCTATCTTGATGATTCCCGAGCAGGTCTTGCAGGTCCTTGCGCTCCGAAATGATCTTGTCGGCCTTGCTGCCCCAGACCGGCTCCGCAGCTTCCACCGCATAGCGATAGCGCTTGGACGCCTTGCGCGCACGATGGAACAGCTCATCGGAAGGCTCGCCGGCCCGCCGCGCCGCGACGGCCGTCGTAAGCCGTTTGCTCGCCTTCTTCCTCGCCTTCTTGATCGGTGGGTTGATCTCCTTGAGCGCGGCAGCCGCGTCAGGGATGAATGGCGCGTCGCTGCGCCAGTGATGTGTCAGGCCGATCAGCTTTCGGAAACGTTCAGAGTTCAGGGCTTCCAGCACGGCGTCGGCTGCCTGCTTGCGCTGCACGGCCAGCTCGTTTGTCGATGGTCGAGGCAACCGGGCCCAGCATCAGATCAGCCGGCAGCTCGGCTAGCAGGGCGGCTTGCCGCTGCGCGAGGATGTCGAGATCTCGTACCCCTCCGAGCAGGTCTGCCCACCACACCAGCTCCTCCTCCAGATGCTCGGCCTCCGAGGGGTCGAACAGGTCGGCGAAGACCCGGATCGTGCTGCGCAGCCGGCGTACCGCAACCCGCGTCGTGTGGACGACGTTCTCGCCGGCACGTAGCTGAAGCTCGGAGTCGATGATGACCGTACATTGCTCGGCGATGTAGTCGACCGATCAGATCGCGGACGCTCTCGGGCTTGTCATTCACGCTCGTGTCAACTTTCTTGATCGAATTCTGGCTGGACCTCATGGACGCGGCCCATCCGGACGTCAGGGGCGCCGAGGCGAGCGGCATCGGCCGAGAGGTCATCTGGCTGGTGCTGTGACTCGCGCTCGGCGTCAACTCGCTTGCGGTAATGCTCGACCTCACGATCCACGTCGGTCGGACTCCCAGCCCAGGATCGGAGCGACCGAGGCGGGCGACCTCCGGCGCGGCGGCCACACCACGGTCCCAGGTCTCGATCGAGATGCGGGTACGCCGAGCCAAGATGTCGTCCAGATGCAAGGCGCCCTCATGGGACGCAGCGTAGACGGCTTCGATCTTGAGGTACTCGGGTGCGCCGTCCAGCGGATGGGCAAGCGCGGGGGAGGACTTGATCATCTCCAGCAGCTCCGGCAGCAAGGAGCCGTAGCGATTGAGCAGGTGCTCAATGTGAAGATCGCGAAGGCCCGTCTCGTCGACCAGCAAGGGCCGTGCATTCCACAGCGCGTGGTAGCCGTCGGCGCCCAGCAACGGCACCTCCTCGGTGCACGACGCCGGTACCTTCTGGTCCAGCTGACGGACCGCCGCATCAACGGCGTCCTTGGCCATGATCCGGTAGGTGGTGTACTTGCCGCCCGCGATCATGACCAGCCCGCGGACCGGGCGAGGCGACGGCGTGCTCCCGGGAAAGCTTGGAGGTCGAGTCGGATTCGCCCGCCAGCAGCGGCCGCAGTCCCGCATAGACGCCGACGACGTCGTCTCGGTTCAGCGGGTCAGCCAGCAGAGTGTTGGCATGGCCCAACAGGTAGTCGATATCGGCCAGGCTGGCCGCCGGATGGGCGCGATCGAGCGCCAGTCGGTGTCCGTGGTGCCGATGATCCAGTGGCTACCCCACGGGATGATGAAGAGCAGGCTCTTCTCGGTGCGCGTGATCAGCCCAGTCATGGAGTTGATGCGGTTCCGTGGCACCACCAGATGGATACCTTTGGACGCGCGGACCCGGAACTGCCCTCGACCGCCAAGCATCTCCTGAAGCTCGTCGATCCACACTCCGGTTGCGTTGATCGTCTGCTTGGCGCGAATGGCGAAGCTGCGGCCGGACTCGAGATCACGAACGGTGACCCCGGCAACGCGATCAGCCTCTCGGAGAAAGCCGACCACTCGAGTGCTGGTTGCGACCGCGGCGCCGTAGTGGGCGGCGGTGCGACCGATCATCATCGTGTGCCTCGCGTCGTCGACCTGGCCCTCGTAGAACCTGATCGAGCCGATCACCGTCCGGCGATTCGCGGAGGGAAAGGACTCGAACGTGCGCTTGCGGCTCAGGTGGCGCAGATGATGCGGCACGCCGCGGCCAGCGCCGAGGACGTCGTACACGCCGATTCCCAGGCCTCCGTAGCCGCGGTCGATCACGGGCCGCATGAGCGGGTAGAGGAACGGCACAGGCTTGGCCAGATGCGGAGCCAGCTTGTTCAAGGCCAGCGAACGCTCCTTGAGGGCCTCGAAGACCAAGGCAAAGTTGAGCTGCTCCAGATAGCGGAGCCCGCCGTGGAACAGCTTGCTGGACCGGCTCGAGGTCCCTGCGGCGAAGTCGCGGGCTTCGACCAGCCCGACTCGCAGGCCGCGGGTGATCGCATCCAGTGCGCAGCCGCAGCCAGTGACGCCGGCGCCGATGACGAGGATGTCGAGGTCCTCGCTCGCTAGCCGGTCGAGCGCCTCGGTCCGGTCCGCGGGACCGAGCGGTGATGTGGTGGAGAACATCCGAGCGCCTCAGTGATTGACGAGGAAGGATCGCTCGGGGTCATGGCGACCCTCGATCAGCCGGATCGTGCCCGAGCGGGACCGCATCGACAGCGAGTGCGTCATAATGCGGTGGCTTTCGAATCGCACACCCCGGAGCAATGAGCCGTCGGTGACACCAGTCGCGGCGAAGAAGACATTGTCGCCGGACACCAGGTCGGTGGTCGTCAGTATCCGATCGAGGTCGAAGCCGGCGTCCATGATCGCCGCGCGCTCGCTGTCGTTCCGCGCAATCAGCCGCCCGAACATCTCGCCACCGAGGCAGCGCAGCGCGCACGCCGCCAGCACGCCCTCCGGGGTGCCGCCGACGCCAACCAGCAGATCAACTCCGGTCGATGGGGTGACCGCCATGATCGAACCGGCCACATCGCCGTCGAGCAGGAAGCGGATCCGGGCACCTGCCGCGCGGATCGCTGCGACCAGCTCAGCATGTCGTGGCCGATCCAGCACGCAGACCGTGAGGTCAGAGACGGTACGATCGGTCGCTGCTGCGATCTTGGCGAGGTTGACCGCGATCGGCGCATCAAGATCAACAGCCGCTGCTGCGTGGCCGGGTACGACCAGTTTCTGCATGTAGACAGCAGGACCGGGGGAGAACATCGTGCCGCGCGGGGATACGCCGATGATGCTGACTGCATCGGGCAGGCTCTTGGCGGTCAGTGTGGTGCCGTCGACAGGGTCGACCGCGATATCCCATTCGGGCCCTGAGCCATCGCCGACCCGCTCGCCGTTGTAGAGCATGGGCGCTTCGTCTTTCTCGCCCTCGCCGATCACCACGATGCCGTTCATCCGAACCGAACCGAGCACCGGGCGCATCGCATCAACAGCCGCGCCATCCACCTGGTTCTTGTCGCCGAAGCCCATGTATCGCGAGCAGTTGATCGCTGCAGCCTCGGTGGCGCGGACCAGCTCGAGCGCGAGATTACGGTCAGGATCTGGCGCTACGCGTTCCCGGTCCTGGGCTGAGCCACTGTTGCCATCTCCACCACTCCTCTTGTCGTCGCGCGATACCTACTAGACCTGAACCCAATCCAGCGTTCGTTCCACAGCCTTCTTCCACCCGTCGTAACCGGCGGCCCGCTCGTCCTCGCTGATCTGCGGGATCCAGCGCTTGTCCTCCAGCCAGTTCTCCCGAAGATCGTCGGGGGATGCCCAGAAGCCCGTCGCCAGACCGGCGGCGTACGCGGCACCGAGCGCGGTCGTCTCCGCCACGACCGGTTTGCTCACCTCGACGCCGAGCGTGTCGGCCTGGATCTGCATACACAGTGCGTTCGCGGTGACGCCTCCGTCAACCTTCAGTTCGTCGAGTTGGACGCCCGCATCTTTCTCCATGGCTTCGACGACATCGCGACTCTGGTAGCAGATTGCTTCCAGGGTCGCTCGCGCGATGTGTTCGCGGGTGTGGAAGCGGGAGAGGCCCACGATCACGCCGCGGGCATCAGAGCGCCAGTAGGGTGCGAAGAGCCCCGAGAAAGCGGGGACGAAGTACAGCTGCGCTGCACTGTCGACCTGGCGCGCCAGCGTCTCGACCTCCGCGGCGTCACGAATGATCTTGAGCTGGTCGCGAAGCCATTGCACGGCGGAGCCGGTGACGGCGATGGAGCCCTCGAGGGCATAGACCGGCGAGGCGTCGCCGAACTGGTAGCACACCGTGCTGAGGAGGCCGTTGCTCGAGCGACACAGCTGTCTCGCCGGTGTTGAGCAGCAGGAAGTTGCCGGTGCCGTAGGTGTTCTTGGCGTCGCCTTCGCTGAGGCAGACCTGGCCGACCATTGCTGCTTGCTGGTCGCCGAGATCGCCCCCGATCGGCACCTCACCGCCGAACGGGCCGTCTGCGCGAGTGCGCTGGTACGCCGCATGCGTGGGAAGACGGCACGATGCTCGGCAGCATCGCCCGCGGGATCCCGAAGAAGCTCGAGTAACTCTCGATCCCAGTCGAGAGTCTCCAGGTCCATCAGCATGGTGCGGCTGGCATTGGTCACGTCGGTGATGTGCTGGCCGCCGTCAACGCCGCCGGTCAGGTTCCACAACAGCCAGCTGTCGGTGGTGCCGAAGATCGCGCGGCCTCGTTCGGCGGCCTCGCGTACGCCGTCGACGTTCTCCAAGATCCACTGCAACTTGCCGCCGGAGAAGTACGTTGCCGGCGGCAGACCGGCCCGATGCCGGATGACATCACCCCGGCCATCGCGATCAAGGGCGGCGGCGATCTTGTCGGTACGGGTGTCCTGCCAGACGATCGCGTTCCCGTACGGCTCGCCGGTGATCGGATTCCAGACCACTGTCGTCTCGCGCTGGTTGGTGATTCCGAGGCCTGCAAGATCAGCGGCGGCAAGACCGCGGGCTGCTAGGGCTTGCTGGACGACCTCTTGGGTGCGCTGCCAGATCTCCAGGGGATCATGCTCCACCCATCCTGCCCTGGGCATGATCTGCTGTGTGCTCGAGCTGGTGCTTGCCGACCTCGCGCCCCGAGTGATCGAAGATCATGCAGCGAGTGCTCGTCGTACCCTGGTCGATTGCAGCGACGAAGTCGGCCATGGCCTGAACACTATTCCTCGGCCGTTCGGCGCGATACTCGACGCTCGCGTCGCAGCGAGCGGAGCGAGCAATGAGACACTGATTAGGCTTTTGGCCGTGTCCGTGAGCCAGGCTCCTGGGAAATGTTGGTAGCGGATCCGCCCGGATATCCACGAGAGTGGGAAGCCGACGTGCTGCTGGCCGACGGCGGCGTTGCGCATCTGCGCCCGATCCGGCCATCCGATGCAGACCGGCTGGTCGCCTTCTACGAACGGGTCTCACCGGAGTCGAAGTACCTCCGCTTCTTCGCTCCCTATCCGCGGCTGAGCTGATCGGGACGTCAAGCGGTTCACTGAGGTCGACTACGTCGATCGGGTGGCGTTCATCGTCACCCTCGGTGAGGACATGATCGCGGTCGGCCGCTACGACCGGATCGAAGATGATCATGCTGAAGTGGCGTTCCTGATCGAGGACGCCCATCAGGGGCGGGGGATCGCCCAGCTGTTGTTGGAGCATCTAGCCCAAGCCGCTCGGGAACGCGGGATCACCCGCTTCGTCGCCGAGGTGCTACCGGAGAACCGGCGGATGGCCAAGGTGTTCGCTGACGCCGGCTATCGCGTGTCCAAAGGCATCGAAGATGGCGTGCTTGCTGTCGAGTTCCCGATCTTGCCCACCGACACCTCGGTCGGGGTCATGGAGCGCCGGGAGCATCGAGCCGAAAGCGCCTCGGTGCGGCGGCTGCTCAAACCCGAGCGGATCGTGGTGTACGGGAAGAGTGATCGAGTGCAGGACTTGATCAATTCGATACTGGCACGGCGGCTTCCATGGCGAGGTTGTCGCGGTCAGCATCGATGGTGCTGCCAGTTGCCGGCGTTCCGAACGCTGCTTCGATCGCCGCAGCTCTCGGGGCGGATTGGACCTCGCGATCGTCTCGGTGCCGACCAACCAGCTGGGCGGGGTCGTGATCGATGCGGCGCACAAGGGCGGCTCACGGCATCGTCGTCCTGACCGGAACCGACTATGTCGCCGGGGACAACCTCAAGATCATCAATCTGGCGCGGGCATACGGAGTCCGGGCACTTGGTCCGGACGCTCTCGGTATTGATCAACACCCTGCCCGAGCGTGCACTTGAATGCCACCCCTGGACCCATGCCGCGGACCGGGGGAGTCGGGATGTTCTGCCAGTCGGCTGCTGTTGGAGTGGCATTGCTGAACCACGCCGATACGCCACGACGTTGGTCTGTCCTCCTTCATCAGCACCGGCGACTACGCCGACGTGACTGCCAACGACGTGATGCAGTACTGGGAGGACGACGAGGCCACGCGCGTGTGTCTGCTCACCTTGGACTCGATCGGCAACCCGCGGAAGTTCTCGCGGATCACGCGGCCGCTGGCGCGACGGAAAGCCCGTCGTGGTGTTCGCGCCGGGCCGGACGTACCGAGCCGATCATGCTGGCGTACGAGGCGGGCTTGGCCATGCTCCGGAGGAGGCAGTCGATGCGCTCTTCAGTCAGGCCGGGATCATGGTGGTTCACCACCGCGGAGACATGATCGACATCGCCAAGATCGCGGCACGGCAGCCGTTGCCGTCCGGCCCGCGGGTGCGGATCATCACCAATTCCCTGACGCTCGCCTATCAGATGCTGCAGAAGATGGATTCGGTTGGTCTGCTGCGCGACCCTCAGCCGGAGCTGCTCGGAGGCGGACGCGGACCCGCCTGCATTCGCGGATGCGGCGCGGGACGCGCTGGCCGACCAGCGCTACGACTCGGTGGTCTGCGCGGCGGTGAATGCCTTCGGCAAGGGCACCGAGGACATCATTCTGGCATTGGAGAACGTCGCCGCCGAGGCCACCAAGCCACTGATCGGCGTGTTCTTGGACTTCCACCCGCCGCTGAGCAGCTGGTGGCCAGCCGGATGCTCCCGGATTGCTGCCCAGGTTTGACGGATCAGTGGATGCCATCCAGGCGCTAGCAGCCCTGACGGCTACGCCGCGTGGCGCGACCGAGATCCTGGCGCGGTGCCGTTGCTGGAAGTGGACACTCAAGCCGCCAAGCGGGTGGTCAACCGAGTGCTCGCCGAGCAGCCGGCGGGTCGAGAACTGACCGAGACCGAGACCGCTGAACTGCTGGAGGCGTACGGAATCAACCTGGTGCCACAGGTCAGCGTCTCCAGCCTGACCGAGGCGATCACTGCCGCGGAACAGTCTGGGCTGGAATGTCGTACTGAAAGCAACGACTGCGGCGTACGCGGACGACCTGACCTGGCGAGCGTGCACCGCAATATCGACAGCCCAGCTGGGATGGCCGATGCCTGGAAGGATCTGCGGCAACTGGTGGCCGAGATCGGGCTCGCCGACGATGAAGATCTTTCTGTCACCAAGCCGGTCGTCCAGGCGATGGCGCCCCCCGGCGTGGCGTTGATCATCACGAGCCGCGAGGATGCTGCGTTCGGGCCGATGATCTCTGTTGGTCTGGATGGAATTCCCAGCGAGCTCCTCGGTGACGTCGTCTATCGGGTACCACCCTTGACGACTGCGGATGCCGCCGGGATGGTTCGAGAACTCAAGGCCGCCCCGACATTGTTCGGTCGCCACGGCGCGCCCGGAGTTGATATCGCGGGCATCGAGGATCTGCTGCATCGCATGGCCCAGCTCGCCGATGCAATTCCACAGTTGGCTTCGATCACGCTGCGGCCGTGTGTCGCCTCGGTCAACTCGATCTCGGTGCTGGGCGCACGGGTGTTCATCACGCCTACGGCTGACCAACGCGACCCACTAGCGCGCATCATGTAGCTCGTCGACAGATCGCACCTTTTCCGCTGCTCTGACTGAGTGGCATCTGCCCCCGCAGTAGCAATCAGCGGTCGATGAGCGCGGGTGTCGGCGGCGCGTGGCAGGATGATCGACATGAGGATTGGCTCCACGAGGAAAGACCTGCGCGCCGAGATCGATGCGTGCGGATACTTCCCCGAGCTCGTCGAGGATGCGATCATGCTCGCCCTCGCTGATGAGGAGCTGCTGGACTTCGTTGTGCACCATGAGCCGACGTTCAACCGTGACGAGATCCACCGTCACGTCACCGTGCTGGCACTGACCCCGACCCGCCTGGTGATCGGACATACCGATGACCAGCCCGCCGAGCCGCCGACTCCAGGAATCTACGCTGCCTCTTCCACCGAGTCCGTGGCGGTCAGCAAGATCAACACGGTTGCCTTGACCCGCGTCGTCACTCAGCCGGAGACGTATCAGGCGGGTTCGGAGGATGTCTTCGAGACCTGGCTGACGGTTGGCTGGGGCGCGGTGCGCCGAATTGATCTCGAGCTGGCGACATGTAGCGATCCGCAGTGTGAGGCCGACCACGGCTACACCGGAACCCTGGTCGGTGACGACCTCACAGTGCGGATGAGCGCGGCAGCTGACGGCCCGGATCGGGTCGCCCGCTTGGTGCGGTTCGCCAGCTCGCTGCAGCGAGCGGCGGCGGTATGACCTCACCCTTGGTGGGGAGATCGTCGCCACCGGCCGAGCCGCGTGGCAATTCCGACCAGCACGCCCGCCCTGACCAACAAACCCGCCCTGACCAACAAACCCGCCCTGACCAACAAACCCGCACTGGCCAATCGGTGTCGGCGGACCCGGCACTGCCGGCGATGGTCATTCCGGCCTACCATTCCACAACGCTCGGCGAGCTCATGCCCAGCATCGGCGCCCACTTGGGGGTAGCGGGGTGTACCGAGGATGCCTTCCGGTTGCCACAGTCGGCTCGCTACGTGGTGGTATTGATCGACGGTCTGGGGTGGAACCTGCTGCGCCGAGCCGTGCGTGAGGCGCCCTACCTGGCCTCGTTACTGGGAACCGCGCAACCGATCACCTCGGCCGTGCCGAGTACGACAGTGACGAGCTTGGCGAGCCTGGGTACTGGTCTTCCGCCCGGCCACCACGGCCTTGTCGGCTATACCTCACGCGTACCTGCGACCGGGGAGATCTTGAATGCTCTGACTTGGGAGTCAGATCCGCCTCCAACGGCCTATCAGGCCAAGCCCACGTTCTTCGAGCGCGCCGCCGACGCGGGGATCGAGGTCGCGACGGTTGCCTTGACACGGTTTCGCGGCACCGGGCTCACCGAGGCTGCCCTGCGTGGAGCCGCATTTGTGCCATTCAGCGACGACACGTCCGAGGAGCTACGCATTGCGCTGATCGCTGAAGCAGCACTGCGTGGTGATCGCAGCATCGTGTACGCGTACGAGCGAGAGCTTGATCACTTCGGGCATGTACACGGCTGCAACTCGGCCAGCTGGCTTATCCAGCTGGCGCGGATCGATGCCATGTGCGAGCGGCTACGGGCTGCATTGCCTCCCGAGGTAACGGTGATCATTACTGGTGATCATGGCATGGTCGATATCCCGCCAGACCAGCGCATCGTCGCCGAGGATGATCCCGCCCTCATGGCGGGTGTATCCGCACTCGCCGGAGAAGGTCGTTTCCGGCAGCTTTATGTTGATCATGAGTCGCCGACTCGGGTGGCGGACCGCTGGCGGGCGCGGCTCGGTGAGCTGGCCTGGGTGCGCACCCGGGACCAGGCAATCAGCGAAGGCTGGTTCGCGGCAGTCGATGATCAACTACGAGATCGCTGGGGACACGTGCTGGTTGCCATGCGCGGAGATTGGGCGGTCATGACAAGGGCGTTCCCTCGGGAATTCACCTTGATCGGCATGCATGGGTCACTGACACCAGCCGAGATGCTGGTGCCACTCATTGTGGCGTGAGTGCAGGTGGCCTGAATGCTGGTGAAATGACAGGATTCCGGCGTGGCTGAGCTGTGCTACTTCACCGGACCGATGGACTGCGGCAAGTCGACATTGGCCTTGCAACTCGACTACACCCAGGGAGCCGCAGGACGGAAGGGTCGGCTCTTCACCAGTCATGATCGCGCCGGCGAGTCGACGATCTCCTCACGTCTAGGCCTGGCTCGGCCAGCGATCGAGGTCAACTGGGATTTCGACTTCTGGCACTACGTGGTGACGCAGCTGACCAGCGGCCATCGGATCGACTACTTGGTGTGCGACGAGACGCAGTTCTACTCGGCCGAGCACATCGATCAGCTGGCCCGAATCGTCGACGAGTTGCAGATCGACGTCTTCGCCATTGGTATCCTCACCGATTTTGCGACCCGGTTGTTTCCGGGCTCGCAGCGGCTTGTCGAGCTGTGCGACCGGGTCGAAAACCTTCAAGTGCGCGCCCTGTGCTGGTGCGGGGAGCGAGCGACGCACAACGCCCGCACCGTGAACGGTGAAATGGTGCTCGTCGGTGATCAAGTGGTCGTGGGCGACACGGTGCCGGTTCCCGCGGGAGCCGCTGGGCGAGGCCGAGCAGGAGGTCGCCTACGAGGTGCTCTGCCGCCGTCATCACCGTCGGCGGGTGACTCGCGCGGTGGCACGGGCCAGCTATTCCGACCCGTTGCCACTCGAGGATGCGCGGACGGCCGATGAGCCCTAGACCGTGCTGATCTCACCAGCGGAGCTCGCGGAGCTTCTCGACTCAGCTCAAGCTCAAGTCCTGGCAGACGTCCGCTGGACCTTGGGCGGACCGCCCGGCAGGTCGGACTTCGAGGCGCGGCACATTCCCGGGGCAGTTTGGGTGGATCTTGAGGCTGATCTGTCCGGACCGGCTGGGACCGGCGGCCGTCACCCCCTCCCACCGCTGGAGGTTTTCGAGCAGGCGATGCGACGCATCGGCGTACGCCAAGAGTCGCTGGTCGTCGCGTACGACGCCGCAACCTCGCAAGCCGCAGCGCGTTTGTGGTGGTTGCTGTCCGATGCCGGACATCATCAGGTCAGAGTGCTCAATGGCGGCCTGGCTGCCTGGATGGCGGCGGGTCTGCCGACAGCTTCCGGGCCAGGGAGCCCAGTGCCGCCCGGCGACTTCGTCGCCGCCCATCCTCCCCAACGTGCGCAACGGAGTGCTGTAGAGATCTCAGCGAATCTTGGACGTCCCGATGCATCGATCTTGATCGACGTGCGGGCGCCAGAACGGTATTCGGGTGAGAGCGAGCGGGTCGACCCGGTCGCTGGGCACATCCCCGGAGCGATCAACCTGCCGGCCTCAGCGATGCAGGACGCCGACGGCCATTTTCTGACGCCAGCCGAGATCGCCACCCTGTACGCCGAGGCAGGCGGCACCGACAACGCCGTGTTGTACTGCGGCTCGGGGGTCACTGCCGCACAAAGCCTGCTGGGGCTCGAATCGGCTGGGCTGACGGCAGCGATTTATCCGGGCTCGTGGAGTGACTGGATCACTGACCCGACTCGGCCCATTACGACCGGACGCAATCCCTGACTAGCCCTGCCGCTTGGGTCCGCCGAACATGATCTCGTCCCAGCTCGGCACGGAGGCTCGCTTGCGCTTGACGCTCTTGCGAGGCGCCGCTGTGTCGGGCTGGACCAGCGACTCGATCTCGAATTCATGGGCCTCGTCGGCCCGGTCGTCCAGATTGACTGTCGGATCAGGCGGGCCGGGCTCGTCGGTGCCCGGCAACTCCGGCTGGGCAGTGCGAGTAGCGATGCCGCGGCGGGTATTCCACGGACTCGGGCACGTCGAGGCCAATGTCATCTTGGACGCTCGGCTCGACCGGATAGTTGATCACGATGGCCGGCTCCCAGCCGCCGTCGGTATTCGTGTCTGTTTCGGGCACGGCCGTGGCGTCGCTGAGCCCTTGGTACACATGTGCCGAATCCTCGCTGTAGCCGGCGCCGCCCAACATTTCGTAGAGGGTTCCCAGCGGCGTCACCCGATCCTCCTCATCGGTGACGTCGCTCGGGTTGGGCACACCCGCAACGGGGCGCAGCGGGCGTGATACCGGAACCGTCGGCTCATCCAGCGCATCGTCAGCCGGCTCGTCGCCGGACCGTGGAATTGCCGGCTCGTCGCCGGACCGTGGAATTGCCGGCTCGTCGCCGGACCGTGGAATTGCCGGCTCGTCGCCGGACCATGGAATTGCCGGCTCGTCGCCGGACCATGGCGTTGCCAGCTTGTCGCCAAGGCTGAGGGTTGGCTCGGTGTCGCCCGGACCGGATTCCTCGAGCCGCAGACGACCGCGCTGCGGACCCTTGGCCGCCTGGTCGCCGAGGAGCCACTGCGCCTCGTCGTTCCCAGCCACCGAAAACCGGCCGCGCAGGTCGTAGAAGAAGGCCGCGTGCCGGCTCTCCTCACCAACGCGGTAATCGGCCGTGACGGCCCAGCGGCCGTCATCGAGGCGGTAGGAGTCCCACGTGATGGCGTCGATGTCAACGCCGCGCGTCAGTAGTCGCTCAGTGACCGTAATGCGCAAGCTCCGGTGCCCAGAGGGCTCACTGCGACGGCGAACCGAGGACGACATTGCCATTGACGCCACATGCTCGCGCTCGGCAAGCACCGGGGTGGCGAAGCGCTCGACACGATCCATCGGGAGGCCCGCAACTCGGGCAACCTCTTCGAGGCTCTCGCCGGCACGAATCCGCGCCTGAATATCACGGGGGGTGAGTGAGGTTTGCATCTCGATCTCCAGTTGTCCGAGCCGCGGCCGGTCGCCCCGTAACGCTGCGCGGAGCCTCTCGTCCGCCTCGATGATCAATTCCTCACCGCTCTCGGTCGCCACGATCAAGGACTTCCCATCCGGGCTGAGTCCCACCAGTCGTGCGGTGCGCATCGGTCGTGGCGCTCCTCGTGCGGCAATGTTCCCAGCCAACTTACTCCGCGTCTAGCACAAAATGCGGGAGGCACTCGGGCCACCGGGAAGAGCCAGGAGGGCAGAGTTGACCCTTGCTCGGGGTCGTACTGTCTTCTCCATGCGCGAGCCTCTGCAGTCCAAGCCCGCCACTCGCGGTGACCTCCGGGCATCTGGGTACGTAAGTCGCCGCATCAAGGCGGAGCTCCGCGACAACTTGCTCCACCGCCTCCGTTCCGGAGCGCCGGCATTTCCCGGCATTGTCGGCTTCGACACGACGGTGCTGCCCGAATTGGAGACCGCCGTGCTCTCCGGCCATGACCTGGTGCTCCTTGGTGAGCGCGGTCAGGGCAAGACCCGGCTGATGCGGACCGTGGCCGGCCTGCTCGACGAGTGGAGCCCGCAGGTGGCCGGGTGCGAAATCCACGATGACCCCTATGCCCCGGTATGCGTCCGTTGTCGTGCGCTGGCCGCCGAGATGGGCGAGCAGCTGCCCATCGAGTGGCGGCACCGCGATGAGCGCTACACCGAAAAGCTGGCGACGCCTGATACATCAGTCGGCGACCTCATCGGCGACGTCGATCCGGTGAAGGTCGCTCAGGGCCGTACGCTCGGCGATCCGGAGACGGTGCACTACGGGCTGGTGCCGCGTACCAACCGGGGAGTGTTCGGGCTCAACGAGCTGCCCGATCTGGCCGAGCGCATCCAGGTCGCCTTGTTCAATGTCTTGGAGGAACGCGACATTCAGGTACGCGGATACTCGCTCCGCCTGCCTCTGGACGTCTTTCTCATCGCCACGGCCAACCCAGAGGACTACACGAACCGTGGCCGCATCATCACCCCGTTGAAGGACCGTTTCGGCGCCGAGATCCGAACGCACTACCTCACCGAGGTCGCCGACGAAGTGAAGCTCATTCGTCAGGAGGCCACCCTGACGGCTGAGGTTGGTGATCATCTGCTGGAGATCTTGGCACGTTTGGTCCGCAGCCTTCGCGAATCCAGTTCGGTGGACCAGCGTTCGGGGGTTTCAGCCCGCTTCGCGATTGCCGCCGCGGAGGGCGTCGCGGGTTCGGCGCTTCGCCGAGCGGCTCGTACCGGTGATCATGAAGCAACCGTGGCACGGACATGCGATCTTGCCGTGGTCCTGCCAACTCTGCTAGGCAAGATCGAGTTCGAGATGGGTGAGGAAGGCCGGGAACGAGCCGTGCTGGAGCACCTGCTGCGGCTCGCTACCGCGGCAACGTTCCGAGACCGGCTTTCTGGCCTGGACCTCTCCGGCTTCACCGAGGTCTTCGCCCAGGGCGCTCTCGTTGAGACCGGCGATCTAGTTCCCGCGTCGGATCTGCTGGCCCAACTGGGTACTGTGCCGGGGCTCTTCAAAGTCTTGAACCGCCTCGGCTACGACGACGCGGCTGGCCGAGGCCAAGTTGCCGCTGCTGCCGAGTTCACCCTCGAGGGCCTGCATCTGACTCGCCGGATTGACAAGGAGATCGTCAACGGGCGAACCATCTACGGTGCCGCCTGACGGGAGGTGATCATGGTTTCCGAAGGCAGCAGTCGCGATCACCCCGACGAATATGGGCCAGACCGGGCTCATCATCGTTTTCGCTACGGACCATGGAGCGGTGGGCCGGATCCGCTGAGGCCACCGTTCGACGTACGCGAGGCCATTGATCGGATTGGTCAGGACGTGCTGTCGGCGGGGACTGTGCGAGATGCCCTGCGCGACCTCATGCGCCGGGGTGTCGACGGCCGCGGGGGCCTCGACCGGCTGGCGGAGAAGGTCAGGAAGTTGCGCGCACAGGCGCGGCGCCGCGGCGCTCTCGACGGCGTCCTGGATCAGATCCGCGCCGCTCTTGACCAGGCGCTCGCGGCCGAGCGGGACACCCTGGCGGCCAGTGACTCAGCGGATGCCCGGTTGGCCGAGCTGGAGCTGGACACGTTGCCCGATGATGTCGCCGGAGCTGTTCGCGGCTTGGATCACTACCAGTGGCGATCTGACGAGGCACGCGAGATCTTCGAGGAAATCAAGAAGATGCTGCAGCGTGAGGTACTGGACGCCCAGTTTGCCGGCATCAAGCAGGCGCTCCAGTCGCCGGACCCTGACGCCATGCAACGCGTCAAGGACATGCTGGCCGACCTCAACGCGTTGCTCGCCGCGCATGCGCGGCAGGAGGATACGACCGACCAGTTCGCCGAGTTCATGGAGCGCCACGGCGAGTTCTTCCCCGAGCAGCCACAGACGATTGAGGAGTTGATCGACGCCTTGGCTCGCCGCGAGGCCGCCGCCATGCGGCTCATGGCCTCGCTCAGTCCGGAGCAGCGCGAGCAGCTCGGCCAGCTCATGAGCCACGTACTTGCCGATGCAGATCTTGCCGCCGAGATGGCCCAGCTTGCGGACAACTTGCGCGCATTGCGCCCCGACCTCGATCGGGATCAGCCCGCGAGCATGCGGCCGGGCGGTGAGCCGCTCGGGTACAGCGCCGCCGTGGAAGCTGTAGCCGATCTCGCCGACCTAGAGCAGCTCGAAGCGCAACTGTCCCAGGGCGAGCAGGTTTCCACCTTGGACGATGTGGACATCGACTTGCTGGCCAAGCACCTGGGCCGCGAGGCCGTGAGCGACATGCAGGCGCTTCGCGATCTGGAACGAGAGCTCGAGCAGCAGGGCTACCTGACAAGAGGGGACGATGGCCTGCGACTGACCCCGCGCGCCGTACGACGTCTCGGTCAGACCGCGCTACGGAGGGTCTTCGCCCAGCTCGACGGTTCGAGCAACGGAGATCACGACGACCAGCGCACTGGTGCCGCCGACGAGCCGACGGGCCTGACCCGGTCCTGGGTGTTCGGTGACGAACTGCCGATCGACGCGCCGCGTACGGTGTCGAACGCCCTGCGCAGGTCTGGGTTGGGCCCCAACGGTGTCGCCTTGGAGGTCGGAGATTTCGAGGTCACCGAAACCGAGCGCCGGATCAGCGCCGCCGTAGCGCTGTGCGTGGACCTCTCGTTCTCGATGGTGCACGACGGGCGCTGGGGTCCGATGAAGCAGACGGCACTGGCGCTCAACCACCTGATCGAAACCCGCTTCCGGCAAGATGCCCTGCAGGTGATCGGATTCAATCGGTTTGCTCGCCGGTTGACGCCGGTACAACTGGCTGAGGCGGAGCCCGAGTGGGTGCAGGGGACGAACCTGCAGCACGCGCTGCTGCTCGCATTGCGTCACATCCGTCGTCATCCAGATGCCGAGCCGGTCGTTCTGGTCGTGACTGATGGCGAGCCGACAGCCCACCTCACCGGCGGAGGAGAGGCGTACTTCCACTGGCCGACGACCTCCGAGACGCTACGGGCCACCATTGCGGAGGTTGACGAACTCACCCGCTACGGCGCGACGATCAACACGTTCATGCTTGGGGAGGATCCAGGGTTGGCTCGTTTCGTCGATGCGCTCGCCCGGCGCGCTGGAGGGCGCGTGTTCACGCCCGACATCTCCCGTCTGGGGGAGTACGTCGTTGCCGACTACCTGAAGGCTCGCCGCGGCCGCCGGCGAATCTAGCGTGCGGACGCCAGCTCAGCGCACCACATTCAAAGTGCTTTGCCGCTTGCGTTCCAAGATGTCGGCGAGATAGGTACCGTAGCCTGACTTCAGTAGCGCGTTCGCCCGCTGCTCAAGCTCATCATCGCTCAGGAAACCTTGTCGCCAGGCCGCCTCCTCGGGCGCCCCGACCTTGAGTCCCTGCCGAGCCTCGATGGTACGTACGAAGTTGCTGGCGTCATTCATCGAGTCGAACGTGCCGGTGTCGAGCCAGGCTGTACCGCGCGGG
Source organism: uncultured Actinomycetota bacterium (assembly GCA_963808905.1). Taxonomy (GTDB): domain Bacteria; phylum Actinomycetota; class Actinomycetes; order Propionibacteriales; family Propionibacteriaceae; genus Microlunatus. The sequence continues at coordinate 166,493 of CAWEHO010000005.1, forward strand.
AGGACACCAACGTAAAGCTTCCCTGACTCGAGGTAGTGCCGGTTCACATCGGTGATTTCGTACTCTCCGCGATCAGAAGGACGGAGTCCGGCTGCGATGCCGATCACGTCGTTGTCATAGAAATAGAGACCAGGTACGGCATAGTTCGACTTTGGCTCAGCCGGTTTCTCCTCCAAGGACATTGCCCGGCCCTCCTCGTCGAATTCGACGACGCCGTAGGCTCCCGGGTCGGCAACCCAGTACGCAAAGACAGCCCCGCCCTCAACGTCGGTGAAGCGGCGCAATTGGGTGCCCAGGCCGGGGCCGTAGAAGATGTTGTCGCCAAGCACCAGCGCGACCTTTTCCGAACCGATGAACTCGGCGCCAATGAGGAAGGCCTGCGCAAGGCCATCGGGCGAGGGCTGTTCGGCGTAGCTGATCGAGATGCCGAACTGGGAGCCATCTCCCAATAGGCGCGTGAAGGAAGCTGCCTCGTGCGGCGTAGTGATCACCAGCACCTCGCGGATCCCGGCGAAGATCAGCGTCGACAAGGGGTAGTAGATCATCGGCTTGTCGTAGACCGGAACCAGCTGTTTGCTGACACCGAGGGTGACTGGATGGAGCCGGGTGCCAGAGCCCCCCGCCAGGATGATGCCTCGCATGGCGCTCAGTCTCGCAGAGTGACTCGTCCGCTGACGGCGGTTGTGTGCCCGTCGTCCATAGGATGAGTCGCATGACGAAACTTCTCGTGACTGGCGGGGCTGGATTCATCGGATCCAACTTCGTTCGCTACGTGTTGGACAACACCGACGCCGCCGTCACGGTATTGGACAAGCTGACCTATGCCGGGAATCGCGCGTCCTTGGCCGGGTTGCCCGACGATCGCTTCATCTTCGTTCAGGGCGACATCTGCAACGCCAGTCTGGTCGATGAGCTGGTGCGGGGCCATGACCTCGTGGTCCACTTCGCGGCAGAGTCCCACAATGACAACTCATTACGCGACCCATCGGCGTTCATCAGCACTAACTTGGTCGGCACGTACACATTGCTGGAAGCCGTTCGCAGATACGGCGTTCGGTACCACCACATCTCCACTGACGAGGTCTATGGCGACCTTGACCTCGACGACGCAGATCGCTTCACCGAGGCCACTCCCTACAATCCGTCGAGCCCTTACTCGGCGACCAAGGCCGGCTCAGACCACCTGGTCCGGGCCTGGGTGCGGTCCTTCGACGTCCAGGCCACACTCAGCAACTGTTCCAACAACTATGGCCCTTACCAGCACGTGGAGAAGTTCATTCCACGACAGATCACCAACGTCTTGAATGGTGGCCGGCCGAAACTCTATGGTGCAGGGCTGAACGTCCGCGACTGGATCCATGTCGATGATCACAGCTCCGCGGTGTTGTTGATCGCGGCCGAGGGAAAGATCGGCGAGACTTACCTCATCGGGGCCGACGGGGAACGGAACAACAAGCAGGTTGTGGAGACGATCTTGGAGCTGATGGGACGCCCCCGCGATGCCTACGATCACGTCACCGATCGCGCCGGTCACGACCTGCGTTATGCGATCGACTCGACCAAGATCAGAATGGAACTGGGCTGGCGCCCGACCTTCTCCGACTTCGAGGCCGGCCTTGCCGCCACCATCGCGTGGTACCAAGCCAACGAGGCGTGGTGGCGACCCCAAAAGGCTCAGACCGAGGCGATGTACGCCCGCCACGGGCAGTAGACGATGGCGGAGCTGACGATCACCCAGACTCCGATACCGGGCTTGCTGGTCATCTCCTTGGACGTACGGAGTGACAACCGCGGCTGGTTCAAGGAGAACTGGCAGCGGGAAAAGATGATGGCTCTCGGGTTGCCTGACTTCACGCCGGTGCAGAACAACGTCTCATTCAACAACCGTGTCGGCGCGGCACGGGGGATCCATGCCGAGCCGTGGGACAAACTCGTGTCGCTGGCCACCGGGCGGATCTTCGGTGCCTGGGTCGATCTGCGTTCCGGTGACAGCTTTGGTCGCTGCTTCACCATCGAGATGGGTCCGGAGACCGCAATCTTCGTGCCCCGTGGCGTCGGCAACGCGTTTCAGACCTTGACCGATCAGACCGCCTACACCTATCTGGTCAATGATCACTGGAAGCCGGCGGCAAGAGAGTCGTACACCTTCGTCAACCTTGCCGACGAGACGTTGGCGATCAACTGGCCGATCCCGCTCGAGCAGGCCGAGATATCGCAGGCGGACCAGGCTCATCCCAGACTCGGCGACGTTACACCGCTGGAATCGAAGCAGACCTTGATCATCGGGGCTGGCGGTCAGCTGGGGCGGGCCCTGATCGCCGCGTTTCCATCGGCGATTCCGATCACCCGCAGCTCGCTGGAGCTCGGAAGTCTGGAGTCGATCAAGGGCTTCGACTTCACACCGTATGGCGTTGTGATCAACGCAGCCGCGTACACCAAGGTCGATGCCGCCGAGAGCGAGGCAGGGCGGCGTGAAGCATGGGCTGTCAATGTCGCCGGCGTCGGGGCTCTGGTTGAGGCTGCACGTCAGCATCGGTTCACGCTGGTGCACATCTCGTCGGACTACGTCTTCGATGGTTCGCAGACGCCGCATGCCGAGACCGAACCGTTCTCACCACTCGGTGTTTACGGGCAGACCAAGGCGGCCGCCGATGCGCTGGTCGCATCGCTTCCTGCGCACTACCTGCTGCGGACCAGCTGGGTGATCGGCGACGGCCATAACTTCGTGCGCACCATGGCCACTCTCGCAGACCGCGGCATCAGTCCGGACGTCGTAGATGATCAGGTCGGTCGGCTCACCTTCACGACAGAGATCAGCCGAGCCGTCGTTCATCTGCTCGACACCAAGGCGCCGTACGGGACATACAACCTCAGCAACGACGGCGAACCCATGACATGGGCCGACATTGCTCGGGCCGTGTTCACGGCCCGCGGCCGAGACCCTGGGTCGATAAAGGGCGTCCCGACGTCTGAGTATGCGGCGGGGAAGTCGCTGGCCCCGCGCCCCAGGCACAGCGTTCTGAGCCTGGACAAGATCATCGGCTCGGGTTTCCGGCCGACCGATGCAAGGACTCAGCTGCAGGCGTATCTGTCGGCACTGGAGTGAGCTGCTCCGCGGGCCTCTGCAGGGAATCGGACTCGGCGCTCGAGGTCCGGCCACGAACAAAGAGCACGCTGAGGGTGAGCAACAACCCCGAGATGACCACAGCGACGAATCCGGCTCCTGCCCCGAAGCTGTCGATTACGTGGCCAACGGCGGCAGCACCGACGGCCACGCCGGCGGCCATACCTGTCGAGGTCCACGCCAGTGCCTCGGTGAGCCGAGTCTGATCCACTGAAGACTGCGTGACCGCGACGGAGGCGATCAGGGTTGGCGCAATGGCCATTCCACTGACGATCAGGAGCAGAGCGAGGATCACCGGGTTGTCGATGAACGGCAGTGGCAGCAGCGACAACGCGAGGAGTGACGCGCCGACGCGGAAGCGCTTGGCGGGAGAGGCGTGCCAGCTGATCGCCCCGGTGGCGGCGCCGGCCACCAGAGACCCAAATGCCCACGCCATCAAGATCACCCCGGCGTAGTCGAGCACGCCCGCCTGCTTCGCAAACGCGACCACATTGACCTCCATCCCCCCGAACACCATGCCGAGAGCGGCGCAGGCGATGGACACCGGTACCAAGACTCGCCATGGCAAGCGGGATCGCACATGGCCTCGCGGCGTTGGCCGGATTGGCGGCTGGCTTCGGCGCTGGGCGGCCAGCGCGCCCGCACCAATGAGTCCGATGACTGCGCTGACGCTCACGCCGAGCGCCGGATGGAACGCGGTGGCAAGGAAGGTGACCAGCACCGGGCCGATGATGAAGACCACCTCGTCGAGCATGGCCTCGAGCGCGAACGCGGTGTTCAGCAGTGGAGAGCCTCCCAAGCGGAGCGTCCACCGGGCGCGTACCGCGGATCCGGCAAGGCTGAAGCCAATCCCTACTCCGATGGCTGCCGCCAAACTCACCGCTAAGGGCCAGGCCATTTCGATTGCCGTTACCAGGAGGGCCACGCTGACGAAGTTGATCGATACGGCGAGGAGCAATACGCGTGCTTGGCCAACGCGGTCAGTCGCGCGGCCCCACAGCGGAGCCACCACAGCGCCAGTGACCGTCCCGGCGGCAGTGAGCAAACCTGCCAGGCCGAAGGAGCCCGTGGTCAGCGAGACAAGCAGCACAATGCCGATGCCCGTCATCGACAGCGGCAGCCGTGCCACAAACCCGGCCAGGCTGAAAGCCACAGCGTGGCGATCCGAAAGTACCTGCCGGTAACGCCCGAGGTTCAGCAAGAGGGACGACCCCCTTGAACCCCCGGGAACCCCGCGGCCACGACTATCCTCCTCGTACGCAAAGATCACCGTGTGGGTGATCACTCCGTTATGTCTCACAACGCATCACCGAGGCAGCCACGCAATGCGCTTGCCCCATATGAGGCGGTCCTGCTGGTCTCCTTCGGCGGCCCTGAGCGTCCGGAGGATGTGATGCCGTTCCTGCGCAACGTCACCCGTGGTCGGGGCATTCCCGCGGAACGGCTGACCGAGGTCGCCCAGCACTATCTGCTCTTTGGCGGCAAGAGCCCGATCAACGATCAGTGTCGCAGCTTGCTTGCGGCATTGACGAACGAATTACGCCGCCGGGACATCCAGCAGCCGCTGTACTGGGGAAACCGGAACTGGGACCCCTATCTCGGCGACGAATTGCGTGCCATCGAACGAGACGGTCACCGCCGCGTACTGGCCGTCATGACGAGCGCGTACCCGTCCTATTCCTCATGCCGCCAGTACCGGGAAAACCTGTTTGACGCCGCGCAGGGCACTCAGGTGCACCTCGACCGGATCCGCCACTACGCCAATCACCCCGGTTTCGTTGATGCCTCGGTGGAAGCGTCGCTCAAGGCACTAGACGCGTTAGGGGAGCGAGCGGACGAGGCTCGCCTTGTCTTTGTCACGCATTCCATCCCCGTCGCCATGGCGGAGACTGCCGGGCCGGCGCCGCGCGCCGGTGGCGGGGCATACGTCGACTGGCATGCGGTCGTCGCGTCCGAGGTAACCGATCAGGTTAGCCAGCAGCGAGGCCGAAGCTACGAGAGCGATCTTGCCTACTGCTCACGATCCGGTCCCCCCGGTCAGCCATGGCTGGAGCCGGACATCAACGATCATCTGCGCGACCTCGCCGCGCGTGGCGTACGCGCCGTGGTAGTGGTGCCGATCGGCTTCGTGTCCGATCACATGGAGGTAGTTTTCGACTTGGATACCGAGGCAGCCGCAACCGCTGATGAGTGCGGCCTGGCCTTCGCCCGGGCAGCTACCGCCGGCGATCATCCCGCGTTCGTGAGCGGGCTGGTCGACCTGATGCTGGAACGCGCCGCAGCTGCCCGTGGGGAGCAGCCCGACCGGCCCACGGTGGGAGCGCGCCACTCCAGGCTGGTACGAGTGCCGGGCCGACTGCTGTGCGAACCTCCGCGAGCCCGGTCGCCCAACCATGTGTGAAGCGGCCGGCTGAGGCGGTTCGTGGGGCCTGGTTTTCGCCGTATCTGACCGAGGCAGATCGGCCGCACATGAATGGCGAGAATCCACTCTGATGCGGGAATTTTGGACACGTGACTGCGTTATAGCGGGCGCGAGCACCCATAGCACGCATATCTGTTGATTCGTGTGATATGACTGCGCACGAGTCAGATGATGATCTGGGCTTTCGGGCCCGGGAAGGCAAAGATGGCGACCGATTACGACGCCCCTCGCAAGACCGATGAAGAACTGAATGAAGACAGCATCGAAGAGCTCAAGACTCGCCGTAACGATAAGAACTCCGGAAAGGTTGACGAAGACGAGGCGGAGGCGGCGGAAGCATTCGAGCTTCCTGGCGCCGACCTCTCTCACGAGGAGCTGACTGTCCGGGTATTGCCTCGTCAGTCCGACGAGTTCACCTGCGCTAGCTGTTTCCTGGTACGACATCGCAGCCAGATCGCTGAGATTGGCCCTCATGGAGAGGCTTACTGCTTCGACTGCGCGGGATGAGAGTGGCAGCTCCATACACTCTATCGCAGCGACCCTAGCTCACGGCTGCATGATCACTTAGGCTTGAGCCACTGAACGCGTACGCGGCGGTGGCAGCCAGTGTTCCCGGGCCAGCCGCCGCGTGACCGGGGGTCGCGGCCACAGCAGGTGCACAGAATGTACCGGGCTGATTGGGGGCAGTCAGTCCGGACAGAACACCACCTCGCGGCCCCGAACGGGTCGCGAGGTGGTGCTTCGACCTCAGAGATTGACTAGCTGGCGTTTGGGTTTTCGTTGCCGATCTCCTTCTGCCAGTGTCGCGCGGCGATGCGCTGGGTGAGCAGCTGCGTGACGCCCACGCCGACGCCGCTAGCTAGTGCCCAGGTCATCGCTGTGACCACAGGAGTGTCGGGATCGGTCGGCGACGGTGGTTCGTCGCCCGTAACAAGCTTCCAGCCCGCCTTGATGAGCCGTTGCGCCGCGATTGTGGTAACCGCTCCGATCACTCCGACGTAGAGCTTCCAGAGCAGTTTTTGCGTTGGTCCCATCGGCTCAGCCCTTTCATCTTCGGCGGTCCGGAATACCCAATGCCGCTCCGTGATCGCATCTTAGTGGGGGCGGGGAACACCAGCGCAGCTGCCGCAAGGTTCGTATCTGTGCGCGTAGGTTACCTGCATGCTGTTCCGTGAGCGGCTCACTGTTCCCGTCATCTGGTGGGTTCTCGCGGCTCTGTTCTCCCTATCAGTGCTGCTTGCCGTGGGCGCCTATCTCGGTCCAGCGTGGGGTATCGGAGCCTCGCTGGCCACGATGCTGATTGCCGCCGCGATCTTCATGTCAGCGTCGATCGTGATCTCCGTCGACGCACGGGAGATACGGATCGGCCGGGCGAGCATCGAGCACGCATACATCGCCGCCTGTCGGGCACTCGATGGTGAGCAGACACGTAGGCGCGCCGGCGTCGAGGCCAATGCGAGCGCTCACCTGGTGCTTCGGCCCTATATCAAGACAGCGGTGGAAATCACTCTCGATGACGAGAATGATCCGGTGCCATATTGGTTGATCTCGACCCGAAATCCGGAACCGCTGGCAGCGGCACTGCGGGACGCAGCCTCGTCTACGCTGACCGAGTGAGCGAGTCATGACCGCCGTCGAGGTGCTGCTTCTCCAGCTCGATCCGGGCCTGGAGCTCCCGTCGTACGCACACCCCGGCGACGCCGGTGCCGATCTACGCAGCCGGGACGATTTTGACCTCGAGCCGGGAGAACGCCGGCTGGTAGGAACCGGGGTGGCGATCTGTTTGCCTACCGGCTATGCCGCCTTCGTTCACCCACGCTCGGGGCTAGCCGCTCAACACGGAATCAGCATCGTGAACGCGCCGGGCACCGTGGATGCCGGCTATCGCGGCGAGATCAAGGTCTGCCTGATAAACACCGATCGCAGTCGCTCGGTGAGCATTGCCCGTGGCGACAGGATCGCTCAGCTAGTCATTCAACCTGTCAGCTTGGCGACGTTCGTGCCAGTCGCCGAGCTGCCGAGCTCCGCACGCGGAGTTGGCGGGTACGGATCGACTGGCGGAATACTGGGCCGTGCTATTGGGTACGGGGCCATAGAGCAGGGTGCCACCTGGCGAGGGGACGAGAGCGTAAGTGTGCCGAGGGACCGCACGTGATCTTTAAAAGAGGCAGAAAACGCGGCAGCGAATCCGCAGTCGACGAATCCAGCGAGGACGTCGGCGTCGATGAGCTGGATGAGACCGCCGACGCTGATCAGGAGTCGGTCGCAGAGGACGTTGCAGACGAGGATTTCGCGGCCCTCGATGAGTTGGACTGGCGAAGCTCAGGACCATACGACATCAGCGAAGTCGAGAGCATCGAAAGCACTGAGGAAAGCCCGAAGATCGATCTCGGCAGCCTGATCCTTACGGCCGTGCCGAATGCCGAGCTGCGGTTGCAGGTGGCCGAGGAGACCGGAGAAGTCATGTCGGCCATGCTCGTGCTCGAAACCCCGGTCTATGAGGGCTTCGACAAGCTCAGCCCCGTCGAGCCGCCCGCCAGTGCGAACCAGAAACCTCAAACGTATTCCTCGGCGCTTGAGCTCGGCGCATACGCGGCGCCCCGGAGCGGCGGTCTCTGGGCCGAGCTGCGAGAAGAGATCTCCCGAAGCGCAACGGAGGCCGGTGGCACAGCCTCGCTGGGCGAGGGACCGTTCGGCGTAGAGCTCAGGCGATTGATTCCAGTGACGACGCCTGACGGTGAGGAGGGGTATCAACCCTCACGCATGTGGGTCGCCGAGGGCCCGCGTTGGCTCTTGCGGGGCATCGTCTACGGACAGGCCGCTATCGAAGATGATGCTGATTCTCCGGTCGTCGCCGACGTGCTGTCCGCCTTCCGACAGGTGATCGTGCGGCGCGGAGACGAGGCGATGGCACCGGGCGATCTGCTGCCGCTGACCATGCCGACCAATGCCAGCGCTGAGTCGGAGGAGTCGGACACGTAAGCGATGACTGATGCGTTGCACTGCTCGCGAGCGTCGCATGAAGCGCGTGCGCAGGTGCTGTCTGGACGATCGAGCAGCCACGGTGGGCGGCAGCAGGAAGACAGCAGCTTTTAAGCGCACGCGCGAGTGAACACACAATCATTGACCGCCATGGGATGCTTGGTGTGCGGAGGTGACACGCGATGGCTAGAGAGAACATGCTGCAGCGAGCACTGCGTCGGTTCGCATCATCAAATGCCGAGCTCGAGTCCGAAGAACTGCAACGCAAGGTCCGCGAAGAGGGCGCAGTGCCCATTCAAAACTGTGAGGACCGTCAGCGCGTACAACTTACGGGCACGGTGTCAACGGTGACCATTACTCCTCGCGGCGGACACCCGGCTCTGGAAGTCGAACTGCGTGACGGGTCGGGGGCGGTGACCCTGGTGTGGCTCGGTCGTCGGCAGATTCCGGGAATTGATCCTGGCCGAACCCTCAAGGTATGGGGTCGGATCAGTTGCCACGAAGGAAAGCGGCTGATTTACAACCCGCGCTACGAGCTGATGGAGGCACCGGCCGCGTGATCAACACGTGCGCGGTGCCCGGCGCATGAGCGAGCCGCCGGCAGAACCGAGGGCGGCGTCCGGGGACAGGTCAGCTGTGCCCGCGAACGCCGACACGCCGCAGTTTCGATACGTCGAGGACTTCGTCCGATACCAGCTGGGCAAATCGCTCGGTGGTGCCCGCGGCATGATCGAATCGGCACTGCCGTTCATCGCCTTCACTGTTGTCTGGGTCGTCGTCCGGCAGCTCTATCCGGCGATCGGCGCTGCCGTCGTTACCGCCTTCGTCCTGGCGCTGATTCGCCTCGTTCAGCGGCAGTCGATCAAATATGTCGTCCAGGCAGTCATCCCGACGGCTATCGCGGTCCTCATTGCCATGCGTACCGGCCGCGCACAAGACATCTTTCTCCCGGGGATTCTCTACAACGGCGTCCTCGCCGCGCTCTCGCTGGTGACGGTTGCGATCGGCAAGCCGCTCGTGGGTTTCGTCATCGGTGCCGCCGTCGGCGACCCGACAGGGTGGACGAAGGATCGCGGGCTGGTGAAGATGACATCGAAGTTGACCCTGGTGCTCGCGGTTCCCTACCTCACCCGATTCGTCATCCAGCTGCCGCTGTTCCTGGCGGGCCAGGTGATCTTGCTCGGTGTAGCCAAGGTCGTCCTCGGCTGGCCGATGCTGATAGCCGCCCTGGCCGTGATCGGATTGATGTTGTCGAAGGGCCAGACCCCCATAGAGGACTCCGCGCTGGCGAATTCAGGCTCCTCCGAGATTTCTCCGCAGAACGAGAGTCCGACGCAGAAACCTAGGTTCACGTAGGTTTCACGCAGTCTGCGCAGGTTGCACAGTATGCCGACCGTCGGCGACCTGGGTTTGCCTAGGCTCGAGGCCGTCCGAGGAGCCTAGGTGACGCCTTATGAGATGGCTTGTACGCGCGGCGTTGCCGTCCTGGAGATGTTGATCGAGCCATTGCGCGGGGCGAGCATCTCGGCAAGCTCTTTCTCGAAGTCCTGGGCTGTCACGAACAGCAACTCGTCGCCGGCCTCCAACGAGCCGTCACCGTCTGGTGGTCGCGCATGCCCATCCCTGATGATCGCCACCAAGACGACGTCGCCCGGCCACGTCAGGTCACCGATGCGGGCGCCGACGCAGGGGCTACTGGAGGGCAAGGTCATCTCGACCAGATTCGTGGCGCCCTCGTGAAAGGTCAGCAATCTGACAAGATCACCAACCGTGACGGCCTCCTCCACCAGGGCCGACATCAGCCGAGGTGTGGAGACTGAGACGTCAACGCCCCAGACCTCGTTGAACAGCCACTCATTCTTGGGGTGATTCACCCGGGCCACCGTACGCGGGACCCCGAACTCGGTCTTGGCGAGCAGCGACATCACCAGATTGACCTTGTCGTCGCCGGTGGCGGCGATGGCCACATCACAGGTGTCGAGCCCAGCTTCTTCAAGGGAGGACAGTTCACATGCATCAGCGAGGAGCCACTCGGCCTCGGTCAACGTCTCGGACTTGATCTCGTGCGGATCCTTGTCGATCAGCAACACCTCATGACCGTTATCGATCAGCTCGGCCGCGATGGACCGCCCCACATTCCCCGCTCCGGCAATAGCCACGCGCATCGTCATACTCCTTTCGGCGGAGAACCGAGAATGGCCTCCACCGACGCAAGCTTGGCGTCGGCTACGGCCGCGTACACGAGATCGCCGTCCTGGAAGACACTGCCGCGCTTGGGCACCATGCCAGATCCCATGCGGAACACGAACGGTATGCGTGCGCTGGTGGCCTCCTCCATTTGGTCGATGGTTCGACCAACCCAGGCGCGATCAACGTGTACTTCCATGAGACGCACCGACCCCGACGGGTCGCGCCACTGCGGTTCAGAACCACTAGGCAACAACCGCCGCAGTACCTGATCTGAGGTCCACCGCACGGTGGCGACCGTCGGAATCCCGAGCCGCTCGTAGACCTCAGCGCGGCCGGGATCGTAGATCCGAGCTACGACGTTGTCTACGCCGAAGGTCTCGCGTACCACCCGGGCGGACAAGATGTTGGAGTTGTCCCCACTTGACACAGCGGCGAACCCGTCGGCGTCCTCGATACCGGCCTCGAGCAGCACCTCGCGATCGAAGCCGACACCCCTCACGGTTTTGCCCGCAAAGTCGGGGCCGAGCCGGCGGAAGGCCTCGGAGTCGAGGTCGATCACCGCGACGGTGTGGCCCCGCTTCTCCAAACTTCTCGCCAGGCTGGACCCGACGCGGCCGCAGCCCATGATCACGATGTGCACACGGCGAGTCTAGTGAACCGACCTTGGAAATCCGTGACGCGCGTCACCTCTGACGACCTCGGACTCGTGGATGATCGCGATTGCTCTACTAGGGTTTGCTCTGTGGTGAATGTCGCCGACATCGGCAAGCGGCTGCTGCTGGGTCGGAAGCTTCGCAGCACTCAACTCCACGAGACGCTGCTCCCCAAACGCATCGCCTTGCCGGTCTTCGCCTCGGACGCCTTGTCCTCGGTGGCCTATGCACCAGATGAGATCTTTCTGACGCTCTCACTGGCTGGGCTTGTCGCATATTCCTACTCCTGGAAGATCGCAATCCTGGTCGCCATCGTGATGCTGGTCGTCGTAGCGTCCTATCGGCAGAACGTGCGTGCTTACCCCTCCGGCGGCGGTGACTACGAGGTGGCGACCGTCAATCTGGGTCCTACTGCCGGCCTTACTGTTGCATCGGCGCTCCTGGTGGACTATGTCCTGACCGTCGCGGTGTCCATCTCCTCCGGGGTGCAGAACGCCAAGTCGGTCTTTCCCGTGCTGGATGGTCATGAGGCGTGGGTAGCTGCCGCAGTCGCTGTGGTGTTGATGGCACTCAACCTGCGCGGCGTACGAGAATCCGGCACCTTGTTCTCGATTCCCACCTACTGCTTCATGTTCGCGATCATGACCATGGTGATCTATGGCTTGTTTCGCATCCTGGTGCTCGGCGACCCCATCCAGGTGGACAGTGCCCAGTACGGCATCGAGCCGGATCCGAAGTACGCAGCCTTTACCGGTTTCGCGATGGTCGCCTTGCTGGCTCGCACCTTCTCCTCTGGCTGCGCCGCGCTGACGGGTGTGGAGGCAATCTCGAACGGTGTACCGGCGTTCCGCAAGCCGAAGAGCAAGAACGCAGCAACCACCCTGTTGATGCTTGGTCTGATCGCGGTATCGATGCTGATCGGTGTCGTCGTGCTGGCCAATCTGACCGGGCTCAAGCTCGTCGACCAGGGCTTGTCCCACTACACTCTCAATGGCCAGCCGGTCGATGTCGTCGAGGAAACGGCCATCGGACAGTTGTCCGAGGCCGTATTCGCCGACTTCAAGCCGGCGTTCTACTTCACCGTGGCCGCTACGATGCTGATCTTGTTCCTGGCTGCGAATACCGCTTTCAACGGCTTCCCGGTGCTTGGCTCGATCTTGGCCAGGGACGGCTTTCTGCCGCGCCAGTTGCACACCCGCGGCGACCGCCTGGCCTACAGCAACGGGATCCTGGTGCTGGCCTTCTTCGCGATCGTCTTGATCATCGCATTCAACGCTGACGTCACGGCTTTGATCCAGCTCTACGTCGTTGGCGTCTTTGTGTCGTTCACGGTCAGCCAGCTCGGCATGCTGCGGCACTGGACGCGGCTTCTCAGAGTCGAGGACGATCCGGCCGTCCGCGGCCGGATGATTCGGTCCCGGGTGATCAATGCGATCGGCCTGACGATGACGGCGACGGTGCTTGTCATCGTGTTGATCTCAAAGTTCACGAAGGGCGCTTACATCGCGATCATTGCGATGGCTGTGATCTTCGTAATGATGAAGATGATCAGGCGGCATTACGAGGCGGTGGCTCAGGAGACCGCGCTCGTCGAGGGCGAGGATCGCACTCTGCCGAGCCGGGTACGGGCCGTGGTACTGGTCAGCAAGCTGCACAAGCCCACGCTGCGGGCACTCGCATTCGCCAAAGCTGCCCGGCCCAGCACTTTGGAGGCTCTCACCGTCTCGGTTGATCCGGAGGAGACCCAGCGGCTGGTGAAGGTTTGGGAGGAGGCCGACACCGGGGTTCCACTCAAGGTCATCGCCTCGCCGTACCGCGAGGTGACGAATCCGATCATCGACTACGTCAAGAACCTGCGGCGCGAAAGCCCACGCGATGTAGTGACGGTCTACATCCCCGAATACGTGGTCGGCCACTGGTGGGAGCAGATCCTGCACAATCAGAGCGCGCTGCGACTCAAGGGGCGGCTGCTTTTCACCCCAGGCGTGATGGTGACCTCGGTGCCGTTCCTCCTCGCCTCCTCGACCAAGGCCGAACAGCGGTTCGAGCGCGAGACAGCTCAAGAGAACGCCCGACGCTACCTGCGGACGGGCTAGCGCGGATTAAGCTGGGTGTTATCTTGACGTCAAGATAATTTGTGACGATCCATGGAGGGCTCATGAGTGTGAACAGCTTCGGTGCAAAAACCCCCCTCCAGGTGGGTGAGAACTCGTACCAGATCTTCCGGCTGGACGCCGTCGACGGCTCAGACTCCCTGCCGTACAGCCTCAAAATCCTGCTGGAGAACCTGCTCCGGACCGAGGACGGCGCAAACATCACCGCCGATGACATCCGGACGCTCGGGGGCTGGGATCCGAAAGCCGAGCCCAGTGAAGAGATCCAGTTCACCCCCGCCCGAGTGATCATGCAGGACTTCACGGGTGTGCCATGCGTGGTCGACCTCGCCACGATGCGTGAGGCGATGGCCGCGATGGATGGTGATCCTGCCAAGATCAATCCGCTGGCTCCGGCCGAGCTGGTGATCGATCACTCGGTGATCGCCGACGTGTTCGGCACCGCGGATGCGTTCGCCAAAAACGTCGAGATCGAATACAGCCGCAATCGCGAGCGCTACCAGTTCCTGCGTTGGGGGCAAACCGCATTCGATGATTTCAAGGTGGTGCCGCCGGGGACGGGCATTGTGCACCAGGTCAACATCGAGCATCTGGCCCGGGTGATTTTCTCCCACGAGGTCGAGTCCTCCGACGGCTCCGGGCAGAACGAGCTCTACGCGTATCCCGATACCTGCGTTGGTACCGATTCACACACCACGATGGTCAATGGACTGGGCGTCGTCGGCTGGGGAGTCGGCGGGATCGAAGCCGAGGCGGCGATGTTGGGCCAGCCAGTCTCGATGCTCATCCCTCGGGTCGTGGGCTTCAAGCTTTCCGGCGAGCTGCGCGAGGGCACGACAGCAACTGATCTTGTGCTGACAGTTACCGAGATGCTGCGGCAGCACAAGGTGGTCGGCAAGTTCGTCGAGTTCTATGGTCCTGGTGTTTCCCAGGTGCCTGTCGCGGATCGAGCGACGATCGGCAACATGAGTCCGGAGTACGGGTCGACGATTGCGGTCTTCCCGATCGACGGCAAGACAACCGAATATCTCAAGCTCACCGGCCGTAGCGCCGAGCAAATCGCTCTTGTCGAGACCTACGCCAAGACTCAAGGTCTGTGGCACCGCGAGGACCATGAGCCGCAGTATTCGGAGTATCTCGAGCTCGACCTGGGGACCGTGGTGCCCAGCATCGCGGGACCGAAGCGTCCACAGGACCGGGTCCTGGTGGCGCATGCCAAGCAGGGATTCCGCGAAGCGCTCCGCGACTTCGTCTCGACCGACGAATTGGCCGGCTGGGACGAATCAGTGGATGAGTCATTTCCGGCCTCCGACGTCCCGAGTCGCGAGGCGGGCGAATCGCCTGAGCCGCATGAGTACGGCGAGGACGTTCCCGCCGACATCGGCCGACCGAGCAAGCAGGTGCCCGTCACCCTGGCAGATCGAACATCGTTCGATCTCGACCACGGAGCTGTGGTCATCGCTGCAATCACCTCGTGCACCAATACCTCGAACCCCAGCGTGATGATCGGCGCCGCCCTGGTCGCCAAGAAGGCGGTCGAGCGCGGCCTCAACCGCAAGCCCTGGGTCAAAACGACGCTCGCCCCGGGATCCAAGGTCGTCAGCGATTACTACGACCGCTCAGGCCTGACCCCGTATCTGGACAAGCTCGGTTTCAACCTCGTGGGCTACGGATGCACCACCTGCATTGGCAACTCCGGGCCGCTCATTCCGGAGGTCAGCGAAGCAGTGCAGGAACATGATCTTGCGGTGGTCTCGGTGCTGTCCGGCAACCGGAACTTCGAGGGAAGGATCAATCCGGACGTCAAGATGAACTATCTGGCATCGCCGCCACTCGTCGTTGCATACGCGCTTGCCGGCACCATGGACGTCGACTTGATCAACGACTCGCTCGGCACTGACGAGGAGGGCAACGATGTCTACCTTGCCGATCTCTGGCCGACCGAGGCGGAGATCGACGAGATCATCTCGTCCGCAATCGGTGCGGAGATGTTCACCCGGTCCTACGCCGATGTCTTTGCCGGTGATGAACAGTGGCGGTCGTTGCCGACGCCTGAGGGGGAGATCTTCGACTGGGATGCTGACTCGACCTATGTCCGCAGGCCGCCGTACTTCGACGGCATGCCCCCGGAGCCAACAGAGGTCGAAGACATATCAGGGGCCCGGGTGCTGCTCAAGCTCGGTGACTCGATCACGACCGACCACATCTCTCCAGCCGGTTCCATCAAGCCGGACTCACCGGCCGGGCGGTACTTGTCCGAGCACGGCGTGGAGCGCCGCGACTACAACTCCTACGGGTCACGTCGTGGCAATCACGAGGTCATGATCAGGGGGACCTTCGCCAACATTCGGCTTCGCAACCAGCTCGCACCAGATACCGAGGGCGGATTCACGAAGGACTTCACGGTGCCCGACGAACCCGTGACGACGGTGTACGAGGCATCCGAGCATTACCTTGCCGAAGGAACTCCGCTGGTGGTTTTGGCTGGCAAAGAGTACGGCTCAGGGTCCTCGCGTGACTGGGCCGCAAAGGGCACGGCCCTGCTCGGTGTGAAGGCCGTTATCGCCGAGTCGTACGAGCGAATTCACCGTTCCAACCTGATCGGGATGGGTGTGCTGCCGCTGCAGTTTCCCGAAGGGGAGAGCGCCGGCTCGCTGGGATTGACAGGCGAAGAGACCTTCGACATCACCGGGATCACCGAGCTGAACTCCGGTCGTACGCCGGAGACGGTAAAGGTCGAAGCCGGTGATGTCAGCTTTGACGCGTTGGTGCGTATCGACACCCCAGGCGAGGCTGACTATTACCGCAACGGCGGCATCATGCAGTTCGTGTTGCGGTCGTTGATGAGGAAGTAGCACCTCAGGTGACCCGATAGCCATCAGGAACCTCGGTGACTGGTCGGTTCGTGATGGTTTTGTGGTGAGACCTGGCAGGCTTCGCTGGGCCCTGCTCGCGACGCTGATCGCAGCGGTCCTGCTGACCGTCGCGGGTTGCTCGCTCATCGGTCGAGCGGCCGTGCCGTCCGAGCCTCTTGGCGATTTCGTCGTTGGTGAGTTCGGCGGCATCGACGGCCGTCAAAACATCCTGTACGTGTCCGCGGATGGCGTGGCCCTGCTGGTCAGCCGGGCACCAGGCGCCGGCCAGCTGAGCGATCAGACGATGAGCCGGCTTCAATCACTGCTGATGTCAAAACAGTTCCGGCGGGAGGTGGCGCGAGACGCCGAACGGAAACAGCGGGCACCTGTGCCGGTCTGCGCCGATCAGATTACGACGGAAGTGACCGTGGGCAACTTGTCGATGAGCCGCAGTGATCAATGTCAGGAAGAATCGGAGCCGACGCCGGCCTTCGACGAGATCGTGAGCCTCGTCGCTCCAGCACTGCGCGGCAACTTCGATGGACCAGTCGATTCCACAGAGCCGCGGCTGTTCCCGCTGCGGTTGGAGCGCATCCAGGCGCGTGATCAACCTGCGTACACGATCACGGTCGATGCCGCCGGGCGCGCCGTGATCACGGTGTCCGGGCGCACGTCTGAGCTGCACGCTCTGTCCGTACCGGAGCGGGACACGCTCCGGCTACTCCTCGCGCGAGTGATCGAGAAGCCGGTTGTGCCGTGCACGGCTCCGGCTTACTACCGGCTGCATGTCGACAGGGAGGCCCCGGTCGATGGTCCCGACTGTGGATTTCCGGAGCGGCAACCGGAGTTCCGCGCGCTGGCCGCGATGCTGGAGAACGACTTCGGCGTCTGATCGTCGCGGCACTAGCCTGAACACGTGGGTGTGTGGAACGACCGCGTGCTGCCACAGGTAATGGACCGGGTGCTTGGCACGCCAGAGGTAAATGCCCGGCGTGCATTGGTTTGTCACGGCCTGCATGGCCGCGTCCTGGAGATCGGCTTCGGAAGCGGCTTGAACCTCCGCCACTACCCGGCGGAGGTGACGGAAATCCTCGTGGTCGAGCCTTCAGAATCCGCGCTGCGGCTCGCGGAGCCGCGGACCGCTGCGATCTCGGCAGCCCTCGAGCGGGTGGGGAGCGATGGGGCACGACTTGATCTGCCGGATGGCTCCGTGGACTGTGTGCTGTCCACCTACACGCTGTGCACGATTCCCTCCGTCGACGCGGCCCTCGAGGAGGTCTGTCGGGTCCTCAAGCCGGGCGGTGCGCTGCATTTCCTCGAGCACGGGCGGGCGCCAACTGAATCCGTACGCCGTTGGCAACACCGCCTCCACCCGGTACACAGCCGTATCGCCGGAGGCTGCCATCTGGACCGGGCCATCGACAACTTGATCACCGATGCTGGACTGATGATCGGCGAGCTCGAGACCGGATACGGCGACGGACCGCGACCGTTCAGCTATCTGTACCGAGGTCGAGCGAGGCGTCGGGCAGAGACTGGGTGATCAACTTGGCGTATCTCTCGATCTCACCAGTTGCGTAATGCGTACGGGGCCAGAAGAAGCCACGCAGGCCATCCCCTTTGGTTCGCGGCACGACATGCACGTGGAGATGCGGTATTGACTGGCTGACCACGTTGTTGATCGCCACGAAGGTGCCCTGAGCACCCAATGCCGTGCCGATCGCGACAGCGATCCGCTGGGTCATCGTCAACAGCGGAACCATGAGCTCGCCCGGCAGGCTCAACAAGGTTTCGACGTGGCGAGTCGGCGCGACGAGGACGTGACCCTTGAACACCGGGCGGTGATCAAGGAAGGCAATGACCTCCTGATCACGCGCCACGACCGCGGCGTCCAATTCGCCGTTTACGATCTGGCAGATCACGTCACTCACCGGCACGAGACTAGTGCCATCCCGGAGTCGTGGAGAGAGTTGAGCAGATGATCAGCTCCGCGATGGATGGGAGCGGCGCTGATTGCGGAATGGTCTTGATCGCGGTTGCGAGTGTTTGCCCGATCTCGCGCAGACGCTCGCGGCCCGCGTCCGAGATCTCGCCTTTGCCGGGATATGCGCCGCACCGCTGCTGCGCTTCCGGAATCGGACTCATCTTGGGCACAGCCCGACTTGATCCTTGAGTTGTCAGCAACCGCGCGAGTATCAAGCTACGTTTCTCGCATGACGGACTCCACGGAGACTCAAGCCATGACCGCGTCGGAAACCGCCGCCAGCGAGCTGCGGCAGGCGGGGCGGACGACCTCAATCCTCACCATCGTCTCCGGGGTGAGCGCTCTTATATTCGGGATCCTCATCCTCGTCTGGCCGGAGACGACGTTGCTCGTCGTCGCTGTGTTGTTCGGCCTGCAGCTGCTCATCGCCGGAATCGTTCGCGTCGTGAGTGGCGCGATGGACTCTTCAGCGGAAGGCTGGCACAGAGGTCTGTCGATCACCTTCGGCGTTCTGATCGGGCTGGCCGGAATCTTCTGCCTCCGCAATCCTGAACTGTCGCTGCTCACCATCATCGTCCTCGTGGCTGTTGGCTGGCTGATCGATGGCGTTGTGAACGTCGTGCTCGGCGCTCAGAGTCCGCGGGGACATCGTGCTGGCCGCATCGTCATGGGCATTGTGTTCCTGATCGGCGCGATCCTGCTGCTGGCGTTCCCCAGTACGGCGCTGCTGACGTTCGTGTT
Organism: uncultured Actinomycetota bacterium; assembly: GCA_963808905.1. GTDB lineage: Bacteria > Actinomycetota > Actinomycetes > Propionibacteriales > Propionibacteriaceae > Microlunatus. Next base: position 185,558 of record CAWEHO010000005.1, read on the forward strand.
CCTTGGCGGGTGGATCCTGATCGCGTTCGGAATCGTGATCCTGATTGCCGGGATTGTTGGGCTCAGGGCCGTGCGGAAGCTCGCCTGACACACTGCGCCGCTTCCTGGCTATCGAATAGGAGTTCGAATATACTCCAACCATGAGCGACGCGGCGTACGCGCCGCCTGGTTGGCCCAGCCAGGTGCGCCCGCCGGGAGCCCCCGGCTGGGAGGCCACAGCCATTGCCTACTTGCTGGATTGCTGCCCGGCTGACTTCCGTGCCTATCGCGTGCTCCGCAACCATCCCGTGGTGCTGGCGCAATTCGCGTTGCACTTCGTCAACGGCCAGCACGAGGCATCGCAGCGCGGACTGGCCGAGGTTCGCACCAGTTTGAGTGACTACGTCGAGCCGGACGTGGTGGACGCTGCCACCCAAGCATGGCTGGAACAGGACGCGCGCCTGGCCCGCGTACGGCGGGCCGTGACGCTGCTGGACGAGGCGCTCCGCGGGCGCGTATTTGTTCGGAAGCTGTGAGGCCGCTGAGCTCACGACGTGTGCTAGGCCACACTTTGAGATCCAGCAGGGGCTGAACACGTAAACTCAGGCCCATGTCGGCCGCCCCGTATGGACTGTTGAGCTCGATTCACAGCCCAGACGATCTGCGAGACCTGACAGAAGATCAGCTCAAGGAGCTGAGCCTGGAGATCCGCGCGTTTCTGATCGAGCACGTATGTCAGACCGGCGGCCACCTCGGACCCAACCTAGGAGTTATCGAGCTAACGCTTGCGGCGCATCGAGTCTTCGAGTCCCCGCGCGATCCGATCATCTTCGACACTGGGCATCAGAGCTACGTGCACAAGATCTTGACCGGCCGCCAAGATCAATTCCCGACGCTGCGGCAGCGCCACGGGCTGTCGGGCTATCCCAGCCCTACCGAGTCCGAGCACGACTGGGTAGCGAACTCACACGCCTCGACCGCGCTCTCGTACGCCGACGGGCTGGCGAAGGCGATTCGACTGCAGCGCCAGTCCGGCACCGTCGTCGCTTTCGTCGGCGACGGTTCGCTCACCGGCGGTATGGCCTGGGAGGCCCTGAACAACATTGCGGCCTCTGAGGATCTGCCACTGGTAATCGTGGTGAACGACAATGGCCGTTCCTACACGCCGACGGTTGGCGGCCTGGCACGGTACCTGGCGGGGCTGCGAACCAACCCCCGCTATGAGCAGATTCTTGACCTGGTGAAGCGCAATGTCAGCCGGGCGCCCCTGGTCGGCAATGTCGCCTACGACATCCTGCACGGCATCAAGATCGGACTGAAGGACGTTCTCGCCCCCCAAGGTATGTTCTCCGACCTGGGTTTGAAGTATGTCGGACCGATCGACGGGCACGACGTCGGAGCGGTCGAGCGGGCATTCCAGCAGGCCAAGCAGTTCGGCGGGCCCGTCCTGGTGCATTGTGTGACGCGCAAGGGCAACGGCTTCAAGGCCGCCGAGAACCATGAGGAGGATCGTCTCCACGCGGTTGGCAAGATCAACGCGGCCACCGGTGAGTCGCTCGGCGGAGCATCCGAGCAGACGTGGACCGATGTGTTCTCCGAGGAACTGCTCACGCTCGGCAGTTCGAACGACCGCGTCGTCGCCATTACGGCAGCCATGGTGTATCCGACGGGCCTGCACAGATTTGCCCAGGCGTTTCCCGACCGCTGTTTCGACGTCGGCATCGCCGAGCAGCATGCGGTGACTTCAGCGGCGGGTCTGGCGATGGGTGGGTTGCATCCAGTGGTCGCGGTGTATTCGACCTTCCTCAATCGCGCTTTTGATCAAGTCCTGATGGATGTGGCACTGCACCAGTGCGGTGTCACGTTCGTGCTCGACAGGGCCGGCATCACGGGACCGGATGGGGCCAGCCATCACGGCATGTGGGATATGTCGATCTTGCAGATTGTTCCGGGCCTGCAGCTCGCCACGCCGCGCGATGGCATCCGCTTGCGCGACGCACTGGCCAATCGTTGACGATCGACGACGGCCCCAGCGTGATCCGCTTCCCCAGGGGGTCTGATTTCGGCGGATCTTCCGGCCGTTGATCAGCGTGAGGGGATCGACATACTCCTGACGACCGAGCAGCCGAGGGTCCTCGTTGTGGGTATCGGTCCGCTCGCCGAGACCGCTGTTGCCGTCGGTCGGCGGCTCTCGGACCAGGGGATCGGTGTGACGGTTGTCGATCCGGTCTGGGCATTGCCGATCAATCCGGCCCTCGTCGCATTGGCTGCCGATCATGAGCTGGTGATCACTATCGAGGACAACGGCACAGTGGGTGGCTGGGGGACACGGCTCGCCCAGGAGCTGCGCTTCGCGGGCGTGGATACGGCACTGCGCGAGTTCGGTCTTCCGCAAGAGTTCATACCGCATGGCGGCCGCGGCGAGCTGCTGACAGAGGTTGGGCTAACCCCACAACACATCGCCCGATACGCAGTCGAGGCGATCGTACGGTCGGACGAGCCGCTCGAACAGCAGCCCACTCGTTAGCCGGGGAGCGAGGCAATTCCTGGTGGGAGGAAGCGGTGCCCGTGCACCCGCTCGGAGATGCCCTCCCTGTCCAGATAGGGCGTGACGCCGCCGAGATGGAACGGCCAGCCGGCGCCGAGGATCAGACACAGGTCGATATCCATGGGTGCTGCGACCACTGCTTCGTCCAGCATCATGCCGATCTCCTCGGCAAGCGCTGTCAGCGCCCGCTCGCGGACCTGGCCGGCCGTGCTCGGCTGACTCCCGACGGTCAGCAGCCGCGCGGTTTCGTCGCTGACGTATGGCTTGCCGTCGGCGGTCCAGTCATAGATGCCGGGCCTCCCTGCCGCCACCAAAGCCTGAAGGCTGGGGGAGACCGGAAAGCGCTCACCGAACGCCGCATGCAGATTCTCCAGCACGTGGAGGGCGACGGCGGGACCGACCAGCTGCAGCAGCACATACGGCGACATCGGCAGGCCGAGACCCCGCAGCGCGGTATCGGCGACCTCAACCGGCGTGCCCTCATCGACCGCGGCGAAGATCTCCGCCATCAATCTGAGCAGCAGCCGGTTCACCACGAAACCGGCCGAATCCTGCACCAGCACGGCATTCTTCTTCAGCGACTTCGCGACATCGAACGCCGTGGCGAGAGTCGCGTCGTCGGTCGCTGGGCCACGGACGATCTCGAGCAGCGGCAGCACCGCTACCGGGTTGAAGAAGTGGAATCCCACAACACGCTCAGGATGATCAAGCTCGGCCGCCATCTGCGCGACCGACAACGAAGAGGTGTTGGTCGCCAGCACGCAGTCGTCGGAGACGTGCTTTTCGAGATCGGCGAAGACCTGCTTCTTGATCGACATCTCTTCGAAGACTGCCTCGATGACAAAGTCGCAGTCGGCGAAGTCGACCAGCTCGGTCGTGCCAGAGAGCAGCGCCCGCAGCCGGTTGGCCTCATCGGGGGTGATCCGCCGCCTGCCGGACAGCTTGTCGATCTCCGCCGTCACGTAGCCCAATCCCTTGTCGACCCGTTCCTGATCGAGATCGGTGATCACAACCGGCACCTGGAGGCGGCGCAGAAACAGCAACGCGAGTTGGCTGGCCATCAAGCCGGCACCGACGATACCGACCTTGGTCACCGATCGGGCCAGGGTCGAATCCGGCGCTCCCGCGGGCTTCCGGGCACGCTTCCGGACAAGATCGAACGCGTACAAGCTGGCCCGGAGTTCCGGGCTCATGATCAGATCCGCCAGCGCGTCGTCTTCGGCGACGTACACGCGTGCCCGGTCGGAGGTTTTGGCTGCCGCCATGAGCTCGATTGCCCGATAGGGCCCGGGTGAGGCACCGAAGACCTTGCCGTCAATGAAATTACGACCGCGTGCGAGCGCCTCATCCCAGGCATGACCCCGGTCGACCTCGGGACGCGTCACCGTCAGTGACCCGGCGACGATCTGACCTGCCCAGTCCAGCGAGAGAGCGAGGAAGTCGGCGCCGTCGAAGATCGCGTCCGCCAGGCCCAGCTCGTACGCCTGAAAGCCGTTCAGCATCTTGTTCTGGTTGAGCGGATTCTCGATGATCAGCTGGACCGCGCGGTCGGCTCCGATCAGGTTGGGCACGATGAATGCCCCGCCCCAACCCGGAAGGAGGCTCAAGGAGCATTCGGGCAGAGCGATTCCCGAGGCGGCCGACGACACCGACCGGTAGTGACAGTGCAGGGTGAGTTCCAAGCCACCACCCAGCGCGAGTCCATTGATGAACGCGAAGGTCGGCACCCGGGATGTGTGCAGCTTGTCGAAGACGGCATGGCCGATCCGGGCGATGGCCAAGGCCTGGTCGCGGCTGACGATCTTGGCGAATCCGGAGAGGTCCGCGCCTGCCGCGAGCGTGAATGGCTTTCCTGTGATCGCGATCGCGACGATGTCGTCGCGGGCCAGCGCCAGATCAAGGGCCCGGTTCAGCTCGCCGAGCCCATGTGCGCCCAAGGTATTCGGTCGAGTGTGACCACGGCCGTTGTCAAGCGTGATCAACACCGCAGTTCCCGCCGCGTGCGGCAGGCTGATGTCCCGACTCAACGCCCTGGTGACGACTTCACCGTCACTCATCGCCGAGGCCTCAATGATCAGTTGCTCGAGCTCGTCGGTTCTCACGCTGCCACCTCCACGTCGGAGGAGAAGTGGGGATTCTCCCAGATCACCGTGCCGCCCATGCCGAGACCGATACACATCGTGGTGAGCCCATAGCGGATCTCCGGATGCACCCGAAACGCCCGCGCCAGGTGAATCATCAGGCGTACGCCGGAACTGGCCAGCGGATGGCCGAGAGCGATCGCGCCGCCGTACGGATTGATCCGCTGATCATCGGCGGCCAGCTCGAAATGATCACAGAAGGCGAGCACCTGGACAGCGAACGCCTCGTTGATCTCGAAGGCACCGATGTCATCGATCGACAACCCGGCTTTAGCGAGCGCCTTCTCCGTCGCAGGAATCGGCCCGACGCCCATCAGTTCTGGATCGACGCCGGCGAACGCAAACGAGACGAGCCTCATGGCAACCGGTAGACCGAGCTCGGAGGCGACAGCCTCGGCGGCAAGCAGGCACGCGGTGGCTCCGTCATTCAGTCCAGCAGCATTGCCCGCGGTGACGCGGCCATGGGGCCGGAAGGGAGTCCTGAGGCTCGCCAGCGCGTCGACGGTCGTACCCGGGCGCGGCTGCTCGTCAGCTACCGCCAATCCCCAGCCCAGCTCGGAGCTCGGTGTCGCGACGGCAACCAGCGACTCCTGGATCACGCCTGCCTGGTAGGCGCGCTGGACCCGTTGCTGACTGAGCGCGGCAAAGGCGTCGGCGCGATCCTTGGTGATGCCGGGAAAGCGATCATGAAGGTTCTCTGCGGTCGATCCCATGATCAATGCGGACTGATCGACCAGCCTTTCCGCGACGATTCTGGGATTTGGGTCGATGCCCTGGCCCATGGGATGCCGGCCCATGTGCTCCACACCACCGGCAATGGCGACGTCGTACGCGCCAAACGCAATCCCCGAGGCCGTTGTCGTCACCGCAGTCATCGCCCCGGCGCACATCCGATCGATCGCATAGCCCGGGACCGAGCGCGGCAGTCCAGCAAGCAATGCCGCCGAACGTCCAATGGTGAGGCCTTGGTCGCCCGTCTGGGTGGTTGCGGCGATCGCAACATCATCGATGCGGTCTGGCGGCAGCTCCGGATGGCGTCGCAGCAGCTCGCGTATGCAATCGACCACGAGGTCATCAGCCCTGGTCTCGGCATACATCGAGCCGGCCTTGCCGAAGGGGGTGCGTACGCCGTCGACAAAGACGACTTCTCGAGATTCGCGAGCCATATCGAAATATTACTCATCAGTAACTATCGCGCCCTCGAGCTGGGCGTCAGCCTGTTGGCGAAGTCTTACCGAGAGGTGTAGCCAGCAGCGGAGTGATGGTTGCTACGGTCAGCTCTCGCTGCCAGGGCCGGGCACCAAGATCGGCCAGCGCTTGATCGACCGACTCCTCGGTCAAAACAGCAGGCGGGCGCCAGGCCAGCCGGCGTAGGTGATCTGGCGTGATGAGGTTCTCCATTGGGAGCTCGTATCGCTCGGCAATGGCCTGGAGAGCACTGCGCACTGCCCCCAGTCGCGCAGCGGCCCCCGGATTCTTGGCGGGCCACAGCCGAGACTGTGGTGGCCCGTCGTTGGGAATGTGCATCGGTGGCAGGGCGCTATCGGGCATCCGTGCCACGACGTCGAGCGCCTCCAGCCAACTGGCCTCGGCGCGCCTGGCCTGGCGACGTGAAAACGCGGGCATCTCCCGTAATGTGGCGCGATCCGGGTGCTTGTGCGCCGCCAATTCGGTGATTGCCACGTCGGGCAGGATCTTGCTCGGCGCCCGGTCGAGCCGTTGCGCGACGGCGTCGCGGGCGTACCAGAGCTCGGCGACGTACGCCAGACCGCGACGGGTATGGACATGATGGATGCCCGAGGTGCGACGCCATGGATCACGTCTCGGCTCGGGGCTCACCCCGGCGCTTGCCACGAGCGCGGCAAATTCCTGCTCTGCCCACGGCCATTTGCCGGTCTCGACCAGTTGCTCGCTCAGGCGGTCACGCAGCTCGATCAGCAGTTCGACGTCCAGGGCGGCATAGATAAGCCATTCCTCCGGCAATGGCCTGCGCGACCAGTCCGATGCGGAGTGCTCCTTGAGCAGCCGAACTCCCATCAGTTCTTCGACCATCGTGCCCAGCGCCACCCTGGGATAACCGAGCAGCCGCGCTGCCAACTCGGTGTCGAACAGCATGGTCGGAACAAGCCCGACCTCGTGCAGACAGGGCAAGTCCTGGCTGGCGGCATGGATGACCCACTCGGCGTCGGAGATTGCACGGCCCAACTGGGAGAGATCGGCCGGCTGACCGAATGCGATCGGGATCGATCAGATGCGTCCCTGATCCAGCGCGGCGCAGCTGGATCAGATAGGCGCGCTGGCTGTAACGAAATCCGTGCGCCCGCTCAGCGTCGACAGCGACCGGCCCAGTTCCACCGCGCAGCGCGGCGATGGTCTGGTGCAAGGCGTCCGAGGTGCTGACAATAGGTGGCATGCCCTCGGTGGGCGCGGTGAGCAATTCCGCTTCCTGATCAAGATCAGGTGCGGTGAGCGGTACGTCGGTCAATGTCTCCGGGAACTTCGGCTCGGCGGTTTGCGCCGAGAAGGCATCATCACCACCCCGGCTGGCAGCGGTGGCAGACCCGCTAGCGTACAGACTAGTTCAGCCCAGCCAGCCAGATGAGGGCCCAACCCCGTCCCGTCGGGGAGCAGCTGCGGAGTCCAGGAGGCCCGGATCTCGATCTCCGCGCGCGATGGCTCAGACGCCATTCCTCCGAACGAGTCGCTGGACACCGAGGTCACAGTGCCGCTCGGCGCATCGTAGTCGGCGCCGTTGCCATCGAGCGCATCGATCAGCCACGACCAACCCACGCTGGGAAGCAATGGATCTGTCACCATCTCCGGATCGATATCGGCGCGCGCAAAGGTGACGCAACGAAATGTGCCTTGCCATGCGGTGTTGCCCGACGGATCGTGGAGCAGTACGAAACGACCGCTGCCCAGCTCATCACCGTTTGCAATCACGTCAGCTGTGATTGCCGCAGAGTAGGGCGCTATCCGCTGCGGCGCAGGCAGTTCCTCGACGCGCAACTCCGAGCGCCAAGGCGCTGACATCAGGTCCTCGACGGCCCGACGGAACGCGTCAGGGGCGCCCTCGCCTTTTCCGCCAGCCGCGTCGCTGTTCGCTGCCATCCGTCGAGCGTATTCGGCCGCCCCTAGCGGGCTGATTCGACGCGCCGACTTTCCTAACCGTGAAAAGATTCACGAGTGCCCGCTCTGGCTCCCGATGCGCTGCTGCTCGTAGCTGCCTGCCGCAAGATGCACCCGGACGATCGCGTACCGGTGTGGTTCATGCGACAGGCCGGGCGTTCGTTGCCGGAGTATCGGGCGAGTCGGGAGGGCATTGGCATGCTGGAGAGTTGCATGCGCCCGCAGCTGGTCGCAGAGATCACCCTTCAGCCGGTACGTCGTTACGGAGTCGATGCCGCCGTTCTCTACTCCGACATCATGTTGCCGCTCAAGGCGGCAGGCGTGGAGCTGGACATCGTCTCCGGCCGTGGCCCGGTGATCGCTCGTCCCATCCGGTCGTCTGCCGATCTGGAACAGTTGCAGCCGATCGATCCCGCTGCTCTGTGGTACGTCACCGAAGCTGTTGGGTTGATCACCAGCCAGCTCCCGGAGGTTCCGCTGATCGGCTTTGCCGGCGCCCCTTTCACGCTTGCCAGCTATCTCGTCGAGGGCGGCCCGAGCCGCGACTACGCCGCAACCAAGGCTTTGATGATCAGCGAGCCTTCCCTGTGGCATGAGATGTGTACTCGGCTAGCCGACCTCTCCGCTGTCTTTTTGCGGGCGCAGGTCGCCGCTGGTGCTGCGGTCGTCCAGCTGTTCGACTCCTGGGCCGGCAGCCTCAGTGCTGACGACTACCGCAGATACGCACAGCCGTACTCGGCCCGCGTGTTGCAGGCGCTGGCTGATACCGGGGTGCCGCGGATCCACTTCGGCGTCGGCACCGCGGAGTTGCTCGGCCTGATGGGTGCCGCCGGCGCCGAGGTGATCGGCGTGGATTGGCGGCTGCCATTGGCGGAAGCCAGTCGCCGAGTAGGGCATCGCTATGCCCTGCAGGGCAACCTTGATCCTGCGCTGCTCGCGGCTCCGTGGTCGGTCCTGTCCGACCGCGTACGTGAGGTGATCTCATCGGGAGCCGTGGCACCCGGTCATATCTTCAACCTCGGCCACGGTGTGCCACCGGAAGCCGACCCGGCAGTCCTCGCCATGATCGTCGAGCTGGTCCACAGCGAGGGTCCGGATATCCGCCGTGCGGCACGAGAAGAGCTGACGGCTTCCTCTACGGTTGGTGGCCGATGACAAAAGTTGTTGTGGTCGGGGGCGGAATCACCGGACTGAGTGCTGCCCGCTTGCTGGCTCAGCGAGAAGTCGAGGTCACGGTCCTCGAAGCCGGCAACCGATGGGGCGGCAAGCTCGTTCCGGTTGTGATCAACGGCGTACGCCTGGACGGTGGCGCCGAGTCCATCCTGGCGCGTCGTCCGGAGGGTCTTCAGCTGATCAACGACCTCGCCCTGAACGCCCGCGTGGTACATCCGAGCGAGAGCAGACCTCAGCTCCTGGTGTCCGGCCAGCTGCACCAGATGCCGGCCTCGCTCCTGGGCGTACCGACCGACGTTGGCCAGCTGGCCGGGCTGTTGTCGGCCGAAGGATGGCGAACGGCGGCGTCAGAGCCAGAATTGCCGGCACCCGCCTTTGATCATGACGTAGCCATTGGCCGATATGTGGAGGAACGGTTTGGCGCCGAGGTAACGGATCGCCTCCTCGAGCCGCTACTGGGTGGGGTTTACGCCGGATACGCGCGACGGCTCTCCTTCGATGCAGTGGCTCATGAGCTGTTCTCGCATGCCAAGGCCGGTGGCTCCCTGCTCCGCCACGCCCAAGCCGTGGCCCAGCAAGGACAAGACGGCCCGGTGTTCGCCGGACTGCGTGGTGGCGTTTCGATCCTGGTCGACGCACTCGTCGATGATCTTGTCCGGCGCGGGGTTGTTTTGCGTCCGGCCGCGGCGGTTCAGGCTCTTGATCACAACGCCGGCGGATTCCAGCTGGTCATCGGTGCTGCCGGCACACCTCAGATGATCACGGCCGACGGAGTCCTTCTCACCGCACCGGCCACCGCGACCGGGCGACTGCTCTCAGGTCTGGTGGACTCGGCGCAGGAGTTCGCCCGCTTGCCGTATGCCTCAGTGGCGGTGATCACGCTGGTGGTCCGGGGAGTGCGATCGGAGGCGTCCGGCCTGTTGGTGCCGCCCGGCGAGCTGCCGACGATCAAGGCATTGACCTACTCGTCGATCAAGTGGCCATGGGTGGCTTCCCAGGCACGTCGAGCGTGGGGCTCAGGAGTCGAGATCGTGCGGGTGAGCATAGGACGGCATGGAGAGCCCACGACTCTGCAGTACAGCGACCGAGTTCTCATCGATCGCACCTTCAGTGAGGCCTTGACAATCCCTGGATGGGAGACGGCGACCCTGGTCGATGGCGCCGTGAACCGCTGGGGCGGTGCCTTGCCGCAGTATCAGGTGGGGCATCGAGATCTCGTGGCGCAACTCCGCGCAGAGGTGGCCGGCCGACATGGGTTGGCGGTGGCAGGTGCAGCGCTGGACGGAGTGGGAATCGCGGCCTGCCTGGGTTCCGCGCAGGCCGCGGTTGACGCCCTCGCGGCTGACTTCGGATTCGGCCGTAATGACATGATCAAGAATGAAGATCAACTCGAAGAGAGCGGACGATGAAGGCGCGCGAGATCAACTCGACGATCCGCTACACGATGTGGTCGGTGTTCAAGAACGTTGGACTGTTGGATGACCCGCCGCCGGAAACCGCGGACGCAACCATACGCGCAATCGACCGGGCTACCCGAGGCGACGACCTCGTCATCCGCGGCTGGTACGACGTGGCCGGCCTGCGGGCCGACGCAGACCTGATGGTCTGGTGGCACGCGTCCGACTCGGATACGCTGCAGGACGCCTATCACGCACTGCGCCGCTCTGATCTCGGTACACATCTGGTGCCGGTCTGGTCGCAGCTGGCGTTGCATCGACCGGCGGAGTTCAACAAGGGCCATGTGCCGGCGTTCATGCAAGATGAGAATCCCAAGGCGTACCTGTGTGTCTATCCCTTCGTGCGCTCCTACGAGTGGTATCTGCTGCCGGAAGAGGAACGACGCGTCATGCTCACCGAGCACGGCATGATGGCGCGACCCTATCCCGACGTACGCGCCAACACCGTCTCCTCTTTCGCGTTGGGTGACTACGAATGGATGCTGGCGTTCGAGGCTGACGAGCTACACCGCATCGTGGACCTGATGCGGGCTTTGCGGGCGGCGGCGGCGCGCCGTCACACTCGTGAAGAGGTGCCCTTCTATACCGGCCGCCGACTCGAACTGAAGGACATTCTGGCGCTCTGGTGAGCCGAGATCCTTACGAGCGGGCGGGCTCGAGGGAGAGCGATACCGAGTTGATGCAGTACCGCAGGTCCGTCGGCGTGTCGTAACCTTCGCCCGCGAAAACATGGCCCAGATGTGAATCACAGGTCGCGCAGCGAACCTCAACTCGCTTCATGAAAAGCGCCTTGTCCTCGATATAGCGGACTCGGTCCTCGGCCAGGGGCGCAAAGAAGGAAGGCCAGCCGCAGTGTGACTCGAACTTCTGATCGCTTCTGAACAGCTCCGCGCCACAGGCCCTGCAGCGGTAGACGCCTTCTGTCTTGGTATCGGTGTACTCACCAGTGAAGGGGCGTTCGGTGCCGGCCTCGCGAAGCACGTGGTACTCCATGGGGCTGAGCTGGGCGCGCCATTCGGCCTCGGACTTGAGGACCCTGCCTACCTGAGCGGCTGGGCCCGCCTGGGCGGCCGGGTTGTTCTGTGTGTCGGTCATGTCTGCCTCTCCGTTGCGGGGCACCTGTGACAACCGCCGACGCGGTCTGCCTGTTCCCGACTGTAGTCACCTATGCTGACGCAATGCCGGTGCCAGCGGTCGAGCTCGAAGTGGGTAACCGCACCGTAAGGGTGACCAGCCCCGACAAGATCTATTTCCCCGAGGTTGGGTTGACCAAGCTCGATGTGGTGTCCTATGTGGTTGCCGTGGGGGACGGCATTTTTGCCGCGCTCAGGGATCGGCCAGTCACCATGGAGCGCTGGCCGGGCGGCTACCGGCCTGATGTGAAGCTCAGCACCCGAAGCGACTCGCATGGCGAGGCGTTCTACCAAAAGCGTGCACCTTCCAAGGGCATGCCCGAGTGGGTCGAGACGGTGACGATCACCTTCCCGTCGGGTCGCACGGCCGATGAAGTCTGCGCGACGGAATTGGCAACCGTCGCATGGATGGCGAATCTCGGCACGCTCCGCTACCACCCTTGGCCAGTGACCAAGGCGGACACCGAGAAGGTCGACCAGCTGCGCATTGATCTTGATCCGCAACCGGGAACGGACTTCGCCGATGCCGCGCGTGCCGCGCACGAGCTGCGCTCGGTCCTCGAGGACGCCGGCCTGATGGGATTCCCCAAGACCAGCGGCGGCCGCGGGGTCCATGTGTTCGTGCCGATCGAGCCCGCGTACGGCTTCATCGAAGCTCGGCATGCCGTGATCGCGCTGGGTCGCGAGCTGTCCCGCAGAATGCCCGACCACGTCACGGTGAGTTGGTGGAAGGAGGAGCGTGGCGCGCGCATCTTCGTTGATTTCAACCAAATGGCTCGCGACCGCACCATCGCCTCGGCCTACTCCATCCGGCCAACGCCGACCGCGGTGGTGTCGGCGCCATTGACCTGGGACGAGCTGAGCGAAGTCTCCCCCCGAGACTTCACCGTTAGCTCGATGCCTGCGCGATTCGCCGCAGCCGGCGATGCCTGGCGATCCTTCTACGAGATGGAGCCACGAAGCATTGACGGTGCACTTGAGATGTACGCCCGCGATGAGCGCGAGCTTGGTACCGGCAAGTACGGCGGCGCGGAGATGCCATATCCGCCTGACTATCCGAAGATGCCCGGCGAGCCGTCTCGGGTTCAGCCAAGCCGAATGACCAATGAAACAAGGGAAAAAGAGGGACTTGCCTGAGTGTTGCGCGGTAGCACAGCGCTTACTCTCCTGATAACTTGACACTCTGTGACCGCACACCTGCAGGATCTGCAACGAGTCGTTCCTGCGCGACCTCCGCGCCGAAGAACCGCAGCCCGAGCACCCTGCGGCTGTACGGCCAGGCCGTGACGTTCTTCTCCCGCTGGCTCGCAGCGTTGCCTACGTCAGCATTCGGGGGTCCGCTGACGTGGCGTCATAGCGTAGGCCGTCGACAAGGACGGCGACGAAGCGCTGGTTGTGTTCCGGCCCTCGCCCTGGGACGGGCTGGGACAGCTGAGTGATGGCGTGCAGGAGATCCTCGGCGCTGATATCGTCGCGAACCGTGCCGTCGGCCACTGCGGCGTCGAGCAGTACCGCGAGGGCGGGGCCGAGCCGCTGCAGGAAATAGCCGGGCAGCGCCGAGAATGCCGGATCGCCCGAGTGCAGCGCCGAGGCGAGTCCGCGTTTGGTCGCGAGCAGTTCGGTGAACAGGTGGATCCACTCGTGAGCGCTTCCGCCGGCTCGTGCCCGGCACTCAGGGCGGGTCCTGCGTCGGCGACCGCGTCGATTCCGCTCTCCACCACGGCTTTGACCAGGTCAGAGCGCTGCGGGAAGTGGCGGTACAGCGTGCCGACTCCCACGCCGGCCAGGTCGGTGATCTCCTTCGCCGGCGCGTCCACGCCGGAGGTGGCAAAGACGGTCTTGCGCCGCCTCGATCAACGCATCGACGTTGCGTCGCGCGTCGGCGCGCCGCCGTCGCACCGGTTCGCCGGCGCCCGGCTTTGCGGAGCCGGGCAACGAGACTTCGGCCTGGGTCTTGTCCTGAGACACCACATCACCCCTGCTTGCGTAACCGGAAGAGTCTTCCGTATAGTTCCGGAATAGCCTTCCGTTTAGCGCAGCGTACGGCATCCATCCGGTGCCGACCACCACAGGGAGAGACATGCAGTACCGCACCCTCGGCCGGACCGGCATCCAGGTCAGCCCCTACGCGCTGGGCACCCTGATGTTCGCCTCGTCATGGGCAACACCACCCGAGGACTCGGTACGCATCATCCACAAGGCGCTGGACGCGGGCATCAACTTCGTCGACACCGCCGACGCCTACGGCGACTCCGAGGAGGTCGTCGGCAAGGCCCTGGAAGGGCGGCGCGACGACGTCGTGCTCGCGACCAAGTTCAGCCGCCCGATGGGCAGGATCCCAACCAGCAGGGCGCCTCGCGGCGCTGGATCGTCACCGCCGTGGAGAACTCGCTGCGTCGCCTGCAGACCGACCACATCGACCTCTACCAGATCCACCGCCCCGACCCCGCACCGACATCGAGGAGACGCTCTCGGCGCTGACCGACCTGATCCGCAGCGGCAAGGTCCGCGCGATCGGCGCGTCGAGGACTCCCGCCTCCGACATCGTCGAGGCCCAATGGGTCGCCGAGCGGCGAGGCCTGGAGCGGTTCCACACCGAGCAGCCGCCCTACTCGATCCTCAACCGCGGCATCGAGCGCGAGGTGCTGCCCACCGCCCAGCGCTACGGCATGGGCATCCTGGTCTGGGGCCGCTCGGGCAGGGACTGCTCACCGGCCGCGTACGCAAGGGCCGGCAACGACCTCGGCGCGCCGGCCTGCTTCAGGCCATCTCAACGACGAGCGCCGGCTCGACGCGGTCGAGAAGCTCATCCCCCTCACCGCCGAGGCGGGCCTGCCGATGACCCACCTCGCGATGGCGTTCGCCATCGCCCACCCCGGCGTCACCAGCGCACTGTCGGGCCCCGCACCATGGACCACCTCGACGACCTGCTCACCGGCCTGGACGTCACCCTCACCGACGACATCCTCGACCGCGTCGACGAGATCGTCCCTCCCGGTACCGACGTCGGCACCCTCGATCAGGCCTACCAGCCCTCGGCCCTGCAGAACCCGGACCTGCGCCGCCGCCCCCTGACCGTACGCGCCGTAGCCTGACCCGCGAATTCCACAGAATTCCTTCCGATCCGGTCATCACCCGAGGTTCGCCCCCCGGGGGCTGTCCGATTAATGGCGTAAGTGGCGGTTTCATGATCAGTTGGCCTTCATCGGCAGCCGGTCGGCGAAGGCGATTGCGAAGGCGTTCAGGGCTGGCTTCGACCTTGTTGCCCATCGTGTCTGTCCTGTGCCTTTGGGGTCCAGGGATCGGGTGACCAGATACAGACACTTCATGGCGGTCTGCTCGGCGGGGAAGTGCCGGCGGGCCTTGACCGCGCGCCGGTAGCGGGCGTTCAGGCTTTCGATCGCGTTGGTTCCTCCAGACATGCGTGATGCCTCACCGATCCAGGTTCAGCCGAAGGTGAAGCAATACGCCTCGACGCCGGCGTCGAGGAACTCGATCTCGAAGAGGCGGTCGGCGATCGGTCCGGGTTGGCGGATCAGTTGGTAGGTGCGCTGGTCGCTCACCATCCCGCTGCCGTCGGGGTCCACGTCGCTCCCGGGCGCGTCGTTCGCGAGCTGGCCGTCGAGGAAGACCCGGAACGGGATCGACGCGCCCTGGGATGCCGGACCCATCACGAGGTTGACATCGCGCGCGTGGAACTGGAAGGCGATTCGTCCGCCGGGCTCGTTCAAGACCGCGGCGTGCCCGGCCACCGTCCAGGTCCCCGAGAGTCCCCACTCATTGAGGCGCAGCCGTCCCGGCAGCGTGTAGACGCGGGGCTCGTCGAAGCTGGCGACATCTTCCTGGGCGAAGCCGGTGCTCTGGCCGTAGCCGAGGTACGTCTCGGGCGACTGCAGCGTCCGCCAGTCGGCGGCCACTTCCAGACCGCGCGGCTCGACCATCACCAGGTCCTGATCGACGCCGTCCGCGCCGGCGTCGAGCAGCAACTGCTGGATGACCATCTCGGTCATCGGGTACTCGCCCTCGCCGAAGTGATGGAATCGGATCCGGCCCTCCTCGTCGGCGATGTAGAGCGCCGGCCAGAAGTGGTTCGCGAAGGCGCGCCAGACGCCGTAGTCGCTGTCGACCGCGATCGGGTACTCCACGCCGAGGCCGCGCGACTGCGCGATGACGTTGTCGATGTTCCGCTCGAAGCCGAACTCGGGCGTGTGGACGCCGATGACGGTCAGCCCGTCGTCCCGGTACTTGGCTGCCCAGGCCCGAACGTACGGAAGCGTGCGCAGCCAGTTGACGCAGGTGTAGGTCCAGAAGTCGACGAGGACGACGCGTCCGCGAAGTCCCTCTGGCGTCAGCGGATCGGAGTTGAGCCATCCCGTCGCGCCCTCGAACGACGCGCAGGCGACCTTCGACCGGCAGCGCAAGCTGCTCGCCCGCGAGGCGATGGACGATCGAGCGGATCAGGCCCCGTCTGCCGGGCGGGACGGACGACGTCGCGGCGTCCGATCCGAGGTCGGCGGACCCTGTGGTGTCAGACATT
>CAWEHO010000006.1:0-139366 GCA_963808905.1 uncultured Actinomycetota bacterium
CCGAGCTCCAGCTGTTCCTACCGGTGTGGGTCCGGCGCTCGAGGCCTGGCCATCTACATGATGACCTTCACCGGCTCGATGACGGTCGGAGCACTGCTTTGGGGGCTGGTGGCCGAAGCAGTCGGCCTGCAGGTCACGTTCTTTGCCGCGGCGGTGGTGATGCTGGGTGGCGTCGTCGTAGGAGTCTTCTTGCGCCTACCGGAGACCGGTCACCTCGATCGCGAGCTGGCCGTCTACTGGCCCGACGCGCGGCTGGCGTTTGAGCCCGAGCCGGACAGCGGACCGGTCCTCGTGACAGTCGAGTACACGGTCGCCTCCGAGCGAGAGGCGGCTTTCCTGGAGGCGATGGTGAAACTTCGTCGGACTCGGCGTCAGACGGGCGCGACGCGCTGGGGCCTCTACCGGGACGGTGACCGACCGAACCGCTTTGTCGAACTGTTCACCGTTCCATCCTGGGAGGAACACTTACGTCAGCACGTCGGTCGGCTGACGGCGACTGACCAAGATGTCGAGGAAGCGGCATTGGCGTTTTCGGATCCGCCCGCGCGAGCAGAACACCTGCTTCCGCCCTAGCGCTGCTCGGGTCATCGCGCGATCTGGAGCTCCTTGATCAGCTACTTGCTTGCGGTGATCTTGCCCAACCAGCCGAGGTTCGTGTTCCCGTGCTCAACGCCGGTAAATCCAGCGGCTGTCACAAGACCAGTCGCCTTGTTGATCATGTCCTCGTGCGTGGATCGCCGCAGCCACCGTGGACCGATGCGGGAATGGCGTTGTCCTTTGCGGAATTCAGCGATCAAGAGTCGCCCGCCGGGTTTGAGGACCCGGTGCATCTCGACCACTGCAGCTTGTTGATCATCCTCAGCTACGTGGTGCAGGGCGAGGGTGCACGCCACCGCGTCGAAGCTGGTGTCAGCGAATGGAAGCCGTTGCGCGAAAGCGGCCTGGAAGTGTGCCGGCAATCCATGCCGGCGGGCTCGCGCCGTTGCCAGCTTGATCATCTCAGCGGCTGCATCGATCCCATCGACAGACCCGGAAGGGGCTACTCGCTCGGCGAACACCACCGCCAGACGGCCGCCGCCGCACCCCACGTCGAGAACCCGATCACCATCTCGCAGTTGCAGATCGTCAGCGAACATCGCCCGGAGTCGCCGTCCCCTTGGCCCGAGCAGCCCGACTGTCAGGTCGTAGATCCGTGCCCAGTGGATCGGATGATCGCTGCTGGAGTCATGTGTATGGCTATGAACCATCGCAATCTCCTCGGTTCCTCGACGGTGGCTCTCACCTGATGAACGTACGGGTCGATCGTCGCGCGATGGAAACTAGGTGATTTTGCGGATGTTGTGCGTAGGTAGACCTCCTAGCGTGCGGTCTAAGACATGCACCGCACGTAGGAGCAAACATGGCCATCGACTGGAGGAGCGATGTGAAATGAACGAGCCGGACTGGAAGGGCGCGCTGGCGGAGGCGTTCGAGCACGCTTTGGCATATCTGGAGGGATTGCCGGCGCGACCGATCGCAGCTCCTGCCACTCTTTCCGAGTTGCGGGCGGCCCTGGGTGGCCCACTACCGGAGCAACCGCTCGAGGCCCGGGAGGTCATTGAAGATCTGGTCCTGACCGCTGATCCCGGTGTGGTGGCGTCTGGCAGCGGCCGCTTTTTCGGCTTCGTGATCGGCGGTGCCACACCGGCAGCGCTTGCGGCAGACTGGCTGGCCTCGACGTGGGATCAAAACGCCGGCCTGTACGTGATCGGGCCCTCGGCCAGCGTTGTCGAAGAGGTGGCCGGGGAGTGGCTGGCGGAGCTGTTGGGCCTGCCCATCGGAGTATCGGTGGGCTTTGTGACCGGCGCTCAGATGGCCAACTTCACCGCGCTGGCCGCCGCTCTGCACGACGTACTGCGACGGTTGGGGTGGGACCTCGCTGCCGACGGGTTGTGGGGTGCGCCGCGTGTACGGATCCTCGCCGGGCAGGCGCGCCACGGCACCATCGACCGAGCATTGCGTTTCCTCGGTGTTGGCAAGGCTGCCATCGTTGAGGTTGAGTCTGACGACCAGGGCCGCATGAAACCCGAGGCGTTGGCCGCATTGCTTGAAGAGGGCGAAGGCCCAGCGATCGTGTGCACCCAAGTCGGCAACGTCAACAGCGGAGCTATCGACCCGGTCGGGGAGATCTGCGAGATTGCACACCGGTATGGCGCGTGGGTGCATGTGGACGGTGCCTTCGGACTGTGGGCGGCTGCCAGCCCGCGGCTGCGTCCCCTGCTCACCGGGGTGGAGCTGGCCGATTCCTGGGCGACCGACGCCCACAAGTGGCTCAACGTTCCGTATGACTCCGGCTTGGCATTCTGTGCTCACCCCGATGCCCATCGAGCGGCCATGGGAATACGCGCGGGCTACCTCATGCACAGCGCCGGCGGCGAGCGCGACCCCCTCGACTACAACCCGGAACACTCTCGACGAGCCCGCGGGTTCGCGGTATACGCGGCCCTTCGGGCGCTCGGACGTGAGGGCGTGACAGAGCTGGTGGAGCGCTGCTGCGCGCTGGCGGGCCGTTTCGCCGAACAGCTGGCGGCAGCGGACGACGTCGAGGTGCTCAATCAGGTCGTACTCAATCAAGTCCTGGTGCGCTTCCGGGGCGGCGATGGCGACGATGATGCCCACACTCATCGGGTCATCGAGCGGGTGCAGCACGATGGCACCTGCTGGATGAGCGGGACGACCTGGCAGGGCGGGGCAGCCATGCGAATCTCAGTGTCGAACTGGTCGACCGATGAAGCTGACGTGGATCGCTCAGTGGCGGCGATCTTGCGTTGCGCCAGAGAATAACGGCGTGCAGGAAGAGCTGATCGGCCGAGAGCCCGAGCGAGCCCAGCTTGACGCGTGGGTGACGGAGGCCATGGCCGGGCACGGGTCGCTGGTCCTGCTCGCCGGCGAGGCGGGGGTCGGCAAGACCACATTGGCCAAGAACACCCTGTCCCGCTCCGACTTGCAGAGCTTGGAGGGCTTCGCCGTCCAGGGCGGCACGTCGCCCTTCGGGCCGATCGTCGAAGGGCTGCGGTCGTACCTGCGAGCAGCGAGCGATGTGCCACTCGTCGAAGGTCCCTTGGCTGGCCATCTCGCCATGCTGCTTCCCGAGCTTGGCCCACCGGCACCTGCAGGCGATCGCGCCACGCTCTTCGAGGCGATCCGGCAAGCTCTTGCCGCTATCGCAGCCCGAGGTCCCACAGTGCTGTTCCTGGACGATCTCCAGTGGGCTGACGACGCTACCCCGGAGCTGCTGGGCGCCCTCGCGCGTTCGCTGGACTCCGAACCATTGCTGGTGCTGGGCGCGTTCCGCAGCGACGAGTTGCCACGCGGACATTCCGTACGAGGGCTGCGCAGCGAGCTGCGCCGAGCTTCCCGGCTGCGGCAGATCGCCGTCGAGCCGTTCGATGCCGAGGCCAGCGCGGCCCTGCTCGAGCAGACACTCGGCACGGTTGCGCCGTCGTTGCACCGAGCGGTGTTTGACCGTACCGACGGCGTTCCCTTCTTCGTACGCGAGCTCGGCTCGGCCCTCGCCGCGAGTGGCCGCCTGGTGCCTGGCCCGTCTGGCCTGGAGCTGGTGGAGGGTGAGGATGTCCCGCTTCCAGACAGTGTCCGTGACGCTGTACTGCTGCGTGCAGCCGGTCTGTCCGACGACGCTCGCAACGCCGTCACGACCGCGGCAGTTGCAGGCCAGACGTTCGATCCTGAGTTGGTCATTGCGGTTGCCGGATTGTCCGAGTGGCCTGACGAGGTCGTACGCCGCGGCATCGTGACAGAGGCCGAGCCGGGGCGGATGGCATTTCGTCACGCCCTGGTGCGCGACGCTTTCTACGGAGACATCCCGTGGACTCGGCGCGTCGCAGTGCACCAATCGGTGGCCCAGCGGCTGGAGGCCGGGCACGCTGCTTCACTGCTCGTTGCCGAGCACTGGCTGCTGGGCCGGCGGCAGGAGCAGGCCCGCGCGGCGTTGCTCCGAGCGGCCGACGCGTCCAGCGCCGTACACGCCTATCGAGATGCCGAGCGGGCCACCCGCCGGGCCTTGGAGCTGTGGCCGGATGGAGACGATGAAGCCGGCCGCCTCGACGTACTGGAACGCTTGGCCGGCTATATCGAACTCGCTGGCGACCTGGCCGACGCTGTCCCGACCTGGCGCGAGGTCGCTGATAGGTACCGGCGAGACAACGACCTGCTACGCGTGGGAATGGCGCAGCGCCGGCTGGCAGCTGTACTCGAGCTGCAGGGTCGTTGGCAAGAGGCACTCAGCACCCGGGAGCAGGCCGCGTCGGCGTTCACCGCTGCCGGCTTACCGGCCGACGCCGCGGCCGAGCGGATCGCCTCCGCGGCCCATCTTCGATCCGCCGGGAGCTTCCGCGCAGCCATCAGCTTGCTGCAGATTGCCGCAGAGCAGGCGCGTGAGGCGCATCGCGTTGATCTCGAGGCACGGATCCTGGGGCAGGAGGGTAATGCGCGGGCACGAATGGGCGAAGGTCCGGTGGGGGTCGATCAGGTCAGGTCCGGGCTGGCGATGGCCCTCGAGCACGGGCTGACTGCAGCGGCAGCCGAGATATACCAGAGACTGGCGGACGCGCTCGAGCACACCGGCGACTATGCGGCGGCCAAGGAGACCTACGACGAAGCGTTCGGTTTCTGTTCCACCAATGCCCTCGAGCCCACCGCCCAGCTCTGCCTTGCTTGCCTGACCGCGGTACTCCGCCAGTCGGGTGACTGGGATCGCGCAACCGTTCTGTGTCGGCAGGTGATCGCCTCGACTGAGGCGACCATGCACGCGCGCGCCGTTGCGACCGGGATGCTCGGCTCCATTCTGGGCATGCGCGGCCAGACCAAGCGCGCTCGACCATTGCTGCTCGAGTCGTTGACACTCGCCCGCGGGATCGAGTTGGTTGCGATGGAGCTGCTGTGCACCTGGGGCTTGGCGATTGTCGATCAGCTGGATGGGGCTCGAGAATCGGCTGCTGGCCACTGCTGGTCGATTCTCGAGCGATGGAAGCAGACTGAGGATCTTCATTACGCAGTCTCGCCGCTGCGCTGGGCGACCACGTTTTTTGCCGAATCAGGGAGCGGTGTCGAAGCGCGAACCTGTGCCGCGGCGCTGGCCCGGATTGCCGCGGACTCTGGTCAGCGCGAGGCGATGTCGGCGTTGTCGCATGCACTTGGTGAGACCGCGCTTTTGGACGGCAGCGCAGACCAGGCTGCGGGCCATTTCGCGAAGGCGCTTTCGCTACTGCCCAGCGGGGATTCGCCCTTCGACCGCGCGGAGTCTGAGCGCCGAGCTGCTGCCGCCCTGACCGCGCTGGGTCGGCGTGAGGAGGCCATTGAGCACCTGGTTTCGGCCCACCGTACGGCGAGGCGACTGGGCGCCCGGCCGACGGTGCAACTGGTGGCGGCCAGCCTCAGCGCGCTCGGCGAACGGGCCGAGCGCCGCCTCAGTCGCCGGGTTCTCGTACAGGCGGCCAACGGCAGCCTGACTCGTCGTGAGATCGAGGTCCTCCGACTAGTCGCCATGGGTCACACCAGTCGGGAGATTGCCCGTGAGCTGTTCCTGAGCCCACGAACCGTGGAATCACACGTCGCCAATATCTTGCTGAAGCTGGATTGTCGTTCGCGGGCCGATGCTGCCCGCCGAGCCAGCGAGTTGGGCCTGCTCGGCGCCAAGTACACCTAAGTCTCAACCGGCACGCTTGGCCCGGGCCAGCCAGTCCACGATCAGACCGGCCAGCAGGTCGGGCTGCTCGTGGGGGAGGGCGTGGCCGGCACCATCCAGCACTGAGAGCGTGGCGTGCGCGTAGCGGTTGAGGAGGTCGGCGGCTGCGGCGTACCCCACGGTGGAGTCTTGACGGCCGGCGACCACCAGCGTCGGGCCCTCGTACGCCGCTCCCACAGGCGTGTTCAACTCCCACCGCTCGCCGATCCGCTCCATCGCGGCGTCGTCGGCCATCGGGATCGCCGGGGCGACGAAGCGCTGGTAACGGTCGAGCATCTCGGGTGTCTGCACGACGAAGTAGCCACGGAACTCCTCGTCGCCTAGGTCGCCGGCCGCGATGACCGGGTTGTGCGCGGGGACGTCGCGCACTGCGGTCAGCAGGGGACACACGAGCGCCAAGCCGGCGACTCGTTCGGGCCGGCGCGCCGCGATGCCCTGGGCGTAGTAGGCGCCGGCAGAGTGACCGACCACGAGTACGGCGTCGGGGCCGGCGACCTTGTCCGTGAACCCGACCAGTGTGTCGAGGACGTCGTCGGCACTGCGGAGCGAGGCGGGCGCCGGCGTACGCCCCATCCCCGGTAGGTCGGGGTAGAGGCGACGGTAGCCGCCGCCTGTGCCGAGGGCGGGCTCGAAGCACGCCTCGGCCTCGCGGTGGTCGACCCCCGCCCCGTGCAGGACGAGGACCGGTGTGCCGACGCCGTGCTCGACGTAGTGGACCGCGACGTCGCCGACCCGACACTCCATCGGGCCAACCTAATACTCCACCCCGGCACTAGTCCGGCGCGTCGCTGTGCATAAGAGCTGTCCATAAGAAATGTCGTGGTCACCGGCTAGCGTGGGTCCGTGCGTCTGGCCACTTGGAATGTGAATTCGATCAAGCAGCGCGTCCCGCGGCTCCTCCCGTGGCTGGACCAGCGGGAGCCTGACGTGGTCTGCCTGCAAGAGACCAAGCTCGCCGACGACGCCTTCGCAGAGCTGCTGGGTGAGGAGCTGGTCGGTCGCGGCTACGAGGTCGCGACGCACGGTGAGGTGCAGTGGAACGGGGTTGCGATCCTGTCAAGAGTCGGCTTGGAGGAGGTCGAGCGCGGGGTGGACGGGGCACCGGGATTTCCGCATCCGGAAGCCCGTGCAGTGTCGGCGATCTGCGGCGGCATCCGGGTGCATTCGGTGTACGTGCCGAATGGACGGGTGCCCGATTCTGACCACTACCGGTACAAGCTGGAGTGGCTGGCCGCACTCGCTGAGCGCGTTCGCGGTGGGCCCGATGACGCCGTGGTCTGCGGCGACATGAACATCGCCCCAGCCGATGAGGATGTGTTCGACCCTGAGGCGTACATCGGCCAGACCCACGTCACCGCGCCGGAGCGGGAGGCCCTGGCGCAGCTACAGTCCCTTGGCCTGCGGGACGTTGTCAGGGATCGCTGGCCGGAGAAGCGGGTCTTCACGTACTGGGACTACCGCGCAGGCATGTTCCACCAGGACCTGGGCATGCGCATCGATCTGGTCTTGGCCAGCGTGCCGGTCGCCGAGCGAGTACGCGCGGCCTGGGTGGACAGGCAGGCGCGCAAGGGATCCGGACCGAGCGATCATGCTCCGGTGATCGTGGACCTGGACGAGGCTCCCGACGGCGACATCGGCCCGGTGGTCCCACCGCCGTCCGCGCCGGCCAAGCGGCGAGTCACCTTGCCGCAGAGCCGCGGGCGTTGAGCCACCAGGCATAACGGCTGGCTTCATCAAAGCAGCGCCACGACCTTTTGCAGCTTTGCCTGGAGTTCGGCACCATTGCGTGCGTTTTCGTCGATCTGGCGGAGGAGGATTTCGAGCTGGGAACGTGGATCATCGTCATCGCTGGGAGTGGCGGGAGATCGCGGCGCCAGAAAGGTGTTGGCGAGGTAGCCGGTGAATGTGCCAATCAGTGCGATGCCGATCAGCATCGTGACCGAAGCGGCCACTTGGCCGGGATAGGTCACTGGATATAGGTCGCCGTATCCGACAGTCGTGATTGTGGTTATTCCCCACCAGAGCGCCTCAGGCCCGGTGAGGATGTTGGCGCCTGGCGCACCGTGCTCGACTCCGAGCACGAACATGCAGCCGAACTCCATGGTCGCAATGGCGAAAAAGGCGGCGAGCAGCAGCCCGCCCTGAGCGGGATCGGACACGAGGTCTCGAACGACGTTGCGCAGCCCGTACCGGCGAAGCAAACGACTGACTCTCAGTACTCGAAAGAGTCGAAAAATCCTCAGCAACGGGAGGCTACCGATGAGATCGAGCCAGCCGCCGCCTCTGAAGAAATACCGGGACTTGACGGGGGCCGAAACAAATCGAACGGTGAAGTCGATCAAGAAAATCGCCGTAAGCGCGACATCGACAATCAGGACCAGTTGCTTCACTTGAGCACTGATCGGCAGCAGCAGCAACACCAGGTTGATGATCGAAAGGACCGACAGGGCGCCGATGAAGAGTTCGTAGCTGCTGGTACGCAGTTCTCGGCTTCGCTGGTTCTTCATGAGTGTGCTCCTCTTGAATACGAGCGCCAGCGTGGCACCCACGCGTCGCTCGGCTAGCGCACGATCCTAGGGGCCGCGCGTTGGAGCGCTCGGAACTCCCAGGCTGATTAGTACGGCCTGATCAGCACGCACTGATCAGTACGGCCTGATCAAAACGGCTTGATCAAACGGCCTGATCAAAACGGCCTGATCAGCAGATGGGTCTACACCCGAGGCAACGTGATCAGATAGACCAGGGTGTAGATCAGCAGGGCGATCGCGAGCAAATTCGCGCTGATCCGAACCGGCCGCTGTCGGAAACGTTGACCGGCCGCAACGAGGAATAGGACGAGGGCGAACAACACAGTCAGGCGGACGTACTTCGTTGCAGTCTCGCCTGCTTCAGATCCCTCATTGAATATTGCTTGCGCCTCTGCGTTGAGTTCTTCGCCCTTTTTCAACTCCGGGTTCTGAAACCCGGGCATATACGCCGGTCCTGGTGGCGCAGATGGATTGTTCAAGGGGTCTGTCTTGAGCCAGCCGTCAAAAGCCTCTCGGTAATCGGGGGTAAACCGGCGGACAAAAACCGACTCCAGCTCAGTGTTGCCGGTGGCGTGAGCCTCTAACCAACCGGTGAACATCGCCGAGTCTGCGGCGAGTTGCTGCCCGCCGAGAGTCGAGGCAGCGCTAGCCGCGAAGCGCTGCGTGGTTGCCTGTCCATACAGCAGTGCCCGGTCGTCATCCCATCGTGATGCCTGCAAACCGGTATACGCGGTGGCGATCGCCGCCAGCGCGAGGACAAGCACCTCGATGATCTCAGCGATCTCTTCCCAGCGGTGTTTGCGGTGCTCAGCCTTCTCTTGCTCGCTCAGCTTGTGAGCGACCTCGACGTTCATGCCCTCAGGCACGTCGGAGCCTCCTGGGTCTTCGGTGGTGGAGAGCGGCGGCAGGAACACGGTATCGCTGGTGGCTAGGCCCGGCGAGGTCGGCCGCGTGGACCGACAGCTCCACGCCACTGGTATTTCCACGCTGGGGTTCAAGGCGGCGACGGCGTGCATCCGACAGGTCGCCTACGAGGCAGACCGGCACGGCTATGTGCAGCGGGGCCGCACCGAACGCAAACATCGCCGCGTCAGCATCCGGCCGGCACCAGACACCATGGCCATACTCACCGGCTATCTCCCGGTCGAGCAAGGCATCGCCTGCTACGCCGCACTCCGCACCCATGCCGATTCGGCAGTCGCCGGCGGCGATGGGCGGACCCGGGACCAGATCATGGCCGACACCCTGGTGGAACGGATCACCGGACAAACCCGCGCGCACGACATCAACATCGAGCTCCAGCTGATGATGCCGCTCGAGGCGCTCCTCGACCCCCACAGCAACAAACCGGCCACCATTCCCCGGATACGGGCCATTGCCCCTCGGCCTCGCGCGCAACATCATGATCACCAGCAACGGACGTCGGTGGTGGCGTCGCCTATTCACCGCACCCAACAACGGCCATGGGTCGTCGGCAGCGACCAGGCACGCCGGCGCGCTTCGATGGCCGGCTGGCCAAGCTGATTCGGCTCCGTGATCAAACCTGCCGCGATCCGTGTTGCGATGCGCCGATCCGCCATATTGATTACATCATTCGGCACAGCGACGGAGGACCTACCAGTTATATCAACGGGCGCGGCGCGTGCGAGCGCGGCCACTACGTCCGCGACATGCCTGGCTGGCAGATCCAGGTGATCAACGCCGGATCTCCTCGACCAACCCCCACACCATGATCATCACCACATCCACCGGCCACCACTACCTCAGCCGCGCACCCGACCCACCCTAAGAACCAAAACGTCCAGCATTTCTGTGTATTGACGCGGACATCCTGCGGTCGTAACGTCCGCAGAGCAGAGTATTTCAATTTCCCAACTACATCGATCGGAGGCCTCGCCATGTTCGTTCAGGTCATCCAGGGCAGGACATCGAACCCGCAAGGGCTGGATGCTGCCCTCAACCAGTGGGTACAAGATCTTGCGCCAAGCGCGACTGGCTGGCTTGGCAGTACGAGCGGGGTCACGGAAGACGGAAGGGCCATCGCTGTCGTCCGCTTCGAGTCCGAGGATGATGCCCGGCGCAACAGTGATCGTCCCGAGCAAGGCCAGTGGTGGTCTGAGACCGCCAAGGTCTTCGACGGGGAAGCCACATTCCGTGACAGCAATGACGTAACAGTCGATGTTCAGGGCGATCCCGACCAGGCCGGCTTCGTTCAGGTCATGCAGGGCCGCAGCAGCGACCCCGAGCGGGCTCGGCAGCTCATGGACCAGGACGCCGACAAGTGGAAT
This sequence comes from uncultured Actinomycetota bacterium, assembly GCA_963808905.1. Classification (GTDB taxonomy): domain Bacteria; phylum Actinomycetota; class Actinomycetes; order Propionibacteriales; family Propionibacteriaceae; genus Microlunatus. Next base: position 10,560 of record CAWEHO010000006.1, read on the forward strand.
GCATTTCGCCCCGACATTCTCGGCAGCGTCTCGGTAGGCCACGAGGACGGTGGCTACACCATGGTCATGTACTTCACCTCCGAAGCCGAGGCACGCGAAGGCGAGCGCAAGGAGCTACCGCCGGAGTTGCAGGCGCAGATGGAGGAGATGGGCAAGCTCTCCGTTGGCGAGACCGAGTTCTTTGACCTCAAGCAGCCGGCGATCATCTCTCCGAAGTGATCACGTAGCCAAGCGAGGGCTGACCGCTCCGCTGAGGACACTGCTCCGCGCAGTGGCTCGCGGCGGGCTCTCATCCCCGATGGGTGATGCGCCGACAGCTGTGTTTCGGTACAGGTGGAGGGTGCAGGGGCCACGAACCGATGCCGGCTCCACGAGGAGAGCGCTATGGCGGTGAGGCCGGTCGCCCTGAACGCTGCGATCGCGTGCCTGTTCATCATCGGCTCTTCGTTGTTCGCGTTGGGAAGTGTGCCTGCGTACCTGAATGCTGTCGGCGAGACTGCCGACAGCGTCACCTATTTCGCTGGCTCGATCTTTTTCACCTCAGCCTCATTCGCCCAGCTCTTGCAGGCCCAGACACCGGCGATGACCGAGGTCGACGCCGACTCGCAGCACACGCGGGCGCCGGTTCGATTCCGGGCCTGGCTGCCACATGATCGCAACTGGCTGGCGGCCATCACGCAGTTTCCCGGCACGATCTTTTTCAATATCAGCACCTTCGCTGCGCTCTTGCACAACGTCACGGTCAAGCAGCAGGACCGCCGGGTCTGGCGACCCGACTTCTTCGGATCGACGCTGTTCCTTGTGGCGAGTCTCTTCGCCATCCTCGCATTGGGACGTTTGCTCAGCTTTCGGCCGCGTTCCTTCCCTTGGTGGATTGCCTGGTTGAACATGATCGGATCGATCTTCTTCATGGCCTCCGCGATCGCTAGCTTTGTGCTTCCCAGCAGCGGCGAATTGATCAACAATCCAGTCTCGGTCGGCGGCACCTTGTTGGGCGCCGTCTGCTTCCTTCTCGGAGCGATCTTGATGTTTCCGGCGTGGAGGCGTGCGGTTCGAGCAGCGACGAGACCACTGACCCCGGAAGATCCACAAACTCAAAGGAGAAGCCAATGACCGCAACCTCCGACCAAGTTCCCGACGCGGTGCTCTTCGGCAATCGCTTCGCCACCCAGGAAGTGCCGAGCCGCGAATTCCCCGAGACAGGCATGACCGCCGTCGATGCCATGCGGCTGGTTTCTGAGGACCTCGCGCTCGAGGGTGATCCGGCGCGCAACCTCGCCACCTTCGTGACAACGTGGATGGAGCCAGAGGCGCAACGGATCATCGCCGAACAATCTGCACCGCAACTTCATCGACCACGCCGAGTATCCGCGTACGGCCGAGATCGAGCAGCGCTGCATCCGGATGCTCGCTGACCTGTTCCACGCACCAGGGGAGACGACCGGCGCGCGGACCCAGGGCTCGTCGGAGGCGATCATGCTCGGCGGCCTCTCCCTGAAGTGGAATTGGCGGAAGCGTCAGGAGGCGGCTGGAAGATCAACAACGAACCCGAACCTGGTGTTCGGCGGCGACGTGCATGTGGTGTGGGAGAAGTTTTGCCGCTACTTCGATGTCGAGCCACGGATCGTGCCGCTGCAGCCGGGCAAGTACACCATCGGCCCAGACGACGTCAGCCCTCACATCGACGAGAACACCATCGGGGTAGCCGCCGTGCTCGGCACGACGTTCACCGGGCACAAGGACGACGTCGTCGGTATCAACAACCTGCTGCTCCAAATCAAGTCGCAGCGCGGCATTGATGTCCCGTTGCATGTGGACGGCGCCAGCGGCGGTTTCGTGTGGCCCTTCCTCTATCCCCACTCTGAATGGGACTTCCGCCTCGAGCAGGTGCGTTCCATCAACGTCTCCGGACACAAGTTCGGGCTCGTCTATCCGGGCATCGGCTGGCTGATCTTCCGCGAGAAATCCGACCTCGCCCAAGACCTGGTGTTCGAGGAGAACTACCTCGGCAAGACCGACGCCACTTTCACGCTGAACTTCTCAACCGGCTCTGCGATGGTGCTGGCGCAGTACTACAACTTCGTCCGCTACGGCCGCGCCGGCTACAGCTACATCATGAAGAACATGCAGCAGAACGCCAGAGTGCTTGCCGAGAAGCTGGAGTCGATGGGCCAGTTCGAGTTGATCGGTCCCGACGAGGAGCAGCTCCCACTCGTCGCCTTCCGGCTCGCCGGCGCCAACGACTACGACGAGTTCGATGTCGCCTGGCAGCTGTCGGCCGAACGCGGCTGGATGGTGCCGGCGTACACGCTTCCCCCGAATGCCCAGGACGTCACGATCATGCGCGCCCTGGTCAAGGAGACCTTGAGCCGGGAACACGTCGACACACTGGCACGAGACATCGAGGAGGCCTGCGCCACTCTCGCCAAGAAGGGTGGCGCCCACGAGTCAGAACGGAAGAAGATCATTATCGGCCCTGGGCACTAGCGAGGTGCCGTCAGACCGGGGATCGAAAGGACCGGCGCGTGACCGAGCCGATCTGTGAGGTGATCATCACCGCCGACAGCGAGGATTGGCTGATCAATTTCACCCGGTCGCTGGTCGAGGACCGGCTCGTCGCGTGCGGCCAGCACATCGCGCCGATCAGATCCATCTATCGCTGGGAGGGCACGATCCACGATGACCGCGAGAGTCGGGTAGCGCTGCATACCCGTGCCAGTCTGGTGCCGGCCATCGTCGACCGCACCCGGCGCGCACACCCCTACGGGGTACCTTGCGTTCTCGCTCTGCCTGTCCAGGCGAGCAACCCCGACTACCTCGAGTGGGTCATCGAGGAGACCGACGGCCCAGGGTAGTGATCATTACGCGACGATGCCGGCCAGTGCTTGCCAGGACGTGCTGAGGCGAGAATGCTTTCCCCATGGCGAACAGGAAGAGCAAGCCGCAGGCGCAGCTCGGTGCTCCGGCGACACGTGTCCGATCGACCCCGATCGGCGATCTTGGGTTTCTGAGCGATGGAGAGGTCTCGGCCCTCGTATCGCCCAACGGCGCTGTGGAATGGATGTGCGTTCCGCGGTTTGACTCACCCAGTGTCTTCGGACGGATCTTGGGTCGGAACGCCGGCGTCTTTCGTGTCGCCCCGGTCGACGTTGCCGTGCCCGCCGATGTCCGTTACCTGCCAGGCACCATGATCCTGGAGACCAGCTGGGGAACTCCTACCGGATGGATCATCGTCCGCGATGCCCTTTTGATCGGTCCGTGGCACCATCCCGCGGACCGTTCTAAGACCTACCGTCGGACCCCGAACGACTACGAGGCAGAGCACATCTTCCTGCGCACCATCCGCTGTGCCTCCGGTGAAGTGCAGACCATGATCGATTGTGAGCCCGTGCTCGACTATGGCAAGGCCCACGTTCGGTGGGAATACACCAACAACAGCTACTACCAGGGTGTGTGCTCGGCCGACGGCGTGGATCTCAAGCTGACCTTGACCAGCGACTTGCGGCTGGGTTTCGAGGGCGGCCAAGCCAACGCCCGCACATTGCTCAAAGAGGGTGACGTCCGCTATATCGCGCTCTCCTGGGGTGGGGCCGTGCCACCGGCGGACTTCGCCGACGCCTACAAGCGTCAGGTATGGACCGCGCATCACTGGCAACACTGGCTGGCCCGTGGGCAGTTCCCCGATCACCCCTGGCGCGGCTATCTGCAGCGCAGCGCCCTTACTCTCAAGGGGCTGACCTACGCCCCGACCGGCGCGATTGCGGCTGCCGGCTCGACATCGCTTCCCGAGACTCCCGGAGGAGGACGCAACTACGACTACCGCTTCACCTGGATCCGGGACGCCACCTTTGCCCTGTGGGGGCTCTACTCCCTGGGTTTCGACTGGGAAGCAGTGGACTTCTTCGCTTTCATCGCCGATCTAGTGGAAGGCGAGGACGACATACAGATCATGTACGGCATCGGGGGTGAAAAGGAGCTCATTGAGTACGAGCTTGATCACCTGCCGGGATATGCCAACTCGCGCCCGGTGCGAATCGGGAACGCCGCGTACGCGCAGAAGCAGCACGATGTCTGGGGTGCCCTGCTGGACTCGGTCTACCTGCATTTCAAGGCGGCCAACCGGCTGGACAATCGTATCTGGGAGATCTTGGACAAGCAGGTCGGCGAGGCGTTGAAGTTCTGGCGCGAGCCCGATGCCGGGATCTGGGAGGTGCGCGGTGAGCTGCAGCACTTCACCTCCTCCAAGATCATGTGCTGGGTCGCCGTCGACCGAGGCGCCAAGATAGCCCGGATAACGGGAGAGGACGGCAAGGCCGCCGAATGGGAGCTTGCGGCACAAGAGATCAAGGACGACATCTTGGCCAACGGCGTCGACGATCGCGGCGTGCTGACTCAGTATTACGGCAGCAAGGCTCTCGATGCGTCATTGCTGCTGGCCCCGCTGGTGCGCTTCCTGCCTGCCGATGACCCAGTCATCAGGGCCACTGTGATGGCGATCGCCGACGAGCTCACGGTGCACGAACTGGTGCTGCGCTACAAGGTCGAGGAAACCGACGATGGGTTCGCAGGCGAGGAGGGCAGCTTTACGATCTGCTCGTTCTGGCTGGTCTCGGCACTGTGCGAGATCGGTGAGTACGAGCGAGCCCGCAAGCTGTGTGCCAAGTTGCTGTCATTCGCGGGTGCACTCGATCTGTACGGCGAAGAGATCGACCCGCACACCGGCCAGCACCTGGGAAACTTCCCGCAGGCCTTTACCCACCTGGCGCTGATCAACGCGGTACTCCACGTGATCAAACTCGAAGGGCGGCGGCACGATCACGAGCCCGGCACCTGGGCCGGCTCGATCGGGGACGGATAGTCGCGATTGACCGAAACGGCGGCACCCTGGGTGCCCGAGCACGTCGACCCCGAGCACATCGACATTGAGGGCCTCAAGGAAGCGGCGGTGGACTGCAAGGGTTGCGAGCTGTGGCAGCACGCAACCCAAGTGGTCTTCTCGGCTGGGAACCCTCGGGCACCGCTGGCCCTCGTCGGAGAGCAACCCGGCGACGTGGAAGATCGCCAGGGCATTCCCTTTGTCGGTCCGGCGGGACGGCTCCTGCAGGAGGCGCTCGAGGAAGCCGGCGTGCCCAGGAAGGATGTCTACGTCACCAACGCCGTCAAGCACTTTCGCTTCACCGAGCGAGGAAAACGGCGCATTCACGCCACACCGCAGGTCACCCACATCAAGGCATGTCTACCCTGGCTCGAAGCTGAGCTGACTTTGGTCGACCCGTCCTTGATCGTTTGCCTGGGCGCGACAGCGGCTAGGGCGCTGCTCGGACCTACGTTCCGGGTCACCAAGCAGCGTGGTCAGGTATTGGAGCTTGCGACCCCGGTCGGAGTCCGGCCAGTGCTGGCGACCGTACATCCCTCCGCGGTACTGCGGGCCACGGCCGAGGAGCGTAGCGAGGCGTTTGCGGGGCTGGTGGCGGATCTGCAGACCGCACGGGAAGCGGCCAGCCGTCGGGAGCGGTAGTGTCGCCAACCATCGATGGCAGCGCTCGCACACCGACGCTCGCGGCGCGGTGATGCCATCGAACCATTCAACCGAGCCCGTCGTCTAACGGGTAGGCGCGCTTCCGGGCCAGTCACGCCTGCGCCGACTACCAACTCAGGAGTGCAAAATGTTCGACAAGATCGGCAACCTTCCGCTCCATCCCTTGGTGATTCACGCGGCAGTGGTCGGCATCCCCCTGGCCGCCTTGCTGGCCTTCCTGTTCGCCTTTCCCAGAACACGCGCTTGGGCGCGCTGGCCACTGGCCATCGTCGTCGTCGGCGCCACCGGCGTGACCTTCGTAGCCAGGCAGAGCGGTCTCGCGCTCGAAGCGGCGCTGGGCATCAAGGGCGGAAACCCTGTGGGTGATCTGATCGCGAAGCATTACCAGCTCGGCAACCAGCTGCTCTACATCATGATCGCTTTTACTGTTATTGGCCTGCTCAACGCGTTTGTGGTGTCGCGCGGCGCCTCGGGCAGCGAGGATGGCGATGCTCAGCAGTCAGCACTCGTTCGCATCGGGTTACCCGTCTTGCTCGTGGTGGTCGCGCTCGTGGCGTTGATCTGGGTGGTCAGGGTCGGAGACCTCGGCGCACATGCCGTGTGGAATCCCACCGCGCCTCCGATGATCCCCTTCTGAATTTCGGGAGGCGCCGATCCGAGACGACCGCGTGATTTGCAAAATGTGAGCCATGTCACATCCATAACAGGTCGATAACGGTGGCGCCGAAGAGGTCTCGGCTCTTAGTGTCTTCTCTGTCCGGCTCAGAGGGCGGCGTCTGACCGCATCTGGGGAAGTTGCATCGGGGGTGCCGCTCGGGGGCCACCGCCGATTCACGTTGTTCCTTGAGGAGCATTCGTGCGTGCTCAGCGCGTGGCCGCTACTACTGCGGCTGTCGGCATTGTGGCGGTCTGCTGCGCGGCGGGCATATCGGCCGGCTCCGCTTCACCGTCCGGCTCGATCGGCACTGCCAAGGCGGTTCTGGATCCAAGCGTCAGCCAGACAACCATTACTCGGACGAAGGACAGATCGAACGCCACTGGCCACAACGCCGAGACCGGTCACACGAGGGCGGACAAGGCCGTGGACGCCCAATCGTCAAAACTGCGCGTACGCGAGGTGTTCAGCGCGAGCGAGGAGCAGAATTCCCTCACCTTGCGCACGGGCACCTTCAACGTCCGCACCGCGCGTGCTCACGACGGCCGGAGCTGGCTGTCACGCGCGAATGATGTGGCACGTGAGATCGCAAGCCGTGATCCTGGTGTCCTGGCAATCCAGGAACTCGGACCGGGCCGCGCGGACGGCTCCAAGGGAACCACAACGGGACACCTGCGACAGACGACCAGCCTGGAGCGCTCGTTGAAGAGCGTCATTGGCGATGGCCGTTACCAGCTGGTCCGGACCACGCCATACGTCAAGCCGGGCACCAACCACGGCACGCAGGGCACGCGCATCCTCTACGACACCCGGAAGTTCAAGCTATTGAGCAACTGCCCGGAGAAGACTGGGTCGAAGAACTACAACCCGTCGTGCAGCATGAACATGCCGCTGCGGAGCTCTGACAGTGAGTCGCTGCGTCGCAGCGCGGCGTACGCGAAGTTCGCCGACCGCAAGACCGGCAAACGCTTCTGGGTCGTGTCGGTGCACCTGGACGACCGCCATAGCGGCAGCCTCAGCACCGAAAAAAGCTACAACGCGCTGCGCGGAAAGCAGGCGAGGGCCGTCTATCTGAGGGTCAATGGGCTTGCCAAAGCGGGCGAGAAGATCATCTACGCTGGCGACTTCAACTCCTGGGCGACCAACCGCGCCGGAGATGCGCCGCGCAAGTATCTGTTGGGTCAAGGGTTTTACGACACCTACGGCGCCGAATCCCGGATCAACGCCAAGTACCCGACGATCAATCACTACAAGACCACGTTGGCGGCCAAGGGCGTCCGCCTGGATTATGTGATGGTCAAGGGCACTAAGCGTGTGCTCAGGTACGAGAATGTGATGAAGCGAGTCGACTCAAGTCGTCCTTCTGATCACAACCTGGTGGTCAGCGACGTCGTCCTGTAGCTAACGCATCTCAACCATCTCAACCATTGCCCAGCGCGGCGGGGCCTTCCTCGCGGCGGATGTCGATGATGTGACCTGTCAGGTGAGAGAGCAAGACATCCAGAGACTGACGCGCAACCTCCGCTGAGGACAGCAGGGTGCCAGGAGGCTCCTCCCCGAAGGCCTTGGTACGCATGGGCGTGCCCGTGCGCTCGGGGTTGACACAGTTCACCCGTACGCCCGAGGAGGCCCATTCGTCGGCGAGAGCCTGCGTCAGGTTCACGATCGCGGCCTTTGCTGAGGAGTAAAGCGAATAGCCGGATCGCCCCCGCGTATAGGAGGAGGACGTGAACAGCAACAGCGAGCCGCCCGATGAGGTGAGGTGAGGAAAGAACTCCTGCGCGACGAAGATCGGCGCGAGGTAGTTGATGTCCGTGGAGGTGTAGATGGTCTCCTCCGAGGTGTCCGCGAGCTCGCCGCGTACCAGCACACCTGCTGTATTCACCACGAAATCGATGCGGCCGGTTTCGTCGAGCACCTGCTGAGCGGCCTTGGCGACATCGGCGCGCTTCTCGACGTAGGTGCCGGTGGTTGATCGTGAGAAAGTCTTGACGTCAGCCCCGTAGTTGCGTGCGAGCTCGGCAATATCACCCCCGATGCCGTACGAGCCGCCGAAAACCACAACGGTCCGGCCGTCAAGCCTCGCGTGATATTGCTCTTCGGTCAGCGGGGTGGGCCGGTCGGCGGAGGTCAGCTGGAACAGCTTGTCAGCGATGTAGACATCGATCGGCTCAGTGACCTTCATGTTGCGCTCGTGCCCAGCGACGACTGCGATCGAGACCTCCGGGAGGTAGCGAAGCACGACGGTGCAGTCGTCAGTCGCAGTGAAGTTGGGATCCTGCGCAGCCTTCGCGTACGCCGCCCTGATGGTTGACAGGCGGAAGGATTGTGGTGTCTGACCGCGCCGGAGCAGATGCCGGGGCAGGACGTCGGCAAGGTTGTTCTGCTCCGGCTGGACCTGGATCACCGTGTCCGCAGACGAGATTGCGGTGTCGACGGCCTCATGGGTCTGCAGCGCTTCCACGTTGGCCGCAATGATCGTTTGCGAGACCAGCGGACGTACGGCGTCGTGGAGCAGCACGTTGCACTCTTCATCGCCCAGGGCGGCAAGCGCAGCAGCCGTCGTCTCATTGCGCGTCTCCGCGCCCTCGAGGATCTGGGTGACCTTGGCGTAGTCGGCTTTCTTGACGATGGCACGAACCTCATCGAGGTAGCCCGGCGCCATCATCACCACGATCTCGTCCACCAGCGGCGATTGATGCATCGCGGCGATGGTGTGCTCGATGATCGGCTTGCCGGCAATCTTGATCAGTTGTTTCGGAATGTTCAGGCCGACGCGAGTCCCGGTTCCTCCCGCCAGAATCACCGCAACATTGCGCAATCTCGTCATCGGCTGAACCCTATCGCGCGTTTGAGCGTTGTTGGTTCGTAGCCGCGATCCGCGCCCGCGATGTTCGCTGCCGCCGATCTGCAGGAGAAGCCGACGAAACGTGTCGAGAGGGGAGCTGATTCTCCACAGATGGTCGTTTCGTCGGATTCGACGAAGGCGGCGGCCTCGCGGCGAACATCGCCGCGAGCGCAGCGAGCCGTTAGACAGAGCGAGCCTGACGAGCGGAGCAATCAAACCTCGGATCGCGCGGCGCTGTGCTGAGGAGGAGTGAGGTGACCGTTTTTCGTCGCCGAGTGACGACGAAGTAGGCGGCTTCCCAGCGCGATCCGCGCGGAGCGAGCCTGACGAGCGGAGCAATCAAACTGTGCAATTCTCGATCGCATGCTCAAGGTGAGTGTCGTGGTTCCGGTGTACAACCCCGGTGAGTACTTCGGGCCATGCATCGACTCACTGATCTCCCAGAGCCTGCCGCCCGATGAATTCGAGATCATCTGCGTCGACGACGGTTCCACCGACGACACGCCCGCGCGTCTGGATGAGCTTGCAGCGACGTACCGCAACATTCACGTCATCCACCAGCCGAACTCGGGCTGGCCCGGGCAGCCGCGCAACGTCGGCCTCGATGTGGCTCGCGGCGAGTACGTGTTTTTCTGCGACCACGACGACTGGCTGGGCACGGAGGCCCTTGAGCGGCTCTATGACTTCGCGACCAGCTGTGACTCCGACATCGTGCTGCCGAAGATGGCTGGGCTGCAGCGTCGCATTCCGCGTGTCGTCTTCACACAGACGATCCGCGAGTGCAGCATTGGCGACTCGGCGATCATGGACAGCCTGACGCCACACAAGTTGTTCCGCCGGGAATTCCTGAGCGGGAACGACATCCGGTTTCCGGAAGGTCAACGACGGCTCGAAGATCATCTTTTCGTCGTAAAGGGTTATCTGCTGGCGAAGGTTGTCAGCATTTACGCCGACTACACCTGCTACTTCCACATCCTGCGCGTCGACATGGCAAACGCGGGCTACCGCCAGACGGACTGGTCGGGCTACTTCGACAATCTTGCCGAAGCTATCGAGGTCGCTGTCGCACATACCGAGCCCGGAGCTATCCGCGATCGCATCTTTCGGCGGTGGCTCCAGGTCGAGATGGTGCAACGTCTGAGTGGTCGCCGGTTCCTGAGGTACTCCTCGGAAGAGGCAGCAGAGCTGTTCGGCGCCGCACATCGCATCGCATCGCGCTACTTCGGCGAAGGTGCGCTCAGGCTGCTGCAGCCCTTGCCGCAGCGCGTTGCCCGCGGGGTCATTGCCGGGGACTCGGAGGAGGTGCGTCGAACCGCTGAACTGGCAGCGCCATGGGCCACCTATCCCCGGGTGCTGCAGGTCGGCTGGGTCGATGGGCGCGTCCAGATCAGTGGGAGTGTTCGGCTGTCCGATGTCGGGCCCTCCGGGAGCCGGCCAGCTGCCCGAGATCCCAACTCACACGCAGAACCTGACATTGTCGAGGAGGCTGAGGCGATCTTCGCAGAGATGCCTCAAGAGCCGATGACAGAGCGGCGGTTTGCCTCACTCGTGGGTGAGTTTGCCCCGGAGGTGCTGTGGCTAGGCATGGAGAGCTCGGCGCTTCGATTGGACCTGACGGAACGTCGTACGGGGGAGACCTGGGCGGTACCCGTCGCAGTCCATCGCCTCGGTCTCGCCGCGTCGTTCAGCGCCGAGATCGATCCGAACACGCTGGCGGCGGGAACCAGATTGGCCGACGGCTTGTGGGACCTGTACCTGCACTTCGGGGTCATGGGCCTGGGAATGCGCCGTCGCGTCACACTGACTGAGGAGCGGCAGCCTGGCCGCGTTCTTCCCGAACCAGTCGCCGGTGGGCCGCCTACCATGGCGGCTTACTTCACCAAGCGGACCTCTGGACTGTGTCTTGACGTCGGTTTGGTGAAACACCGCAAGCTTGCTATCAAACCAAGGCCCACTGCGATACCAGTAAAGAAGCCATCGTTCGCCCGTCGGCTGGTTCGCAAAGTCCGCCGGATGTCTCGTAGGCTCCGCAAACGCAAGGATCTATGAACGACCAGAACAGACTCGCCCGACTTGTTCGCCGCGTCGCCGGCAGGCTACCGGCCCCGCTTCGCGCGGGGCTGCAGCAGTTGCGGCGTCGCGCAACGGGCAGCTCTCAGCAATCGGCGCCGTTGCTGACCGTGGTGGTCGTCGCCACCAACGCCGCGTCTTATCTGAGCGCCTGTCTGGATAGCCTCCGATCACAGACCCTCATTCGAATCGAAGTGCTGGTGGTCGACAACGGATCGACAGACCACACCGCCGCCGTTGCGCAGGAGTTCGCAGACCAAGATCCCCGATTCGAGGTGGTGCTACGTCCTGCGCTCGGATTGACGGCGGCACGCAATACTGGTGCGCGGCTAGCCCGGGGACGGTTTCTGGCCTTCGTGGACGCAGCCGACACGGTGCCGCGCACCGCCTATGCCAATTTGATCAACTCGCTGCGACATACCGGCTCGGACTTTGCCGCGGGCAGCTTGCGCACGGTCGGCCGGGGGAGGAGGCGCCGCCCACCATGGGACTCGATAGTCCATAGTCTCGACAGACCTGCGCTGACACTCGCTGACTTCCCGATCGCCATGCTCGACGCCTGCGCGACCAACCGGGTTTTCCGGAGGGACTTCTGGGACCTCGCTGTTGGCGGCTTCCCTGACTCTGCAGCCGGCGAGAGCTTCGCGATCACCAGCGCCACACTGCATGCCAGGACGTTCGACCTTCTCCAAGCCGTGAGCTACATACGGCGCACTCGCCTTGCTCCTGGAAAGCTGCTCTCTGAGCCTCCCGCCGTGAGCGAGCTCGAGTCCCGCATCAAGTGGCTATGGGCGACCTGGCAGTTGGTCAAGGACCGCGGAGATTCGACGATTGCAGGCTGCTGGTTGGGCGGCCTGATCGACCAGGATCTCGGAGACTTTGCTGCCGACGCTCACCGGGCCGACGCCGCGTACCGAAGCAGGCTGCAACAGGCCGCGCAAGAGTGTCTTGCTCTCGCTGATGACACGGTGTGGCGGCAGGTACGCGTGGACCGCAAGCTGCGCCTCTGGCTCGTTGCCAACGGACGCTGGACAGCTCTGGAACAACTCATTCAACACGTCCTGCTTTACGGCTCCATCCCCAGAACCGAGATACGCGACGGCCGGCTGTACGCGGTCGCCGAGGAGCTGCCCGGGGTTGCCGGGGCTCCCCTGGAATGCCTGGAACTGGGGGAGAGCCAGACTGCGCTGTCCGGATGCATCGATCATGTCGTTTGGCATGAGGATCGACTCGACGTTCATGGCTGGGCGTTCATTCGGGGCCTTGATCTGAGCTCCGATGCGCCACAGCTGACTGCCTCCCTCGTCGAGCCGGTGACCGGCTACTCGCACCCATGCGAAGTGAGCCAGCTCCACAGGACGGAGGCCAATGAGTGGTCGGCATTCCGCTACCAGGACGTGGCATCTGGAGGTTTCCTCATAGGCATCGACACTCGGTGGATCGATCGCCACGCCGGCCGATGGCAGCTCCGGCTCACACTTCGGGCGGGCGGCGTGGAGCGAAGCGGGCCGATAACGGCCGTTGCACCAGGTGGGGCCGGGCACTTGATGTGGGGGCGGAACCTGCGTGGGCTCGATGAGGTCAACCGCGTCGTTCCGAAGCTGGATCCACAGCTCGGCTTTACGCTCCACGTCCGTCCTGAGCGGGTCCGGGCGCTGGCGCTCACCACTGACGGTGCCGGCAAGGCAGCCGGCTCGCTGCGGCTTGTGGATCCGGGCCTCGGCGCGCTGGTATCGGTGATCGCGGTCAGTCCCTTCGGTCGAGTTGCCACAAAGCTCGGCAAAGCTGGCACAGACGGCTCACAGCCGTTCGAGCTGGACTTGCCCGCGGGCATCGGCGCCACTGTCGGATGGGAGTTCCGCGCGGTCGACGTTCATGGCCGGGAACACCGAATCGGCTGGCCGACGGAAGCTGAACACGGCCTCCGGATCGGCGGTGACGTCCGCGACGCGTGCTGGCAGCGAACTATCACCGGCTATTGCGCGCTGCTGACCGATGCGGCCGTGGCGGAAGCGCACAGCGCAGCTCTGGCCGCGGACGAGCTCAGCATCGAGTTTGGACTGCTCGGGCTCGAGCTTGCCGATTGTGCGGACGCGCGCCTGTCAGGCCGGCTCGCCGATGTGCCGGTGCGCCGTGTGGAACCAGTCGACCAGACCGCAGCAGAGAGGGGCGTACGCGGTGTACGACTGGTGTTCCCGCTGGTCGCTGCCCGTTGGGGCGGGCCCGAGCTGCCACTCCCGAGCGATGACTACCGGGTCGTGCTGGGCTCGGGCGTGCGATTGCGGTGCTCCGACAGACTCGCGAGCCGCCTTCCGACCGAAGGCTTGATCGCCAAGCATCACTACCAGCTGGCCCGTAACAACCGCAACGAGCTGGTGATCAGTTTGAGCGCGCCCTTGGCTGATGACGAGCGCACCAGGGTCGCCCAAGAGCGGCTGAGCAGTTGGTACCAACAGGTCGCCTTCACTCCGGCCGAGACTGTGCTCTTCCAGAGTTATCGCGGAGAATTCGCCACGGACAGTCAGGCGGCCATTCATGCCGAGCTGCGCAACCGACGACCCGAGCTGGAATTGATCTGGGGCGTCACGGATCTGTCCGTTCCCGTGCCGGAGGGCGGGCGCGCGCTGCTGATCGGAAGTCGAGATTGGTACACCGCCCTGGGTAGTAGCCGATACCTGTGCCGGAACATCGACTTCGACCGCTACTTCCGTAAGAGGCCCTATCAGCGCTATCTGCAGACCTTCCACGGGTATCCCTTCAAATCGATGGGAATCTCGCTCTGGCGGGTCCAAGGGCGGCCGGAATCGGTCATCGACAACGAATGCGTCCGTCGTAGTCAGGGCTGGGACGCCATCGTGGTGCCGGAATCCTTCTGCGTCGAGCTGTACCGGCGGGAGTACCGATTCACCGGCAATGCACTGGTCACCGGCTACCCACGGAACGACGCTCTGGTGACCGCGGACACCGCTTCGGTCCGATCGCGGGTGCTGGCGGAGCTTGGCATTGATCCCGACCGCATCATCGTGCTGTACGCCCCGACCTGGCGCGACACGGTGGCAACCGGCGCGTGGACCGCGAAACTGTTCGATGGTCTGGACCTCGACGCTCTCGCCCAACGGCTCGGCGAGCGCTATGCCGTGTTGTTACGTGGGCACAACTACAACCTTCGTGAAGGACACCCGCCGATCACCGACAGGGTGTGGGACGTGTCCTCATATCCGGAGATCAACGACCTTCTGCTGGCTGCCGACGTCGCAGTACTGGACTATTCCTCCATTCGTTTCGACTGGCTCCTCACCGGGAAGCCGGTGGTCTTTTTTGTGCCGGACTTGGAGGACTATCTGAGTTCGCGCAATGTTCTGTTCGACTTTCCATCGACTGCCCCTGGCCCACTGCTAGCGACCACGACAGAGGTGGCTGAGGCATTACTGGACCTGGGCTCGGTGGTCTCCGAGTACGCTGCCGCCCGGGAATTGTTCAATAAGGAGTTCAACCGGCTTCACGACGGGCGTGCGACGGAACGAGTCATCAATGCTTTTTTCTAGGTCAGCGGCAACGAGGCGTGTCGTTGATGTCGTGTTCGACAGTCTCATCGTGGTATTCGCCCTCGTCGGTGTGCTCGCCGCGCTGGTTGGCTCGGAATGGGCGCCGCTGTGGGTGCTGGTCTCAGTCCTCGGGATGGCGGGTCAGCTTGTCCAAACCGCGCTCGAGCGGGCCGACGAGTGGGATCCACTCGGACGATCGCTCGCGCTACGGGCCACTGCGGTGTCGGCTGCTGCCGTGTGCCTGGCGGGATCAACACCGGGCCTAGTGCAGGCCGTGGGTGCAGCGCTCGGGGCGGCAGTCCTGATCGGCACGATCGTGATCGAGCCGTTCGTCGGGCGGGCTGCGCGGTTCAAAGTGCCCGTCGCGACGCGACTGCCGAACCTACCGACCCGGCGTCCACGGCGCGATCTTGGTGCGATCTCGGTCGCCGCGAGCGCGGTCGCGACCACGTTGGGATTGCTGCTCGCCGCGCTCGGTGCATCGTCGTGGTGGTGGGTGATCATCAGCGTGGTTGCGGTTGTGCCAGTGGCGGTCCAGGCCGTGGACGGGCGCGCCAAGATCGTCCTGGCACGGCGATTGCGACGACTTGTACCGCGGGCGGTCGCGGCGTACGCGCCGGACTTCGTGGTCTACACCTCGCGCCCCGACGATGCGTCGTACCAGGTGATGATGTGGCTGCCGTATCTGCAACGTGCTGGCCTGCGTTTCATCATCGTTGCGCGCAACGGTGTTCCAGCGGCCGCGCTCGCGGAGCTGACCGACGTCCCCGTGGTTGAAGCCCGCGGCATTGCTGATCTTGATGCACTGGTGGTTCCGTCCCTGAAGGCCGCGTTCTATGTCAATGCATCTTCGGGAAACGGGGCATTGGTTCGCTTCCAGCACCTCACCCACATCTATCTGGGCCACGGAGACTCCGACAAGCCGCCGTCGTACAACCCGACGCATGCCATGTACGACCAGATCTTCGCCGCTGGGCCGGCCGCTACTCGCCGTTACGCCGCTCACGGGGTGCGCATCCCTGCGGAAAAGTTCACCATCGTCGGCAGGCCACAGGTCGAGAATGTCAAGCAGAGCACGACCCAAATCGCGGACATTCCCCAGCCGACGGTGCTCTACGCGCCGACGTGGCGCGGGCATGTCGAAGAGACCATGCTGTACTCCCTGCCGACCGGGGAACAAATCGTGTCGGCATTGCTCACGCGTGGCGCGACGGTGATCTTCCGGCCGCATCCGTTCAGCTACGACTTCTCCGATGACGCGGTGACCATCGCCCGCATCAACTCGCTGCTGGCGGCCGATCGTCGCAAGACCGGACGCGCACATCTATGGGGAGCCGCGGCCGAGAAGGAACGCAGCATTCTCGATTGCATCAATGATTCCGATGCGATGGTCTCGGACGTCTCCAGCGTGGTGTCGGACTACCTGTTCTCGAGCAAGCCCTTCGCCATGATCGCGGTACCGGCCGCGCCTGATGACTTCGTTGTGGAGTATCCGGTCGCGCGAGCGTCGTACGTCGTTCGGGCTGATCTGGCCGATTTGGACCGGCAGCTGGAGAACATGCTGGGTCCTGATCCGCTCGCCGGTCAGCGGGCGGACATTCGCGCCGACTACCTAGGTGATTTTCCGCCTGATGACTACGCGTCAGCATTCGTCGATGCGGTACGTCACGTGTCCCGCAAGTCCATGGAAGATATGGAAGACGATCAATCTGAGGATGCCGGTGCCGAGCAGGGCGGGAAGGGGGATGAGGATAGACCGGCGGGGGACGATGACGGTGGCGCGCTACCTGGACGAAGCTGGTCGAAATATGCACAGCTCGTCGCGCGGGTGGGGCTCGATCTTGCCGGAACTGCGATTGCCGTGCTGGTGTTGGCGGTGGCTCTGGCCGGGGGTCCGACGTGGCTGACTACTGTGCTCGCCGTCTTGTCGGTGTGGGCAGCGTTTCAGTCAGTGTCCAGCTCAGTCGTGGCACCTGAGCGCTGGTCACGCTTGCTCACCGAGGGCGATGCGACCCGAGCTGTCCTGGCGGTGGCACTGGCTGTGACCGCGCACAATGCAGGCCAGCTGTCGTGGGAGGTCGCCGCAGCGTGCGCATTACTGCTGATGATGATCGTTGTGGAGCGGAGGATTCGAGCTGCTTGGGGGAATGGACTTGTTGGTGAAAACCTGCCCGGTGCGCTTCGCGAGATCTCTGATCTCATTCCGCGAGGGCTATTACCCATCCTGAACGGCTTAGTGATCATCATCGGCTTTGCGCTGATCTTGGTCGGTGCTCCGCCGTTGATCTTGCTCATCCTGGTAGGCGTGATCTTCATCGCCGCTGCGGAGGTCACGGTGCGAGCCGTTCGACGGGGGAACGAAAACGAGCGGGCGGAACTACGGCTGCGACCCGCGCTGGCAGCGTATCGCCCGGAGTTCGTCGTCTATTTCGCGTCGACAGTCGGGGCGAACTACCAGGTGGGTATGTGGTTGCCCTATTTCGTCCGGATCGGCCGCCCGTTCATCATCGTTGCCCGGACGGCCCCGATGCTGGCTCAGATCAGCGAGTTGTGCGAGGAACAGGGTGTCACGGTGCCGCTGATCTATCGCAAGACTCTGCGCAGCATCGAGGAGATCATCGTCGACTCGATGGCGGCGGCGTTTTATGTCAATAACGCTGCTCGGAACACCCACCTTGTCGAGCGGCGCGAGTTGACGCACGTCTGGCTCAACCACGGGGACTCCGAGAAACCGGCGTGCTTCAACCCGGTACACGCCATCTACGACATGATCTTTGCTGCGGGTCAGGCCGGTATCGATCGGTATGCCCGCCATGGAGTGAGCATCCCGGCCCAAAAGTTCAAGATCGTTGGCCGGCCTCAGGTGGAATTGATCACGCCGGCTCGCGGCACCATTGGCACCATTGAGCAGCCAACGGTGCTTTATGCGCCGACCTGGCAGGGACCATTCGCTGACAGTCGGGTGTATTCCTTGCCAGCCGGACGTCAGATCGTCGAGCAGCTCCTTGCCCACGGAGCGCGAGTGATCTTCCGGGCACACCCGTTCAACTACCGCTATCCCGACGCGCAGAAGATGATCGCGGACATTGGCGCGGTGTTGGATGCCGATCGTGAAGTAAGTGGCCGAGAACATCTGTGGGGGCCTGCCGCGGAGCAGGAGATGAGTGTCGAAGACTGCTTCAACGCCTCCGATGCGATGGTGAGTGACGTGTCTGCTGTCGTTTCGGACTATCTCCATTCGGGCAAGCCGTTCGCGATGGTATCGGTGGGGCGTACGCCGGAGCAGCTGTTGCTGGATGCTCCGGCCGCCAGGGCCGCGTACGTGCTGCGGGACGATCTGTCGAACCTGGCAGATGTGTGCACTGACCTGCTCGGAGCAGATCCGCTCGCCGCGGTGCGAAACCAGACCAAGATCTACTACTTGGGCGACTTCCCCGACGAGAACTATGCCGACGGCTTCCTGCTTGCCGCACGAGAGCTGATTGACGCGGGCCGGCGTACGACGGCAGATGTGCCGTAGGCACTTGTCGAGCAAAGTGATGTCTTGAGCGGAATCGACGGTATCGGCGACACCCCGGTCGTTCAGCTAAACCGGCTGCCCGGCGACGACAGCGCCGAGGTCTGGGTGAAACTCGAGGCGGCGAACCCTACTGGCTCGTACAAGGATCGGATGGCGCTGGCCATGATCGAAGGCGCCGAGCGGGATGGGCGGCTACGGCCGGGCCAGCTGGTCGTCGAGTACAGCGGAGGCAGCACTGGCTCCTCGCTCGCCTTCGTCTGCGCGGTCAAGGGCTACCCACTGCGCGTTGTTTCGTCCGATGCCTTTGCCGCCGAGAAACTGATGACAATGGAAGCATTCGGCGCCGAGGTCGAGCTGATCCACAGTCCTGAGGGCATCACGCCACAACTGATCCCAGCGATGGTGCGCCGGGCCCGCGAGATTGCCACCGAGACCGGAGCCTTCTGGACAGATCAGTTCAACAACACCGACATGATCGATGGCTACCGGCGTCTCGGCGATGAACTGCTCCGACAGCTCCCCGGCCCTCCGCCCATCACGGCGTTCTGCAGCTACGTCGGCACGGCCGGCTGCTTTCTGGGCACCACCGGAATGCTGAGCACCAAGCTTCCGGCGCTCCATCGCGTGGTAGTCGAGCCGGGTGAATCGGCGGTGCTCTCTGGCGGCATCGCTGGCACCCACCACATCGAGGGGGGCGGCATCGGGTCGTGGCCACCGCTGCTGCGGCCCGAGGACTTCGACGAGGTCGTCACGGTCCCCGAGGCAGACGCATTCGCCATGGCGCGCCGCGCCGCGCAGACCGAGGGCATCTTCTCTGGCCCCTCCACCGGCGCAAACCTCGTTGCCGCCGTTCAGATTGCCCGGCGACTCGGCCCCGGCCATCGTGTTGTGACCGTCCAGGTCGACAGCGGCCTGAAGTACCTCAACGGCCCGCTTTTTCGATGACCCGGCTAGCGTCAGCTGGTGCCAAGTCGCCGATTGAGTTCAGCTGTGAACTTCGAGATATCGGGTAGCGCCTGGCCGTCCACGGCAGTGATCGGAACCGCGCCGCTGAGGCTGCTGGTCCAGAAAGCGCCACGTGATTGGAACAGATCCTGCACTGTGCAACGGCGGATCCGAGCCGGCGTCTGCTGATCATCGAGCAGGTCCACCACTTCGCGCCGCGTAACCCCGGGCAACACCTGCTCGTCCAGCGGTGGCGTACACCAGAAGCCGTCGCGATCTTGCACGAATAGGTTCCCCCGACTCGTCTCGGTGATGTCCTGCGGCCGATCTCGCGAGGTGAAGAACGGCAGGTCCGGACTCGCTGCCGCTTCCGCCTCCTCAAGCCCGGAACGCTCGATCCACTTGTGCCGCCAGGATCGCTCGGGTCGCGATTGGTGGCGCAAGGTCGAGCCGGCCGGCCTCGGACCGAGCGAGCGGGCCTGGAAACTGAGATCAAGCATGGCTTCGGCAGGCCGTACGAGGATGCGGATTGCGAGCCGCGGCTGGTCCGCATGGAACTTCGCCAAGTCATAAGCTGCGCTTGCAAGATCATCTGGTATCCCGTACCCATACAGCTCGCGGCACGATCTATCCAGACGAGCGAGATGGGCTGCCAGGCGGATGATCTTTCCGTGTAGCGCGAGGAGCGACTCGAATACCCCAGTGGCCGACAACTCCGGGTCAGGTGCGGGCGGCTCGTCACTCAGTTCATGATCAATCGTCGCTCCCGCGGCCGCGACCAGAGGAGCAGCCTTGTGCATGCACTCATACCACTCCCGCACAGGCACGCTGTCGACGGTGATGCCGCCACCGACACCGAGCTCGAGGTGATCATCTCTGAGCTCAAAGGACCGGATGATCACATTGAAGTCGGCACCGGCCACGGGACTGACCAGGCCGATGCTGCCCGTGTACGCGCGCCGCGGTTCGGCCTCGAGATCGGCGATCCCTTGCTGCGCGGAGATCTTTGGAGCTCCGGTCACCGATCCCGGCGGGAAGGCCGCCGCAAGCACCCGCGCAGTGGTTGCCTCCGGCTCCAGCTCGCCACGAACCGCCGACACCAGGTGCCAGACGCCGGGATGCGGCTGGATCGCCAGCAGATCCTGGACAGCAACAGTGCCTGGTCGGCAAACCCGCGACAGATCGTTGCGCATCAGGTCGACGATCATGACGTTTTCGGCCGCGTCCTTCGCGGAAGCGCGCAGCGCCGCTGCACCACGGCCATCTGCTCTTCGCGGCGCGGTGCCCTTGATCGGCGCCGTCAGCACGGTGCGGTCCCGAATCCGCAAGAAGAGCTCGGGACTGAAACTCGTGATCATCTGCCGGTGGCTGCCACTCCTCGGGCCAGTGACCAAGCCGCCAAAGGCGGGTTGCAGTTGATCGCACAGCTGCCCGAACACCGCCGGTGCGGTGCTGTTCACCTGAGCATGCAAGCGGATGCAGAGGTTCAGCTGGTAGCAGCGGCCATGATCGATTCGGCTGATCACGTTCTCAACAGCAGCGAGGTAACGATCTCGTGCATATCCGCTATCCGTCGAGACGCCGAAGGCCCCGACCTGCACCGGCTCGATCCGTGCGGACGGCGCGGCTCTCAGTACGGCGTTCCAGTACTCCAGAGCTGCCACATCGTCCTGTTCCCGCCCGGTGAGCCCCAAGGACTCAAAACACCACCCGCTCCGCGGCACCCAGCGCAACGATGAGTCATAGAATGCCAAAGCCGTCGTGCCGGGGTCGTATCCCAAGCAGGCAAGCCATCCGCCACCGACAAGGCCGGATCTCAGCTCGGATTCGATCACCAGCGGCTGATCATCCAGGCATTCGAAGCCATCCGTGGCATTCACCGGCTCGGCCACGCGCAACGGATGGCGGAAGATCAACAGGCCACCGTCGAACCAGTCGCCCCACAGCGCGGCTGGATGATCATCCTCCCTGAGCTGTGCGATGACGGCGGCGGGAGATGCGTCGGAGGACAGCGTCACCCGATAGGGCCGTGCTGTCATCGCGCCCAGCTGGGGTGGGCCGGGCACCAAGGCCTTGAAGGTCATAAGGAGTCTTTACGGGTCGTCGGCCAAGCTGGCCAGGATCCGCTCGGCACTGGCGCCCAGTCCTAGGAGCTCGGTCAATTCGGCGAACAACTCCGGCTTCGCCGGAGCGGTGGGGGAGCGGAGATCATCGAAGGAGACACCAAGATCAAGATCGCGGACCACGGTGACCACCGTTGGCGCCACGGCCAGATAGTCGATCGCAGCGCCAAGCTTTGCCGACACCGCGCCGGTGATCTTGGGTTTCGGCCCGCTCGCTGCCGCGAGGATCCCCTCGAGATCGCCAAAGGAGTTCAGCAGCGTGGCCGCCGTCTTGTCCCCGATTCCGGATATCCCTGGCAACCCGTCAGACGCGTCTCCGCGCATGGTCGCGTAGTCCACGTACGCCGCAGCCGGTATGCCGTACTTCTCCTGCACCCACGCGTTATCAACGACCTCATGCTTTCCAACCCCGCGCGCGATGTAGAGCACCCGGACCTGGCGCTGGTCGTCGACCAGTTGAAACAGGTCACGGTCACCGGTGACGACATCGACCGGCATGGGCGCTGTGCTGGCCAGCGTCCCGATCACGTCATCCGCCTCATAGCCATCCTTGCCCACAACGGCAATGCCCAGCGCGTCGAGCACCGCCAAGATCAACGGAACCTGTACGGCCAGGCCCTCCGGTGCCCCTTCGCCCGCGGTACCCGGGGAGCTTGCCATCTCGGCGACAACGGTGTCACCGGACTTGGCGATCCGATGCGCCTTGTAAGAAGGAATCAGATCCACCCGCCATTTCGGGCGCCAATCGTTGTCCCAGCAGCACGCCAGGTGGGACGGTGTGTAGGTGTTGAACAGCCGGCTGATGAAGTCGAGGAGCCCACGCAACGCATTGACCGGAGTGCCGTCAGGACCACGAAATGAATCGGGTACGCCGTAAAAAGCGCGAAAGTACAAAGAAGCTGTGTCCAAAAGCATAATTTTGCGTGAGCGCACATCCGAATACTGGCACGATAGCCAATATGGAGAAGCTCGACCGTCGTATTCTCTCGCTGCTCGCGCGCGACGGCCGAATGTCGTACACAGACATCGGCAAGGAGACGGGTCTGTCCACATCTGCTGCGCAGCAACGGGTTCGGCGCCTCGAGCAGCGTGGCGTGATCAAGGGCTATACCGCTGTTCTGGACTCGGGCGAGTTGGGTCTAATGGTCACCGCCTTCGTCGCGATCAAGCCCTTTGATCCGAGCCAGCCAGATGACGCGCCAGAGCGTTTGCTAGACATCGAAGAGATCGTTTCTTGCTATTCCGTGGCCGGGGAAGCCAATTATCTGCTGAAGGTTCAGGCGCCCACGATGGCTCATCTGGAATCCACGCTGGCTCGGATTCGCGCAGCAGCTAAGGTGTCTACGGACACCACGACGGTTCTCTCGATACCCTTCGAGGACCGTCCTCAGATCTAGATTTCAATCCTCACCTCGGACCTATTTCGTGATCTTCGTCGGGGGACGCGTTTACGCGCCTGACCAGCCAGGGGCGACTGCCGTCGTCACCGACGGAGGATTGATCAGTTTCGTCGGCAGCGATGACGCGGCACGCCGCGCAGCGCGTGGGCAGACCGAAGTCGATCTTCGTGGGCGGCTGATCACTCCGGCTTTCGTCGATGCCCATGTGCATCTCATCCAGACCGGCCAGGCCATGGCGGGCCTCGGCCTGCAGGACGTGACGAGCCGAGACGACATGGTTGAACGTGTCGCCTCGTACGCGCGCCATCATCCCGATGTCCAGATCATTGTCGGCCACGGTTGGGACGAGCGAGCCTGGCCGGAGCCGCTGCCTCCGACACGGACCGAACTCGACCGCGCGGCTGGTGGAGTCGCTGTCTACTTGGCTCGGGTCGACGTTCACTCCGCTGTGGTGTCCTCAACCCTTCTTGATCAACTTCCTGGTGTGACCAAGGCAATCGGTTACCGCGCGGATGGGCTGCTGACACGCGAGGCGCACCATCTGTGCCGCGGCAGTCTGGATCGGCTCTTCACCGATCAAGAGCGCAGGTCGGCTGCGCGAGCAGCGCTGCGGGCAGCTGTGGCACAAGGTGTCGCCGCGGTTCACGAACTGGGCGGCCCCCATCTCGGACCGATCGAGGATCTGAGGCGGGTTCGTGAGGTCGCAACAGAGCTTGGTGTGGGTGTCACTGCGTACTGGGGCGAGCTCGCCACCGAACCCACCCTCGAATGGGCGCAGCGGGCTGGGGTGGCCGGGCTTGCCGGTGATCTTTGCATCGACGGCGCGATCGGCTCGCGTACGGCAGCGTTGAGTGTGCCGTACGCCGATGCGGAGACCTGCGGTGCCCGCTATCTGTCCGAACGGCAGATCACCGATCATGTGATCGCGTGCACCCAGGCCGGACTGCAGGCCGGCTTCCATTGCATCGGTGACGACGCCGTGGCAGCGGCCGTCGCGGGGTTGCGCCGGGCCGCAGAAAATCTCGGCGTGGCGCGCATTCGCGCGGCAAGACATCGCCTCGAGCACGTGGAAATGATCTCTGAGCCAGATATCGCGACCTTGGCCGAGCTGGGTGTGGTTTCCAGTGTGCAGCCGGCGTTCGATGCCGCCTGGGGTAAGCCCGGTGAGCTTTATGAGCAGCGGCTCGGTCAGCGCCGGGCGCACGAGATGAACCCCTTCGGAAGCCTGAGCCGGGCCGGCGTACCTCTCGCCTTTGGCACGGACGCGCCGGTCACCCCGCTCGCCGGATGGGCTACCGTACGCGCCGCCGTGCAGCATTCGCAGCCCGCCGAGCGACTGACGGTGGCCTCAGCCTTCGACGCAGCAACCCGAGGCGCACACTGGGCTGGCTTCGCTGATGACGCAGGCGTAATCCGGGCCGGATCCGCTGCCAGCATGGCGATCTGGGACATCGGAGATGCCGATCTGGACGGTCCGGCGCCGTTGCCGCAGTTGGATGATGACGCATTGCCTACGTGCATCGCGACGATCTCCTCCGGGCAGATCATCTACAGATCAGAGTCGTTTGCGGTTGGGTAGGCTCGGTCCGTGTCTCGGCCCCTTGCGTCTCTGACGCGCCCGCCTGCGGCCGAGACGTCAACCGCACAACCGATGCCCATGCTGCTCCGGGTAGTCGTCGTGGTGCTCGCCGGTGCTGCTGTAGGGCTGAGCTGGCAGCCGTACGGGTTGTGGCCGCTGATGCTGATTGGCATTCCTGCCTTCACGCTGATCGTCCGAGGGATACGACCCCTTCCCGCGACAGGGCTCGGCTATCTGTTTGGCCTGGCGATGCTGACGCTCGCTATCAGCTGGGTGCATGTCCTCGGGACCTGGATTGCGGTCGTGCTGATCATTTTCATGTCGCTGTTCTTCGGGCTACTCGGGCTGATGCTGAACCTGGTCGGACGACTGCGTTGGTGGCCTGTTGCCGCCGCCTGCTGCTGGGTGTTCATCGAATACGCCTACTCGCGGATTCCGTTCGGGGGTTTTGGCTGGACTCGGATCGCGTACGCCGCGGTGGACACACCCCTGGCGGGGTTCTTTCCGATCATCGGCGTTGCCGGTGTCTCCTTCGTCGTCGCGCTGGTAGGTCAGTTGATCGCGTGGGGAGTGGTCGCGTTGCGGAGGGCACGGCCAGGCAGGCTGAGGCGGCGAACCCGGGTCCTGATCGCTGGCGTAACAATCATTTGTCTGGGGCTGCTTGGGTCGGCACTGCGCCTCTACCAGGTCGAGCCAGCTGCCACGTCGGCCGGAAGCGTGCACGTCGGGATCGTGCAGGGCAATATCCCGGGCCGCGGTATCGAGGCCATGGGTCGTGCCCGTTCGGTCACCAATAACCACTTGTCCGAGACCATCCACCTGATGACCAAGGTGCGGCTCGGCCAGGCGCCCGAACCGGATTTCCTGCTCTGGCCGGAAAACTCGACCGACATCGACCCCACGGTCGACCCGCTCACCAAGCAAACCGTCCAAGCCGCCGCCGAGGTGGCTGGTCGGCCGATTCTGGTGGGCGCTGTGATGCAGGGCCCCGGGCCTGACGAGCGCCAGACCACGGCATTGTGGTGGGACCCTGATCGCGGCGTGCTTGCTCGCTACGACAAGCAGAATCTGGTGCCGTTCGGTGAGTGGATTCCGTTCCGGAAACAGCTGCTGCCGCTCATCCCGCTCTTGCAGGATGTTGGCGCGCAGTCGGTGCCCGGAACCCGGCCTGGCGTACTGGACGTCACAGCGGGTGGTCGACCAGTAAAGGTCGGTGACGTGATCTGCTTTGAGCTGGCGTACGACCAGACGATCTATCGGTCTTTGATCGGTGGCGCCCAGGTCATGATGGTGCAAAGCAACAACGCCACGTACGGTGGTACCGGTCAGATCGAGCAACAGTTCGCCATCACCCGAGCGCGCGCGATGGAAAGCCGGCGGGAAATCGCAGTGGCCACCACGAACAGCGTGTCTGGTTTCATCACGCGAGATGGTGCGGTGGCAATTCGCACCCAGGAGTTCACACCGCAGAGCATGGTGGTAGAGATGCCTTTGCGGAGCGCGCTCACGCCAGCCATTCGGGTTGCCCCTTGGTTGGAGCGGGGTCTGGCGCTTGTGGCGGTGCTGGCGTGCCTCATCGCACTATTGGGTGGGACGCGGCGATCCCGGGCAGAACAAAAGCAGCCCAACATCGGATCGCGCGAGCGGTGCTGAGAGGCCGTGCTGAGGAGGAGGGAGGGGACACGCTTTTCGTCCCCGAGCGACGACGAAGTAGGCGGCCACAAAGCGCGATCCGCGCGGAGCGAGCATAGCGAGCGGAGCAATCGAACACAGAAAGAGATTCCTGTTGAGCCAACCGAAGCCGCCAACGGCCCAGCCTCAGACAGCCGAGGAGGTCCTACCCTCGGCGGGCCTCGGACCGATCCTGGTGATCATCCCGACCTACAACGAGTCGGAGAACATAGCCCGCATCATCAGCCGGACCCGTAGCGCGGTGCCGGACGCGCACATCCTCATCGCAGACGACAACTCACCTGATGGCACGGGCAAGCTGGCCGACGAAATCGCCAGCGCCGACGACCACGTTCATGTCATGCACCGACTTGGCAAAGAAGGCCTCGGTGCCGCGTACCTGGCGGGCTTTGAGTGGGGTTTGAACGCCGGGTACGAGGTATTGGTCGAGATGGACGCGGACGGATCCCATCAGCCAGAGCAGTTGCCGCGGCTCTTGGACGCCCTCGCCGACGCAGACCTGGTGCTGGGATCGCGCTGGGTCAAGGGCGGCGAGGTGCTGAACTGGCCCAAGTCACGCGAGGTCCTGTCACGCGGCGGGAACCTCTGGACGAGAGTCGCACTCGGCATCCCGTTGAGGGATGCAACTGGCGGTTACCGTGTGTTTCGTCGCAAGACCCTGCTCGGGCTCGGATTGGACAATGTCGCGTCCGCGGGCTACTGCTTCCAGGTCGACCTGGCCTGGCGAGCATTGAAGTCCGGGTTTCGGGTCGTCGAGGTGCCGATCACCTTCGTCGAGCGGGAGTACGGCGACTCCAAGATGAGCCAGCGAATCGTTGTCGAGGCACTGGTCCGAACCACAGTGTGGGGAGTGGCTCACCGGGCCAAGCAACTGCGCGCACTTGCCACCAGGAAAAACCCGCGAGAGAAGGCTCTTGCCTCATGAGGCTGCGTCATGGATGGCCGCTGGTCCTTTTGGTGGTGCTGCTGGTTGCTATCCCGATCTTGGAAGTCTGGCTACTCATCAAAGTTGGTCAGCAGATCGGGCTGTTGCCGACGGTGCTCATCTTGATCGCGGAGGCGATCATCGGTGCGCTCTTGATGCGCCACGAGGGATCGCGTGCTTGGAAGGCGCTCAACGACGCCTTCACCAAGGGGAGGGTGCCAACCGGCGAGCTCGCCGACGCTGCGTTGATCCTTGTCGGCGGTGTATTGCTCGTACTGCCGGGCTTCCTGACCGACATCTTGGGCTTCGTCTTCCTGCTGCGCTGGACCCGGCCGGTCGCCCGCAAGATCATCGCCTTCTTCGTGGCGCGGCGGATCAACCGACTGGGCATTCCTGTGATGCGGGCACGGATGGATACCGACAACCTCATCGAGGGGGAAACCGTCGACCAAACCCCGGCCGATCACAGTAAGCCGGAGGATCCGATCATCATCGCGGGAGAAATCGAGGAAGGCACCCAACCAGCCAAGTCCGACGAGTCCCGCTCCGATCTGGGTTCCTAGACCGGGTTCCTAGATCGTAAGAGCCGCCCTCTCGGGGTCTGGGCCGCTGATCGGGGGGCAGCGGCACAGAAGAGAAGGCGGCTCGAGTCTTTGGGAGCTGCTCGCGCGAAACCGACGCTCGCAGCTCGTGTTCAGTTATCGCGCAATGCCGACGCTCGCAGCTGGAAGTATTACGCGGTCTTCTTGGGTCGCGAGCTTCGCGAGAATGCGGTCGAGCCCAGCTCACCCGAACGCAACAGTGTCAACCTCTCGGCTAGCAGTTCCTCGAGCTCGGCGATTGAGCGCCGCTCCCGAAGCATGTCCCAGTGGGTACGCGGCGCCTTCTCTTCCTTCAACTCCGGACGCTCACCGTCGGAGCGCAGTGATTCTGCACCGCACCGCGGGCATTCCCACACCGGAGGGATGTC
Source organism: uncultured Actinomycetota bacterium (assembly GCA_963808905.1). GTDB lineage: Bacteria > Actinomycetota > Actinomycetes > Propionibacteriales > Propionibacteriaceae > Microlunatus. The sequence goes on from CAWEHO010000006.1 coordinate 38,371, forward strand.
TGCCTCTGCAGAAAAAACCAAGGTGAAGTGGTGCTCACGAGGGCAGTCGTAGCCGACCTCCTGCCGGGCAGCAAATTCGACGCCCGCCTCGTCCTCGAAACTCTTTGCCCCGAGACCAGTGCCCTTCAATGAACGATCAGCCATGAGCACAACCTCCGTCTAAATTTTCCTGACGTTCTTCCAACCCGATTGGTTCAACTCACGGCAGCGCCGATATGTTCCACACTTCGGTACCGACTCGCGGCCATAGCCGTTATTCGGAGACCTGGACCTGCTGTCTTGGTGGCGATTTCACTCCGGCCATCGCCAAAGTGCCGGCCAGCAGTACGAGAGCGATGCCCACGATACCGACGCGGTCCGAGAACAAACCTGAGAAGAGAGCGAAAAGTGCGGGCGCCAGGAAAGAGGCGGCCCGTCCCGTGGTCGCGTACAGTCCGAACATTTCACCCTCCCGCCCGACTGGCGCGACGCGAGCCATGAATGCCCGGGAGCTGGACTGCGCCGGACCAACCCACAAGGTCAAGATCAGGCCGAAGATCCAAAACATCGTGGTGCCATGGACAAACAGCAGGATCACCGACGTCGTGAGGAGCCCGATCAAGGAAATCATGATCACCTTCTTCGGACCAATCCGATCTTCGACTGCACCCATGCTGAGTGCCCCCAGCGCGGCGACGATATTGGCGACGATTCCGAAGATCAGCACTGTTGATTGCGCCATGCCATAGACGCTCACCGCAAGAATGGCGCCGAATGCGAAGATCGCCGCTAGGCCGTCTCGGTAGAGGGCGGATGCGATGAGAAAGTGGACCGAGTTTCGGTCACGCTTGTAGAGCGACCTGATGTCGGAGACAAGCAGCCGGTACGAGGCGAAGAAACTCACTCGTCGGCGCTTGGGGCCGGGGGGTGACTCGGGGACCGCTAGGAGTACCGGAATGGCGAAGACCGCGAACCAGACGGCCGCGAAAACAGCGACGGCACGGATATTGAGACCGCCGGCTGAGCTGACTCCGAACCAACCGACATCCGGGGCGATGAATCCGACGTAGCAGATCAGCAGCAAGAAGATGCCGCCGATGTAGCCCATTGCCCAGCCGAACCCAGACACCCGTCCGATCGTGTCCGGGGTCGAAACCTGCGGCAGCATCGCGTTGTAGGAGACGACGGCGAACTCTTGAAAGACAGCGCCGGCTGCCAGCAGGATCAGCGCAATCCAGAGATAGCTGGGATCGTTCTTCACGCTGAACATGCCGAGCATGACCGCAATGACGAGCCCGCTCCAAATGGCAAGACTGCGCTTGCGATGACCGCTCGCATCCGCCCGCTGGCCGGTGATGGGCGCGATCGCCGCGACCAGAACGCCCGCCGTCGCGGTCGAAATGCCCAGCCAGGTATTTGCGCTCAGGCCGCCCGGCTCGGTGTCTCCCACCACCCCGCGGACGACGTAAGGGCCGAAGACGAACGATGTGATGACTGCGCTGTACGCAGAGGATCCCCAGTCCCATAGACCCCAGGCAAGCACCATTCGGCGCTTGATCGGTCCGCCAACAGCGAGCGGCGGCGGCATGCTGGCGGCGCGCCCTATTCGGTCACTGTCCGTCATGTCCCCCTCGATCTATGGTTCAGTCCACAGCCCGCGCCGGATGAGGACGTCTTTCAGTGTGTCGATGCGGTCGGTGAAGATGCCGTCGACACCTGCATCAATGAGTCTTTCCATGGTTTCGGAATCATCGACTGTCCAGATTTGCACCTTTTTGCCTACTCGATGAGCTGCGTCAACCAGTGCGGACGTGAGAACGGTGAGCTCACCGCCAAGAATCGGGACGGAGATTGGCATTTGCAATACCGGCGCAGGCGTATCCAGCGCCCACGTCATCCATGGCAGGAATCGGTTCGCCGCGATTTCCAACGCGCTGGCCGCGGAGGGCACCCGCCAGCCGAGCCGTCGACGGAGCTCGTAGACCCGGCGGATTCCGAAGGAGCACACACATACCCTGTCGTACGCGTCGAACTCCGCGATGGTCTCGGCGAGGAGTGCCACTGCCGCCGGTGACTTGGCATCGATATTGAACCGGGCATCGGGAAACTCGGCCAACAGCTCGGAGAGTTGCGGAATGGGATCTATTCCGTGGATTCTGGCCTCAGAGATCTGGGCATAGCTCAGATCGGCAATTGCGCCGTTGTGGTCGGTGACGCGGTCGAGCACCCGATCATGGAAGGCCAACAGCACCCCATCGCGTGTGGCGTGTACGTCTGTCTCGAGGTAGCGGTAGCCGAGGGCAACCGCCTCCTTGAACGCGTGCATGCTGTTCTCGCGATAGAGATTGGGCTCATAGGTTGCGCCGCCGCGATGCGCATATGCCGCGAAAGGCACATCGAAGAACGCGTATTCAGCGGCCCGCATGGCCTCATTGTGCCTCTGGGCCGTTATAGGCCCGGCAGTTACAGCCCAGGAAGGCGCTGCAGAAGCTGGTGGGCGGAGCCGGGCAGCCACCCAGGGACGCCAAGGGTCAGCATGTAGGCATATCCCAAGAGGCCACAGCAGCTGAAGAAGGCCACCCAGAACAGCGTCTTCCTGCGTGCGGACCACGTGCGATAGCGATGCAGTTGCTGCTTCAACCACATCATCACCTGATGGGCCCATTCGAACTCACTGGACCACACCGCCAGCCCGAGCAAGATCAACGGGATGCCGCCTGGTCCGGGGACCGGAGCGCTGACGACGCCGAGGGCGACCAGAATGAGGCCGAAAATGCCGACTGCCGCGCGATAGACCACGAGCTTGCGCTTGTCTTGCCTGATCTTGCGGCGCCAGCGCCAGCGGTCCTCTTCCGGCTCGATGAGGATGTGGTGGTGGTGATGGTCATGCGGGTGCTGCGGGTGCTTGTGCTGCGGGCGCCGTCATACCCGCCGGTGCCAATGCCACCGTTGGCCTGTCAGCCTCGCGCGAGTCACGGTCGTCGGCCCCGGATGACATGGCCACCACTCTAGGGTGGGAAGTCAAAAAGCGTCGCGAGGGCCCGAATGGGCTCTAGCGCAGCGGAGCAATCGGTCCCCGGATCGCGCGCCGCCGTGCTGAGGAGGAGGGAGCGGACACGCTTTTCGTCTGCGAGCGACGACGAAGGAGGCGGATGGTCGAGCGCGATCCGCGCGGAGCGGGGCGGAGCAATCGGTCCGAGCGGAGCAATCAAACAGTGTCATGATGACCCGCGTGACGACGATCTTGTCGATTCAGTCATCGGTCGCCTACGGGCACGTTGGCAACAGCGCCGTCACGTTCCCGCTGATGAGGATGGGCGTGGAGGTCTGGCCGGTGATCACGGTGCACTTCTCCAACCACACGGGCTATGAATCCTGGCGGGGACCGTTGTTGAGTGCCGGAGACCTTCGCGAGGTCGTGCGAGGGATCGACGAGCGCGGAGTGCTCGGTCAGGTCGATGCGGTGCTGTCGGGCTATCAAGGCGCCGAGGCGGTCGGCGCGATGATCTTGGAAGCGGTGTCACTGGTCAAGTCGCGCAACCCGGCTGCGATCTATTGCTGTGATCCGGTGCTAGGTGATGCGCACACCGGCAGCTATGTCCGACCGGGAATTCCGGAGTTCATGCGGGAACGCGTCGTACCTGCTGCCCAGATCATCACCCCGAACCAGTTCGAATTGACCTCACTGACAGGCCTGCCGGTATCGACCATGGAGGAAGCGCTTACTGCGGCCGACGCTGCGCGTGCCTTGGGGCCAGAGGTGGTGTTGATCACCAGCGTGGTACGCGGAGATGCCCAGCCCGGGACCATCGACATGGTTGCGGTCGATGCGGATGGGGCGTGGCTGGTCTCCACACCGCGGCTGCCGCGTACCTTCACCGGCAGTGGAGACATCACAGCCGCGATCTTTCTGGCCACTGTGTTGCGGGGCTGGAAGCTGCCGAGAATTCTCGCGCATACCGCGGCCGTCATCTATGGGGTTCTGAGGATCACGAACGACCTGGGTCGTACCGAACTCGCGCTGACTTACGCTCAGGACGAGCTGATCCGTCCGAGTCAGCACTTCGAGCCGGTACGTGTGCGCTAGCGCGCTTCTTGTACCACTGTCGCGAAAAGAGAATTAGGGAGCCGACCGGACTCAGTCTCGAAAGACCTCGATGTTCGCACCCAAGGCATTGAGCCGGTTGGCAAGATCCTCATAACCCCTGTTGATGACGTAGACGTCCCGTAGTTGGGATTCGCCGCGAGCAGCGAGCATGCCGAGCAAGATGCAGACCGCGGGACGCAGTGCCGGCGGACAGACGACCTGCTGGCCGCGCCAGCGCGTCGGGCCTTCGACGATCACCCGATGGGGATCCAGCAGCTGGACCCGGGCTCCCAGCCGGTTCAGCTCGGTGAGATAGATCGCGCGATTCTCATATACCCAGTCATGGATGATCGTCTTGCCCTGGGCCGTCGCCGCGATGACTGCGAAGAACGGCAGATTGTCGATATTCAGCCCAGGGAACGGCATCGGATGGATCTTGTCGATGGGGGAGCGCAGCTCCGACGGCTGAACGGTCAGATCGACGAGTCGGGCGTGACCGTTGACGGCCAGGTACTCCGAGCTGAGGAAGTAGTCCAACCCCATCTCTTCGAGAATTGCAAGTTCGATCTCGAGGAACTCGATGGGCGCCCGTCTGATCGTGAGGTCCGATTGCGTGACGATCGCGGCGGTGAGCAGGCTCATGGCCTCGATCGGGTCCTCCGAGGGGGCGAACTCCACATCGGTATTGATGCTCTCGACGCCGTGGATGCGCAGTGTGGTGGTTCCGATGCCATCGATCTCAACGCCGAGGTGGGTGAGGAAGATGCAGAGATCTTGGACCATGTAATTCGGGCTGGCATTGCGCAGCACGGTCACTCCCGGCGACAGCGCGGCGGCAAGCAGCGCATTCTCGGTAACCGTGTCGCCACGCTCCGTCAGAGTGATCGGCCGGGACGGTTCGACCGACTCGTCAACCGAGCAGTGGTAGAAGCCGTCAGTCGGCAACACGTCAAGGCCGAACCGCCGCAGCACCTGCAAATGGGGCTCGATGGTGCGGGCACCAAGATCACAGCCCCCGGCGTACGGGAGCTTGAAGTGACTGTAGGAGTGCAGCAGCGGACCAAGGAACATGATCACCGATCGGGTACGCCGTGCCGCATCGAGATCCATCTCGTCCAGCGACAGCTCCGCCGGTCGTATCAACTCAATATCATTGCCGTCGGCGGACCACATGGCGCGCACCCCGATGCTGGTGAGCACCTCGAGGATCCGATTGACCTCTTCGATCTTGGCGATGCCGCGAATGACCGTGCGGCCGTGGTTGAGCAGGCTGGCGCACAGCAGCGCAACTGCCGCATTCTTTGACGATCGCACATCGATCGTGCCGGTGAGATTCGCACCACCTTGCACCCGCAGGTGCTGCGGCCCGGCGCCACCTACCGAAATCAGCGGTGAGTCCAGCGCCTCGGCAATACGGCTCACCATCTCAAGACTGAGGTTTTGGTTGCCTGCCTCGATGCGATGCACGGCACTCTGGCTGGTGCCGAGAACGTCCGCAAGTTGCGTTTGCGTCAGACCACGGTGCTTGCGCGCATCACGGATCAAGCCGCCGATCCGATCCAGGTACGTCTCAGTCATTGTCGGTCACCCAGGCACGATAACTCATATATGAGATACTTTGTGGACAACTCACCGATTAGATGACCAAATTGGAAGGTACGACCACCCGAGATAGTCGTTCGGTGACGGGCCCCGACCTTAGCAGGCCCGGTGGCCGACTCCCAAGAGGGGACCCTAAAGTTGGGCCATGAGTGCGCACTTCGAGGTCGTCGTCCTTGGCGCGGGACCGGGCGGTTACGTCGCAGCTGTCCGGGCTGCCCAGTTGGGTCTGAAGACCGGCATCATCGAGCTCAAGTACTGGGGTGGTGTCTGCAACAACGTCGGTTGCATTCCGACGAAGGCCCTGCTGCGCAATGCAGAGATCGCCCACATCTTCAACCACGAGGCCGAGGTCTTCGGGATCAGCGGCGATGTGACTTTCGACTTCGGTGCGGCCTGGAAGCGCAGCCGCACGACGGCCGATCGGATGGCCAAGGGTGTGCACTTCCTGATGAAGAAGAACAAGATCACCGAGATCGACGGCTGGGCCACGTTCACCGGTGATCACACGTTCAGTGTCGACGGGCCCAGCGGCACCGAGACGGTCACCTTCGACAATGTGATCATCTCTGCCGGAGCGACGACCCGCTTACTGCCGGGGACCTCGTTGAGTGAGCGCGTGGTGACGTACGAAGAGCAGATCATGACCGACAATCTCCCGGAATCGATCATCATCGCCGGGGCGGGTGCCATCGGCGTCGAGTTCGCCTACATCATGGCGAACTACGGCGTACAGGTGACGCTGGTGGAGTTCCTTGATCGCATCGTGCCCCTGGAAGAGCCGGATGTGTCCCGCGAGCTTGCGAAGGCGTACAAGAAGCTCGGGGTGACGGTGCTCGCCGGCACGAAGGTCGAGGCGATCGACGACTCGGGCGAGAAGGTGAAGGTGACGGTCTCGCCGGCGCAGCCGACGAAATCCGGCTCTGCCGGTGGGGACGGTGACAGCACAATCCTCGAAGCCGACAAGGTGCTGCAGGCGATTGGATTTGCCCCGCGTACAGAGGGCTACGGGCTGGAGACGCGCCGGCGTGAAGCTCACCGATCGTGGTGCGATCGAGATCGACGACTACATGCGCACCAACGTGCCGCACATCTACGCCATTGGTGACTGCACCGGCAAGCTGCTGCTGGCGCATACGGCGGAGGCGCAGGGGATCGTGGCCGCAGAGACGATCGCCGGTGTCGAAACCATGCCGGTGAACTACGACATGATCCCGCGGGCGACCTATTGTCAGCCGCAGATCGGGTCGTTCGGGTACTCCGAGCAGCAGGCGAAGGACAAAGGTTACGACGTCAAGACGGCCAAGTTCCCCTTCAGCGCGAACGGCAAGGCACACGGATTGGGGGAGGCGACAGGCTTCGTCAAGCTCGTCGCCGACGCCAAGTACGGGGAGATCCTCGGCCTTCACATGATCGGACCCGATGTCACGGAGTTGCTGCCAGAGCTGACGCTGGCACAGCTGTGGGACCTGACCGCCGAGGAGGTCGCGCGCAACGTCCATGCGCACCCCACACTCTCCGAGGCGCTCAAGGAAGTCGCCCACGGCATCTCGGGCCACATGATCAACTTGTAAGCGGCTTCAAAGCGCGATCCGCGCGGAGCGAGCGCAGCATTCAAGCACGAACACCACGCTCAGCTGTGCGAGACGTAGCCCTCTAGCTGATCGCGTTCGAACTCGATCTGGGTGATGTGCGACTTCACCACGTCACCGATGCTCACCAGCCCCGCCAGTCGTCCGAGGTCATCGACGACGGGCAGGTGACGGATGCGCTGCTCCGTCATGGTGTTCATCAGCGACTGAACAGACTCAGCTGGTCGACACGTGAGCACCTCACTGGTCATCACGGTCGACACAGGCAAGTCGAGAAAATCAGGCCCCTCGACGAGGCGACGTACCACGTCGCGCTCGGTCAGAATCCCTGAGATTTGTTTTCCGTCGGTGGATACCACGACGGCCCCGAGGTTGTACTCCTTGAGCAGCGCAATCGCTTCGGCCACTGATGTCGTCGGCCGGACAGTGATGACATCGAAGCCTTTGCTGCGGAGCAGTTCGTAGATTCGCATCGCCAACCTCCTGACGCAGAAGGTTAGCCTGGCGACCGATGCTTTGGGTAGGTTCAGATTGCAGCCTCGGGTACGCACGACGTCGAGCCATCAGCTCAGGGGTGACGACTGTGAAGATCGTTTGGCACACCGCGGCGCCTCTCCTGCTGAAGAAGCGTGCGGGCTGTGGTCTCGGGAGTTACTGAACGTCAACCGCAATGGACCTAGAACCTTCGATTTTGCCGAATAGCCAACCCATCACGGTTCCTCTCCTCTTCCTTCTCCGCAGTCGTCGGAGCGGCACGCCGAGCCACAGCCAGATCCGTCTCCTCGAGCTGCTCGTCCGACCCGTCGAACTGATGGTCTGTCGAACTGATGGTGCCGCGGCGCGGTGCGGGTCGCGGTTGCGGTTCTAGAGGAGCGAGGATGCGGTATAGCCGGGGCTTACGGAATAGCCAAAAGGTCATGGTTCGGTTCCTTTCAGTGGCTTGCGTTCAGTGGTTTCTTGGTTGGAGCTATAGCCAGCCCAGCCAGATCGCAGCCAGGACAAGGGCTTCCAGCACCAGGCACAGCGTCAGACCCCCGATGATGCGCACCAGTCCCACGTCACGGGATCAGGTTGCTTGATCATGCCAGCACCAGCTCTCGTCTGGGTGCTGTTTCGGGAAGTGCACGCCGTGGCGGTAGACCCCCAGTGCACGTCCCCCAGTGCACGACGCGGTGTCGGCTCCAGCAGCTGCTCAATCGACTCCGTGGCCAGGACCGCCTCAGGTACGAGTAGCCGGCGGTAACGCACTCGACCACCGGTGGATGCGCTGTCACCGGGCGGCGGCACAATGACGCCATGACCAACGCCACCATCTGGCTGACAGGAGATCCTGAAGCCGACCGCTTGCTGTCCGAGGACGACAATGCACTGCTGATCGGCATGGTGCTCGATCAGCAGGTGCCGATGGAGAAGGCCTTCAGCGGACCTCTGGTGATCGCGCAACGCATGGGTGGGCAATTCGATGTGGCCAAGATCGCCGCGATGAGCGAGGACGATTTCGTGGCGCTCTGCTCAGAGCGACCGGCCATTCACCGATTTCCTGCCGCCATGGCAAAGCGGGTTCGCCAGCTCTGCCAGGTGCTGACCGAGGATTACGACGGCCAGGCGCAGAACATCTGGAAGGACGCGACGTCTGGCGCTGAGGTGAAGGCCAACCTCGCACGCTTACCGGGATTCGGGGCTGACAAGGCCGCGATCTTCACCGCGGTGCTCGGCAAGCTCCGCGGTGTGACGCCGGACGGCTGGCGTACCGCAGCGGGCTACTACGGGGAGCCGGGCACGTTCCGTTCGGTCGCCGACATCGTCGACGACGACTCGCTGCAGAAGGTGCGCGAGACCAAGCGGTCTGTCAAGGCTGCCAAGAAGGTGACTGGCTAACACCCCCTCGATGACCGCGCAATCCGCAGGGGAGCGTGATCATGCTTCTCGGTGGGTAAGACGTGGCTGTGGTCGGGATTCACGAGACGGAGAAGATTGCCGAGGTCAGGCGCAGCCAGCCTTACCACGCGTTGGTCGGAGTCGGGCTCGCAAGCTACGGCTTGCTCCATCTCGTGCTGGCCTGGATCGCCCTGCAGCTCGTCTTCGGAAAGCGTGGCGAGGCGTCGCAACAAGGTGCGTTGAGCCAGCTGGCGAGGCAGCCGCTCGGCGGAGTGCTGCTGTGGATCATGGCTATCGGCCTTTTCACACTCACCGTGTGGCAGGCAGTTGAGGCCACCATCGGTCGCGATCAGGGCGGCCGAGATGGCCGGCTCCGTCGTCGACTGAGTTCCGCGGGACGAGCGGTGGTCTATCTCGCTCTGGGCCTGCTGGCCATCGGCGTCGCCATCGGGTCTGCATCAGGCTCCGGGAAGGGCGAGGAGACACTGAGCGCAAAGCTGATGAGTGTCCCGTTCGGGCAAGTACTGGTTGCTGCCGTCGGCGCAGTCGTGATCGGCGTCGGCCTTGCCCAGATCGTCAAGGGTGTGAAGCAGAAATTCACCGAGGATCTTGATCGCGGGGTACGCCCCGCCGTTCGGCGGCTGGGCTCCGTGGGCTACTGCGTCAAGGGGATCGCGCTCAGCATTATCGGGAGCCTGTTCGTGTGGGCAGCAGTCACCTACGACCCGAAGAAGGCCGGCGGCATGGACGCGGCCCTTTCGACAATCCGGGAGCAACCCTTCGGCGCCGTGCTATTGGCGATCATGGCGGCCGGCATCGCTTGCTTCGGCGTGTATTGCTTCTTCTGGGCGCGAATGGCCCGCTACTGAGCCCGGAGCAGCTCAGCGGGCCGTCCGGCCCTGCACGCCCTATTGCGCTTCGAACTGGCGACGCAGCTTGGGCGGTGCCTTGATCAGCCACGAGTCGGTGATCAGCTCGCGCAACTCAGCAAGATCAATCTTGTCCAAGTTCACCAGCACGATGGGCGATGCCTCGTAGTGCGGGGTGGTGAAGTACGCATCCGAGCCAGAAGCCAGTAGCGCCTGCTTCTCGCCCATGTCCGACACGAACACCACCAGACCGCCCTCGGCCTCGGTGCGAAGTCGAAGAAATCCCCTGCCGGCCACCTTGTAGCCGGGTGTCTGATACCACTGCTCCTCGGTCGTACCCGGCAACGACAATGCGATCGCACGCACGTCGGCCTCGGTGGCCACTAGTGGACCACCCACGTGCGGAGTGCGCGGAGTGTCTTCTGTGATTCCGGCGACTCGCCGATCGAAGAGATCAACGGCGGGCCGCGTCGATGGCTACGATTCTCCCGGGCAGTGGGGGCAGGCGCACAAGCCGGCAATACCAGTGTTTCGGGCACGACCACCGTTCGAGCATAGTCGAGCAACGGGGTTCGACCATTCGGCAGCCCAGCCGCTCACGCCTTTCAAGGCCGCTCACTGCGTACTCCCAAACTGCCCCAAAGGAGGTTCCGGCTGGCGTGGCGGAGGCGCATGATCACTGGGAACTGCCTGTTGATCTTGAGTGGGTGGCCACAGATTTGGAAGGTGATCCAATCAGGAGTCACGGCGCTTTCCTTGATCTCCTCACGGGCGAGGTCATTCCCGCATTCACGACTGACGTCGAGCGAGGTGGGGAGGCCGGGCCCAATCCAGCCGCGGAACCCGATCGCTGGCTCTTTGTGCCGTCTCTCGGTTCCCGTGCGGCACGACAGGACATGGCGGAGTTTGCGGCCATGATCACCTACCGGCCGTTGCGGAAACGCATGGAGATCGCGATCGAGGGCCTGGGAGCCTTCCGTCGGTTCCGTGATCTGATCTACAGCGAAGGCCTGGTCGCTGACTGGCACGCATTCTCCGACAGCCGGCGCCTAGCGCGGGCGCGCGAGTTTCTCGCCGATCTTGGGGTTCGGGTGTCCGCTTCCTGAGAGTTTCGAACGCATGTTTCAAGATCAACTAGTGGGGGAGAGGGGTGGTGGTCAATCCCATGATCAACATCGACCGGCCGATCGGCTATTGGCTGAAGAAGGTGGACGGCCTCATCGACGGGCACTTCGAACGCCAGCTCGGCGATGCTGGGCTGACTCGCCGGCAGTGGCAGGTGCTCAATCTGCTCGAGGACGGACCGAGGTCGATACCTGAGCTGGAGGCTGAACTGGAACCCTTCCTTCGGGATTCACCGGGCGAGCTGAGTGACGCCGTTTCAGGTCTCGTGTCACGCGGTTGGGCCGATTCGCAGGACAACGTCATCGGTCTGGCCGAGACCGGCCAGGCACAATTCGGGCTGCTCAAGGCTAAGGTCGCTGAACTTCGCCAGGCCTCGACCCTCGGGATCTCACCTGAGGAGTACCAGACAACGATTGACGTCCTGGCCAGGATGGCCGCCAATCTCGAGTCAGGCGGAAGATCAGGTTAGCGGGTTCGATAGACGTCGCGGCGATGCCCGAGCACTACCACGAGAACGACAAGCGGACAGTCCATGACGACTACCGGCCGTGTGGCAGCCGTAACCTGCAACTGGCCACGCTTCTTCCAAGATCAACTAGCCGGGGACAGTGGTCAGTTCCTGATCAACATAGGCAGCTCGGCTGTAAGGAGCTGTCGTCTGGCACGCGGTGCGACCAGGCAGACGGCGCTGAGGACGGCTATCGCGCCAATCACGGTGGCGGCGGTCCACGCGTCCCCGAGTGCGGCGCCTAGGCCGGCCCCGACCAGCGGCTCGAGTGTCAAGATCACAGCGGTCGTCGTCGCATCCAGGCGGGTTTGCGCCCAACTCAATGCCACGAACGCAGCGCCTGTGGCGGCAGCTCCAAGGAAGAAAATGCCAGCTGCTGCGGATATCGACATCGTTGGCCACAGGCCTTGCCAGTCGTCGAGTAGGAACTGCCAGCCGAGGGCAACCACTGCGGAGGCCGCGACCTGGACCACGGTGAGACCGTAGAGGCGACCCGCCCTTGACCACTGTTCCAGTGCCACCAGGTGAATGGCCCACAAGATCGCGGCGGTCAAGATCAGCAGCGTTCCGGGTGCGGCAGTAAACGATCGCATGGTGATCATTGCGAGCCCCGCCAAAGCAAGGAATACCGCGGCAGTTGCTCTGGCGCTAAGTCGGCGTCGTAGCCAGATCCAGGCGATCAGCGGAGCAAAGACCACGGTTGTTCCAGTCACAAACGCCGAGATCAACACCGAGGTGGTCTGCATGCCTACCGTGCAGAGCACAAAGCCGCTGCCCAGCAGCGCTCCGAGCACTGCTCCGCGGGTGAGCGCTCGCCGGTCGAGCTGCTGCAGGACGCGCGGGCGAAGTGCGAGTAGGGTCACGGTGGCCAACATGAAGCGCCAGCCGACAAGACGCCCCGGACTCACTTCGCCGATGGTGGCCTTGACCACTACGAAGCTGACACCCCATGTCACGGCCACGCCGAGCACGGCAGCGGCAGCCGGCCACTGTGGGCGGCCGGCGGGCATCATTTCTCGCGCCTTCGCGTTGGCGCTCATGTGTCGTCCGTTCTTCCGCGCCCTCGGGACTCGTGCCGCCTGGCATCTGGACGACCACTGCCTTCATCTCCGGAGGACCGGACTCTTCGACGTTGAAAGACGTCTTTCTTCAGTACTCGTCGGAGTGCTCCCGGCAGCAGCTGATACGCAGATTTGTGTCATCGGGGGGTCGGAAAGGACGGGACGCCAGCGGCGCTAGGCAACTCCGGTGCGACGTGGCACGATCTCATAGGTGACCATCAGACCAGCCGCGGACGAGCACCTGCGCGACCTCGCGCGGCTGCGACGCGTCCGCGACCGGATCGATCGGGAGTACGCGCAACCGCTGGACGTCGAGGCGCTCGCTCGCGATGCGCACATGTCGGCGGGGCACCTCAGCCGCCAGTTTCGGCTCGCATACGGCGAGCCGCCGTACGCCTATCTGATGACACGGCGCATCGAGCGTGCGATGGCGTTGCTGCGTCGCGGCGACCTCAGCGTCACCGAAGTCTGTTTCGCCGTCGGCTGCTCCTCGCTGGGCACCTTCAGTACTCGCTTCACCGAGTTGGTCGGTGTGCCGCCGAGCACGTATCGGGCTCGCGCATCTCGCGCGACGGCGGGGATGCCGTCGTGCGTTGCGAAACAGGTGACCAGACCGATCAGGAATCGAGAAGCACGGGCGAAGGAGCCGCAACTAGCCTGACGGCCATGGACATCACGATTCACTCGAGCTTTCTCCCGCACAACGACCCGGATGCCGCCGTGGCCTTCTACCGCGACGTCCTCGGTTTCGAGGTCCGTATGGACGTCGGATACGAAGGGATGCGCTGGATCACCGTCGGCCCCGCCGACCAGCCTGACACGTCCATCGTCCTGCATCCGCCTGCCGTCGACCCCGGCATCACCGACGACGAGCGCCGCACCATCGTCGAGATGATGGCCAAGGGCACCTACGCCGGTATCAACCTGGCCGCCACGGACCTCGACGACACCTTCGATCGGGTGCAGGCCAGCGGCGCCGAAGTCGTGCAGGAACCGACCGAGCAGCCGTACGGGCTTCGCGACTGCGCCATCCGGGATCCTGCGGGCAACATGATCCGCATCCAGCAGCAGCGCTGAGCTATTCAAGCTGGGCCGTTCAGTCAGCCCGGTCCGACCGTCCAGGGGCTGGCGGTGTGAGCCGGACGCACAACGAGAATGCCTTTCTGTGTCGATCGCGATGTCCACACCCGACCAACGCCACACACATACACCGGGTCGATGCGACCCACGACATTAGGAGTGACCAATGACCAACTCTTCCACTCAGGGAATCAAGACCGTGCTGCATCCCGTGTCCGACCTGGCGACGGCCAAGGCCGTGTACACCGCACTGCTCGGCGTACCGCCGCAGACCGACGGGTCCTACTACGTCGGATTCGAGGCCGCGGGCCAACAGATCGGGCTGGTGCCGGGCGGTGGGGCACAGGGTATGACCTCACCTGTGGCCTACTGGCACGTGCCGGACATCGAGGCGAAGCTTGCCGAGGTGACCGCCGCGGGTGCCACCGTGAAGGAGCCTGCGCACGACGTCGGCGGCGGCCGTTTGGTGGCCACGGTGACCGACACCGATGGCAATGTCCTCGGGCTGCTTCAGGATCGGTGAGTGCCGACCCCGACAATGGAGACACCATGAGCAATGCCACGAAGACGGACACGCAGTCGCCTCGCGCACGTTGCTGACAGTCACGACTTGATCCGCGTGCAGGGTGCGCGCGTGAACAACCTGAAAGACGTCAGCATCGAGATCCCGAAGCGCCGGCTGACGGTGTTCACCGGTGTCTCCGGCTCAGGCAAGAGCTCGCTGGTGTTCGCCACGATCGCGGCAGAGTCGCAGAGGATGATCAACGAGACCTACAGCGCCTTCGTGCAAGGCTTCATGCCGACGCTGGCGCGGCCGGACGTCGACCTGCTGGACGGTCTGACGACTGCGATCATCGTCGACCAGGAGCGGATGGGCTCGAACCCCCGCTCCACGGTCGGCACCGCCACCGATGCCAACGCGATGCTGCGCATCCTCTTCAGCCGACTCGGACAGCCGCACATCGGCTCGCCCAACGCGTACTCGTTCAATGTCCCGTCGGTGCGGGGCAGTGGTGCGATCACCGTCGAGCTGGCGCGGGCAAGACCAGGGCCGAGGCGGCGACCTTCAACGTCCTCGGCGGCATGTGTCCGCGCTGCGAGGGCATGGGCTCGGTCAATGACTTCGACCTGTCTGCGCTGTACGACGACAGCTTGTCGCTGAACGAGGGCGCGCTCACGATTCCCGGCTACAGCATGGATGGCTGGTACGGCCGCATCTTCCGCGGCTGCGGCTTCTTCGACCCCGACAAGCCGATCCGCAAGTTCACCAAGAAAGAGCTGCACGACCTGCTCTACAGGGAGCCAACCAAGATCAAGGTCGAAGGGATCAACCTGACGTACGAGGGGGTGATCCCGAAGAATTCAGAAGTCGTTCCTGTCCAAGGACGTGGACGCGATGCAGCCGCACATCCGCGCATTCGTGGAGCGGGCGGTGACGTTCCAGACCTGTCCCGAGTGCGAAGGCACCCGGCTCAGCATCCAGGCCCTGTCGTCGAAGATCGAGGGGAAGAACATCGCGGACGTCTGCTCGATGCAGATCAGCGACGTGGCCGACTGGATCCGGGGGCTCGACGAGCCATCGGTGGCCCCGCTGCTCACGGGGCTGCAGCACCTCTTCGACTCGTTTGCGGAGATCGGGTTGGGATACCTCTCACTCGACCGGCCGTCGGGCACCCTGTCAGGGGGAGAGGCACAGCGCACCAAGATGATCCGCCATCTCGGCTCGTCGCTGACCGACGTCACCTACGTTTTCGATGAGCCCACGATCGGGCTGCACCCCCATGACATCGAGCGGATGAACGACCTGCTGCTGCAATTGCGGGACAAGGGCAACACCGTGCTCGTCGTTGAGCACAAGCCCGAGACGATCGTGATCGCGGATCACGTCGTCGACCTCGGCCCCGGCGCTGGCACGGAGGGTGGCAGCGTCTGCTTCGAGGGCATCGTGGAGGGGCTGCGATCCAGTGACACTACGACCGGCCGTCATCTCGACGACCGAGCGAGGATCAAGGGCACCGTGCGTTCGTCTTCCGGCGCGCTGGAGGTCCGCGGCGCGTCGACCCACAACCTCCAAGACGTTGACGTCGACATCCCGCTCGGGGTGCTCTGCGTGCTCACGGGCGTCGCAGGCTCCGGCAAAAGCTCGCTGATCCAAGGCTCGGTCGCCGGCCGGCACGGCGTGGTGGTGATCGACCAGGGTGCGATCCGGGGCTCGCGACGGAGCAACCCGGCGACGTACACCGGACTGCTCGACCCGATCCGCAAGGCGTTCGCGAAGGCCAACGGCGTGAAGCCGGCGCTGTTCAGCGCGAACTCCGAGGGCGCCTGTCCCACCTGCAACGGCGCCGGTGTCATCTACACCGACCTGGGCATGATGGCCACCGTCGAGTCCACCTGCGATGAGTGTGATGGGAAGAGGTTCCAAGCGTCGGTGCTGGAGTACACGCTGGGCGGCCGGAACATCGCCGAAGTGCTCGCGATGTCGGTGACCGAGGCCGAGGAGTTCTTCGACGACGGCGAGGCACGCACACCCGTCGCCCACAAGATCCTCGGCCGGCTTGCCGACGTCGGGCTCGGCTACCTCAGCCTCGGCCAGCCGCTCACCACACTGTCCGGCGGTGAGCGGCAGCGGCTCAAGCTGGCCACCCAGATGGCCGAGAAGGGTGACGTCTACGTCCTGGACGAGCCGACCTCAGGCCTCCACCTCGCCGATGTCGAGCAGCTGCTCGGCCTGCTCGACCGTCTCGTCGACTCCGGCAAATCGGTCATCGTCATCGAGCACCACCAGGCGGTGATGGCGCACGCCGACTGGATCATCGACCTCGGGCCCGGCGCCGGCCACGACGGCGGCCGGGTCGTCTTCGAGGGCACGCCGGCGGCGTTGGTTGCCGCCCGCCCCACCCTCACCGGCGAGCACCTCGCTGCCTACGTCGGCACACTGACACCTTCGCGGACACCGTGGGCTGGTCTGCGGGCACGGCTGCTGGGGCTCGTTCCCGAGGCCACCGACATACCGACCGAAAGCGCGCCCAGACCGTCCATCACTTCGGGCCACCCAGCGAAGGGCCCGGGTGATGGGCGCCTTGAGAGAGGGCGCAACTGGTACCATATTCTTGTACCACTATCGAAGGGGCTCAGGATGTCCGTCACCGCTAGCGAGGCCCGCAAGCATCTCTTTCCGCTGATCGAGAAGGTGAACAACGACCGAGTCTCAGTTGAGATCACGTCACGACGTGGGAACGCCGTGCTGATATCGGCCGAGGAGTTCGCCGCACTCGAAGAGACTGCGTATCTGCTGCGCGTGCCCGCCAACGCAAAGCGACTGCTGGAGAGCCTGCAGCAGGCCCGGGCCGGCGACCGTCACGAACATGAACTCGCGGAGTGAGGCTTGTCTTCACCTCGCACGGCTGGGATGACTACAAGTATTGGTTCCAAGCCGATCGGCAGATGCTCAAGCGCATCAACAGACTCATCGACGACGCCCTGCGGGATCCGACCGACGGGATCGGGAAACCCGAGCCGCTGAAACACCTGCTCGCTGGAGCATGGTCGCGTCGGATTACCGATGAGCACCGACTCGTGTACCTCGTCGAGGGTAGCGACGTCGTTGTGCTTCAGGCCAGATTTCACTACAAGTGACCACGTCGTCTCGACTGCGTCAGCTCGCACCTTGGTTGTCCGATAAGCAACATTATGTCAATTTGCTAGCGTCCGATCTCCGTGTCGGATCTCCAGATTCACCGTCCGTCACCCTGTGCGCCCCTACGATGTAGCTGCCTTCCCGCACAAGCACGCCGTAGCGGCGGACGGAGGCCTTTCACATGGCGCAGATCAGCCGCCGCGCGGTCCTGTTGGGCGTCGTCGGTCTTGGGCTTGCCGCCTGTTCGAAGCGCCCAGCTCAGCCGAGCGTGCCGCCGACACCACCACCGAGTCCGAGTTCGATGCCCAGTGCGACCCCCGGCTCGGCACCCTCGATCGACACGCGGCCGCGCTGGCCGCTCACCGGCAAGCTGCTGAAGAACGAGGACAACGCGCGTCACGCCGCGGTTGCGGTCAAGGTGCCCGACAATCGCCGCGAGCATCCGCAGACCGGCATCGACGAGGCCGACATCGTCTTTGTTGAACTCGAGGGCTACCGGGACGCGTCGGGCCACAGCGGGACTCGGCTCGTTCCGGTCTTCCACTCCCGCATGGCAGACAGCGTCGCGCCAGTACGCTCAATTCGGCCGGTGGACATCCCGCTGCTAAGCCCGATCCACGCACTGATCGGCAATACCGGCGCCGCGGCCTGGGTGGTCAAGTACGTCAAGCACTATCGTGCCTACCTCGAAGGCCTGCTGTCGTACATGAACACCCTCCGCACCGGCTCGTACGGCATTGATCGATCCCGGGTATACACACTGAACGGTGACATCTACTACGACAAGGCGGTCATCTGCCATCCGGCGACGCTCGCCCGGCAGACCAAACGGTTCCGTTCGGGGCCCCCGCAGCCCTACTTCCCCTTCGCCTCGACCCGCGAAGAGGTCAGCGCCACGCGGGGCAAACGCGGGCGCTCGATCAGGATTCCCTACAAGGGCGACAGCTACTTCATGGGCTACGACTACGACAAGAAGACGAAGCGTTATCTGCGCAGCATGCCGTGGGGTCCACATGTGCTGACCGATGGCCATCGAGTGTCGACCGACAATGTGCTCGTGATCAAGGCCAAGCAGCATTACGGCAAGATATTCCGCGGTGGCGGCCATGACGAGCCGCTGCACGACATCATCAAGGCTCGAGGCAAGTTCTACTACTTCAACCGCGGCCGCTATGTGACCGGCACCTGGCGCAAGGGAAAGGTGCAAGAGCCGTTCGAATTCACCCTCAAGGACGGGAGCCCGCTCAAGATGGCACCCGGGCAGACCTTTGTCGAACTGCCCGACGTCGGTGCCAAGTTACGCATCGAGGCCCGATCCGCATCGACGTGATCTCTCAGAGACCCCCTAGACGACACCCTCCGGACTGGCCCCCTCGACCTGGACGCCCTGGGCGGCGATGCGTTCGATTTCGGCCATATCGTCGTCGCTGAGCTCGACGTCGGCGGCGGCCAGACTTCGCTCGATGTTGGCCCGGCTACGGGCGCCGACGATCGCGACATGTACGCCGGGCTTGGCCAGCGCCCACGCGATTGCGAGCTGGCTGACATGCAGCCCGCGCTGTTCGGCGAACTCGGCAAGCTCGGCCACCACAGCCAGGTTCTGCTCAAGCTTTCCTCCTGTGTAGGCGCTGGCCCGGCTGCGCCAATCGTCCTCCTCGAAGGTGGTGTCCCTGGTCATTCGCCCGGTCAGCAGCCCACTTCCGAGCGGGCTGTAGACCAAGACGCCGACGTTGTGCTCGACGCAGTACGGCAACACCTCGGCCTCGATTCCGCGGCGAAACAGGTGATACGGCGGCTGCAGCGTCTCCACCGGCCGGACTGTCGAGAATGCCTCCATCTGTTGGGCATCGAAGTTGGAGACGCCGACGTGCCGGATCAGCCCTTCAGCCACCATCTCCTGGAGATACCCCGCGGTGTCCTCAAAGGCTGTCCGCTCGTCGGGCCAGTGCACCTGATAAAGGTCGATGTAATCGACGCCCAGGGCCGCCAAACTGGAGTGAACGCCGTCGCGGAGCCATTCCCGGCTGCTATCGCGGGCGGGGTCCTTTCCGGGGTTGATACCGCCTTTGGTGGCAATGATCACGGAGTCCCGATTGGTATCGAGTTCATGACGAAGGGCCTCGCCGAGCATCCGTTCGGAGGCACCGAATCCGTACGCCTGGGCGGTGTCGAAGAAGCTGACCCCGAGATCGATCGCGTGCCGGATCGCGGCTTTGGCCTCGCCGGCGTCGACCGAACCCCACTCCCCGCCCAGCTGCCACGTGCCGAACGCGATCCGCGAGACCTCCAACTCCGACCTGCCCAAAGTAATCGTCTGCATGCCTCTACCCTCTCCGGTGCCGGTTTGGGCTCGCCAGCCGGGGCTGGCCCGCCAATGGATATCACGACGGTCTGCACATAGCTCCGATGGGAGCAGCTGCTCCCGCCACTGTCTTGAGAGCCGGGAGCTGAAGGCAAGTTGACGCGTCATGGCGATATCGCGTGGCGAGCCGCGCACTGGCTGGCGCGGTTCTGCATCGTCGTTCGCTCCACGCTGTTCTGCGTGAGCGCGGCCGCGTGCAGGAAGTGATCGCGGGCCTGCTGGTGCGCACCATTGCGACACAGCAGATCGCCGGCTACCGCATACAGCAGGTGGTAGTTACGCATGCTCGGGACGTCGAACAATGGAAGCACGATCTCGAGGCCCGCCTCAGGGCCGAATGCCTGAGCGGCTGCGACTCCGCGGTTGAGCTCGACGATTGGCGACGGGCTGATCCGCGCGAGGCCGTCGTACAACGCGGTGATCTGTTCCCAGTCGGTGTCCTCGGCTACCGTGGCTCGCGCATGGCAGGCTGCGATCGCCGCCTGCAGGGCGTACGAACCGACGGTGCCGCCCAGCCGTTCGATCCGGTCGATGTTCGCCAGGCCGCGCTGGATCAGCAGGCGGTCCCATCGGGTGCGGTCTTGGTCGAGCAGGAGCACCGGCTCGCCGTCTGGTCCGCTGCGGGCTCGTAACCGAGAGGCCTGGAGCTCCATCAGCGCAAGCAGGCCGAGCGTCTCGGTGTCCGATGGCGTCAGCGCGGCCAGCATCCGGCCGAGTCGAAGCGCCTCCGCGCACAAATCGCCGCGGAACCACTGGTGGCCGCTCGTGGCCGAGTAGCCCTCGTTGAAGACCAGATAGATGACCTCGCGTACGGCATCCAGCCGTGCCGGCCGCTCCGACTCTGGGGGCAGCTCGAACCGCACCTTCGCGGCGGCGAGCGTGCGTTTGGCCCGTACGATGCGCTGGGCGATCGTCGGCACGGGAGTCAGGAACGCACGGGCGACCTCGTCCGTGGTCAGGCCGCAGACGAGCTTGAGGGTGAGGGCAGAGCGCGCATCGGGTGACAGGATCGGGTGGCACGCCATGAAAATCAGCCCGAGCAGGTCGTCGGCCAGGTCGCCGTCCATGATCTCGTCGAGGTTCGGTTCGTGTGCTTCTGGTTGAGAGGCGGCCACCAGCTGGTACTTGCCGCGCTGGGTGTCGCGGCGGCGGATCCGGTCGACGGCGAGGAACCGCGCGGTCGTGTTCAGCCACGCGGCGGGGTTGTCGGGTACGCCAGCCTGCCGCCACTTCTCTACTGCCGCCACGAATACGTCCTGGGCGAGCTCCTCGGCGGTGTCGAGGTCGCCGACCTGACGCATCAGCCGGGCGATCACGCGCGGTGACTCGACGCGCCACAGCGTCGCCAACCGCTGCTCGATCTCGTCCTCGGGTTGGCGGCGAGGTTCGGTCTCAGGGCGATCGGTCATGAGCTGGAGCAGGTCGAGGTTGAGCAATCGAGGCTGTGTCGTCGAGACAGAGCAGTCGATGCTGGGCAGTCGAAGACAGGGCAGTCGAGGGCAGGCGTGGGATTACTGGGTGTCTTGCTGAAGGTCAGCGAACTCCATGACCTTTCGTACGTCGACCCGCTCGCTGCCGACGAGCAGCGCGAACTTCCGCGCGTGCTCGACGGCCTCGGCGAGCGAGTCCACCTCGAGAATCGCGAAGCCTGCGATCAGCTCCTTTGCCTCGGCGAACGGACCATCGATCACGCGCACCTTGCCGTCGGTCACCTCGACTCGGGCGCCTTGCGAGCTCGACGCGACGCCCTCCCCCGCCAGGAGGACTCCGGACATGGCCGCCTCCTGCATGTACTCGCCGATGGCGGCCTGCTGCTCGGGCGACGGGAGGACTCCGTCCTCCATCTCCTGGGTCTGGTAGTGCATCACCATGTAGCGCATGGTCTTCTCCTCGTGACTCAGTCGTTGTCTGCCGCAGCGTAGACAAGGTGCAGTACGCCAGTGTCGAAGGTAGTCGAGGACAACAGCTTCAGCGGTACGGTCGGTCCGTCTGCGAAGAGCTTCTTGCCGTGACCGACGACGATGGGGTGAACCAGCAGATGCAGTTCGTCGACCAGGCCGTGCTCGACTAGCCAACGCACCAGGGTCGCGCTGCCGGTGGTACCGAGGCGCGTATCGGCCTTGAGCTTGGTCAGCTCGGCGGCCACGTCACCGTTGATCACCGACGAGTTCTGCCACGTCGCCTCGGTCAGCGTGTTCGATACGACGTACTTGCGCGCGCCGTTCATGACCCCGGTGATCGGGTCGTCGGGGTTCGCGTTCGGCCAGTAGCCGGCGAACTCGTCGTAGGTCTGGCGGCCGATGAGCGTGGCGTCGTTGCCGCTCATTTGCTCGTTGACGACGGCGCCCATCTGGTCGTCGAAGTACGGGAAGTGCCAGGTCTCGGGCGACTCGATGACGCCGTCGAGAGAGATGAAGAGGTTGCATTTGATGAAACCCATGGCGAAGCTCCTTGGTCGTCGGGCGGGTGCCCATGGTGTTGCTGTCACCCTGTATGCCGAACGACGACCGGCGGGATCGACGTGCGTTCGAAACTTTCTTGAAGTTGCTATCCGCGATGCCGTTCCGCGGAATCCGACACCTCTCCCGGCCTTAGATCCGGAGCCCTTCAGACCCGGAGCAGGGCCTCGAACCTCGCTCGTGGCAACGGCCCTGGTCCGGCGCTCCCCTCCGGGACATCGCGCAGGAACTCTTTGACGCGCAGATTTAGTTCGACGTCGGCAAATTCTTCGGATGGGTCAGTGAGCAGGTTGTCGATGCGGTGGAAGGCTGCCGCTGCTTGCTTGTCGCCTTGGGCCCGTAGCGCCATAAGCGCAGACATTTCATCCTTCGGGTCGTTCATCGGGGCGCCGGCGATTCCGGCCCGCAGGCTCTGCACCATGGCCGCGTCGACAGCAACCTGTCTGGCGTAGTGCGGGCCGAGCGTTTTGTTGGTCCAGGTCTCGAGCTCGCACACCAGTCGACGATTGTCCCGGCCAATCAGGTCGGCTCGGTGTGCGAGTGCCTGGGCCTGCCAGAAGCCCAGGGCGACACCTTGTCCCAAGGTTGCGTTGGTGTAGAGGCTGGCGTCACCCAGCAGGAGGTATCCCTCGACAACTGGGTCGTCGCCGTCCATGAGCGAGCGTCGCCGGTTGGCGATCCCGCTCATCAGTTGCACCTCCGTGATCGGTGTACCCGCCTCCAGCCATGGCGCGATGGTGGGAAGGCCGGCCATAACGCGTTCAAACCTGATCCCATGACGCAAGGCCCGTCGATACGGGTCAATCTTCGACAGCCCGCCGGCCAGGCAGAAGGTGCCGTTGTCTTCGCCCATGGCGAGGAAGATCCCGTACGGGGTCAGATCGACGTCGGGAAAGGTGGTGCTCGGAAAGTGTGTTCCGGGCCTAAGCCGATAGTGCCGGGCGAAATAGTAGAGGTCGCACGATTGATAGTGATTGACGGCCAGGCGAGTACCGATCTCCTCCAGCCATCGCGGGCTGACCGACCGACGCCCGCAACAGTCGATGACCAAGTCGGCGGCAATGCGGTTACCCCAACGTGTCCAAAGGCCGGTGACACGGGGCGCCCCCGAACCGCCGACTGATTCCAGCCCGGCAACCCGAACGCCCGAGCGGAAATGGACACCGGGCTGCTCGCGAACGATTCGACGAAGTGCCGCCTCGAATACCGGGCGTCGTGACATCGGGGAAACGTCGTGCTCAAATCCTGTGCCGAAGTCGTATCCGGCGTTTTCGATGCCGATGTCCCGCAGCCTGTCGAGCACGTCCGGAGCCTCCTCACGGAGAACCCGCCCCATCCGGGCGCGGAAGACGTGCCCATGCATACTTTGAGGCACGCCTGGCCGGTGCCAGCCGAAGAAGACCTCGTCGGCGCTGTCGCGCGCTGGATCCTTGTCCGAATCGAGGAGAACGATGTGATGTCCGGCGCGAGCCAGCAGCAAGGCGGTGAGGAGGCCGACCGGGCCCCCGCCGATAACCGCGATATCAGCCATGTCAATCCCCCTCTTCCGGCGTCTCGGAGCGTGGTACGGCGGAGACACCGCGAAGTCTGGACGGTGACAGAATCGTCCAGTAGGGACTACATCTAGTCCAGAAGGGACTATATGTCAAGGGAATATGGAAAGCTGACGACAACGTCGTACGCCGTTCTCGGTCTACTCGCGATCAAGCCGTGGACCACTTACGAGCTCATTCAGCAGCTCGGTCGTGGCGTCGATCGGCTCTGGCCGCGTTCCCGCAGCAAGCTTTTCGAAGAACCGAAGAAGCTGGTCGCCCATGGCTTAGCCGGGGCGTCGCCAAGTCGCATCGGCAAGCGGCCGCGTACTCGGTATGCGATCACAGATGACGGACGCCGAGCGCTCGCTGAGTGGCTGGCTGCTCAAAGTCAGCAGCCGCTGCTGGAATCAGAACACCTCTTGAAGGTGTTCTTCGCCGAACAGGGCGCAAAGGAGAACCTGCAGGGCACCATTGCCGCAATGCGCGACTGGGCCGAAGAAGACGCGGCCCTGCACGCTGGCATCGCCCGCAGCTATCTCGCCGGTACCGGGCAATTCCCTGAGCGCGCGGCAGTCGTCATTCTCACCGGCCGCTATCTCGCGGAACTGGCCGACATGACACGTCGCTGGGCAGACTGGGCCAGCGATGTGGTTGAGGGCTGGCCCGAAGACCTCAGAGCCGCCGAACCGGACTGGGCCAGCTTTGCTGCTGTTGCCAGCCTCGCAGGCCCCCCGCTCCCTGAGGCGCCACCCCTATCAGGGTCAGCTGCCGGTGACGCGCAACCTGGATGAAGCGAGTCTCCTACTTGCTCACGCCCTGCGAAACCGACCCTTGGAGCTGACGCTGGAAGATCAGGTAGATGATCAGCACCGGTACCACGGTGATGACCACGGCCGCGAAGAGCGCTCCGAAGTCCACCGAGTAGCCGGCCTGGGACGCGAATGACGCCATCGCCTGGGTGAGGACGTAGTTTTCGGGGTTGGTATTCAGGGCGATTGGCAGCAGGAATTGGTTCCATAAGCCCACAAAGTTCAAGATCGCGACAGTAGCCAGACCGGGCTTCGCCATGGGCAGCATGATCTGGAAGAAGGTCCGCCACTCCCCCGCCCCGTCCACTGCGGCCGCCTCTGCGATCGATTTTGACAGCGATCGGAAGAAGGCATAGAGGAAGAACACGGTGAACGGGAACGCGAACGCTGCGTAGGTCAAGATCAGGCCGGGCAGCGTGTTGAGCAGGCCGATCCCTCGCAGTACGAAGAACAACGGCACGATCGCCAGGAAGATCGGGAAGGTGAGCCCGGCCAGCATGAGGTAGTACAGCGCCCGGCTGCCAGGGAAGCTGAACCGAGCGAGCACGTAGGCCGACATCGAGCCGAACAGCATCGTGAGAATCAGCGCGCCGAAGACGACGATCACCGAATTGAAGAAGAAGCTTCCGATCCCCGCGGTCGTCCAGGCATTGACGTAGTTGTCGAAGCTCCAGCGCTGTGGGAGGGCGAACGGGGAGGCGAAGATCTCCGAACTGGTTTTGAACGATGACATCAGGACCCAGATCAACGGCAGGATGACCAGGATGGACCAGATGATCAAGACGGTATGGGAGAAACCGGTCACCGCCTTGTCGCCGGCCGTGCCGGGCGCTTCGCCGGACTCGGCTGGCTCGAACGGCACTCGCTCTCCGGGCGGCGCGGTAGGGACGGTGCCCTCGGAGATCTGTGTCATTCGCCTACCTCACTCTTTCCACCGAAAATCCGGTTCACGGCGAACACCAGACCGGCGTACGCCAGGGTGATGATTGCGAGCACGACACCCATTGCGCAGGCATAGCCGAACTGCCCCTTGCTGAACGCAGTCGTGAACAGCTGCTGGGCCATGACAAGAGTCGTATTGTCAGGTCCGCCGCCCGGTTCCAGCGCAGCCATGTAGACGAACGCATCGAGCGCGAGGATCCCTATGTAGATGAAAGCTGTCTGCACGTTCTCCCGGATCAGCGGGATAGTGATCGAAACCGCGGTGCGGAAACGTCCGGCGCCGTCGATCCGGGCTGCCTCGAAGACCTCGGCGGGAACGCCTTTAATAGCGGCGATGAACAACACCATGTAGAAGCCGACCAGACCCCAGATGATGACGAACATGACCGCCCACCGCGCCGTGCGCGGGTCACCCAACCAGGCAAACGAGGCGAACTGCTCCAGACCGAGGCGGGTGAGGATGCCATTCAGGAGTCCGGCGCTGGGGTCGTAGATCTGGGACCAGATAAGTCCGATCACGATGGCGGGGATGACGTAAGGGAAGAACGAGATCACCCGGTAGAAGCTCGAGTTGCGCAAGCCTTTGACGTTGCCCCTGGTCGAGCCGCCGACCGTGACGAGGGTGGCGAAGAACATCGCCAAGCCCAGCGTCACGATCGGGACCACGATCGCCATGAGAATGTTGTTGCTCATGGCTTGCAGGAAGGTGTCGTCGTTAAACAGCTTCGCGTAATTGGACAGCCCGATGAAGTTCATTGCCGGCGTGAAACCCGTCCAGTCGGTCAACGAGAAGTAGGCCGCCTGGACGAACGGGGAGACCACGAAGCCGATGTAGAACGCGACCGGGATAACCAAGAAGACCAGGAAGAAGCTGATCTTGTCGAATGTCAGGTTACGCCGTCGCCAGCGGGCCGAGCCGATCCGCCGCAGACCCCCCGACGAGCTAACCCCGCCCGACGAGGCAACCCCGGTGGTGAGTCCCCCGCTGGACAATGCGGTCACGACACTTGCACCTTCTTGATCGAATCATCGTTCGCGACCTTGTCGGTGATGTCCTGCAGACCCTTGGTGAGTTTGGCAACGTCTGAGTCGCCCGCGAGGAAGCTGTTCCAGACCACCAGCTGATCTGTATTCATGCCATAGAGGTCGACGAAGTTCCACGAGAAGATGTTTGACCCTGCTGCCTCGAGCAGCTTGATCTGGGATTGCAGCGCCGTCGACCCGAACCCGTCCGGAGGCACCGTGCCCTTGACGATGGTCGAGGCCAGTTTCGTCTTGGCGAAGTTCACCGCGGCCTCCTGGGAGAGCATCGCGCGCAGGAACTCCTTGCCGCCGGCGACGTTCTTGCCCTGTGACGGGACAATGTAGGGCTCGCCAGCAGTCGAGTGCAGTGCCTCCCACGGCATCTTCGCGTTACTCGACACAGTTGGTTCGGGCGCACCGGTCATCTTGAAATCTGACTTGGTCTGCTTCTTCATCTCGTTCTCGATCCAGCCGCCCGACGGATAGAGGATGAACTCATCGGCGTCGGTCCACTGGGCCTGGGCAGCGGTGAACTGGGTCCCCGAGCCTCCCGGTTTGACGTAGCCGGCGTCGATGATCTTCTTCAGCCCGTTGAACACGTCCTGGACCGGAGGGAGCGACCAGCAGTCGGGCTTGAGATTCTCCAGCGCCAGCCTCACTTCGTCACCGCCCTCTTTGATCGCCGAAGCGATGGCCATCGTCTGGTAGTAGGTCGCCGCCTCCTTGCCCCAGCCGAGCAGATACTTACCCTTGCCCTTGGCCTCCGCGCCGAGGGCCAGCATCTCGTCGTACGTCTTCGGAACCTTCCAGCCGTTCTTCTCGAAGAGTGAGGCCGAGTACCAGAGCGCGTACACGGTGAGGGCGTAGTTCAACAAAATGAACTTGCCGTCGAACGTTCCTGGCTTGGTGACGCCTTCGTACAGCGTGTCCTTGATGACCTTGCCCTCGTAGTTCTTGGCCTCGATGACGTCGTTCAGCTCAACCAGCTGGTCGCGGATCGAATTGATCCCGATCGCGTCGGCGCCGCTGTTGTCGATGACGTCCGGCGGGTCGCCCGCGACGAAGCGCGGCTGGAGAGTCTGGGCGACCTTGGTGGTGGGTGTCACCTTCACCGTCACGCCGGACTGCTTGGCCCCGACCTGCTTGCCGGCGAACTCCGCGTAGTCGATGCCATACCCGCCGTTGAAGATGACGGCGTCAACCGTCGAGCCCGACTCCACACCGAACGGGTTGGTGTCGCTCACCTGACCTGCTGGGGCAGAGCTCTGAGAGGTGGTGCCGGTTCCTGACGTAGCGCAGGCCGCGAGCGACCCCGTAGCGGCTAAGGCCGCAGCGGCGAGTGAGCCGCGGAGGAAGTCGCGTCGCCCGAGCGACCTGGAGGTGATGTCCATCTGATGTTCCTTCCGATTGATCCCTGGTTGGTTTCGTGAATTCCTTACTGTGAATGCTCTGATCTTTTGTCGAGCGGGCGGTGAAGCCACGCCGCTCGACCGTTCGTTCTCAGGTGCCGCGGCGGATCCGGCCCTCGTACTTCTTCTCAAGCGCATGGTTGTGCTCGTCCCCGCCGGGGACGTTGGCCGACAGGTAGAGCGGAGGCACTTGGCCGTCGCCGTTCATCCGCTCGGCGACGCCGATGGTCAGCAACTGGGCGATGAACGCGCTCGTGATGGATGAGACCGAGCCGACGGAGATGCCTCCTGGCAGCGCCAGAGTCGCGTCGCCATAGGGTGCCAAGTTGTCGATCACCACGTCGGCGATCTCCGACAGCCGTCGACCGCTGGGATGCTTTGGCCGTACTTGTGCGGTGTGCTGAAGTGACGTGACCCCGATGACGTCATGGCCCTTCTCTTTGGCTAGCAGCGCCATGCCCACCACCGACCCGTTGACGCCGGAGTTGGATGCGATGACGAAGACGTCCCCGGGATGAATCAGCGAGATCTCCCACAACTCGGTGACGATGTCAGGGTTGCGTTCGAGGCTTGATCCTGCCGAGTAGGTCTGCCTTGAGGCTGCCGTGCAGCACGAGGTCGCGTAGAGCAATCTTGTTCGTGGGGATGAGGCCGCCGGCCCGGCCCGCGATCTCCATCGCGAACGCCTCCGAATGGCCCGTCCCGAATGCCTGAATCACCGCACCGGCCTCGATGGCGTCGGTCATCAGACCGATCGCCGCGTCCAGTCCCCCGTCAGCGGCCAGAGTGGCCAGGCTGTCGAGTCTTTGGTTCACTTCGTTCGCGAAGTCGCTCACTGCGTGGGCAACGGCGCTCTGCGTCACCGATCGGTCTCCTCTCGAGCAGCCGCGCTGCTTCCGTCGCCCGACGCGCCGGATGTGCCCGACGCGCCGGATGAAATTGCCGCCGCCCGCGGCGGTGTGCGACGGGGTCGGCGATGTGCGGACACGGCATGGGCTGACGCGGCCAGTTTGTCGCTCGACCGATCGAAGTTCTCCTGGGCGACGAGCAGGTAGAGCAGGTCGAGTACGAGGAGCTGGCCATGCTTGGCCGACAGGTCGTCGGGCTGCAGGAACTGCTCGTAGATCGTCGTCACGATGTTTCGATCGGCGAGCTCAGCTAGCGGCGATGTGGGGTCGTTGGTGATGGCCACCGTGAACGCGCCTGCGCGACCGGCCAAAGCCAACATCTCGATCGTCTCGTCGGTTCGTCCAGTGGCTGAAATGCCGATCGCCACTGTCTCCGAATCCTGGATGGCCGCGCTGGTGAGGCCGCTGTGGACCTCCGCCCAGGCGTACGCCGGAATCCCGATCCGGTAGAGCCGCCCCTGCAACTCCTCGGCAAGCATCGCGCTGCCGACGACCCCATAAATGTCGACATGCGAGCTCAACGCGATCCGCCTCGACACCTCCGTCATGACGCCCAGATCGATCGCCGACGTCGCCTCGCGCAACGCCTTCGTGTGGCTGCTGATCAGCATGCGCAGCAGGTCCTCCGGGGAGTCCTCTGGACCGAACTCTCCCATCTCCGTCGTCCACGAGTCGATCGAGGCGCCGCGGCCGACATCTGTGGCGATGCCGACTCGAAGCTCGACGTAACCGGGATAGCCGATGGTTCGGCAGAAACGCGTCACGGTCGCGGGCGACGCCCCGGCTCTCTCAGCAAGCTCGCCGATGGACAGCGTGAG
Organism: uncultured Actinomycetota bacterium; assembly: GCA_963808905.1. Lineage (GTDB taxonomy): Bacteria > Actinomycetota > Actinomycetes > Propionibacteriales > Propionibacteriaceae > Microlunatus. The sequence continues at coordinate 68,054 of CAWEHO010000006.1, forward strand.
CGGCGCCTGCGGATGCTCGAGCAGATATGTGGCCACACGTGCCACCGCGGACGGCATCTCGGGCAGCAGTGAGCGGATCCGGTCCTGCACTGCTGGGGTCTGCTCCCGGGTGCGAGCGGCGCGCGCCGGTGTGAGAATCACTATCACCCTGACTCAAAATCGCTGAAATTCGCTCTTACAATAGTGGGTGGCTCTCTCCTCCGCAATAAGCGAGACCGAACTGAAACCGGATCGAGCAGAAGGTGCGATCTGCGCAAGACGCCGGCGCCCTGATCGTCCGCAATGGGCTCTGAGCATGCCGAAGGGCGCGTACTTCATCTCGTCTCGTCGAGAAAGAGCACACCCTTGTGGGCACATGAAATCGCTCCCGGCTTTGCTATCCGCTGACCGCCACCGACAATGCTGGCCACCGATGCGGAATGATGTGGGTCGCTGTAGGGCGGTCGGGTGATGAACTCATCGGCGAGATTGAAGCCTGCAAGCGAATGCACCGCCGAGACCTCCAAAGCGTCGTGGACATCAAGATCAGGAAGCAGGCCCGGGACACGTTCGGCAAGCATGGTCTTGCCGACGCCCGGCGGGCCGTGGAACAGCAGGTGGTGCCTGCCGGCCGCGGCGACCTCGCAGGCCCATTTAGCCTCGACCTGACCGACGACATCTGCCAGGTCGAGACGGCGCTTGGCGTGCTTGCCGGCCTGCTCGCCTATCACATCGATGGGCTCGACCAACGGCATCGGCCTGCCCTGCAGGAATGCGACCAGCTGAGTGATCGAGGCAATACCGAACACGTCGATTCCGGTGACGAGCTTCGCCTCTCCGGCCTGGCGCAAGGGCACGATAATCCGCGTGAAACCTGCCTGCTGGGCCGCAAGAGTGGCGGGCAAGACGCCGCGTACCGGCCGGAGCCGACCGTCCAGCCCCAGCTCACCCAGCAAGGCCGTTCGACGCAGTTCCCCGGTACGGAAGATCCCTTGTGCAGTGAGTACGGCGGCGACGATCGCGAGATCGTAGTGACTGCCGGCTTTAGGCAGGGTCGCCGGGCTGAGGTTGATGGTCAGTAGCGAGATCGGCCACTCTTGCCCGGAGTTGCTGACCGCCGCCTTGCACCGATCACGGGCTTGATAGAGCGCCGAGTCCGGCAGTCCGACCAGGACGGTACGCGGTAACCCGGCGCCAATATCGGCTTCCACCTCGACGATCCGGCCCTCGAGACCAACCAAAGCCACCGACCAAGCGCACGCCGATGCCACTCAGCCCACCGCCCGAACGTGCTTTAGCGATGGCTCCTGGCCGGGCGTCAACACCACGCCGATAGCGTCCAACCGGATGGCCGAGGCCTTCATGCGATACTCGCGCATCCACACTGCCGCCAGCTGTCGCAGCGTCCGCATCTTCGCGTACGTGATCGCCTCGAGTGGGTGACCGAAGCCCAGTCCGCTGCGGCATTTCACCTCACAGAAGACCAGCGTGAGCCCGTTCGGACGCCGCCTCGGCGGCGACAATGTCGATCTCTCCCAGCCGACACCGCCAATTCCGCTCCAGCACCTGCAGGCCCTGCCGCTCAAGTTCGGCGCAAGCCAGGTCCTCCCCGCGTACGCCGATCTGTTTCTTTGATTCCCTGCCCGGCATCGCCCACCTCCGTACGGAAGCATGCTTACGCCACCCCGAATTGGGTGTGCCTTGGGCAGATACCAGCGAACGTCGCAACACCCGACAGTAGGCGGAGGTTGCGATGGGACGGTCCCGAACGACGCATGCGGGTCGTGCGCTCAACGGAGAAGCAGGATCGGTTCGTTCGGTTGATCGCGCAAGGAGTGAGCAATCGCGAGGCCTGCCGGATCGTCGGGATCAATCGCAGGACCGGGACACGCTGGAGACTCGGGCGCACGATCCGAAACATGGCGGGCGAGGCGGTGCACTATCCGCCAGTGCGCATCCTGACGCCGCCGAAGCGGCACCCTCGGTATTTGTCGTTGGACGAGCGGATGGTGATCGCCGACCTGTGGCGGGAGAAGCGCACCGTGCGCGAGATCGCGCGAGAGTTGGGTCGTTCCCCGGCCACGGTCAGCAGGGAGCTGCGGCGCAACATCGACGATCGCGGCCGTTATCTCCCCCGCAGTGCGGACCGGGTCGCGACCGAACGCATCGCACGGCCGCGTGCCCGACGCGTGATGGTCGATACCGAACTGCGGGCCGTGGTGGTGGACCTGCTGGGCAAGCGGTGGAGTCCGGAGCAGGTCGCGCACGAGCTGCACGAACGGTTCGGAGACCAGCCTGCCCGGCGCCTGTGCACCGAGTCGATCTACCAAGCGATCTACGACCCGGACGCACCAGTAACCCGCCCGGCAAAGCGCCGCCGTCGCCGCCGGCGGCGTCGCGTCCAAGGCCTGGAACGACGCGGCCGGCTCACCGCGATGACGATGATCGCCGACCGTCCGGCAGAGGTGGCCGACCGAATCCAGGTAGGGCACTGGGAGGGCGACTGCATCATGGGAGCCGGGAACCGGTCAGCGATCGGCACTCTCGTCGAGCGGCGCACCCGCTACCTGATCCTGATCCACGTCCCGACCGGCAGGCCGACCGCCGAAGCGATGCGTGAGGGCCTCATCGCCGCGCTGGGACAACTACCTGCCCAGCTGCGCCGCACGCTGACCTGGGATCAGGGCAAGGAACTAGCGATGCACCAGCAGATCAGCGAGCAGACCGGCACTCGGGTGTTCTTCTGCGACGCCCACTCGCCGTGGCAGCGCGGTTCCAACGAGAACATGAACGGGCTGCTGCGCGACTACTTCCCCAAGGGCACCGACCTGCGGCAGGTCGCGTCTGAGGAGCTCACTCGCGTCGCCGACGAGATCAACAAACGGCCCCGCAAGACACTCGCCTGGGCCCGGCCCGCGGATTTGCTCGCCGGCGAGGCCGTGGCGGCGAGCGCCTGACCCTTCGCTCATCCCCAGAAGATGGCGGTCGGATCGTGGTCGACCTCCGCGAGCAGTTCCTCGACGCTCGCGGAGGCAGGCACGTGGTCGTACTCGTGAAACTTCAGATTGCGGTCGCGCCAATACAGCGACCACAGCCGGGTGGCTTTCGTATAGCGCAGTCGCGCGATCGGGAACCGCGTCCACTCAGAACCGAATTCCGCCCGCCACGGCGGGCGGCACTCCACGATCGTCAGATGCCGCCCGGCGACATCCGCCTCAACTCGAACCTCGTCGCGAACATGCTCAGGAACCCGAGCGCGGCACCACCGCTGCACCCGAGCAACGTCCGTCTCCGGCAGGTCCGACACGCCCGCTAGTCTGCCGCTCAGAGGTCACCCATGTTGCGACGTTCGCTGGAATCTGCCTTGTCATTCTCACCGAATCGTGCAGGGTCGCCGAAATCTGTGGAAACGCTCGGGTCAGCCGCTGTGGAAACCGCTCAATGAGCGCCCAAGCATCACGGCTCCAAGTTCATCAGCGATACCCGCGCTGCTGTTCACTTCCAGGCCGAAAGCAACGTTGGTGTGCCCGACCTATCAGCTGCTCGCGTCGGGTCTCTTTCTGGGAGGAGCTTCGCAGTTAGGAGGCAGCCGTGCACCCGCGCTGGTGGAGCTGCGTTGTGGCTTCGGCTCGTCTAGCGTCATACGCGATGCCTCGGCCTGACGAACCGCGGTGTCGATCCCGTCGGTCACGTAGGTGAACTGCGAAGGGCCGTGCGGCACATCGGTCGGCACCTAATGGGTGACCGCGAAGCACCACACCGCATCGGGAGGTTGCCTTCCCAGCCGTTGGTCAACTCGTAGGTCCGCCAGCCCGGTGGTCACCGCGGCCGCCGCGTCGAGGGACTCCCTGACGAAGATCCCATCATGCTTCGTCTTGTGAGAAGAAGAACTCGTGGATCGGCCCCGGATCGTCGTGAGGCTGGGCGATCCGCCCATCCAGGGACATGCTGATGTCGAGACCCGTCGCGGGATCTACCCGCGGAAGTCGGGGCGGTCGAGGATTCGAAGCCAGCTCCCATCGGACTGCCGGCGGGCAACCTGGGCCCTAGCCCCCGCCTCATCGCTCGCGCGCGTCGCCGTCAGCGCCAGATCGCCGATGCGAAGAGTGGGCAGAGGCTCCTCAGGCTTGAACTCGATCTTCTGGGCGATCATGCCCTCGTAGACCGCACGGATTGCCTCCCGCCCCACCGTCGTCCTCCCCGGCGGGAAGGCCAAGACCGAATCCGGCTCGTACAGCGCCGCGACGCCCTCCGCGTCGCCGGCTTTGATCCGCTCGACGAGGAGCCGGGTTATGTCCTCCGGCTCATGGGCTCGTTGGTCGCTCATCGCGCTACTCCTCTCCTTTGTGTCCACCGCCCCGGACTCCTGAACCAGCTCAAGTACGATCCTCCCCGGTCCGTGGACGCCCTGGTCATGCCGGAAGGCTGCCCGCACCCGCGAACCATTCTCGAAAGGGCGGCGCCCTCCTTAGGCCCGAGAAGTCGCCGCGCTCACGGATGGCGGTCGCCGCGCCGACCATCGCGTCGACCGCGACGCAGGTGAGACCACCGCGGATCTCGACGACACGATCGCTCGCGTCGAGACGTACGATGCCTCGGGCCCAGCGTGAAGGCGAAGCCCGAGCTGGTGGTGGCCAGTGCCTGGAATCCCATGGCCTCGAGAACCCGGGCGGACCCGACGTCCCACGGGTTGGGGACCACGAACGGCGGGCCTTCGTGCAGGGCTTGGAACGCCGCCGCCCTCTCCACCTGGGACCTCATCGCTGCACCTCCAGCACGACCTTGCCACGCTTGCCGGGTGTCATGACGCGTTCGAACGCCTTCACCGCGTTAGCGAGCGGGAACACGGAGTCGATCGCGGGGCGCACGGCTTCCTCGTCGACGAGGCGAGCCAGCTCGACGAGCTGCTCGCGGTCCGGCTCCACGACGAAGTAGGTCGCCTGGACGCCCTCCGGGGGCTCCTCGGCCACCGACACGATCCGGCCGCCTTCTCGCAAGACCGACCTCGAGCGCACCAGGGCGTCGCCGCCCACGGTGTCGAATACGAGATCCACGGGCCCGACGACGTCCTCGAACCTCGTCCCGGCGCGGTCCATGACTTCATGCGCACCGAACTCCCTCGCCGCCTCGACCCCAGCACCCGTTGCCGTGGCCATGACGTGGGCACCGCGCCAGCGGGCGAGCTGGCAGGCGATGTGCCCGACCCCACCGGCGGCGCCGTGGATCAACACCCGCTGTCCCTCCTCTAGCGCGCCGTGGAGGAACAGCCCCTGCCAGGCGGTGAGCCCGGCCATCGGTAGCGCGGCGCTCTCCACGTGCCCGAGCGAAAGCGGTTTGGGCGCGAGGCAGACGGCCGGCACCACGGTGAAGTCCGCGGCGGCACCGTCGCGGTCGAACGGGGTGAGCGCGAACACGGCGTCGCCCACGTTCGGCGCCTCGTCGTCCGGGCCCGTCGCGGCCACGACCCCGGACAGCTCGTAGGACGGGATGGCCGGCAGGCGGTCGACCGGCCACTCGAGCTCGCCCCGGGTGATCGCCGCGGCGTGGACCCGAACGAGGACCTCGCCTGGGGCGGGTCGAGAGATCTCGATCTCCTCAACGACCAGGTTGGCCGGCCCCCCGGGTGCATGCAGGCGGACCACCCGTCTGGCAGGAGGGAGGGGTGGCGCCGAGGTGCTCATGAGGGTCTCCTTCTCGCTCATGAGAGGAAACCTTACCAGAATGTATCTTCCTAGGAAGCTATACTCCATCCATGAGCGATGACTTTGGCGACCACATCGACGCGATCCTGGCCCAGTGGCGGCGCGAGCGCCCCGACCTCGATCTCGCCCCCATGGCGATCCTCGGACGGCTGTTCCGGGCGACGGCGCTGGCCGACGCGGCCCTTGCCCCGCCGCTGGCCGCCCTCGGTCTACAGCCCGGGTGGACGGACCTGCTCGCCGCGCTCCGGCGGGCAGGGCGCCCCTACGAGTTGAACCCGACGGACCTGAGGCGGGCGACGATGCTGACCTCCGGCGGGATCACCAAACGCCTGGATCGGCTGGCCGAGGCCGGCCTGGTGCAGCGTAGGCCCGATCCGAGCGATCGCCGGGGCACCCTGGTCCGGCTGACCCGCAAGGGCAAGGCCGTCATCGAGAGGGCCATGCCGGCCCACCTCGCCAACCAGGAGCGCCTCCTCCGGTCACTCACGCTGAGCGAGCGCCGCACGCTCGAGCGCCTCCTCGGGACGCTTCTGGCCGGTCTCGAGCGATCCACATCCGGCGCGAACGGCGTCAGGACCGTCGCCGCCGAAAGCTTCCGGATGGTGAGGTCGTAGAAGGTGGACACCGGTTGCCCGATGGCGGCAGGTCGGTATGAACTCGCGCTCAATCGGATGGATTGAGCTTCCGTGGAGTCTTCATGAGTATGCTCGGCGCCTGCGGCATTGCGGGGATGGGTGGAGCCAAGCGAGAAGGTCAGAAGACGCATCGAGAGCTCAGTAAGCTGGCGGAGAACGCAGCAGTGCACCCAAGGCAGAGCAATCGCACCAGGCATGCGGATGTATGCGGTGCCGGAGAGACGCCTGTGCTTTGGTAAAGACATGAAAGCAACGGCAGAATCCGAGCTGGAGATCGAAACATTGACCACGTACATGGTGAACGTTGGCGGACCTACTCGACCAGGGCGGCTCGGCGGGCCGATGCTGGTGCGTCGCGCCGATGGGCATCGACACCGACGCCGACCAGTGGCGAGCAACCGCGTCGATATAGAGAAAGCGGTCAAGCAAGGACCCCACCGGGCCTGCTCGCGCTTCGAGACAGGTGGCGTGGCTGGTGTCGGGTTACACGTGAGGCGGTGCCAGGACTCGAGCGGGCTTTCCGGACTCGACGCGTCGATGACGTTCTGTCTGGTACATCAGTTGCTTCTACATTCGCAAAGGCCAGCGCCGCAAGGGAATCATGACTGCGCTGATCTCGCAGTGATAGAGTACGCGCGCGCTGCGGGTGCACCTGCTCTTGAGGCCTATCCCCTGGACGGCACGGTGTCACGGAGCGCGACGAGCACGGGCTATGCATCCACCTTCGCTATGGCAGGGTTCTTCGAGATTGCCAGGAGCTCACGGAAAGACCAATCATGCGCATTCAACTCGTGCAAACGCGGATGACAGCTCAACGGCGGACCAGATCAAACGGTCATCCTGGGGCTAACTCAAGAATCGCAGTCACGATGAGAATGGAGAACTTGGGCCTGGCTCGTTCGGTGTAGGGCGGCAGAGATCGCTGATAGTGCCGGTCTGCAGCAACCGCAGGCAGTCGCACATGGTGGCGCTGCCTAGAGCAAAGGACGGGGCAGATGGGCAAGGTAGTTGTGATCAACCACGTCAAGCTGGACGGCCGACCTCGACAATCCGGGACGGCGATGTAAGGCGGCGGTGGCCGCTCTCCAGCCTGCATCGAGTGACAACCACGTGATCATATGTACCGGGGAAAAGATCGCCGCGCGGATGGCCGCCGACCTGATCGATGAATACCTGCTGATGCGGCAACACATCGTGCTCGACACCCTCCACCGGATGTTCGTGAGATCGAGCGCGCATCAGGTGCTGTTCACCCGACTCCTCACCGACGACAAAGGCGGCCTAATGGCCTCCTACGAACGGACAGGACTAGAACCGTGAGAATCCTTCCGATCGGCCGCGGGCAACCGTCAATACGGCCCGCAACCGCGCCGGCCGACAAGAGAGGAGCCCGACCATCAAGCCAACATCTCAGCATATACCCGCCAGACGGAACCTGCCGCTCCCGACCTGCTGATAAGATGATAGAAAGCATGCGCGCGGTAGACGAGGAGGTACGCGCCGCTGCGCCTACGTGTTCACGGGCGGGCTGCACGAACAGAGCACGGCTTCTTGGAACTCTATCGGGCTCGCCGTGTTCAAGTGTCGCTTCAGAAGTAGTAGATGAAATTGCAGACCGATCACGCCGCCAACCCCGGCAAATGTCGATCTCGATCCGGACCACGAACCACCCCGTCCGGTCAGCCAGCGATCGGCGCAACCTCCTCCCAACGCTAGAGCCGTGTGAGCGACCACCAGGGTGGTCCGGGGTCGCTCGGGCAACCCGCCAGCCCCATGTAGGTTTCGCCGATAGTGTTGATATTCTCGACGCGCTCCGCATGGGCTATCTATGGGGCTCTGATTGATGCCGAGCTAACGTGGTGATCAGTGACAGCCCGTGGGAACATCCGGAGCGGACGGCGTAGCGGAACGGTTATAGACGCGGGTGCTGTCGACCACGGCTGGTGATTTGGAGCTGTCGATCTCGAAGCTGCGCTCGGGGTCGTTCTTCCCGTCGCTGTGGAGCGGCGTCGGCGGGTGGATCAGGAGTTGTACGCGGTGGTGATGGTGTATACCTGCACAGTGTGTCGATCCGCAAGGTCGACGACCTGGTGGAGGCGCTGGGCATCGACTCTGGTATCTCCAAGTCGGAGGTGCCGAGGATATGCGCAGACCTCGACGTGGAAGTGGCGGCGTTCCGCGACCGCCCCCACGCCGACGCCAGCTGTCAGTATGTCTACCTCGATCCACCACGCAAGGCCCGGGTCCCACAGGGTAGTCTCTCAGGCGGTGGTGATAGCCACGGAGTTACGGCGACGGCCACCGCGAGGTGCTCGGCTTCGATGTCGGCGACTCGGAGGACGGTGGCTTTTGGACCGCATTCTTGCGCTCGTTGAAGGCTCGCGGGCTGGCGGGGTGCAGCTGGTCATCTCTGACATCCACAGCGGCCTCAAGCAAGCCGTCGGTGCAGTGATGTACGGGGCGAGCTGGCAAAGCTGCCGAGTGCATTTCCTGCGCAAGGAGCTCGCCCAGGTTGGCACGGTAACGAAGAGCTTGTGACTAGCATGCTGTGATTCCCAGCGAGGAGGTGATGGCAGACGATCTGCTGGTGGGCCAGATGGCCGACTTGTCGGTGATCGGCGGTAAAGCGGGCTGACCAGTGAACACGCTGCCGATTTCGGCGCTGAAGAGACGGAGGTTTGAGATGACGGGTGGTTCGGGCGTGATCATTCGGGGGCCGAGTGTCGCGGAGTCGTTGCGAATCCTGCTGGGTGAAGCAGACTGCGACGGAGCTCTGGGTGTGGTGGAGATGGCCCTCTCACCTGGTGTCTCCGGGCCGCCGCTGCACCTGCATCCCACGCACGCGGAGGCCTTCTACGTGCTCGCCGGTCAACTGTCCTTGCAGGTTGGCGAGGAGGTCGTTACCGGTGGTCCTGGCACATGGGCATGCGCGCCCAAGGACGTACCCCACACGCTGGGAAACTTTGGAACCGACGAAGGGCGACTCCTTTGCATGTTTGCACCCGGTGGTTTCGAGCGACGCTTCGAGCGGATGCTTGCCAAACAGCACGGTGACGCAGTGCTGGCTGAACTGTCGGAGGCCGAGCGGGCAACGCGACTCATCGGGCCACCACTCGTCTCCCCGGCTCAGCCTTCCCGACCAGATGCGCCCGAGTTCAGCGGTGGTGCCGTCATGACGCGGGACGAGGCCGAACCCGGCGCCGTACGGATAGGACCATTGTGGGACGGTGTCGAGAGGGCGGGCGGGTGGACGGCGGGTCTGGTAGTTGGTCGAGTACATCGGCATAACGGCCCACGCGATCTCGATCGAGGTCAGGTAAGGCGATAGATGACGGGCATAGCGCCAACTTGATTCGCGTCAAGGTTGCCCAGGACGTAGGACCGGAAGCTCTTCTTCGCTAACTGCTTGGCAAGCACGCTGACTAGGCTGCCATCCCACCGGGCGTGGTTGATGATGATGAAATTGGAGGCCTCACCCTCCAACGGGGCGAGCACCGTGAAGTTGTCCAGGCCCGTCTCTACCTGGTACCACCCGGCGAGGTAGTCCCAAAGCTCCAAGACCACCTGCTGGTCCTCGCCGATGAAATAGTTGAAGAGGAAAGTTCCAGGGCGACACTTATCGACATCTCCAACACGCTTAATGTTGCGGGCGGCGATTGCGTGCACACGGTGCGAGCCCGCAGTCAGATGGTCGACCAGCGCCTGATACTCAGTGGAGTCCCCGGCCGTCTCGGGTCATATCGGGCGAGTCCGTCTCCGCGAGAACGACGACGTCGGTGAAGCGCTGGTTGAAGGGCTCGCCCTCGCGCCGGAGCCTCCACTCGCCGTTGCCGATGCTCATCTGGTAGATCCGGCAGACGTTCCGATCGTCGGTATAGAGCTGGTAGTAGGTGCCGGTGGCGGCATCGCAGCCGTCTCGGCGGCCCCGCCGACGGCCCGGATCTCCGTCGCAGCCGCATCGAGCGGCGCCATGCGGCGGCCGGTGAGGGAGACCGCCGCACCCTCGCGGGCGAACGCCCGGGAGACCGCGCCCAGCGCGCCTCCGGCTCCGTAGACCACCGCATTTTGACCCTCCAGGAACATTCCGGCCTCCCGCCCGCGTACCAAGGTCCGCCTGATCAGACTCAGACAGCAGGCAAAACTCATCGGGCGGGCGGAGCCGAGCGTGATGACACGCGGCCAGCCCGCACGACTCGGCTAGAGCGGGATCACGCTGTGGGTGGCTCGAGCGCGACCGACAGTGACATCGGATGGATTGGGATTCCGTGGAGTCGACGAACCACTACCCACCGGAATGGCCGCCTGAGAAGTCTGGCCTGACAATCAAATTATGTTTCTCGCAATCGATGCCGGGGGCACCAGCACCCGGGCCGTCGTGATCGACAGTGCTGGACGCGCGCACGGCTACGGCCGTGCCGGTAGCGGGAATCCAACAGCAGCTGGCATCCGCGAGGCGGTGAACGGCATCGGTTCGGCAGCCGAGCAGGCTCTCGCAGGCTTAGCTGGCTCCGCGCGGCCTGCGTTGGCTCTGATCGCGATGGCAGGCGAAAAGACCGCCGACTTCAGGGAGCAGGTCGCGGACAGGCTTGCTGCGCTGGGTGTCGGCCAAGTCGTCTTGGATCACGACTTGCTCGGCATCTTCCACTCCGGGACTGCCGCGCGGAACGGTTACGCCTTGATCGCGGGAACAGGGACCGTGGCGGCCAGGATTCGGGCAGGCCGGCAGGACCGGGTGGTGGGCGGCAAAGGTTGGCTTCTCGGCGATGCGGGCGGCGGCTTTTGGATCGGACATGCCGTGGCTCGGGCTGTGGTCGCCTCCCTGGATATGCAGGGGCCGGACACTGCGCTGACCGGTCTCCTTCTCAAGGCCGTGGGGATTGAGGCCGAGACGAGTACCTCGACCAGGCGTGCGGAAATCTTGCGCGAGTTGGTCTCAGCCTTGTACGCCCGACCGCCGATCTCCTTGGCCGAGTTCGCACCACTCGCGTTCGCTGCTCACGAAGATCCTGTGGCTCGCCCCATCCTCGTCGGCGCCTCGGCGGCGCTCGCAGACCTGCTTGCTGCCATCTGGGCGCCCGATCTGCCAGGCCCGGTCGTGGTAGGCGGCAGTGTCCTGGTCCGTGGCCTGCTGACTGCGCCGCTCAGCCTTCGGACCGAGCTCGTGCCTCTTGTGGCCGGTGATCATGTCGTTCCGGTTTCGGACGGCTTGGTGGGTGCGGCAGTGTTGGTTCTTCGCCATATGGGTCGCGAGGTTGACGAGACCTTCTTCCGCACAATCCAGGCCGAGGTCACGCGCCTAAGCGGTGGCGGTCAGCCATTCCAGTAGCGCACGACCCATCAGGCGCGAGGCACCGAACGTGGCGACATCGGCGTACCGGCGATCTTCTGATGGCCAACCCATGTCGACGACGAGCACATCAACGTGTTGAAAACGCAGCCAGTCAATTGTTTGTCGTGCGAAGGGGTGCCGGTGGATGTCGCGTCCAACGACGAGTACGGGTTGATCAGGTTGAAAGGCCGGCAGCCCCGATCGCTCCGATGTGACCACATACATCGGCTGCCTGGTGAATCCCTCGGAGGCGAAAGGTCCCCATGGTGTGATTCCAACGGCGATGTTGGGGTTCGCCTCAAGGCGCACGACCGTGTATCCCCCCGAGGCCCTCGCGCGCCAGTTCGACGCTCCAGGTTGCACATCGAAGGCGCGGAGGAGTGCGGCTTCGTCACCGGGCCAACTCGGCGCGGAGCTAGGAGGCGGCCCGGCTGTCCGCTGAGCGGTAATCAGGTCCTCTGCCAGACCTCGCACCCGATCCGCGGCTTCTGAAACCCTCTCCGAAGAAACGGCGCCCTCGGCGACCGCGCTCTTCACGGCCCGCTCGATCTCGGTCAGCTGACCATCGGTGTTCTCGGTTCCCAGACAGAGCAGATCGCAGCCAGCTCGTAATGCGCCGACGGCCGCCCCAGCCATCCCCAAGGAGCTGGAGGCGCCGGCCATGTCCAGGGCGTCGCTGACAACCACGCCGGAGAAGCCCAGCTCTCCCCGCAGCAGATCATGCAACACAACGCGACTCATGGTCGCCGGGTGGTTGCTGTCCAGCTGCGGCAGCAGGATGTGGGACGTCATCATCACGCGGCACTCGGCTTCGATGGCAGCGGCGAATGGCAGCAGCTCGCGTTCCTGCAGCTCGGCGAGAGAACGGTCGACCACCGGCAGCGAGACGTGTGAATCCTGCGCCGTATCGCCGTGTCCTGGGAAATGCTTGGCGCTTGCGGCCACGCCGGTCGACTGCAGGCCAGCCACCCAGGCGCGTCCGTGCCGCGCCACCATTTCGGCGTCGCCACCAAAGCTGCGTACGCCGATCACCGGATTGTCGGTGCGGGAGTTGACGTCGACACAGGGAGCGAAGTTGACCGTGCAGCCGGCCCGACGCAGCGACCAGCCGATCGCGGCGGCGGTCTCGCGCGTGTTGTCGAGGTCGTCCAACCTGCCCAGCACGGCGTTTCCAGGAAACGGTGCACCGGTAGCGGCAAAGAGTCGCGTGACATCACCGCCTTCCTCGTCGATGGCGATGATCGCGTACGGGTTCTCGGCAGTGATCGAATCCGTCAGCGCCCGCAGCTGTTCGGTCGAGGAGATGTTTTGTGCGAAGAGGCAAACACCTCCCAAACCTGCCCGGAGCCGGTGCCGCAGCCACGCGGGCAGTTCAGTCCCCGCGAACCCGGGCAGCAGCGTGGCGAGCACAGTTAGAACCCCTGCCAACTCGGTTTCCCCTGGTAGGTCTCGATGTAGTACGAGGCGAGCTGAAGGCGCGAAGCGGCGGCGGTATCCAGTAGCACAGTGACGTGCGGGTGAAGCTGTAGCGCCGTCGCCGGCCACATCGCTGACACGGATCCCTCCACGAGCTGATGGACGGCCTCCGCCTTCCCGCGCCCCGAGGCCACGAGCACGAGATGACGGGCCTGGAGGATGGTGCCGATGCCTTGAGTCAGGCAGTGCTGCGGGACGGACTCCACATCTCCGCCGAAAAATCGAGCGTTGTCCCTACGAGTCTGGCTGGTCAAGGTTTTGATTCGGGTACGGGAGGCGAGCGATGAGCCCGGCTCGTTGAACGCGATGTGACCGTCAGTGCCGATTCCGAGGATCTGTAGGTCCACACCGCCGGCGTCAGCGATGGCTCTCTCGTACGCCTCGCAAGCGCTCACTAGATCCGCGGCCAGCCCGTCCGGCCCGAGCACCTGAGCGGGATCAATATCGACCTTGTCCACGAACTCATCTCGGATGACATTGCGGTATCGCTGCGGATGGTCCTCCGCAAGCCCCACGTACTCGTCGAGCATGAACGCTCGCGTCTTCGCCAGCGACAAGGAACCTTGCGCCACCCGGCGGCCGAGCTCGTCGTAGATGATCAATGGACTTGATCCGGTCGCAACGCCGAGGACGGCCTCGGGCCGATGCCCCACGAGCTCGGCGATCGCGTCGGCGGCCAATATCCCCGCCTCGTCCGGGGTCATACTGATGACTACTTCCATTGCTTATCGTCCATTGCTTGTCGCTCCCACTCCCCTACCGGCCGCCCATCGATCCAGACCCCGCGCACCTGCCAGTCGCTGTCGAAAAGGACCGCGTCGGCGACGTGTCCAGGCTCCAGGCGGCCGAACCGGTCCTCCACTCCAAGAATCTGAGCGGGGATGACGGTGGCGGCTTCGATCGCCTGGACGGGGGTCAGGCCCACGTTCTGGACAGCGCGGGCGATCGCGACATCCAACGTGAGGGTTGAGCCGGCGATCGAGCTTCGTCCGGTCAGTCGCGCGACTCCATGGGCGACCTCGACGTCCAGGTTGCCGATACGGTATCGCCCGTCACCGGCACCCGCGGCTGCCATCGCATCGCTGACGAATGCCACCCGTCCGGGAGCCAACCGGCAGAGCATTCGGACCACCTCTGGCCGTACGTGAACACCGTCGTTGATCACCTCCAGCCAAACACCGGGGTTGTCGGCGAATGCGAGCACCGGTCCGGGCGCACGGTGATGCACGCCAGGCATCGCGTTGAAGGTGTGAGTGAGCAGGGTAGCCCCCGCGTCGATCGCTGCCTGGGCCTGTTCGAACGTCGCGGCCGTGTGCCCGGCAGCGACGACGACGCCTGCCTCGCGCAGGATCTGCGCGGACTCGACGAAGTGAACTCGCTCCGGCGCCATCGTGACCTGGCGCAGAGTGCCGTCGGCCGCATCGAGCAGCCGCTTGACCAGATCGGGATCGGGGTCGCGAAGCAGAGCTGGATCGTGCGCCCCGCAATACTTGCTCGACAGAAATGGTCCCTCGAGGTGGATCCCGAGGATCCCGGGGTCTCGCCGGGTCTCGGCCGCCGCGACATGAATTTGGGAAATCAAAACGTCGGGTGAAGCGGTGACCAACGACAGCAACTGACGGGTGGTGCCGTGCTGGCGGTGGAGTCGCATGGCCGTACGGATGGCATCGCCGTCCTCGCCGTACGAGGCCCCGGCGCCGCCGTGGTTGTGGATGTCGAGAAGCCCCGGCGTGAGCACGTGTCCGACGCCGTCGAGAACCTCAGTGTCATTCTCGGCGAGCTCCCGCCAGCCGCTGCCGGTCCCTGTGGCGAGGACCCGACCGTCTTCGAAAGCCACGAAAGCGTCGGAATGGTCGAGGCCTGCGCTGATCAGCCGGACGGAGTGGATGATGGCGGAGGCGGTGCTCACCGGGCCTCAGCTCCGATGCGTCCGGTGGCCCATGGCCCTGGACAATACGCCAAGAGGAGAATGGCACACGTGTCAGGCGCTGAGCTGAGGGACGAGCCCGCTCGACCGTCCAGGTTCGTGTCAACAGAGATTGCTGACCAGCCGACGGCTTGGGCCCGGGCCGCGAAGCTCGGACCGACCGAACAGGTCCGGCAAGCCCTCCCCGAGCGTGGTCAACGGGTAGCCATCATCGGATGCGGCACCTCGTACTTCATGGCCCAGAGCTTCGCGTACTTGCGGGAACGCTCGGGCGATGGCGAAACCGATGCTTTTCCCGCCTCAGAATTTCCGACTGGCCGCTCCTATGAAGCTCTCGTCGCGCTGACCCGCAGCGGCACGACCACAGAGGTGCTCCGACTGCTGGAGACCGTACAAAACGAGCCCGCGCTGCGTACGGTCGCGATCACCGCCGACCCGAGCACACCGGTCGTCGAGCTAGCCGATCATCACGTGATCTTGGATTTCGCCGACGAGAGGTCAGTTGTTCAGACACGGTTTGCCACCACGTCCCTGGCGCTGTGGCGTGCTTGGCTGGGTGCAGACCTTACCGCTGCAGTCACGCAGGGGCAGGCCGCGTTGATCGACCCGTTGCCGCGCCGCGCCCTCGACTCTTCTCAATTCACCTTCCTGGGTAGCGGCATGTCGGTCGGCATCGCGAACGAGGCGGCATTGAAACTGCGTGAGGCCTCCCAGTCGTGGACAGAGTCCTACTCGGCCATGGAATTCCGTCATGGTCCTATCAGCGTGGTTGGGCGATCCTCGACAGTCTGGATTTTCGGTCCTCCTCCGCCTGGGCTGCTGGAGGACCTCAGGGCGACTGGCGCGTACGTGGAAAGCAGCGGTCTTGACCCGATGGCGGATTTGATCAGAGCGCAGCGACTCGCCGTCGCGTTGGCCGAGGCCAAGGGGCTCAATCCCGACGAACCTCGGCACCTGTCACGGTCGGTTCTGCTTTCCTGACATGACCGCCATGCGCTCCAGGGGCGGCCATCATGCCGCTCGACGCGATCTTGTCGTCGGAGTCGATGTCGGCGGTACCACGATCAAGGCCGCGTTGCTCGATTCTGACGGAGTCGAGTACGGTCACAGCGCGCAGCCAACGCCCACCCACCTCGGCCCGGACGCGGTCGTAGCAGCAATCATTGACGCCGTCGTAGAGCTGCGAGGCCACTTACCCGAGGCTGCGCGGCTGCGCTCGGTAGGCCTCGTGGTCCCCGGGGTCGTGGACGCGCGGCAAGGAATCGCCGTGTACGCCACGAACATCGGCTGGGAACAGCTTCCACTGCGCCAGATCGTTGCGGACGCCGTTGGCCTGCCGGTGGTCCTGGACCACGACGTACGCGCCGCTGGGCTGGCAGAGCTCAAGTTGGGTGCCGGCCGAGGGTTTCAGGAGGTTCTGTTCGTCGCCTTGGGCACCGGGATCGCAGCGGCTGTGATCACGAGAGGTCAGGTGTTGCCCGGCGCCACTGGCAGGGCTGGCGAACTGGGCCATCTCCCGGTATTTCCAGACGGAGAATGGTGCGCCTGCGGGCAACGCGGATGCACTGAGACCTATGCCAGTGCCTCCGCGGTATCACGCCGATATGCCGCCGTCAGTGGCGCCAGGAATGTTCCTGCCCAAGACGTGATCAGTCGCGCGGCAGCGGGCGATCCGCTGGCCGATCAGGTCTTCACCGAAGCGATCAGTGCCCTGGGCCACGCCCTGGTGAGCTACGTCCTCCTGATGGACCCGGAACTGATCATCATCGGCGGTGGCATGGCGGCCGCCGGCGCAGCACTGCTGGATCCGCTCACTCGCGAGGTACAAGCCGGGCTCGCCTGGCGGCCGGCTCCGACCATCTCGAATGGAAGGTTTACCGGCGACGCCGGACGCCAAGGAGCTGGGCTGCTCGCTTGGCGCGCGTTGCAGGCGTCAGGGTGCTGACCCTGGCATAGCCTGTTGCCTCACCCGGCGGGCGCTCGGCGTGCGGTGCGATAGAGCTCGACGAGCTGCTGAGAGGTCGTCGCGTCCTGAGGCTCCTTGTCATCACGCCAACGTCCGGTGAACCGGGGAAACCGCATGGACAGGCCGGCCTCGTCCTTGAGCTGCCCCCAACCAGCGGTGTGGTTGGGCGACAGCGTGAGTTCGGCGCTGAGCACTTCGACGACGACGCTCGGTTCGAACCACACATCTGCGGGAACGCGCGAGTCGACTCGCGCAGGTCGCTGCGTCCTGATGAGTGGAGCCAACCTTGCCGGAAGTGCTGCCAGCTCAGCGTCGGAGAAGCCGGTGCCGCACCGGCCGACCGTCTGATAGGTCTCCGCCTCCGGGTCGTACGCGGCCAGCAGCACCGCACCGTAGGTGCCCCGCCGCCGGCCTCTTCCGGCGTACGCGCCGACAACGACGAGGTCCACGGTATCGGCCAGCTCGGTTCGGTAATCACGCTTGAGCTTGATCCACAACCAGCCACGGGCGCCAGCCTGATAGATCGCTTCCGGGCTGCTGGACTTGCAGACCAGACCCTCCGAGCCGTCAGCCACAGCCTGCTCGAACGCGGCATCCAGCGCGGGCGCGGTCGCCACGTCCAGCGCCGTGGTCAGCCGGAGCCGGTCCGACAACGTGACCGCCTCCGCGAGCTGCGCCCGACGATCCAGATAGGACAGCCGCGTGAGATCCCGACCATCGGCGTATAGCAATTCGAAGCAGAACAGATGCCACGGGCACGTCTCTGGCTGCTTCGGCGATTCCATGTTTCCGGCGCCGGAACATGACCTCCTGGAAGGGGCGCAGCTCGCCTGCCGCGGCGTCGTAGGCCACGACCTCGCCCTCCAGGATCGCCTCGCGCGGCACCAGCCCGTCTTGCAGCAGTTCAACCACGTCGGGGAATTGGCTGCTGACGCGCTCCTGGCGCCGGGTGAACAACTCAATTCGCCCATCGGCAGTGCGGTGTACCTGCAGTCGCATGCCGTCGTACTTGTATTCCGCCGTGCACTGCCCACCCAGTCTCGCGAGAATCTCGCCGGCGTCGGACAACCGCTGGGCGAGCATCACCCGCACTGGGTTTCCGGGCTGCACGCGTAGGTTCTCCACCGCGGCCAGTCCCCCAGAGGCCAGCGTGCCCGCGACCAGGCCGAGATCGCAGCAGATGTTGTACGCCCGCTCCAACACCGGCCGGTCTTTGCGACCGCTGGCGTACACCTGCGCCAGCGCGTCCAGGATCGTCGGCGTGCCGATCCCCAGTCGCAGGCTGCCGGTCACCAGACGCAGCACGTAGCGAGCCTCCAGCGGGGTTGCCAACGCCAAGATGCCAGCCAGCAGTTCGAGCTTGCGGCCCTGCGAACCGGGCCCTTCAGCGCCCGCGATCTGGTGCAGCGTGTCGACGACGACGGCAACCTGCAGACTCGGCGCCCGCTCCCCGGCTGTCGCTGCCAGCAACTGCTCGGCTGCCTGGCCGAGATCGCCGGCGTCTCGCACCGCGGCGACAACCTGCTCAGGCTCGACGCCGGTGGCTGTGGCCACAGCGCGCAGGGCCAGCTTCTCGGCCAGCCCCAGGTCTACCCCGGCAAATTCCGGCGCGATGAGCCCCTGGCACAGATAACAGACCGTGGGCAGCAACTCCTGCGGGGTCTGGGCCAGCAGCGTTGCCAACCGATCAATCAAGACCAAACGACCCGAAGCCTGCTCCAAGTCCCGATACGCCTCAGCGACAACCTCATACTCCACTCCGCCATCCTCGCCCACTCTTGAGCTGCGTGCTTAAATACTCAGCGTGCTGAGTAATCGGTGGGTGCGATCACCTTTGCTCTGGTGCATCATTGCTTGCCTGCTGCTCACCGCCGCCGTGTGGGCTCTCGGGCAGCAGCTGTCCGGGATCGACTTCGCTCTGGACCAGGGCGCCTCTTGGTACTACTGGAAGTTGACCGACCCGACAGCATGGACCCGACTGTCGGCCTGGTCGGCGTACGTCGGGCATCAGCTCGTCGCCTGGGGACTGATCTTCTACGCCCAGCATCACGTGCGCCGCTACACGTCAGGACTGCATCGCATCAACGTCATCGCGCTGGCGGCCAACCTGGGCTTCATCCTGTTGCACATGGTGCAGACGCAGGTGTTCTTCGACGGCCTCGCCCAGGATGTCTCGATCTACAGCTCACAGGGCTCGGTGATCTTGCTGCTGGTCGTCGTTCTGCTGATGGAGAATCCGCGCCGCGGCCTGATCGTCGGCAAGCCACTGCCGATCTCTCGGCGGATCACCGACTTTCTCCGCCGCTATCACGGTTACCTGTTCAGCTGGGCGGCCATCTACACGTTCTGGTATCACCCGATGGTGAACACCGCGGGCCACCTGATCGGCTTTTTCTATATGTTCCTGTTGCTGGTGCAGGGCAGCTTGTTTTATACCCGTTCCCATGTCAATCGCTACTGGACATTGACCCTGGAGCTTCTGGTCGCGGTGCACGGCACGCTCGTCGCTGTGATGAGCTCCGGCCCGCACGGCATGTGGCCGATGTTCTTGTTCGGATTTCTGATGATCTTCGTGCTGGCGCAGATGCACGGTGTCGGCCTGTCCCGGCGAACTCGCACCTTGATCGCTATTGGCTATGTCATGGCCGTGACCGTGCACAGCTGGCGCGGCTGGCCTCGGCTGTTCGAGGTGACATGGATCCCGATCATCGAGTACGGTCTGGTCGGCGTCATCGCTGGCCTGGTTTGGATCGGGCTCAAGATCGCCGACGCCATTCGATCACATCCTGACTCCGGTTCGAGCCTCGAGTCGCCGGCCGTGGATCACCACACAGCATGACGGCTGCTCAGCGCCGTGAGGACTGCGCGCGCACCATCGTGGTGACCGGTGGCAATCGGGGAATCGGCTGTGCCCTGGTCGCAATCCTGGCTGATCGGGGCGACGAGGTGATCTTCACGTCCCGCGATCCGGATCGCGGTACGGCCGCGGTGGAGCAGCTGAAGGTCGAGCATCCGGCAGCCAAGATCCGGATGGAGGTGTGCGATCTTGCTTCGCCGACCTCGATTCGCTCCTGCGCGCAGCGGCTGCTGGTCGAGGGGCGGGCGATCGACGGCTTGATCAACAATGCCGGTGTGCTACGGCCAGCACCGCAGCGGGAGACGACGCCAGACGGTATCGAGGTGGCGCTGGCCACCAACGCCCTGGGACCTCTGCTACTGACGACTGCCCTGAAGCCGGCACTCGTCGCTGCACCTGCTGCACGGGTGCTGATCTTGACCTCACGGCTCCACTTGCCCGGTTCTCGGGGTGATGCCGTCGACTTCGACTTCAACGACCCCAATCTCGAGCATGGGTACAGTCCGGACCGGGCGTACAAGAACTCCAAGCTGGCCACCATCTGGGTGGCGAAGGAACTCGACCGGAGCTTGCCGGATCCGGTGACTTGTGACGCCATCTGCCCGGGCTTTGTGCCGAGCACGGCGGCGCAGTACACCAGCGGGTGGCAGCGTTTCCTGCTCCGCCGGATACTCCCCCATTTCCGGTTTACGACCTCTGTCGAGCAGGCTGCGGAGGATGTCGTCTGGGCGCTCGACGCGCCAGAGCTTGCTGGAGCGGGCGGCCGCTACCTTTCTGACCGGCAAGTCGCGGAGCCCAGCGCCGACGGGTCAGATGAAGGCAAAGCCAAGCGCTTCTGGATGCTTGCGGCCGAGCTCGTCACCATGACCTGATGCCGTGTCGTCGTGGTAGATGTCGTCGTGGTAGGATGTCCTCGTGGAAGATGCAGCCCAAATGGATTGTTTAGCCTGCAGCCTCTCCCCGGCCCCTGCGTGCTGACGCAACGATTCGCACCAGCTCGGCGCGAAACTGTCGCGGATCGGCGATCCGCTGCGCGACGAGCTGATCGGAGACCTCGTCGGCCTGGACGCGGGCGAAGACGCGCGATCCGCGGTCCGTTCTGTTGATCACCAGCCGGCGCCGGTCGGCGTGATCGCGCTCCCGGGTCACATACCCGGCGCGCTCGAGGCGGGCCACCACCCGGCTCATCGTCTGCTCTTCCACCCGATTGGCAGCCGCCAACTGACGCTGGGTCAACGGGCCCGCCTGCAACGCGTGCAGGGCAAGCAGGCCGGCGTGCGTGAGGTCGTGGGTGGCCAGCCAGTCGTTCCAGTCATGCTCAACCAACCGGGCGGCCGTGGACAACAACCGGCCGAGCGACCAGTCCTGCAAATCGGCCTCGGAGTCGCCTTGATCATGAACATCAGGGCCTTCGATCATCGACGACATCGAATACACCTCCTCAGCTCCTGGGCGAACCGTTTGTCCGAGCCAGGTCGAGTGCACGCGCGGCATCCATTGTGTCGCCGTAAGGCATCCTCGCCCATGGCCGCTAGGGCCGCGGAACTCCGCTACTACTGGCGTCACGATCCTGGGCCCTGGATCGTGCGAGCAGAATAAGGATGTCTGCGGATTTCGGAGGTGATGATAGTGCGAGCGTCTATCTCGCTTGGCCGCATCGCTGGCATCAAGGTGGGGATCAACGCCAGCGTGTTTCTCATCGTTGCCATCTTGGTGGCCGGACTTGCGACGGGCCAGTTGCCGGCTGCCTATCCGGGCCGGAGCATCGTCGGCTACGTCATCGCCGCGATTATTGCCGCGCTGCTGTTCATGGGGTCGCTGTTGGCCCATGAACTGGCGCATTCGCTGGTCGCCCGTCGGAACGGCATCGAGGTCGAGAGCATCGTGCTGTGGCTTCTCGGTGGTGTTGCGCAGCTCAAGGGCGAGGCGCGTACGCCGGGTGCGGACTTTCGCATCGCGATCGTCGGCCCGCTGACGAGTTTCGCGTTGGCCGTCGTCTTCGGTCTGGCTGCAGGAGGGATTGCGTGGTTGGGCAACGCTGGCCTGCCCTTCGGCGTGCTGGCCTATTTAGCCATGGCCAACGCAGCGCTCGGCGTCTTCAACTTGATTCCTGCTGCACCGCTGGATGGCGGCCGAGTGCTGCGAGCGGCGCTGTGGCAGTGGCGAGGCAATAGGCACACAGCTGCGGTGAACGCCGCTCGGGTTGGCCGGATTCTTGGCTTTGTCATGATCGCTCTCGGCATACTGCAACTGGTCACCGGTCGCGGGCTAGGCGGGATCTGGCTTGCGCTGATCGGCTGGTTCATCGTTGGTGGCGCGACCGCCGAGGAGCAGCAGGCCAAGGTGGACGGTCGCCTGGCCGGTCTCACCGTTGGTCAGGCAATGACCGGGCAGCCAACGGTCCTCGACGGGAGCCTCACGGTCGACGATTTCGCCGCCAGGGTGGCCCTGACTCACCAGTTCTCCACATATCCGCTTGTTGATGATCATGGGCGGCTCACCGGGTTGGTCACCCTCAACCGGGTACGCGCAGTGCCGCCTGAGCTTCGTGCGACCACTCGATTGCGAGACATTGCCTGCGCGCCGAGCGAGGTACCGACTGCGCGCCCCGAGGATCCTCTCGTCGAGCTTCTCGAGCGCATGCACGGCTGTGCGGACGGGCGCGCTGTCGTCGTCGACGACGTCGGCCGAGTGATCGGCGTGCTGTCTGCCAGCGACGTCGCGCGCGCACTGCAATTGGCTGACCTACGCTCCTTCGATCCCTATCGCGCACCCTCCGGAGCCGACCTGACGTCAATGTGATCTCATCCGGGTCGTGATCTCATCCGGGTCGCGCACGGTCACGCTGACTCCGGTACTTTGCCAAGGCCGACGGAGGCGCCTGATCAAATCGGAAGGCTGAAGCGAGCAATGGCACGTGAACGAGAAGCAAGCGTCGACCGGATCATTGCCTTCAGTGACGGCGTTGTCGCGATCGCTATCACGCTCTTGATCCTCCCGCTGACCGAAATCCACCCGGCTGAAGGCGCGACGCTGGTGGACGTTGTTGTTGAGAACAGCAGCAGCACTCGGAGCCTTTGCGCTCTCATTTGCGGTCATCGCCAACTACTGGACGATTCATCACGACGTCTTCCGGCCGCTTCGGCGCCACAATGCGCGCATCGTCTTGCTCAACATGTTCTGGCTGGCCGCGATCGTCTTCCTGCCCTTTCCCACCGCGCTGATCGAGGATGGCATCGACGGAGGCTTTGCGGCCTTGTACATCGGCACGTTACTGGCCGTCTCCGTGCTCAACCTCCTCATCGCCAACTACCTCGCCAATCACCCGGAACTCACAGATGACGCGGCGACGGCTGAGAGTCGCCGGCATGTCGTCGCGAGTGCCTTCAGCGTTGGCACAATCCTTCTCGCCCTGATCATTTCGCTCTTCTGGCCCAGCATCGGCCTGTTTGGACTGCTCCTGCTGTTTCCCGCACAGGTGATCGCAGGGCGAGTGAACCGTGTTGGTCCGGTCAACGCCTAAAGTGAATGGATGGCGACAAGGACAGCCATCCTCGGTCGCTCGCGAGCGGTGTGGACCTCACCCGCCTTGGTGGACGGCCTTCTCGCGTACGCAGTCGCGATGGCTGTCGCGGTGGCCGTCTTCACCAGCTCGACTGCCCGCCAGCCGGGATCCTGGCCGGCGTATCTGTTCGCCCTCGGCTTCGGATTGATCTTGCTGCTGCGCCGCCAGCATCCGGTGCTGGTCTTGATCCTCACCTCGCTCGGCATCTGCATGTACTACGCGCTGGAGTACCCGCCCATTGGTCTCGCCCTGCCGATCGCGGCCGCGTTGTTCTCGGCGGCCGAGGCCGGTCGGCTCCGCGTTGGCATCATCATCTCGGTGATCTTGGTCGGGCTGGCGGTGTACTTCCAGATCGTCGGCGGCCGAGACGTCGGCCAGCTGATCGGCTATGAACTCCCGCCGGTGATCGCGTTGATGGGAGCGTCGCTGGCGCTGGGCGATGGGGCGCGGTCCCGGCGGCTGCTCAAAGAGTCTCAGCGGGAGCGCGAGCGCCAGGCCAGATTGGAGCAGGAGCGCCAGGCGATCGAGCAGCGAACGGCAGAGCGGCTCCGGCTCGCCCGCGATCTGCACGATGCGCTTGGCCATAACGTCGCCTTGATCTCACTGCAGTCGGCCGTCGCCGCTGAAGCATTGCCGGCGCGGGTACCGGACGCGCAAAAGGCGATAGCTGAGATCCGCACTATCAGCCTCGCCACCATGAGCGAGCTGCGAGGCACGGTTCGGCGACTGCGCTCGCTGGACTCGGAGTCGGACGTGCCGTCAGGTCTCAGCGAGATCCCCCGGCTCGTCGAACAGGCTCGCGAGAACGGCCTGGACGTGCAGCTTCTGGAGACCGGGGATAGCCGAGAGGTGCCGGGGGCGGTAGGCCAAGCGGTGTACCGAATTGTTCAGGAAGCGCTGACCAACATCATCCGGCACGCAAACGCCCACAGGGTGGTCTTAACGTTCGACCGAGGATCCGTGGCGCTTACCGTCACCATTCGTGATCAAGGGCGTGGGTCAGCCGCGATCGTGGCCGGTAACGGCATACAAGGCATGACAGAGCGAGCAGCCGAGTCAGGTGGCCGACTCACAGTGATCAGTCCTGGCCCAGATGCTGGGACCGTCGTGACCGCGGTGCTCCCGTGGCCCCAATCCGCACAGGTACCGTCCGCGGAGGCGCGATCGGAAACGTGATTCGGGTAGTGCTAGCCGACGATCAGGCCCTGGTACGGAGTGGCCTGCGCGCGCTGCTGGCTAACAGCAATGACCTCCACGTCGTCGGCGAGGCCGCGGACGGGCGTGAGGCGGTCGCCGTGGTAACTCGCACCCAGCCCGATGTCGTACTGATGGACATCCGGATGCCCGGTATGGATGGGATTGCGGCCACCCGACAGATCACGGCCGATGCCCGTCTGGCGGAGGTGGCGATCGTCATACTGACCACTTTTGATGAGGACGATCAGATCTTCGCGGCGATCCGGGCCGGCGCGTCGGGCTACCTGCTCAAGGACGCCGAGCCCGAGGACCTCCGCCAGGCGATTCGCGTCGTAGCTGCGGGAGATGCGTTGTTGTCGGCATCGGTCACCCGCAAGGTGATGGAGGGCATTGTTTCTGGTCCTGCGGGCGTCGCCGATCGCGGGCGGCTGAACGAGCTGACCGTGCGGGAACGCGAAGTACTCGTCGGGGTTGGCCGCGGCCTTTCGAACGATGAGATCGCGGCGGAGATCCACATCAGCCCGGCTACTGCCCGGACGTATGTGAGCCGGATGCTGACCAAGCTCGGGGCTCGGGACCGCGCGCAACTGGTCGTCATCGCGTATGAGACGGGCGTGGTCACCCCCGGTAGACGCCCGGCGAGACCCGAACGACCCTGAGGTGGCGTACGTCGAAAGGCGATCCGAGCTGTCGCTTGAGGGGAGTGGGGGCCCGACGCCGCGATTCCTACCGTGATGAGCGTCCTACTGCCATCACAGAGAAGGTCTCATGTCTACCCCCAGAGACCCGGCCGTCAGGAGTCGTTCCCGCAGGCGCCGAGGAGTGGACCCGCGAACGGAACGCAGACCCCTCCTACAGCGAACCAGCAGATCTGCCAGGTGCCGCGGTTGGCGGGTGGGTGCCGTCTTGCTGCTGGCCATCCTCGCAGCCGCGGGTGTTTCTGTTCCGGCGGCGATCGGCGAGGCGGAGCCCGTCGCGACCACCGATGTGACGTTCGTCGGCGGCGGTGGTGTGGTCCTGCACGGGCTCGTCGTGGCGCCCAAACGGAGCGGGAAACGTCGCCCTGCATTGGTCATGCTTGAGGGAGCCGGCAACCGCGGCCGGCAAGAGCTGCAACCGGCCGCGGAGGCGTTCGCCCGGCGCGGCGTCATTACGCTCATTTACGACAAACGGACGGTCGGCTACAGCCTGTTGAGACGCGATTACGGCTTGCTCGCCGCTGACGCTATAGCGGCGGTGGCAATGTTGGCGACCCGACGCGACGTGGATCCATCTCGCCTGGGATTGTGGGCCCAGTCTGAAGGGGCCTACGTCGCCCCGCTCGCCTGTAGTCGGTCGAGGCTGGTCAAGTTCGTGATCACGGTCGGCGCGGTCGGGGTGACACCGGCGGTGCAGACCGCCTGGGGCTACGATCAGTTCCTCCGCCACGCGGGCGTAGGCGCGGCGCTCCCCCACAGCCTCGAGATCACCGCGCTTCGGACGATGATCAGCGCCGGTCTCTTCCCTGAGGCCAACTTCGACCCGACCCCGGCTTGGCAGAAGGTACAGCAGCCGGTGCTCGCCGAATGGGGTGAGTTCGACCGGGTCGCCCTCCCCCGGGCGAGCAGCGCGGCCATCGAGGAAGCACTGCGCCGCGGAGGTAACACCCGCTACACGATGCGGTTCATCAGTGGCGTCCGCCATAACCTCAACCTCACTGCAGACGCCGGCTTCGACCGAATTGGGTCACTACCGGCCGGCTACGGGGCCTACGAGCGTCAGTGGATCGACGGCCTCGGACGCACCGAGCGGTCGCGACTCGGCACTCCACCAACCACCGAGACACCCGCGCCGGTGCTGGCTCCGCTGGGTCCCGTCGCGGCCTGGGTGCACCTCGGACTGATCTTGACTTTGACGGTGGTGTTCGCGTTCTATCCCCTCGCCAACCTCGTAGATCGGATCCTCAGGCGCCCCATGGCCGGTTTGGGCGGTACCCAACGCCTACTCGTTGGGGCCGGCTTGCTCACCACCCTAGGTCTTCCGGTCTACCTGCTTTTCTTGATGATCACAGCTGCGAATGTCATCGGCCCCGTGGTCCTGGGTCGTCCGCTCCCGTGGCTCTTGCTCCAAGGGTCAACGGGCATTGTCGGCTTCTGCGTGATCATGATCGCCGTCAGGTGGTGGGGTTCCCGCCGACCGAGCGAGGGGATCGATCGCCCCCGACTGGTCATGGGGGCTTCCGGCGCGATTCTGCTGGCCTGGGCGGGCTACTGGGGTTTGCTAGTGCCGTGAGAGCCCTGGCCTGGGCCACCGGCAGGTAAGTCGACGCGTCGTTTGTGAAACCCGGCCGACACCTGGCCTACCCTGATCCGGCGTACGTCGAAAAGCGATGCAATCTGTCGCTTCCAGCGAGTAGGTCACGGGCGGCTCGATTTCTACCGTGGTGGGCGTATCGATCCCCGACTCACGGAGAAACCCTCATGTCTGCCCGCCTCAGCCGCCGTAGTTTGCTGGCTGGTCTGGCTGCGATGCCCACTCTCGCAATCATGGGCTGTGAGGACGATCGCACTGCGGCTGCTCCCATCAGCACCGTGGATACGCTCAGCTTCGACAACAGGCTCCGGATACCCGCCCTGGCGGAGTCCACCGTCGATGACAACGGTGTCCGGACCTTCGGGCTAGCTGTCGTCGCAGGATCGGTCGAGTTTCTCTCCGGTCTATCGACACCGACCTGGGGCTATACCGACGGTCGATACGACGCCGGCTATCTCGGCCCCACCTTGCGTGCAACTCGGGGCGAGCGGGTTCGCGTCATGGTCGAGAACCGTCTCTCGGAGCTCACCACAGTGCACTGGCACGGCATGCATCTTCCGGCGCGCAACGACGGTGGCCCGCACCAGCCGATCGCCCCCGGCGAGCGGTGGCAGCCGCAGTGGTCGATCGATCAACCAGCGGCAACACTGTGGTACCACCCGCATCCCCACGGCCAGACAGAAGCCCAGGTGACCCGCGGACTTGCCGGGCTGTTCTACCTCGACGACGGCAGCAACTCAGATCTGCCGCACCGCTACGGGATCGACGACATTCCGATCATCTTGCAGGACCGCACCTTCGACTCGCGTGGCCGGTTTCTGCTGCGCGGCCGAGCAGTCACGGGGCTGCTCGGTGACACGATCTTGGTGAACGGGACGTACAACCCGCACCTTACTGATCACCGCCCGGCGGGTGCGGCTGCGAATCCTGAATGCCTCAACCGCCCGGATCTACCACTTGGCCTTCGCCGATGATCGCGAGTTTTTGATCATCGGCACGGATTGCGGTTTGCTACCTGCACCCCGACGGACCCGGCACCTCCTGCTCTCCCCCGCCGAACGAGCTGAAATCGTGCTGGACCTGCGACCGGGCGAGCAGCCGGTGCTCCGCTCCGTGCCCTGGGATCTGAACATGATCACACCGCTGACCAACGGTGCCGGTGGAAACGATCATCTCGACCTGCTGCAGCTGCGAACCCGTAGCTCCCTAGCCACGGGAGTGGCCCTTCCAGAGCGGCTGGGAACAAAGCCGGCAGCGGCCCTGGACAACGTGGCCGTGCGCAGAAACATCCAGCTCGACGGCCGAGAGATCAGCGGCCGGCCGATGGACATGGGCCGTATCGACACCGTCGTTGGAGCCGGCACCACCGAACTGTGGACGGTGCAGAACACGCACAACCAGCCGCACAACCTCCATGTCCACGGCGTGGCGTTTCAGATCATCCCCGCTGGTGCTACTGCCGCCGATCCTGGGCTCGGCTGGAAAGACACCGTGCTGCTTGCCGCTGGCGAGACGGTACAGCTGGCCATCGTCTTCCCGCGGTATCAGGATCCGCTGACGCCGTACATGTACCACTGCCACCTCATGTGGCACGAGGACGAAGGAATGATGGCGCAATTCACCGTGGTCGAACCTGATCAAGTGGACACGGCGCCCGGACCCTTGAAGTTGATCACCAGCACACGCGGGCAAACCACCATCCGTAGAGCACCGAAAAGGAGACTCACATGCATCCCGAGTCAGTCGAACGGCCCAATCGGGCTCGCCTGGGAATGATCATCGTCATGATCCCCGCCGGCGCGATCCTTGGCTTTCTCGGCGGCCTGCTGATCGAAATCACTGTCGGGCTCATCGCCGGCACCGCATTCAGCGCTGATCATCCGGCGAGCCACTCCTGGCGCTTTCTCGGTTCATTGCCCGGCCTCGGCGCCCTTATCGGTGCAGTCCTCGCACCCATCCTCTACGCCCGCAGCCGCCATCGTGATCCTCACGCCTGACGGGGACTCCTAAACCTCTCCGGATACTCTCAGCCTGACGCGGACTCCTCTATGCACATATGAATGTGCACACATGAACAGCTCGCTGATGAGGACCCGCGAGCGCGCGGCCGCATTCACTCCCTAGGCTGAGGCGCATGGACGACTCCGACATCCTCGCCCGCATTCGCGAGATGGTCGATGCTGAGCATCAATTGCGGCGCAAGATGCAAGAGAATCCCGACGAGGTCAGTGACGCCGCCACGCAGCTTCATAGTCTTGAGGAGTCCCTCGACCAGTGCTGGGATCTGCTGCGCCAGAGGCGCGCTCACCGGGAGTTCGCGCAGGACCCCAATGAATCGCAGACCAGGCCTAGGCAGCAGGTCGAGGGATACCTCCAGTAAGGACTTCGCCCGTTACAAAGCCGGCCGATACACCGCAACCGTCCAGGCCAGATGGCCCGACCTGACCAGCCTGGATTCCACCAACTCCAGCTGCGCGGCAATGGCGCGTAGTAGTCGGCGCGACGACCACGTCCGGGCATAAATCGAGATGATCACCACGCCTCCCGTCGCCAGTTGACGTGCGTAATGCATGACAGCGCCGATGGGATCGGGCAAGTAGTAGATGACCTCGTTCATCACCACAGCATCGGGTGGCTGGTCGGCGACAAATTGCGAGCCGTCCGCGCAGATGAATTGTGTGCGCGGGTCGGCTTTGGGCTCGGCAAGCACAATCGACTGCTCGTTATTGTCCACGCCCACATACCTGCCGTAGCTCAAGCCTTCCTGCAGAATGCCCTGCGAGCAGCCGACGTCAAGGACGAAGCCATTCCCGGCATAGCGTTCCGTCACGTTCCGAACTGCGCGGTAGCGTGCTGCCTCGTTGCTTCCACGCAGTCGCTGCCAGCTGTCCTTCCGGTTCTCCCGCGCATTGTCACGTACCAGGATTGATCGCACCACGAAGAGCGGAATGGGTGCTACGGACAGGAGTCCTGCCGCCGCTCTGCTCTGCATCAGCCGAGCCACGAACGTGCCTCGCGTAGGCTGCGCCAAGCCTTGGGCCCCGGTACCCATCGCTCACCTCCTACTCGAATCGCGAGGGGTTTCCTGCTCCCCGCCTTACGACCAGTGCGTCCCCGTCGGAGAGATCGACCACAGTGGTCGGTATCTCACCGCATTCGCCGCAGTCGACGACGCCGTCCAATACGTGATCGAGCCGCTCCATGATCTCCCAGCCCTGCGTCAACGGCCGATCCTCCCCGGGCATGATCAAAGTGCTCGACACCAGAGGCTCACCAAGCCCGGCCAAGATCGCCTGAGCGACCGGGTGATCGGGAATCCGCACGCCAACCGTACGTCTCTTGGGGTGCAGCATGCGCCGTGGCACCTCGCGGGTCGCCGGCACGATGAAGGTGTACTGCCCGGGCGTGGATGCCTTGAGGGCCCGAAAGATCACATTATCGAGGTGCACGAACCGGCCAAGCTGAGTGAAGTCGGCACAAACCAGAGTGAAGTGGTGACGATTGTCCAGCTGCCGAATCTCTCGGATCCGGTCCAGGCCGGAGCGGTTGTCCAGCTGGCAGCCCAGGGCGAAGCAGGAATCCGTCGGGTAGGCAATCAGCCCGTCCGCTCGCAACAAGTCGACGACGCTGCCGATCGTTCGCGGCTGAGGGTTGTCCGGATGGACATCGAAGTATCGGGCCACGAAATCGAGCCTAGTGCGGCAGCACCCGAAAAGAGTGGTTGGTTGAGATGACGTGGCGGCGCCCAATCTTCTGGACGTCGATCCCATTTGCTGGACATTGCCGGCGATCCAAGTGGCGAAGTGAAACTTCACGTGAAGTTTAGGTATTGGCCTAAACTGATCGGTGTGTTGCACCGTACGGACTTGCTCACCATTGGCGAACTGTCGACGCGGTCCGGGTTCGCCCCCTCCGCGCTGCGATATTACGAGAACCTCGCGTTGATCACCTCTACGCGAACAACGGGCAACCAGCGTCGTTACGAGCGGGCGACGTTGCGTCGCCTCGCGTTCATCCGCTCAGCCCAACGCGTCGGCTTGTCGCTGGAGGAGATCACCGACGCGCTGCGAACCCTGCCGGGCAGCCGGACGCCCACCAAGGCCGACTGGACCCGGCTCTCTCACCAGTGGCACGGCCGGCTGAATGAACAGATCGAAAGGCTCGAACGCCTTCGCGATCGGTTGGACAGCTGCATCGGCTGCGGCTGCCTCAGCCTGCAAAAGTGCACCCTGCAGAATCCCGACGATTACGTGAGTTCTCGCGGCCCCGGTGCGGTGTACCTCGACCCGTCCAAAGACTGACCGGCTGACAGACGGTGCCTGGGGAGCTGCGGGGGCTCGGATAGGTTTACGAGCATGGTCAACAAGGTGGCAATGCTTACCGCCGGCGGTTTCGCACCGTGTCTTTCCGCGGCGATCGGAGGGCTTATCGAGCGTTATACGCAGGTGGCTCCCGATGTCGAAATCATCGCCTACCGACACGGCTATGAGGGTCTGCTGAAGGGCGACTCGATGACGGTGACGCGAACGGTACGGGCAAACGCCGCACGTCTCCACGCGTTCGGCGGGTCCCCGATCGGAAGCTCGCGAGTCAAGCTCACGAATGCATCTGACCTAGTAGATCGCGGTTTGGTCGGCGAAGGAGTGGATCCGCTGCAGGCCGCGGCCGACCGACTGACCGACGATGGCGTCGACGTGCTGCACACTATTGGTGGCGATGACACCAACACCACCGCGGCCGACCTTGCCGCGTTCCTCGCCAGCAACGGTCACGCTCTGACCGTGGTCGGGCTGCCCAAAACCATCGACAATGACATCATTCCGGTACGCCAGTCACTGGGCGCGTGGACCGCGGTGGAGCAGGCCTCTCGCTTCGCCCAAAACGTGATCGGCGAGCACAACTCGGGGTCGCGGATGCTGCTGGTGCACGAAGTCATGGGACGGCATTGTGGCTGGTTGACGGCAGCCACGGCACGGGCGTATCGAGAGTGGCTGGACACGCGAGAATGGCTGCCGGAGATCGGGCTCAGTCGCGAAGCCTGGGATGTGCATGGCCTCTATGTACCCGAGGCGGTATTCGATCTTGAAGGAGAGGCCCGCCGACTGAAGGAAACGATGGATCGGATTGGCTCGGTCAATCTCTTCATCTCCGAGGGCGCCGGTCTGGAGACAATCCTTGCTGAGCTGGAGCGGTCCGGCGAGGAGGTTCCGCGCGACCCGTTCGGCCACGTCAAGATGGACAAGATCAACCCGGGTGCCTGGTTCGGCAGCAAATTCGCCGAGCGGCTGGATGCGCAGAAGGTGATGGTGCAGAAGTCCGGATACTTCTCACGTTCGGCCCCCGCCAACGAGCGTGACCTCGCATTGATCAAGTCCATGACCGACTTGGCGGTCGAGTGTGCGCTGCGCGGTGAGCCTGGGCTGATCGGACACGATGAGGAGCGCGATGACGAGCTGCGGGCCATCGAGTTCAACAGGATCAAAGGCGGCAAGCCGTTCGACCTCAGCGCACCATGGTTCACCGCGTTGCTGGACGGCATGGGCCAGCCCAGCGCTCAGCTCGCCGCCGCGCACTGACTGCGCACGAGAGCAGTTTCGTCAGGTCTTTTTCCGGCCGCGCACAACGGCTGAAAACACGTACGCGAGCGCCGCGCCCAGCCCGACTCCGGTTGCGGCTCCGGTGACATAGCCAGCGCCCATCCCAGCGCGTACCGAGCGGACAGCCACGGCCTCCGGAACCACATTCGGCTCCTGAGCCTTGGGCTGCTCGGGCTCGGGTTCCGGCTCGGGGCTGGTGTGCACCTCTTCCTCAGCTGGGAGCGGGACAGCATCATGCTGCGCAGTGGCTATCCAAGCGGCGATGAACAACGTGAGTTGGGCAAAGATGTTGAAGAACAACATCAACACGATCACTGGTCCGAAGATCGCCGCGGCAGGATTTCCCTGGAACGCGCTGATCAAGAAGGTCGCCACGTATTGCAGACCCGCCAGGCCGATCGAGCCCAACAGCGCCCCACGCCGCACGGTGGACCAGGGCTCACGGGTCTCCGGAAGCACCGTGTAGAGATACATGAAGATCAGCCAGCCGGCGCCAATCGCGATTGCGAGCGAGCCGACCCGCAGCAGTGGCGCTATCCACGGCTGGTCACCAAAGCCGAGCCAGTTCACTACCGTGTTGGCAAACGAGGTCGAGAGCGAGGCGAGGCCCAATGTCACGGCCATGCCCAGCAGAAAGCCCAGCAGGAGGGCGAGGTTGACGACCGTTCGGATGACAATGTTGATCTGCTGCGGCCTCAAGGTCGAATCCTGGTCGCCATTGGGTGCGCACCGCATTTTTCAAGATGGCCCATCCATTTGGCGCCGGTATAGAGGCCGACCACCAGGCCGACAATGCCAATGGCCCAGATACTGAGCTGAGCGCGTTGTTCACGAGATCGAGGATCTTCTCGCGGGTCGCGTCGTCCGTACTGCCGAGCGCTTTCGCGACAGCGTCGGCGACGTCGTCGACGAAGCTCGGGTTGTACGACCGTAAGCACGAAGCCAGTGATCGAAAAAGCCATCATCATGATCGGTACCATCGCGAGCACCGAGAAGTAGCTGGTCGCTGCAGCGAACTGTGAGCCGAGCCGGTTGACGTAGCGCTCCACGGCACGAATAATGTGCGCGATCCAGGGCCGTTGCTGGAGCCGCTTGATGCGCTCCGGCACCGTAGCCATTGATTCTTTTCCTTCCCGATCCGTCGTTTCCGGCCCGACGCTATCGGATGCGCGAGCTAGCTCTTGACACCCACCGCGGCCGCGCCCAAGGCTTTCGGCTATGAGTCCACTCTTGACAGATTCCGAGGTGTCCCAGCAGCTGGCTAGACTGCCGAGCTGGTCCCGTGCCGACGGCGATGAGCCGGCAATCACTGCGACGTACGAGTTGACCGACTTTGTGGCTGCATTGGACTTCGTGAATCGCGTCGGCCACGAGGCGGAGCAGATGAATCATCATCCAGACATCGATATTCGCTGGAACAAGGTGACCCTCGTCCTCTCCACGCATTCCGAGGGCGGGCTCACCAACAATGATTTCGAACTCGCGCACCGGATCAGCGAGGTGGCAGGTCAGGAGATGTGACGCGTCGGCCTTGCCCGTGATCACTTCGGCCGCGGCCGAAGTCGCCGCCGTGTCGTTCGGCTCACCAACCGCGGTCGCACAGGGCTGCACCGGGGCTCTTTGCGTGCCTCTCAACTAGGACAGCTGAGCCGGGAGAGGACCGAGTCCGGGGCCCGATACCCAGCACGCGGCGCACGGTGAGTCGTTTACTCGAACGCTTCTGGCGGAGGGCAGATGCAGACCAAGTTGCGATCACCGTAGCCACCGTCGATGCGGCCAACCGGCGGCCAGTACTTGTCGAAGCCTTGGGCGTACAGGGGGCCAGTGTGAAGCCCGGCCGGGAAGGCCGCCAGCCGCCGCGAGTACGGGTGGTCCCAGGTCTCAGACGTCACTTGCGCCTGGGTGTGCGGCGCGTTGACCAAAGGATTGTCGCTGCGCTGCCACTCTCCTGACTCGATCTTGCCGATCTCTACGCGGATGTTGATCATGGCGTCGCAGAAGCGATCAATTTCCTCGAGTGGCTCAGACTCGGTCGGTTCCACCATGAGCGTGCCGGCGACGGGGAAACTCATGGTTGGTGCGTGGAAGCCATAGTCGATCAGCCGTTTCGCCACGTCCTCAACAGTGATGCCACTGGTCTTGGCAAGCGGACGCAGATCGACGATGCACTCGTGGGCGACTCGTCCGTTACGTCCGGCGTACAGCACCGGATAGTGATCATGGAGCCGCGTAGCGACGTAGTTCGCCGTGAGTAGCGCATGTTCTGTCGCCGAGGTCAATCCGTCGGCGCCCATCATCGCGATATAGGCGAAGCTGATCGGCAGGATGCCGGCGGAGCCATATGGTGCTGCCGAGATCGGGCCGATTCCCGTGGCCGGACCCGCTGCATCGAGCAACGGGTGATTGGGCAGAAACGGCGCCAGATGGGTGGCAACACCAACGGGCCCAACGCCGGGACCGCCACCGCCGTGGGGAATGCAGAAGGTCTTGTGAAGATTCAGGTGGCTCACGTCGGCACCAAAGCTGCCCGGTCGCGCCAGGCCGAGCAGCGCGTTCAAGTTGGCCCCATCGACGTATACCTGACCCCCGGCCTCATGGACCATGCTGCACAGCTCGACGATGCCCTCTTCGAACACTCCGTGGGTGGAGGGATAGGTCACCATGATCGCGGCCAGCTGATCATGGTGATCGCTGATCTTGTTCCGCAGATCCTCCATGTCGACCGCGCCATCTGCAGCAGCCTTGACCACCACGACCTTCAGCCCAGCCATCGTGGCTGAGGCGGCGTTCGTCCCGTGTGCCGAGGACGGGATCAGGCACACCCGACGTTGCTGATCACCCCGCGACTCGTGGTAGGCGCGGATGGCAAGCAACCCTGAGAGCTCGCCTTGACTGCCGGCATTCGGCTGGATCGAGACCTTGGCGTATCCGGTGAGCTCCGCGAGCCAGGATTCCAGAAGCTCGATCAGCGTGAGGTATCCCCCTGCGTCCTCAATCGGAGCAAAGGGATGCAGGTTGGCGAAGCCTGGATAGGAGATCGGCTCCATCTCGGTTGTCGCGTTCAACTTCATCGTGCAGGAGCCGAGCGGAATCATTCCGCGATCCAGCGCGAGGTCACGATCCGACAGCGCGCGCAGGTAGCGGAGCATCGCAGTTTCACTGTGGTGGGTGTTGAACACGGGGTGGGTGAGGTAGGCGCTCGTACGTTCGTGCCCGGCCAAGCTGTCCTCGAACGATTGCCCGTGACCGTTGCTCACTCCGAAGGCCGTGCGTACCGCACTGAGGTCTGCGGCGGTCGCATCCTCACCCACGGAGACGCCGACATGATCATCATCGACGAGCCGCAGGTGAATCCCAGCGGCTCGTGCGTCGGCGACCACAGCCGCCGCGCGTCCTGGCACTTCCGCAAGCACCGTGTCGAAGAAGGAGTCATGGGCAACCGGAACTCCGCCTGCCACAAGATCACTGGCCAGTTCGAGGGCGCTGGCATGGAGGGTCCTTGCGATCTCGCGCAGACCGTTCGGCCCGTGATAGACGGCGTACATGCTGGCCGTAACAGCGAGCAGTACCTGTGCAGTGCAGATATTCGAGGTCGCCTTCTCCCGGCGGATGTGCTGCTCGCGAGTCTGCAGAGCCAGCCGAAAGCCGGAAGTGCCATCGCGGTCCTTCGAGACTCCGACCAGCCGACCGGGCAGCGTGCGTTCCAGGCCGGCACGGACGGCGATGAAGCCGGCGTGCGGTCCGCCATAGAACAGCGGCACGCCGAACCGCTGACTGGACCCGACAGCAACGTCTGCACCCCACTCCCCCGGCGGCGTCGTCAGTGTCAATGCCATCAAGTCGCACGATGCGATCACCATGGCGCCACGGGCGTGTGCCCGATCGGCGACTGTCTGCAACTCCTCGGTGCTGGCCAGTCGGCCGCTGGCGCCCGGGGTTTGCACAATGACCGCAAACAGGTCGGTCTCGCCAATCGCTTCCGTCAAGGGTTTGCTCGCCACAACGACAGGAATCCCCAACGCTGCTGCCCTTGTGGTCACGACGCCAATCGTCTGCGGCAGGGTGTCGGCATCGAGCAGGATGGCCTGACCCCCCTTTGTGCTGCGGCGAGCCAACGTCATCGCCTCAGCAGCTGCAGTTGCCTCGTCCAGCAGACTCGCTCCTGCCACCGGCAACGCGGTCAGATCGGAGATCACGGTTTGAAAGTTGAGCAATGCCTCGAGCCTGCCCTGGCTGATCTCAGGCTGGTATGGGGTGTAGGCGGTGTACCACGCCGGGGACTCGAGGACATTGCGGCGGATCACCGACGGAGTGACCGTCCCGGAGTACCCAAGGCCGATCATCGCGGTGAGCGGTCGATTACGGCCGGCCAGCTCACGCAGTAAGGCCAACGTCTCGGACTCTGACAATGCAGGCGGCAGGCCGAGCGGCTCTGTGCTGCGGATCGACCGCGGGAGTGATTCATCGACGAGCTGCTGGAGATCTGCCAAGCCAAGGGCGGCCAGCATCTTGTCACGATCATCGGCCTGGGGGCCGATGTGGCGAGTGCTGAAGCGCTGCGACGGGAGCGAGTTCATCTGGGTGTCTGGAAATGTGGCTGTGTCAGACGTGATGGGGCCAGACGTGATGGTGCCTGGACGTGATGGTGCCGGATGTGATATTGGGCATCGATCTTCTTTCGCGCGGTGTGCAGGTAGGTGCTCCTCGCTTCCGCGAGCAGCACTCCCCCTCTGTCACCGACGGCTCCAGAGTGCCATGACGGGCGCGGTCTTGATGCCTGAGAGGTTCCGGGGATGTTGCCCCTTCGGCGCCACCTACCGTGTTCGTGTGAGGCGGTGAACTCTCCCGCGCCGCCGTTCCAGCAGCGCCCAGATTACTCCGAATGGACTAGAGATCCTTGCCTTCACACGCTTTTCGCTTGGCGGCCTAGGTAGTAGGCAATTCAGACCTGAACGACGGTAATCAGGTCCTCGAGACCCTCGAAGTCCTTGCTGTTGCGCGTAACCAGTGGCAATTCTTCAGCGAGAGCAGTCGCGGCTATCAGCAGATCAGCGAACCGCCGCCGCGGTTGCCGGCCGCGGCCGACCACTGCAGCGTGGATCTGGCCGTATGCCCGCGCAGCTTCGATATCGAATGGCACTGGGTCGAATGTGGCCTCTGTTCGCTGCAATCGGTCTTGTCGGCGGGCGCGTTCAGACTTATCAGAGGTTGCCGATGGACCAGCGGAAAGCTCCGCCAGCGTGATAGTGGAGATCGCAACTTCTTGGGGAAGCTGGGTGGCGTCGAGGCGATCCAGATCAACAACAACGGACGTGTCGAGAATTCCTCGAGCCAGCTGGTCAGGCACGGTCGGGAAGATCTTGGTCTGAGATTTCGTCCAGATCGCGCCTGAGTGCCGCGGCATCCATCCGAGGAGCGCCCCGGAACATGGCAACTGCCGTACTCGCGGCTACGAACCGATGGCGCCGCAGGGGTCGCAACTCACCCACGGGCGTCCCATTGCGCGTGATCACAAAGGACACACCCTGATCCAGGGCACGCATGACGCGGCCGCTGTCATTGCGGAGTTCGCGCTGGGAAATCTGCTCACTCATATCCCAAAACTGTAGCACGACGTGCTACAGTTCGGCTGCTTGCCAACCAATCAGCCGGTGTCGCGGGCTCGGCGACGCTGAGAAAGCTCGTCGTGGGACTGGTGGGGCTCCGCAGCCTCGGCGCGTTCGGCCGGCAGCTCGGCAAGGGTTCCTTCGATGTCGCGCCAGACGCCGCCCAGAGCGATACCAAACACGCCCTGGCCGCCGCGCAGCAGGTCGATCACCTCATCGTCGGAGGTGCACTCGAAGACCGACACTCCGTCGCTCATCAACGTCACCTGGGTCAGATCTTGGACGCCGCGGGCTCGCAAATGCTCAATGGCGGTACGGATCTGCTGCAACGAGATACCCGCATCGATCAGTCGTTTGATGACCTTCAAGATCAAGATGTCGCGGAAGCTATACAGGCGCTGGGAACCGGATCCGGATGCGCTGCGAACCTCCGGTACGACCAAGCCGGTACGCGCCCAGTAGTCGAGCTGGCGGTAGGTGATGCCCGCGGCGCTGCAGGCGACCGGTCCGCGGAAGCCAAGATCGATCGGCAGCGGAGAGAAGTCGCCGTCGAACAGCAACCCCTGCGCCTCCGCCGACTCTGTGTCAGGTGAGTCGGGCGGATTGGCCGATGCATCGGTGCCGCTCACATGTGCCTCCGATTTCAGAATCGAACTGCTGCGGTGGGGAAGAGAGAACCCCCAGCTTGAGTTCCCTCCGCGTAATTCCATGGTCGGCATTACACCGACGAACCTACGTCGAGCGCGGCAGGCGGGTCAACGACCCTGGCCGGAGAAGGCTAGGACTTTGGCTCTTCCCCCGTGACGAAGTCGTCAGGATTGACCTGATCGAGGAACTCCCGAAACTTCTCCACCTCGTCGTCTTCCGCCTCTGGAATCTCGATGCCGGCCTCATCGAGAACGTCCTCGGCGCAGTAGATGTCAGATCCGACCCGTAAAGCAAGCGCGATGGCGTCCGACGGACGAGCGCTGACCTCGATCCCGTCGACCAGCAAAACAGCGTAAAAAGTGCCACCTTCGAGTTCGGTGATATGCACCTCGGTCAGCCGGTGGCCCAGCGTTGTGAGGGTGTCGACCATCAGATCGTGCGTGAGTGGCCTGGGCGGAACGATGCCCTCTTGCGCATTAGCGATTGCGGCAGCTTCCGCGGCTCCGATCCAGATGGGTAGATAACGAGTCCCGCCCACTTCGCGCAACAGCACCATCGGAGCGTTCGACGGCATCTCGACTCGGACACCAACCACATCGAGCTCGCGCATGCGACAACACTACTTCGCGAGGAGCTAGCTACAAGATCACCCCTCGTCCGCGAAACGCGCGTCGCTGACGCGGCCGGTGGGAGTGTTTCTATTGGGAAGCTATAGATTCTCGTCATCGGGAGCGTCGGCATTGCGCGAGCGCTACCAGAAGACCGCCGTGATCGCGAGCGTCGGAATTCGCGCGAGCGATCACCCAAAAATATTGCGCTCCATGGCAGTACGGACCAGAGCTGCGTGGAAGCTGATCACGAGCTGGGTCACGTCTCCCGGCACGTCGCGGTTGCTTGCAGCGCGCCGGGCGTACGGCGCTATCGCCTGCTCGACCAGCCCGACTTCCCGATCGGCCGACAACTTGAATGCCCGCAGGTGTCGCCCGTCGATCCCGTACTCGGCCAGCCGGCGGGCTGCGATCGCGAGGGTGAGCGCATCCCTGCCGTAATGAGCGGTTCCCCGCCGTGTGGCCACGATTTGGGTACGTTCCAGCTCGCTGAGCTCGCTGTCAGTGAGCCCGCTCGCGTCCAAAAGCTCCTGACGGCTGAGCCTGACCGGCTGCTTCGCAGCTGCGGCCGACGGGCTCGGGCCCTGCCCAACGGACCCACCAACCACCGATCCACCGACTGGGGGCACACCTCCTGCCGAGCCACCGCCGACGCCCACTCCATGACTCAGACTGAGCGGGGCCTGGCCTCGATCAATCTGATCGAGATGCTCCCGGATCACCTTCAGCGGAAGGTAGTGCTGACGCTGGACGGACAGCACATAACGCAACCGCTCCACGTCACCCTCGGTGTAGCGGCGATATCCCGACGGCGCACGCTGAGGTGTGATCAATCCTTCGGCTTCCAGAAATCTGATCTTGGAAATCGAGATCTCGGGGAATTCGGTGCGCAGCACCGCGAGGACCTGCCCGATGCTTCGCGTCGCCGGACGTAGACGAGGTTCTAGCGCAGGCGTGCCTTGCTCGTCCGCGCCTCGGGCGCGAGCTTCGCCGGCCATCGTGGCCGGGGACTCGGCTGTGTTCGACATGGCGTGAGGGCTAGTCCGGGGCCCGATTGCTCCCGAAATAGACCAGGCGGAACTTCCCGATCTGCACCTCGTCGCCATTTCGCAACAGGCATTCGTCTACGAGGTCGCGGTTGACGTAGGTGCCATTGAGACTGCCAACATCCCTGACCACGGTCCCATCCGGGGTCCGGGTGAAGGACGCGTGGCGGCGGGAGACGGAAATGTCGTCGAGGAAGATATCGGAATCCTGAT
This sequence comes from uncultured Actinomycetota bacterium, assembly GCA_963808905.1. Taxonomy (GTDB): domain Bacteria; phylum Actinomycetota; class Actinomycetes; order Propionibacteriales; family Propionibacteriaceae; genus Microlunatus. The sequence goes on from CAWEHO010000006.1 coordinate 108,697, forward strand.
GTCGTCCGGCGGTGACAACGTCGGTGTCCAACAGGAACCGGCTGCCGGCGTTGGCTCCCCGTTGGACGATCAGCAGCGCCGAACGATACGGCAGTGCATTGACGGCTGCCTCATCCTCAGCCGTCAGCGAGTCTGTGTCACGCTCCTCAACCATCGCGGGTATCGCCTTGGTCGTGTCGCCGGTCGGCACCTTCTCCGGGGTCGCCGCCCGGGCCGCACCAGGAACCAGCGCCGAGCCACATTGGCCGCAGAAGTTACTCCCCTCTGGGTTCTCGTGTCCACAGTTGGTACAGAACGGCATTGCTTCGGCTTTCCTTTGTAGCCCCGAAAGGCTCGAGACGTGATGGAGAGTTTAGGACCAAACTCAAGCCGGCACGTCAGGATTGGTCAGCCTGCCACCTGTTCCGCATAGGAATCTGCATCCAGCAAATCGTCGAGGTCCGCGGACTCGTCCAACTCGAGCTCGAAGAGCCAGCCGTCCCCGTACGGATCGACGTTGACTGTCTCGGGGTGACGGTCGAGCAAGGTGTTGGTTGCCCTAATCACGCCGGGCACGGGACAGAAGATGTCCGAGACACTCTTGGTGGACTCCAGTTCGCCGCAGGCGTCGCCAGCCTCCACCGTGTCTCCCACCTCAGGCAAGGAAACGAACACGATGTCTCCCAGCTGGTCAGCCGCGTACTCGGTGATGCCAATTCGCACGCTGTTGCCGTTGCCGCTGCGAACCCACTCGTGCTCGGCCGAGTACTTCAGATCTTCGGGATAGTCCGACATCAGGCTCCTCAAGAAATCACAGGTCACCGAGGGGTGGGTGGCGCGGATGCGGGGCGAGCGTACTGATTCTCGCTTGCCGCGTGCAACGATTCGATCACGACCCGGCTCTGGGGCTCAATCTGGACCTGTCCGCCGATCTTCGGTCCAGTGATCTCAGAGACGATCCCGCCTCGGAACCGCGCAGCCTCCTCCAGGCTGTGGGGCTCTCCGATGACCTCGAACGTGATCGGGCGGCTGACCGGCTTGCCGTCGATGACCAGCCCACGCGCGTCGGAGCCGAACCACGTCGATCCGACGATGCGGATGGTGTTGTTCACCTCGATCACCTCGGCACCGGCGTCGCGCATCTCCTCGACGGCGTCGAGCAGTACTCCGGCGTCAACGGCGGCCTTCGGATCGGCGATCCGCATCCGGATTCCCGGTCCCTCGGCAGGAGCCGTCCCGGCAAGAATGGACAGTTCGGAGAAATGCTTTTCCGCTTCCTCCCGGGCCACCCGCTGGGTGTCGGCACCTGACTGAAGATTGCTCCTGGTCTGCTCGAGCTGAGCGATCTCACCCTCGAGCCGCCTGGACTCCGCGCTCAGCCCATCGAGCAACTGAATCAAGTCCTCGCGGCGTGCCGAGGCATAGGTGTCGCCCGCGGCGTTGATGCGGATCTGCATAACGCCTGCCGCACCGACGACGAGCAAGATCACGGCCGCGAGGATTTGCCCCCGACCCGGATGCAGCAGTGATGCGCGCAGCCGATCGCGTGTGCTGGGCGTGGCGTCCGCGGACTGCTCGGTCTGGTCGGCTGGCCGCTCACCGACCGGGGTCTCGTCGGAAGGAACGCTCTCGGACGCGGCTTCCGGATGCTCGCGCTCCTCGGCTGCCAGCCGTCGTTGGCTCCGCCGCAACGAGCTGACACGTCGTGACACCGCATTGCGCGAACGCGCGTGGCGGTGGCGGTGCCGCTGGGCTGGTTCCTGCGTCGCAGAGACCGTGCGTGGATCCTCAGGCATGGAAGAGTGCCCGCCTGATCGCGGCGGCATTGGTGAAGATGCGGATCCCGAGGACCACCACGACTCCCGTCGCGAGTTGCGAGCCGACACCGATCTGGTCCCCGACGTACACAATCGCGGCCGCGATCAAGACGTTGGAGATGAACGACACGACGAAGACCCGATCGGTGAACGTGCCCTCCAGGTACGCCCGGAACGCACCGAACAATGCATCCATTGCGGCAACGATGGCGATCGGCAGGTACGGCTGGAGGACCTGCGGAATCGATGGTTCCAGGACAATGCCGAGGACGATCCCGGCGAGCAAACCGATAAGCGGGATCATGAGGCCGCCCTCCCCGCATGACGGAGCACAATGCCAGGATCGGCTGCCAGATCGAGCTGCTTCACGTCACTGATCTCGTATCTCATCTGCCGGTTCTGGGCCAGGTCATTCCACCACGCCCCCGCCGAAGACTCAACAAAGCGAGCTTGCAGCGTACGCACATCTCCAATTGCTTCGACCCGGTACGGGCGCGTGAGCGAGCGATAGTCGACCGTAATCGCGTCGCCGGCGCTGCGGATCGCGGTCAGTCCTGAGAGCCGATGCCCGTTGATCGAAATGGCCTCAGCGCCGGCCTCCCACAGCCCGTTCGCCAGCACCTGCAGGTCGATGTCGAGGACTCTGTCACGGGCGTCTGCCGCGGCCGAGGGCGAGTCATCGACGACGATCAGTACGCCCGGTCCGGTCACGGCGACATTGCCAACCACCGGATCCAGGGAGTTGATCTGACTCTCCACGCCCCGAGCGGCGTCATCGTCGCCCAAAGCCGCAGCGCGCAGCGTTGCGATTTCCTGCGTCAATGACGTGACTCGGCCTCGCAGCCCATCTTGCTCGCGCTCCGCCGCTTGCACGCGACTGATCAACTCGGCCCGCTCCGACTGCAGTGCCGGTGCCGCGCGGGTGGTCTGCAGCGCCGCTACGGCGAATAGCGCGCCGATGACCATCGCTAGCACCCCGAGCGTCCACCGACCTCGCGCCGGGTCATTTCCTCGTTCCGCGGCCCGCGCGTAGTCGGGATCGAGAGGCTGCCGGATGATCTGATTGAGCAGATCCATGCTGGCATCCGGTGCATGTCCGGTCGACTGCACCGGAGGCCGGCTCGGGGCGCTCGCGGTTTGACTGGGACGGGTGCTGCGCCCTGCGGACGTCGCTGTCATCCGGTTGCAGGCGTCGTCTGGCCTCTAGCCGCTGGCCGAACCGCCGCGCCGGCGGTCGTTGATGGGCGGGATGGTGCGGACGAGTTTGACGGTCTGCGCCACATAGAGGCCTCCGGCATACCAGTACAAAGCTGTCCCCCAGATGGCGAATGCCCATCCCAACACCCAGGCCAGCTGTAGCCAGCCCTGCTCGCCCGAGCCAAGCAACACCAACGGGAAGGCGTACAAGAGGCTGAATGTAGCCGCCTTGCCGAGGAAATGCACGGGAAGCGAGGAAAATCCCCGGGTCTTGAGGAGCGGAACCAGCGACGCGATCATGACATCGCGTCCGATCACGATCACGACGAGCCACCAGGGGACGATCTCACGCAGCGCCAGGCCGGTCAGGACCGCAAGGATATAGAGACGGTCGGCGATCGGATCCAGCATCTGGCCTAGTCGTGAGGTTTGGTGCCACGCCCGCGCCAGATAGCCGTCGAGCCAGTCGGTGAAGCCACCGACGGCGAGGACAAGTACCGCCAGACCATCGGCTTGCGGCACAAGGATGAGCCACAGTACGAGCGGGGCACCCGCCAGCCGCAACAAGCTGAGCAGATTGGGCAACGTCAAGGTGCGATCGGTGTCGTATGGCGGACCGGCCTGCGACGCTGCTCGCGCGTCCGCTGACACTCCCGCCGTGCCGGCGATCGGCCCCTCGCCGGTGGTGGCCATCGACCCTGTTTCAGGATTCTGCGGTACGCCGGCGATCGAGGCCTGCGGCTCGCTACCTGTCACAGGGCCAGCCTAGTTCTCGGCATTCGGCCATTTCGAACGGACGCGGCTCGGCCGCACGACCCGCCAATCGGAAGATTCGTACCGTGTAGCGGCGGCGCAGTGACTGTGCGGTTGCGACCGCATCGTTGTGCAATCGGCGACAGATGCTGGCTCGGGCGCGCTCGGACTCCAGCCTGCTCGGGTTGGGTGAAAGCGTCGGAACCACCGCATCCAGAACATGGCTCAGATCACTCTCGGCACGCTCGCGATCCCGACGAGACAGGTTTGGCTCGAGGGCGGCGGCCACCGCATCCGAGACGAGCAGTGCGGTGGCTGGGTCGATATCAGGCATCAGGACAAGCTCGAGGGTCCGCTGGGCGCGGCGGACCAGGGCAGCATCAAGCGCCTCCCAGGTCCGTTCCGTGCGCGCGTTCGCCCGATCCACCCGGGTAGCCAGCCAGGTGATCCGCCACCCCAGGATCAGCGCAAGGATGACCACCAGGCCCATGATCTCTTCGGCGTTCATCCGACTTCCTTTGCCGCGGACGGCACGGGTGCCGCGGAAAGCGCCGCATGATAGACCGCCAGCACGTTCCTGCCGACACTGGACCAGTCGTAGCCGCGCGCTGCCTGCTGGGCTCGCGAGGCTCGGAGCGGGTCGGGCTGAGCAAGGACCCGAAGCACCGCACGAGCCAGCGCTTGATGATCGCCGGCGGCAAATAGCTCGCCCAGCCGATCTTCTTCATGCGGCGCGCCGAGCACGTCGAGGAACGACGGCAGCTCCGAAGCCACGATCGGAACGCCACTCGCCATTGCTTCGACGAGCACGATGCCGAAGCTCTCCCGCGCCAGATGCGGAGCGACGAAGACATCCGCGGTGCCCAGCAGCGCGATCTTCTTGTCTTCACTGATCGTGCCAAGACTGCTGCACCACACTGGCAGCGACCGGCTCCCCTGGCCGGCAACGATCACCTCGAGCTGGGGGTAAGCCTCCTTGATCAGCGGGACGGCAGCCAGCAGCACATCGAGGCCTTTCCGCGGTTCGTCGAGCCGACCTAGGAATATCAGTCGTGGCTGCTGAGGGCGCACCTGCTGACGGCCGGCGAACGCATCGAACTCGATCCCGTTGGGAATGACCACGGCGTCGCGCCCTAGGTGCTGGACGACGACATTGCGGGCCGACTCGGACACGGCAATTCCGGCATCGATTTTCTCGATCGCCGCGCGCAGCACTCCGCCCGCCAACTGCATAGATCGCGAACGCGGAGTCGCGGTATGAAAGGTCGCCACCACAGGCTGCTCTGCCGCCCAGAGGGCCAGCAGCGAGATGCTTGGGGTGATCGGTTCGTGAATGTGGAGGAGGTCGAACTCGCCCTTCCGGAGCCAGCGGCGTACCCGAGCGGCGCTGAGAGGTCCAAAGTTCACCCGGGCCACCGAGCCGTTGTAGCGGAGCGGCACAGCGGAGCCGACGCTGCAGAATTCCTCGGCGTCAAGGGTCGCGGCTGCCGGTCCGAGCTCGCCAGGAGCCAACACCTGCGGCCGATGCCCGGCGTCACGCAAATAGCGGGCAAGGCCGAGGACGTGATTTTGCACACCTCCTGGCACGTCGAAGGAGTACGGACACACGAGTCCGACGCGCAGAGAAGCGCGCTGGCCGATCACCGAGCCTCCTCAGCGCCTGATCGGAGCTGGCGCGGCCGTTGGTCAAGGAAGAACGGCTGCATCATGTGCCAGTCTTCCGGCTGCTTGGCGATCGTGTCGGCAAAGAAGTCCGCAACGTCTTGCATCATTGCCACCAGGCCATCCCTCCCCTGCCGCGTCGGGATCTCGTCTCCGATGATGATCGCCATGCCGCGCTCGCTGAACTGGCAAACCGCAGGCAGCAAGGCCGCTCCGGTACGTCGGGCCACGATTGCTGGACCGGCTGGCATGGTGACCTGCTGCCCCCGCCACAGCACCGGGACACCCGTTCCGGCGAGATCCCTATCCGCCAAAAGACACACCACGCGCCGGCGGTGGATCGCGTCGATGAGAGCGGAAAGTACGTCGGGGTCGCGATGGGAGAGAACCTGCATGCCGAGACCTTCGCGAAAGGTGAGGAAAGCGGCGAACTCGTCAGCCGGCAGCTGCTCGACAACGGTCGTGACCGGCATGCCGGTCACACAGGCCCACGCGCCCGCCAGATCCCAGTTCCCGCTGTGCGGCAGGGCGACGACGGCACCAGGTCCCGCGTACGCCTCCCGGACCAGTCGCTCATTGACGGCGGAGACGCGCTGACGGATCTCGGCAGCCGACCAGGCGGGCAGTGCCAGTACCTCGTAGAAGGTGCGGAGGTAGGACTTCAAGCCAGCACTCAGCAGCTCGTCGCTGACGGGTTCGCCGGTGGCACGAGACAGGTTCTGGCGCAAGGTGTGGACATGGACGCCAGCGCGCCGCAACGCCATCCAGCTGCCGGCCGAGATGATCACTGAGACCAGCCACTCCGGCAGCCAGGGAGCCGCTCGCCAGCCGAAGCGGTAGAGCTTTCGCAGCAGCCAGCTTCGGAGCAGGTCGCGCCTGGTCGGTCGTGGCCGTGAGTCTGCTGCCACCTCAGGCCGACCGGGCATCTGCGGCCCCATCCGAAGCCTTCGCCTGCCGGCGGACCTGTGCGATGCGCTGCATTACCGTGATCATGCTTGTGACGGCTAGGGCCGCCACCGCGATGTTCAGGACGTACGGCACTCCGAGACCGGCCAGCAGCGCTCCGGCGAGGATGATCACCAGTCGGTCTGCGCGCGCCGCCAAACCACCCGTACAAACGAATCCCAGGCTCTCGGCTCGTGCTTTCACATAGGAGGTCCACTGGCCGAAGACCAGTCCAGCCAAGGCGATACCAGCCCACAATGTCGAGTCTTGCCGGTAAACGAAGTAGAGCAAGATGCCGCCGAAGACTGCCGCATCACCAAGCCGGTCGGAGGTGGAGTCGAGGAAGGCTCCCCAGTTACTCGCCGTTCCGGTGATCTTGGCCATCATGCCGTCGATCATGTCGGAGACAACGAAGATGACAACTACAAGTACGCCCTGCCACAGCCAACCCTGGGGGAAGCAGATCAGCGCGCCTAATACGACCCCGAGGGTGCCGATGATCGTGACGACATCGGGCGAAACCCCGAGCCGGACCAGCAGCCGGGCGATCGGGCCGAGCACGGTCGCGGAGATGCCCCTGAAACGCTCAAGCATCAGCACCGCTCCAGCATCAGCTGGCGCCCGTTGCGGCATAGGAGTCCCAGCAGCTGCGTACGATCTCCCAGGTCTGATCAAGGAGCTGCGGAAGTGCTTTCGTCTGGCCGACAACGGGAAAGAAGTTGGCGTCACCAGACCAGCGGGGTACGACGTGCTGGTGCAGGTGGGCGGCGATTCCGGCCCCCGCTACCGCGCCCTGGTTGATGCCGAGGTTGAAACCGTGAGGGGAACTTGCGGCTCGCAGCACGCGCATGGCGTCCTGGGTCAGCGTGCCGAGCGCGAGCAGCTCGTCCCGATCAAGCTCGGTGAGATCGGCCACATGCCGATAGGGACAGATCAGCAGATGCCCGGGCGAATAGGGATACAAGTTGAGCACCGCGTACGCCAGGTCGCCGCGGTGCACGATGAGTCCAGCGCGGTCCTCGCTGGACTGCACGGCGCAGAAAGGACACTCCTGCTCATCGGGGGTGGCAGGCTTGTTTTCCCCTTGGATGTAGACCATTCGATGCGGGGTCCACAGTCGCTCGAATCCATCGGGAGTGCCGGGATGAGCGGCCGAATCATCAGTCACTCCCACTGCCCACCTCTTCCGACTTGTCAGAACTGAGTTGACCCATAGCTCAACCAGATTCTGACAGTCGGTGACTTAGACCTGGCGGCGCGCCGCGATGTCGCCGGTGATCTCTTCGATTGCCTCGTCGACGGGAACGCCGTTCTTCTGCCGCCGGTCGCGATAGCGGAACGAGACCGCGTTGCCGGCTGCGTCCTCGCCTCCGGCGATCAGGATGTACGGCACCTTGACTCGTTCGGCGTTGCGGATCTTTTTCTGCATCCGGTCGTCGGAGGTGTCGACCTCGACCCGTACGCCGGCCGCGCGCAACCGATCAGCGAGATTGATCAAGTAGTCGTTGAACTCCCCTGCCACCGGCACGCAGATCACCTGCACCGGCGCCAGCCACGGCGGAAACGCGCCGGCATAGTGCTCGACGAGTACGCCGATGAAGCGTTCCACCGAACCGAACAGCGCACGATGGATCATCACCGGCCGCTGTCGAGTGCCATCGGGTGCGGTGATCTCCAGGTCGAATCGGTCGGGCAACATCAAGTCCACTTGGATGGTGGACATCTGCCAGCTTCGACCGATGGCGTCGCGGGCTTGAACCGAGATCTTCGGCGCATAGAACGCGGCACCGCCCGGATCCAACACCAGGTCCAGACCCGATGCCTCGGCAGCTTGACGCAGCGCGTTGGTCGCCCTCTCCCAGTCTTCGTCAGAACCGATCGACTTCTCCGGGTCGCGAGTGGACAGCTCGAGGTAGAAATCGGTCAGACCGTAGTCGGCGAGCAGCTTGAGCACGAACTGCAACAACGAGGTCAGCTCGTCTTGCATCTGGTCGACTGTGCAGTAGATGTGAGCGTCATCCTGGGTCATGCCGCGAACTCGCGTGAGGCCGTGCACGACACCGGACAGCTCGTACCGGTACACGCTGCCGAACTCGAAGAGCCGTAGCGGCAGCTCCCGATACGACCGCCCCCTGGATCGGAAGATCAAGCAGTGCATCGGGCAGTTCATCGGCTTGAGGTAGTAGTCCTGGCCCTGGCGCCTCAGACTGCCGTCCGCGTGGCGCTCCTCGTCGATGTGCATGGGCGGGTACATCAGGTCCCCGTAGAAGCCAAGGTGCCCAGAGATGTTGAAAAGCTCGGCCTTGCTGATGTGCGGGGTGTTGACGAACTCATAGCCGGCCTCGATGTGGCGCTGCCGTGAATAGTCCTCCATGATCTTGCGCAACAGTCCACCCTTGGGGTGGAAGACCGCCAGACCGGAGCCGATCTCGTCCGGGAAGGAGTACAGATCGAGTTCTGCGCCGAGCTTTCGGTGGTCGCGCTTCGCGGCCTCTTCCAGCCGAGTCTCGTAGGCCTTGAGTTCGTCCCGGCTCGGCCACGCCGTGCCGTAGAGGCGCTGCAATTGATTGTTCTTCTGATCACCGCGCCAGTACGCGGCAGAGTTCCGGGTGAGTGCGAAGGCGGGGATGTAGCCGGTGTGCGGCACATGGGGACCGCGACACAAATCCTTCCAGGCAACCGAGTCGTCGCGCCGCAGATTGTCGTAGATCGTCAGCTCACCTGCGCCGACCTCTGCGCTGGCTTCGTCGTCGGCAGTAGCGGAGGCCTTGTCTGTGATCAACTCCAGCTTGTACGGCTCGGAGGCCAGCTCGACGCGGGCCTCATCGTCACTGACCGCGCGGCGCCGGAAGCGCTGCCGCTCTTTGATGATCTTGGTCATTGCCTTCTCGATGTCGCGAAGATCATCTGGAGTAAACGGTGTTGCGACATCGAAGTCGTAGTAGAACCCGTCGGTGATCGGCGGGCCGATGCCGAGCTTGGCGGCAGGATGCAGCGACTGGACGGCCTGAGCAGCGACGTGGGCGGTGGAATGCCGCAAGATGTTGAGCCCATCGGGGCTAGCGATCGAGACCGGCTCGACGATCGCGCCTTCCGGCAACGTGCGATTGAGGTCGCGAAGCTCGTCGTTGACCCGAACTGCAACGATCATGCGGTTATCGCCGAAAAGATCAAGCCCGGTTGTGGTCGTGTCCGTCACCCGCTGCTGGCTGACGCCGTCTGCTGCGATCGTGATGGACATGCTGGACACAATCGATTCCTTCCTCTGCGCTGGTTGCCGGGGAGGCCCCGGGTAAGCCTAGACCTCCGCCTGCGCCGGCTCGACGGAGTTGTTCGACGAGCGTGGCACGACTGCGGTCGACGCTGTGACCGCTAGGTCGTCGTGAGATATGGTGGGCGTCGCTCGAGCGGGCGATTGGCGCAGTGGTAGCGCGCTTCGTTCACACCGAAGAGGTCACTGGTTCGAACCCAGTATCGCCCACGGACTCAGATAGGCCCCTGACTAGCAGAAACACAGCAGTCGGGGGCTTTTTCATTTGGTGCATTGCCAGATTTGTGCCAGATAGCTAGGCCCTCTCCCCACATAGGTCGGCCCTGGTTCGCGGTGATAGCGCTCCCCAGGGCCTAGACGGAACAGGAGTCCGCCTTGTCCCAAGTTACTGTGTTGGCCGAGGGCCGAATCAACGCATCCGGCGGCATCACCGTCGAGCTCGTCGAGGCCGACGAAACCCCGGCGCAGTCATCATTCGCTGGCCCGCCAAGCCGACTGTGCTGCACCCGCGGCGCTTCCCTGACACCGCGACTGTCATCGCGCGCCTGTTCGCCGAAGCCCATACGACGCTCGCCGCAATCAAGGCAGGGCGGAAGCTGTGAGCGACGGCGGACTCGGCCGCGAGCATCGTCGCAGCCACCGTCAGGGGGTGACTCACTCATGACCAACCGGGTATCCAAGCGGCAGCCCAACCGGAAGGACCGATAGCGATGTACCCGGAAACTACGATTCCCTGCCCCATTTGGTGCGAGCGCGCGCCCGGCCACGAATACGAGGACGAGTCTGGCATGCTGCGGCGACATCACGAGCGGAACGTCCTGACGGTCACGGCCGAAGGTTTTGGCGATCCGTACGACGTAAGCGTGGTACTCGTGTCCACCGAGCAGGTGACCATGACCATGGGCGGTGTCGAGGTAGCGAGGTCACCTGTCGTCTGGGTCAACGCTGAGAACCTTAGAACCCACGACGCGCTCAGCCTCGACCTTGATCCGGACGAGGCTGATCGGCTAGCCGATTCGCTGTACAAGGCCGCCGCTATGGCTCGCAGCGGCTAGCACCTCGCTCCGACAGCAAAGAGAGCCTCGGAGATGATCTCCGGGGCTCTCGCCTTCCCTGAGCAGGCAGTTTTCTACGGTAGCGAAGACATGTTCGATTCCGCTAGGCCAACACCCCGCCGGCCGGGTCATAATCCCTCGGGGTGAGTGAGAGTTGCAGGTTTGACCGGCGGGGCGAGCGCCAACCTACTCAGCACGAAGCTTCCGCGATCGTGAAAACAACACTCTTAACGTCGGTGTTACCTGGGCTTCACCGTTCACCGTTACGTGATCTCGTACCCCGCTCAAACCCGACCCGCGTCCACCGCTCCAGCTCGTCATAATCCAACGGCAAACCGCGACCGCCTCCGGCGAGGATCATCATTCCGGCGGCGATCAGCTCATGGCCAATGTGTGTGGAAGGCCAGGCGTACCACGATCCCGCGGTGATTCCTGCGGCTTGGGCCAGGATGTCGTTACGGCCATCGGCGATGTCGCGCAGTTCCTCGATCGATTCGTCGAGGTTGCGGCGTTCGGTCGCGTAGCGCATCGCGGTGCCGTGAAGGGCGACATAGAGGAGTTGGTCTGGACTCGACATGCTCCAGCGTATCGAATACAAATTCGATTACGCTAGATCCTTGCTGATACCAGGCTGACCTGTCGCACGCGGTTTGACCAGCCGTTCGAGGGCAGCGAAGCCGTCATCAGTCCCGGGCCAGGCCGCTCGCAGCTCCTCCACAGAGACACGGCGGCACACACTACGCAGGACGAGAACAACAATAATCGCATCGTCTGCATACCCGAGAATCGGAACGAAGTCGGGGATTAGGTCGATCGGTATGGCCAAGTAGACAAACAACAGTGCCACGCGCACACGAACACCAGTCGGCAGTGTGCGGTCTGTGGTTAGCCGCTTCAGAAGGCGAAGAAGATCAGGGAGGAGGCGCAGCGCCTCCTTGAGCAGGTTGCCTTTGGGGCGGCGGATCGTGAGTGCGGCGATCAGCGCCAGCCATGCCAACAGCAGGGCGGCGGTCACGCTGATGATCACATCGAGCCACGGGTGGCCCGTCATGGCCCTCCACTCAGATTGCCCTCAGATAGACCGTGTCACCGTTGACGCTGGGCATCTTTCCAGCAGTCGTGTTGCGAAGTTGCGAAGCTAGCACGCTGTTACGGTGGTACTCAGGGAGCGGGCTCTAGGCGGTTTTCAACGAGGTGACGGGTTCTGCGTCTATCTAGGAGCCTAATCAGCCGATGAACGACTTGGATGAGTTTGCAGAGGTCGCGCTAGCAATCTTGGTTGGGCTGACCCTCCTGGTCTGGCTCCTGACCTATCTGGAGCGAAGCCTCATCCGGCCGATGCCCGACCAACGCGCAGGTACGAACATCAACCCGCCAACCGATTCCGCCGCTCATCCAACCAGCCAACAATCTGACAGCGAACCTCATCCACCATCTCCCCCGCAGTTCTAACGCTGCGCTTGGTTGCTGGCCATTCGCTCGCGCTGGCGCGCTCGGCAATCAGCGCACACGCAGCCGCCGACATACGCCGCATTGGTGCCGTGCTTCAGGTCGTCCCGGCGGGTAGCAGTCAGGGCAGCATCTAGCGCCACGCGCCATGAGTCGTCTGTTCGGGTGAGCCCCCACACCTGGTTAGGCGTCAGCCCGAGGTCACGCACTGTCGCCCGGAACGGCCGGCCTGCGTAGAGCGCGTCTAAGAACTGCCGTCTTAGCTCCACAGGCAGCCTCTTCTGTGCCAAGGCTCGGCCGCGGGCTCTTTCCGAATCGCGGTGCCAACGTCGGCACTCTGTGCAGCCGCATCCGTTATTCCAGCGCGCCTGCGTACCGTGCTCGGCAGGCTTCCTCACTCGCGTGAGAATAAGTGAGAGTCACCGCTCCCCGTTGCGTGATCTCGTACCCCGCTCAAACCCGACCCGCGTCCACCGCTCCAGCTCGTCATAGTCCAACGGCAAACCGCGACCGCCTCCGGCCAGGATCAACATCCCTGCCGCAATCAGCTCTTGGCCGATGCGAATGGCTGGCCTGAGGTCGTTGGGCAGCGTGTCTCCGAGAGGACCCTGGCAGTAGCCGACCGTTCGTGATCGGGCGAGACCCACGGCTGCCGCCAGGTGCCGACGTTGACCGAGATGATGCTCAGCCCGGCCTTGGCGAGGCACCGTCGTCGGCGTGGCCCGTCCACCGTGGTCGCTCACTCAGCTTTCAGAACTGCTTGACTAAACACGTGAGCGAGGCCCGACTGATTCTCACCTGCGGGTTGCCCGGGGCGGGCAAGACCACACTCGCGAGGCAGCTAGCCGCGGACCGGAGCGCCGTGCGCCTCACGAAGGATGAATGGCTATGGGCTCTCGGCCCCACCCCGTGGGCCACGACGACCCAGGCGAAGGTGAATCACCAACTCTGGCAGCTCGCCCAGGAGATTGTGCGCCTGGGCCTGAGCGTCGTCCTCGATTTTGGGTTCGCGGCGCGGATCGAACGTGACCAGGTGCGATCCGTGGCTCGTGGCCTTGGTGTCGGTGTCGAACTGCACTTCCTCGATGTGCCTGTGGACGAACTCTGGCGGCGCATCGAGGCCCGGAACTCGAAGCCACCCTGGGACAGCGCACCCATCCGCCGCGCCCACCTTGACGAATGGGCCGCCCTTTTCCAGGCGCCCGATGCTGCCGAGCTCGCGTTGTTCGACCCCCCACCAGACTCAGACTGAGCCACTACCCGGCGGCGGTGCCGTTTGGTCACCCGTTGGTCACCGTCCGCCGCAACCTGTGACGCGTCACTGGGCCGTCGAAGTCGAGCATGACCGGCCAGGTCTCGGCTGCCACGTCCGCTGTACGGCTCTCGGCTGTCTTGTCGTCCTCGGGCAACTGCCGAGCAAGCTCCTTCGCGTATTCGCGTACGGCACGGTCCTCATGGCGAGGGCCCACCTGCAGCCGTCCCACACAAACCACTTCCGCATGTCGGCGACACGGCGCAGCACCTCGCCGCGTTCGGCCACTAGCCGGAGCGCGTTGCCGTCGTCGGTTGCGGTTATCTCTGGCAGCTCAGGTGGCTCAGTTGCCTCGTCGAACAGCTCCTCAAACTCTGTCTCGTTCACCAGCCACCTCCCCTGCTGGATCCATGAGCGGTCCGCCGGCCTCCCACTCGAGGAATGCGGCTTTTACGACGGCAGGCGAGCGCGGTTGCACGGCAACGCTCGGCGGCCGCAGCGAGCATCTCGGGGGTTGCACGGCCGTTGTAGTCGCCGGGCCTTGGCGCTGCGGCGTGGAACTCCTCGGCGCGTTTGGACCAGTGCCACGCCTCGGCCTGAAGGATTGCCTGTTGGGCTGCTCGCTTGCGCAGCTGCTCGTCAATGTCGAGCTGGGCGATGATGCGGCGAAGCGTCGCCCGATTGTCCGTGAGTGTGGCGATCATCGGTCACCGCCCGCAAGTGAACAGTGACGATCCCGTCCTGGCCATAACCCCGATGTTTCGCAACCCACAGAAGTTGTGCGCCTTGATACCGGTAGATGCGGGCAAAGACCTTCTGGCAACACCGGAGCGCTTGCGCGGGTTTGATGACCCCTGCTGTTCTAGCTTGTGCAGCAGGTGGCCGAGCTCTTTATGGTCGCGGCGCGTCACGACTTCGCCTCAGCCAGCTTGCTCAACAGGGCAGCAATTTCCATGTCGCGTCCGCGGATGCGTGCTGGTAACGCATCGCGGCCTGCGGTGTGCTGTGGCCCAATCTCGCCATCAACTCGGCCAGCGATGCACCTGTGGACGCAGCCAGAACCGCGCCTAAATGTCTCAGGTCGCCGCCTACGCCATCGCCCGCAATCTGAACAAGGACACTGTGCCGACTGCGCAAGGTGAGGCTGGGGTCCGCACGCTGCTTGTGAACGTCGCAGTTCACAGGGTGGGGCCCGGAGTCGTGCCCGCGCCGCAGAGGGATGGGCGCGGCGAGAAGCGAGAAGATTCGCCGTCGTCGGTGTACGCGCGAGTCGGACGTGACAGGAAGGCCAGGCACTCGCCTCACCAGCGCGGACACAGAATCATCTCGGTGGTGGGGGGTCAGCCGCCAAGATCACTGCGGCTTGCCGCCGCCCCCTACCCGTCTGGCTTCGATCACGGCCAGCCCAAACGCCCCAGCTCAGGTTTGAGTCGGCGACAATAGCGAGCGGTCATAGATTTCTTCCTTCGCTTCCTCGAGGATCTTGATCTTGGCTAAAGGCTCGGCTCTTCTTCGCCTCTTTTGATCTTGAGCCTTTCTTCCCTTCCTTTGATCTTGAGCGGAGCTCCTGAAGGATGGCCAGGATGGCTTCGCCGAGGCCGATGGTTGCGTTGACATAAGCGGCTGTGATCACGTTGTTGTCAAACGGAATGGAACCACCATTGGCGTGCGAGTTGATCCGATCGGCAGCATGGAGGAATTCCTTTGCAGCGCGTTCGTGATCGTATGGGGCCTCTAAGTCTCTCTCGGGCCAGGGCACGTTGCCGAAGTCCGGGGGCGTGGTGGTCATGAGTGGTCCTGTCAGTTTGTAACGTGGACCCCCGCAGTACCCCCAATTGGTTTGTGGGAGTACGGGGGGTTACTGGCCAGTAGCGTCTACCCCTGCATTCATGCCGCTACCCCCCGTATCTCTCCCCATACTTCCCTTACTTCCCTTAAAACCAACATGGACACTTTGGAAAGTGCGGAGGGTTCACCCGTTGCCGAGTTCATAGACGCCTCCCTCCTTCTTCACGATCCGCCCGGCCTTGAGCCACCGGTTGATTGCCTTGTCTGCGGCACCCTGGTCTGAGCCAGACTCCTCGTAAGACGACAATGTCGGCGCGATCGACCAGGCCGTGGTCAGCAGCGCCAAGCACCGATGGCCAACGATCACTCATACGGTGATCACGATCAGTACGGTATTTCTCATGCCATGGTGGGATCGTCAATCTGGGTGGGTCGGTAATCTCTTCGACCGCCAAACGTTCTCGGGCAACAACGAGTGATCGCGTGGCACTTTCCTGTAGACGGTCGCTGGTGAGCGGGTGGCCGCGTTGGCTTTCTCAATCCCCACGATCAACTGCATGTCATCGTCTGGCGGTTCGATCGCGAACAGCAGCAGCCGCCTCTCTCAGCACTACTGAGAGTGTTTGACGCAAGCCGACGGGCGACCGAGGCCTGCACTGCAAGTCGAACGCAACCGGAACCTGTGTCCCGAGGCCTCGTACCACACAGCTTCAATCGGCCGAGACAGCCGACCGTCGATGCAGTGGCGCACAGCTTCCACATCGCCGACGCCGACAGCGGCTCCCGGAGTTATCCTCGCCTGGGTCATGGTACGAAGTCGCAAGTCCGCTGGACGGAGCACATTTGATGCCGGATCCCCCGGGCCCGTACCACGTCAGGCGGTCAGGTTCTGAGTGGTCGTTATCGACTGCGGAGGGAGCTGGGAATGCTTCAGCATCGGCCGTCGGTGACCGGCCGATCGGCCAACGGCAATGGCATCCGGTTCGTGCGCTTGTCGAAATATCTTCGCTGAGTCGACACCAACGCATGCGCGCGGACACCGTATAGACCATGGATACACTCACCGGGCACGCGAGTCTCGAGTGAGAACGTTGGCTCGCGCTCGGGAGCTCGAGGCGCTGGGCTTCCTTCAGATCAAGCTCGCGGCGAGTGAGCAGATCGGCTGGGCCGGCGGTTTCGCTCTCGTCCACTGACGAACCGGTTCACGGGTCCAGCCATGGGTTGCCACCACCTCGGCGCCAATGCGGGTCAAGAGTTCGTCTTTACAGTGGTAACAGCGATCCGGGCCGTTAGCAACGTAGTCGAGCCGGGAGCCCTCCTGGGTGTTCAACTTCACCAGACCGACCGATCTGCGAGCGACTGCGCCGCCATGCGCTCTCCGCCGTCAGGCTAGGTGACACGCCCAGAATCGCGACACACGCTCGCGGCTCAAGACCTTGACCGCCAACGCCACAACACGGATGAATCCACACCTCCCGGGAAAGGCACCCCTAGTCGCTGGATGCCAGCACAGTGGCTTTTCGGCCTTGCTCGATAACACCGCGGCAAAGAGTCTGTCATCGGAGATCATGCTCACCTTCTCGAAAATTTGCTGAGTGGGTGCGCCGGTCCATCGAGGACCGGCTTATCAGATCTGTGCGAAGCTCAGCGCCTTGTTGGCCCACTCGAACGACATCTTGTGGGAGTCATAGCGCGAGTCGACGCTGGGCACGTCCATTTCGATCATGTAGTCGCCATCGTAGTCCTCGGGCATGGCCGCGACGACGGCATCGAAATCCACGACCCCAAGGCCCGGTTCTGCCCAGAGCCGCTTGGTCGCCGACACCTCGTGGTAGCTCATTCCGGTTCGAGCTGCGGAATCGAGATAGTCAGCAAAGCAGTCCTTGATGTGGATGCCGCCGATCCGGTCGGCGTAGCGCCGGATGAAGGCGGCAGGGTCCACGCCTGCCCAGCGCAGATGACCGGTGTCGGGGCCCGACCCCGATGACGTCTGGGCCAAGCGTGTCGAGTAAGCGGCACGATCTCGTCCTCGGTCTCGAAGACGCCGCCGACATGGGAGTGGTGCAGCGGGCGCAGGCCTTCGCTCTGCAGGACCTGGCAGACGATCCCGCAGTTTTCGATCGCGAGCGCGAACCGGTCCTTGTCGAAGTCCGCGCCGACCGCTGGTTGAGCCATCCGCGCTGGTATTGCCATCGAGGAGACCATCGTCCGATCCAAGCCGAGGGCAACCTGATCGGCGGCGAACCGCTTGGCGCGCTCGACCTCATCGACGATGTCGATCGTCTCGTCGAACGGGGAGTTGAACAGGCTGATCGACGGCGCAAGGCCATAGCTGCCGATCCAATCGGCGTATTCGGTAACTGACATGCCTTCGGGCACGTCGGCCTTGACCGCGGTGAACCCGATATCGCGGAAGTCTGCGAACGCCTGGTCAAATACCTCCTTGGACTTGTCGACCTTTCCGTCGCGGCTCCAGTACGGGATCGGGTTGACCGCTATCCGAGGCCTGCGTCGCAGGGTGTCGTCGGGGGGTGTCGTGTCGGTCATGTCTTGCATCCTCTCGCATCTGGCTCTGAAACCAGATTGACGGGCTTTCCGGTACGCGCGGACTCACAAGCGCCTAACATGACGCTGCTTGATTGGCCAGTTGGCGGCCATCTCACGCGGATCTCTTGCTGTCGACCGGCGATCAAAGATCGGTGAGCCAGCGACGTCGCAGGGTGTGTGCGGCGGCCTTCGGTTGCCTGTCTCGCGTGAAGGCGCCCGGGACTCCTTGGGGGTGATCACGGTGGGCTGCCTCCATTCAGTCATGTCGACGGCCAAGCGTGGAAGTTAGTTGCCACCAATTGCTAGCGGGGCCACGAGCGGCTGGCAGAAGACAACCCAACGGGGGGTCGTCGCCGGTGACCCACCAACGATCTACGACGTGGCGCGTATCGCAGGTGTGGCTCCTTCGACCGTGTCGCGAGCACTCGCTAAGCCGGGCCGGGTCAGTTTCCGGACCGCTGAACGCATCCGCGAGGTCGCTGAGGAGATCGGATATCGATCGACGACTTTGGCACGAGCCTTCTCCGAGCAACCCACCACGTTGATGGCGATGATCGTGGCGGACATCACCAATCCGGTGTTTCATGGCCTGATCCGCGGGGGCGGAACGGACGGCGGCACATGCCGGCTACACGACGCTCGTAATCACCCTGGCCGCCCACCGGTTCCTCGCCGGTGATGTGACCTGGCGGGGTCGGGTCATCCCGACCTTCCGGCCAGACAAGTGAGACCTTGGCTGACTGGATCGACTCCCACGTCGACTTCGCCACCTCGATGGTGGACCGGATTACCCCAGGCACCACGGATGAGGATCGGGCGCTGGTGCAGCAGGCCTGCGGGTACATCAACGCATATCCCGTAGCAACCCGAGCCGTTCAGCGAGTGGGTGGTCTCGGGCGGATTCCCAGCGGGTCGGCCGCGCTGGGAAGACGCAGGTGCCGCTCTGGTCGCCGATGTGGAGCCGTTCGAGCAGCGCAAGCTGTGGCTCCTCAATGGGTCGCACTCGATGTTGGCGTACGCCGGCAGCATCCCGGGGCACGCAACGATCGATGAAGCCATCGCCAATCCGGGCTGCAGGTCGTGGGTGGAGATGTTCTGGAACGAGGCAAGCCGCCATCTCACCCTGCAGGCGCTGACATCGCCGCCTACCGGGCAGCGCTGCTGACGCGCTTCTCCAATCCCCGGGCCGGCGATCAGCTGGCTCGGATAGCAGCGGATGGGTCAACCAAGTTACTCGTACGTGCGATGCCGACCATTCGCGCCGAGCGAGCCGCGGGACGCGTACCCGCTGGGTGTGCCACCACCGTCGCCGCCTGGATACTCCACCTGCGCGGGCTGGGCGCACCCGTCAAGGACGCCGGAGCTGGTCCCGCTCAAGACGCAGCCGACTCGGGTGAGCTGCCGGTGGCGGTGCCCGCGGTCCTAGCCACCTTGGAGCCAGGGCTCGGCAGAGATCAGGATCTCGTCGATGCGGTACTGGGTCAGGCCAAGGCCATTCAGCAGGTGACATGAATGCTCAGCCTGACGTCATCATCGGCCTCGATGTCGGCACGACCGCAGTCAAGGTGGCCGCCTTCGGCTTGAACGGCGGGCAACGCGAATTGACCACCGCGCTGCGCGAATATCGACTTGCGCAGCCAGAACCGGGTTGGCAGGTGCAAGATCCGCCAACGGTCCTGAGCGGCATCGAGAGTGCGGCTGCTGATGTCGCGCTCAGGTCGGCGATGCCCGAGTGGTGGCTATCTCGTTCTCTACCGCCATGCACGGCCTGATCGGGCTGGATGCGCAGTACCGCCCACTGACACCGCTGGTGACGTGGGCCGATTCCCGTGCTCGTGGCGAGGCGCGTCAGGTGCGTGAACAAGGTCTCGCCCGCGAACTGTTGCACCGAAGTGGGACACCAGTCCATCCCATGAGCCCGCTGATGAAGCTGATGTGGTTCAGTCGGCACGAACCCCGCGCTGGCCGGCCGGGTGCGCTGGTGGGTTGGCCTCAAGGACTAGGTGTTGCACTACCTCACCGGTGAACTGGTTACCGAGTTGTCCAGCGCATCGGCGGCGGGGCTGCTGTCAGTGCACAGACGAGACTGGGACGCCGACGCGCTCGAACTAGGGCAGATCGGAGCCGACCAGCTCCCACCCATACTGCCCACAACCGCTGTACTCAAGCTGAAGCAGGACGTAGCGCGAAATATGGGCTTGCCGGAAGGCTTGCCCGTCGCCGTCGGAGCTGCCGACGGGTCCGCTTGGAAATCTCGGCACCGGAGCCAACACCACTGGTGTGGCCGGCCTTTCCCTCGGCACTGGCGGCGCCGTACGCATGGCCGTCCCGGAGCCGAGCTTCGACACCGAAGGGCGGCTGTCCTGCTACGCCCTCACCGACGACGTGGGGGTTATTGGCGGCGCCGTCAGCAACGGCGGCATCACCCTGCGGTGGGCGGTGAGACATTCGCACCGGATCTGGTCGCCGGAGGTCATGCCGACGTCGACGTCCTCAAGCTCGCGGCCCAAGCCCCGGTCGGCAGCGATGGTCTGGTCATGCTGCCGTACGTGCTCAGCGAGCGGGCACCGCTGTGGAATGCGGACCTCTCCGGCGCCTATCTCGGGATCCGCGCCTATCACACCCGAAGTCACTTTGTCCGCGCGGCGATCGAGGGGGTCTGCCTCCAGCTCTCGACCATTGTGGATGCCCTCGACAGCGTTGCTCCGGTGGTATCCATCCGGGCAACCGGAGGCCCGTTTCGTTCCGAGCTGTGGCGCCAGGTCATGGCGGCTACGCTCGCCCGCCCGATGTCAATTGAGGCTGCGGCGGGTGGAACCGCGTTGGGAGCCGCGGCCCTCGGCTGGTAGCGCTCGGCGGCGCGTCCAGTCTGGCCGACGCCCTCGCTGCGGTCGGCGGGCCCCGAGCGGGCTCGAGCGCCGCGCCGGTCATTGTTAGCCCGCTGGATATCGCCGCCTACGCCCAACTGCGAGCGAGCCTGCGGGCACTGATCGACAGCTATGACCAAGTCGCTGCCATGTTTGGCTCACCGGCAACTACCGGCAACTGATTGCAGCATCGCTGCGAGGTGTGACTGAATGCCACTATGGGCGCTGAGCCAGAACCTTCTTTGCCGAATCTCGTACTCCAAACCAATTCTCGATCTCCGGATCTGACCGCGGCCCCGTACGGGTTGGATGACGAGGCCATTGCCTGGGTCCGCAGCACGATCGATTCGACGACGACTTCGTCAACCAGCATCGTCGACACCTACCACCCCGGCGGCATGCGCTACAACCACACCGACTCCGCCAGCATCCAGGCTCACATCCGGCACGCCCAGAGCCGGTCGAAGGTGCCGCTGCTGGTGGCGTCGAACATCGAGGCCGGCGGCAACGGCGCCTGCAACGACGGCACCCATGTCGCCACCCGCTGCAGACCGCGTCCACCCCCGACACCGACGCCGCCCGACGAGATGGGCCTGGTCGGCGGCCGGGAGTCGCGCGCGCTCGGCTGCAACTGGGCGTTCACCCCGATCGTGGACATCCACCCAACTGGCGCAACACCGTGATCGCCACCCGCGCCTTCGGCAACGATCACGAGACGGTGATCAAGTACGCCGAGGCCTACAGCGATGGCGTCCGCGAGGGCGCCGGGGACCGCCCGATGGCCCTGTGCATGAAGCACTTCCCCGGCGACGGCCGCGACGAACGCGACCAGCACGTCGTCACCTCCTACAACGACTGTTCGGTGGAGGAGTGGGACGCCAGCTACCGCAAGATCTGGGAGTGGGGGATCGCCGCCGGGATCGAGTCGATCATGGTCGGCCACATCATGCTGCCGGCGTACTCCCGCAAGCTTCGCCCGGGCATCTCCGACGCCGACATCCTGCCGGCGACGGTGGCACCCGAGCTGCTGACCGACCTGCTGCGCGACGACCTCGGTTTCAACGGCGTCATCCTGACCGACGCCTCGATCATGGTCGGGCTCACCTCGGCCCTGCCGCGCGAGCGGCAGATGGTGCAGGCCATCACCGCCGGCTGCGACATGATCTTGTTCTTCCGCAACCACGACGAGGACTTCGGCTTCGTCCGCGACGCCGTCCGATCCGGTGAGATCACCGCTGAGCGGCTCGACGACGCGCTGACCCGGATCCTGGGCCTCAAGGCCAAGCTCGGCCTGCATCGGCGCGACCGACGAGGATCTGGTGCCTCCGGTCGACGAGCTCGAGGTGATCGGCTGCGCGGAGCACCACGAGATCGCCGCCCGGATCGCCGACCGGACCATCGCCCTGCTCAAGGACACGGCCGGCACGTTGCCGCTGGATCCGGTGCGGCACCGCGGCTCCGGCTCTACTGCCTGGAGAGCGCACCGGACTTCACCGGCGTCGTCCCGGAGTTCAAGCGGGTCGCGATCGAGGAGCTGACCGCGGCCGGCTTCGAGGTCAGCGTGTACAGGACCGCTCAGGAGCTGGCCGCCGACGGCCAGCGCGCTCGACATGCAGACCTTCATCTCCTCGGAGACCCTGGGGTACGCCGACAGGTACGACGCCGCGTTGATCTTGGCCAACGTGTCCGACTTCGCCCAGCAGGGTGCGCTGCGGATCAAATGGTCGATGCCGATGGCACCCGAGATGCCGTGGTACGCCGCCGAGGTGCCTACCGTCTTCGTCTCGCTCAACATGCCCAACCACCTGATCGATGTGCCGATGGTCAAGACGGCGATCAACGCGCACAACCCCACCGCGGAGACCGTAAGGCACTGGTCGCGAAGCTGATCGGGCGCAGCGAGTTCACCGGCACCCACAACGACAACGTCTGGTGCGGTTCTTGGGACACCCGCCGATGACCAGCACGACCTAGGTGCGGCGACGCGCGTCGAGGGGAAAGGTGAGGCGATGACCACCACCGTCAAACCCGGCAGCCGCTCGAACACGGCTACGGAACAGATCCGGGTGATCCCGCCCGGGCGCTCACCATCGGCGGCGTCGGCGAGCACCTTCCAGCTGCCGAGGTCAGCACCTTCGTGGAGTCGGCGTTGGCCGGGGCCGATCTGGACGGCAAGCGGGTCTGCCTGGTGGTCCCGGACGGCACCCGTACCTGCCCGCTGCCGTTGTTGCTGCAGGCGGCGCACAGGGCCCTGGCCGGCCGGGCCGAGGAGGTCACAGTCGTCATCGCCCTGGGCACGCATCAGGGAATGAGCGAGGAGCATCTGGCCCGGCACCTCGGCTACCCCCCGGAGCGAGCGAGGACACCTATCCCGGCTGGACGATCCTCAACCATGAGTCGTGGCTGCCGGAAACCTTCACCTCCCTTGGCACGATCGGCGCCGAACGGTTGAGTGAGCTGACGGGCGGATTGATGACCGACACCTCGGTTCAGGTGCGCATCAACCGACACGTCGCCGAAGCCGATGTGGCCATCGTGATCGGACCGGTCTTCCCGCATGAGGTAGTGGGCTTCGTCGGCGTCACGACGCCATGAAAATCTCCATTTCTAGAGCGCGGGCGAGCGACTCCCTGGTTGGGGTCAAGCTAATTGAGTCTGACAGCGAGGCCACCAGTCAATCGGTTGCCATTGGTTGTCGCAGCAGCACTCGAGAGTTGCCATTGCGATGGTCGCGCAGGATGCGTACGAAAGGCTCAGATCAGCTCCCTCGTCATAGGCTGAGATTGCGTCTGACATCGGAGTAGGCAAGGAGATCCTTGTGGAGCGGAGCGGGCAGCGTCTCATTCTCATCAGGCACGGCGAAACCGAATGGGCTCGTGACGGCCGGCACACCGGGCGTACGGATATTCCGTTGACAGAACTGGGTCGCCTGCAGGCGATGGTGTTAGGCGACCGGCTTCGTGGCCGCAGCTTCGATCGAGTGATGACTAGCCCCCTGCAGCGCGCATCGGAGACCTGTCGCCTCGCAGGCGTGGCCGAGGGTGCCGAAATCAGCGATGATCTCAGGGAATGGGATTACGGCGAATACGAAGGACGCCGAACTGCTGACATCCGTCAAGAGGTGCCGGGTTGGTCCGTCTGGCGCGACGGCGCGTCGGGCGGTGAGACAGCCGTCGGTGTCGGCGCACGGGCGGACCGGGTGATAGCGCAGGCGCTCTCAACCGAGGGCGAGACCGTCCTGTTCGCCCATGGCCACTACCTACGGGTGCTCACCGCACGCTGGCTGGGCCTCGCACCGCAGGATGGCAAGCTCTTCGCCCTCGCCCCGGCAACTATTGGTGTCCTCGGCTTCGAGCGGGAACAACGGGTGATTATTCGCTGGAACGATCGGTGCCATCTTGTGCTGCCGTCCTACGTCTGGGCAGAGCAGGGCGACTTGGACGTCCAAGCGGGCGATCCCAGCGTAGGAAGCGGTGATGATCGTCCAGGGCGCGAACGCATCAAGGCACAGTCTTCGGAGCCTCGAACAGATCAGACCTGACGTCACTGGGAAGCAACGACGGCCAACTATGCCGAGCAACACTCCCGACCTGACTTGCGGACGTGACGTGCGCCATGACTAACGCCGCTGCCCGGGTCCGGCTCCGGGAGGCTCTCGAACCGTTCGTCCTTGCCATCGATATTGGATCCACTGCGAGCCGTGGCGATGTTTTCGACGCGTCCGGGCGTCCATTGCGGGGTGGCGACGCGGCTGAAGGAGCCCGAGCGTGAGCTCAGCGAGACCATGGATCTAGAGGACATGTCGAAACTGTTCAGGGGCCGTCTGGATCTCTTCGGGTTCTATTCCACGGAGGTCATCGAGTCCGAGTCGCACTGGGGTGTTCAGCATGCCGGAATGCTGGAGAACTTCGCGGCCAACATTCAAGACGGCACTCCACTGATCGCGCCTGGGGCGGAGGGCATTAACAGCGTGCGGCTGGCGAACGCCATCCACCTGTCGAGCTGGACTGGACGCGAGGTGCCGTTCGAGTTCGACGATGACGAGTACCTGGCAGAGCTGAACAAGCGGATCCGGGAGGAAGGCCTCTTCCCGGAGCGAACATAGGACAGGCTGGTCGCTCGCCTTCTTCCGGGGAGAATTTCTCGTTATCGATCGTCGGTATGTCGGGGCCTCCGTTGAACCGCAAAGCGATCGGCGGACGCCGCTCTCTATATTTGGGCGCGGACGGCGAGCCGACTGAGGGAGATCCGACCTTGTCTGAAACCACATTCGCTTGGCAAGACACGTCCTTGTCTCCTCGCGAGCGAGCCGAGAAGCTTGTCGAGGCCATGACGTTGGAGCAGAAGATCGCCCAGTTGCACGGTGCCATGGAGACCATTGACATTTACGCCATCACCGCGGAAGCCGCGGAATCCGGGGCAGACATGGATCAGCTTGCGGCCCAGATCCAGATCGAGCGGCATGTCAAGGCCATCGATGAGTTGGGGATTCCCCGTTTCCGGGTCACCAACGGCCCGGTGGGTGTCGGTATGGGCGACGGCACGCCGAGCCCGCCTGCCACGTCCTTGCCAATGACCATCGGCCTGGCCTCTGGTTTCGACCCCGATCTGGCGTACGCCTACGGTGACGTGATCGGTTCGGAGACGGCGACGCTGGGCCAGCACGTCTTGGAGGGCCCGGGCGTGTGCCTGCACCGGACCACGATCGCCGGCCGGAACTTTGAGTACTTCTCCGAAGATCCGTACCTGTCCGGAGTGATGGGGGTCGCGGTGACGAAGGCCATCCAGGCTCACGGTGTGATCGCGATGGGCAAGCACTACGTGGTCAACGATCAAGAGTACGAACGGTTCCGGACCAGCGTCGAGGTGGACGAGCACGTACTGCGAGAGCTCTATCTGTTGCCGTTCGAGATGTTGGTCAAGGACGCCGAAATCGCCGCGATCATGAGTTCCTACAACCGGGTGCGGGGCGTCTACGCCACCGAATACCGGTACACGCTGACCGACATTCTGCGTACGGAGTGGGGCTTTGATGGTTATGTCCAGTCCGACTTCTGGTCGTGCCGCTCCTGTGCCCCGTCGCTCAATGCCGGCATGGATCACGAGATGCCGGATGCCAAGTGGCTCAACGAGGCGAATGTCAAGGCGGCCCTCGCTGACACCAGCCTCGAGATCGAGACCGTTGACCGCGCCCTGGTGCGCCGCTACACCCAGATGTTCCGGTTCGGACAATTCGAGCGCCCGTACCAACCCGGCGAGATCGACGCACAGGCCCACGGCGCCATCTCCCGGACCATCGGCTCTCAGATCGCCGTACTGCTCAAGAACGACGGCGGATTGCTGCCGCTCGATCCCAACGCCGGTTCCATCGTGATCATCGGCCAGTCCACGTTCGTCGACGAGGCCTGCCTCGGCGGCGGCGGCTCGTCCAAAGTGATCCCGTTGTACACCGTGCCGCCGCTGGAAGGCATGCAGGATGTGCTGCGGGATCTCGGCTCGTCTGCGACCGTGACCAAGGTGACCGTCACCGACGATCTGTCCAACCTGGACGAGGCCAAGAATGCGGCCAAGGAGGCCGACGTGGTGGTGCTGATGGCAGGCCTGGTGGCGACCGAGGGCGCCGACCAGCCGGACGCCAACATGCTCAATGACCAGAACCGGATGCTGGACGAACTGCTGGGCATCAACCCGACCACCGTCGTGGTGATGAAGGACAGCAACCCGGTGCTGATGCCGTGGATCGACAAGGCCCCGGCGGTGCTGGAGGCCTGGAACCAGGGCACCGAGGACGGACACGTCGTCGCCGACCTGCTGTTCGGCGTCGTTAACCCCTCCGGCAAGGTGCCGACGTCCTACCCCAGGTCGGAAGACGACACCCTGTACGCCGGCAAGCCCGAGCGGTACCCGGGCACCGACGAAGGTGCCGGCTACCCGGTGATCCGCTACTCCGAAGGATTGGAGATGGGGTACCGCTGGTTCCAAGCCCAAGGCATCAGCCGCTGTTCGGCTTCGGTTTCGGCCTGTCCTACACCACCTTCGACATCGCTGATGTGTCGGTGAACGCGCCGGACGGTGCGAATGCGCCGGTCACCGTGACTGGATCGGTGACGAATACCGGCCCCGTGGCCGGCGCCGAGGTGGTGCAGGTCTATCTCGGGGTGCCCGTGGAGGGACAACCGCCCAAGCGACTCGTTGGGTTCCAGAAGGTGTTCGTGGAGCCCGGGGAGTCGAAGCCGGTGACGATCACCATCGACCCGGCGGCGACGAACCACCCGTTCAGCGTCTGGGACTACTGCACCCATAGCTTCGTCACCAAGCCGGGCGAGTACACCGTCTACGTGGGCAACTCGGCCGACAACACTCCCTACACTGCGACGTTCACCGTCGCTGAGGCTGCTGCCCAGTGAAGCTAGCGATGGTGTCTCGTGGTGTCGCGGATGATCAAACCGGCTGACCGCGTCTTTCTGTTGATCACCCGGCAGTCCCACTCCCTCTTCGACTGCTCGTCGGCATCAATCGCTGGCTGACCGCGTCCTCAGCTACGTCGCCATAATGCGCGACGAGTACCCGCCATTCCGTCTCGATCAGGGCGCGGATGAGCTCGCCGACGTGGAACTACCCGTCCGCCACCACACCAGCATTCGCACTCACCGGACAAAGCCGTAGTTGACTCACGCACGCGGGCTCGCCTCTGTAGTGCAGTCGGATCGTCGCGGCGGCAATCACCGGGGTAGAATCGGAGGGCTGTATCTGACAGCCGGCCTGGGGCCGGAGCCGCCGTTGACGCACACGCCGCGACTTCACAAGCATGACGCTTCCGCCCAGGCACCCATCGGGACTTTCGATTTGAATTGGGTCCCATAAATGACAACCCTCTCCCCTCCACCACCACCCGGGACCAGCCGGCTCCGGACGCATCAGCGACCCTGCGAGCGTCTGAGGGGCCTACGCAATCCAGCGCGCCAGCGTCACCGATCCGTGACAGGGCCGGCAGTTCTTTCACCGCGCTAACTCGAAGCATCCACGAGATGGGACTGATGCGCCGCCGCTACGGCTACTACTGGGCCAAGCTGATCGGTGGCGTTCTTATCCTGGCCGCCTGGGTCGTGGGTTTCATCTGGATCGGCGACAGCTGGTGGCAGCTTGCCAACGCCGGGATCCTCGCGGTTTTGATGACCCAGATCTCGTTCTTGGGCCATGACGCCGCGCACCGTCAGATTTTCAAGTCTGGCCGGTGGAACGACTGGGTCAGCCTGATTATCGCGAACCTGCTGGTCGGGATGAGCTACGGCTGGTGGCAAAGCAAGCACAACCGCCACCACGCGAACCCGAACAAGGTGGGAGCCGACCCGGACATCGCGTTGGCCGCGATCGCCTTCACACCCGAACGAGCGACTAGGCACCGTAGCCGGCTGATCAGGTGGTTGGTTGCGCATCAAGGCTGGTACTTCTTTCCGATTCTGCTGCTCGAGGGCGTCTCGTTGCACAAGGACGGGATCAGCCGCATCATCAGCCGGGACAAGATTCAGCGTCGCTGGGTCGAGATCAGCTTCATCACCTTCCGCCTCGCAGGATTCGCTGCTCTGGTCTTCCTCGTGCTTCCCCCGGAGAAAGCATTCGCGTTCCTCGGTGTGCAGCTGGCCGTCTTCGGCCTGTACATGGGCTCCTCATTCGCGCCCAACCACATCGGCATGCCGCTGGTATCGCCCAAGCTGAAGCTGGACTTCCTGCGCCGCCAGGTCCTGATGAGCCGCAACATCAGCGGCGGATCGCCGATCTCGGTCTTCATGGGTGGGCTGAACTACCAGATCGAGCACCACCTGTTCCCCTCCATGGCGCGACCCTATCTACGAAAGCGCAGCCGCTCGTTTCCGCGTACTGCGCCGCCCAAGGTGTCCCGTACACCCGCACCACGCTCTGGCAGTCCTACCGCATCGTCATCGGCTACCTCAACAGTGTCGGACTCCGCGGCAAGGACCCCTTCCTCTGCCCCTGGTCGCTCAACGCCGCGCCCTCTAACCCGGTCTGCCGCTGGTTGCGGTCACTCAAGTGGATCCATCCAGCCCGACGTACCGACCATCGCACCTCTATACGCTTCCGCTACCGCCATCATGTTCGGTCTGTGGGAGCAGTTCTCACTGCCGGCGGGGATCGCGACTCTCCCTGTGACCTTGTGGGAGTTCTCGCTGGGCGTCTATCTGGTCAGGCTTCAAGCCCTCGCCGATCACAGCCGCCATGACCGCTTCAAGCACCGGGCCCGCCTACCAGAACGCCGCCTGACCGTCGGCTCCTGGACGAGTTGGTTGGATGTTCGGAGTGTTTTCGGGTAGCCATCTGCTGAGGGCGTCGAGGATCACGCCGAGTCCAACCTCGAACTCATCGCCGAAGTCATAACCAGGCTGCAGGATGTACTCGGTCGCCATCTCGACGAGGTGAGGGTACTGATCGGTGTGGAACCGCTCCATGATCGGCTCGGTCACGTCGGCGGCAGTACTTGTGCCCTGGAAGGGCAGGGCGGCCTCCTGTAAGGCGAAGCCGTACACGTAGCTGTCGAGGAGCGCGTACGCGTGGGCGGTCATCTCCACCTTGAAGCCGGCGGCTCGCAGGGTGCCAAGGACCGCATCGTGATGTCGCAGCGTCGCCGGACCGGGAGACTTTCGTGATTCCATCAATCCGATCGCCCAGTGATGGCGGCTCAGTACCCGGCGGGTTGAATTCGCTCGCCGTACCAGCTCTGAGCGCCAGTCACCGTCGACGGCCGGTAGTTCGATCTCGCTAAAGACCAGGTCGACGATGCCGTCGAGGATCGCGCTCTTGTTGGGAACGTAGTAGTAGATCGACATGGGCTTGACGCCGAGGCGTTGAGCTAGCGAGCGAATTGTGAGCGATCCGATTCCGGCAGTGTCAGCGATGGCGACCGCGCTTTGCAGCACCCGCTCTCGGCTGAGCGGAACGCGTTTCTTAGGACTGTCCTTGCCTGGTTTAAGCATGTCTGTCCCCTGACGTTAGCACTTTCATACATTGTACGATAGCCTGTTGTACTTAGTACGGTGGCCCGATCACGGCCATCGGAATTGAAAGGAAGCACGCATGGGATCTGACACCCAACTCCCAACGATTGGCAGCGACAGGAATATCACCGCTACGGCGGAAGGCACGATGCAGGCAATCTGCAGGACACGTACGGCTCCGCTGATGTGTTGCGCCTGGCCCGTATCGCAAGTCCGGAGATCGGCGACAGCGAGACTGCTCCTGATCCTCGACACGGTCGGAAACGCGTCGCCACAACTCCCCATTGGTCTCTACTGAAAGGAATAGACCAATGACATCGACAACATCTCAAGTCGCATATCCGGTCCGTTTGACCGGCGAGCTGGATCCGCAGCTGTCACGGTGGCTGTGGCTGGTGAAATGGTTCCTGGCCATCCCGCACTACGTCGTGTTGGCGTTCCTGTGGGTCGCGTTCGTGGTCACCACGGTGGTCGCCGGCTTCGCCATCCTGTTCACCGGCCGCTATCCGCGCTCGCTGTTCGACTTCAACGTCGGCGTGCTGCGCTGGAGCTGGCGGGTCGCCTTCTACGCCTACAGCGCTCTCGGCACCGACCGCTACCCACCCTTCACCCTGGCCCGCACCGACTACCCGGCCGACTTCGACGTCGACTACCCCGAGCACCTCTCCCGCGGCCTGGTCCTGGTCAAGTCCTGGCTGCTGGCCATCCCGCAGCTGATCATCGTCGCTCTGTTCACCGCCAACGTCCCGTCCTGGTGGGACACGACCAGGAACGACTGGAGCATCTGGTTACCAAAGCACCGCCGGGATCTCTCTCCTCGGGTTGCTGGTGCTCGTCGCCGGGGTCGTCCTGCTGTTCACCCGGAAGTACCCCCAGCGGCCTGTTCGACCTGATCCTGGGCCTCAACCGTTGGGTCTACCGCGTGATCACCTACGTCGCGCTGATGCGCGACGAGTACCCGCCGTTCCGCCTCGACCAGGGCCAGCACGAGCCCGGCGAGCCGAGCCCGAAGGCCCCACCACTAGGCCGGACCTCGTCGGTGCGCCGGCCTGAGTTACCGGGGCGTGCCTGCAGTCA
>CAWEHO010000007.1:0-65759 GCA_963808905.1 uncultured Actinomycetota bacterium
TTCCGTCTCAACCAGAACATCCCGCCCGACTAGGCACCTCTGAGTACCGACCACACCGACGGCAAACCGCCGACCATCGACCTCTGGAGATCGGTCCGAGCACACGGCGACACCAA
Source organism: uncultured Actinomycetota bacterium (assembly GCA_963808905.1). Classification (GTDB taxonomy): domain Bacteria; phylum Actinomycetota; class Actinomycetes; order Propionibacteriales; family Propionibacteriaceae; genus Microlunatus. Next base: position 117 of record CAWEHO010000007.1, read on the forward strand.
GACGATCAGGTCACGCCGCACACTCGAGTTACCAGCCCGCTGCGTGGAAGCCCTGACGAAGCACCGCGATCTGGTTGAGAAGCAGAGTGCCGAAAGCGGATGCCAGCTCGAGGAGTTCGATCTCGTGTTCTCGACGACCACCGGCTCCCCGCTTGATCCCGCCAACGTCCGCAGAGCCTTCCGGCGCGTCGTCGCCGCGGCTGGGATGAATCCGATGGCTTGGACCCCAAGAGAGCTGCGGCACAGCTTCGTATCGCTGCTGTCGAGCTCAGGGATGCCGATCGAAGATATCGCCCACCTTGTCGGCCATGCCAACACCCGGGTCACCGAACTCGTGTACCGCAAGGAGCTACGTCCTGTGTTGACCCGCGGAGCCGTCGCGATGGATGTGCTGTTCCCGACGATGAAGGGCCCACGCACATTGGTAAGCAGATTGGTAAGCAAAAGCCAGGCCGACCAGCCAGACGGCCTCGACCACGATGACAAAAGGCGGCCTGACCAGGGGTTCGAACGGTGGAGCTTAGGGAATGTGATGAGTCGGGTCATGTGGGACAGATGAGTCGAGTCATTGGTTACGCCCTGGCCATCGGCCGGGGCGCTTTTGTTGGTTGCGCCAGTAGCTGCGGTCGGGGTCGATGGTGTGGGTGCTGAGGGCTTCGCCTGTGGATAGGTCGATGACGGTGACGCTGGTCTGGTCGGTGATGGCGAGGACGCGGCGTTGTGCGTTGCTGGCGCCGACGCCGAGGTGGTGCATGCGGCCGGCGCGGCGGATGCTCATTTTGCCGTGGCTGTCGGTTCGGTCGTAGCGCAGCCGGTAGTGGCCGGGGTCGCCGGTGGTGGTGGCGAGTCGCGCCTTGGGTGTGGCGGCGTAGGCCGCTGCCGGGGTGAGCCGCTTCAGTGCCCGGTGGGGTCGTAGCTCGTTGTAGATGCGCTGGAAGCGGTAGAGCTGGTGACGGGACCCCATGAATTGGTCCGGGCTGTGTGAGAGTCAGGGTTTCATTGGTGGGTGCAGATTTCAGCGTAGCGAGCTGGTGCTTGGTAGCCGAGGGCTGAGTGTCGTCGGTGCTGGTTGTACTCGCTCTTCCAGTCGGTGATGGTGACCCGGGCGTGGGCCAGGGACCAGAACAGCTCGATGTTGAGGCATTCGTCGCGGAGCCGGCCGTTGAAGGATTCGATGTAGCCGTTGCGCCAGGGTTCGCCGGGTGGGATGAACGCCAGCCCGACCCGTTCGCCGGCCCAGTCGGCCATCGCGGTGCAGGCCAGCTCGGGCCCGTTGTCGCAGCGCACCACGGCCGGGTAGCCGCGGTCGGCGGCGAGCCGGTCGAGTTCGTCGATGAGCCGGTCGCCGGTGATGGAGCGTTCAACCAGGCCGCCAAGGCATTCGCGGGTGTGCTCGTCGACGATGGAGACGATCTTGACCGGTCTGCCGTCGGTGGTGGAGTCGAATTGGAAGTCCACCGCCCACACCCGGTTCGGCGCGTCCGCGGTCATGGTGTCGGGTGCCGTGGAGGAGCCGAGCCGCTTCCGTCGGCGGCGTTGCGGGACGCGGAGGCCCTCGTCGCGCCACAGCCGCTGGACCTTCTTGTGGTTGACAAGCCAGCCTTCGCCGCGGGCGTCGTGGTAGGCGCGGCGATGGCCCCACCTGGGGTGGGCTTTGGCGTAGTCGCGCAGCCACTGCCGCAGTGCGGCGTCCGGGTCGACGGGTGTGCTGTTGACTGGCTGATGGCGTTGAGTTGTTCGGTGCTGCCCGGTCACTCGGCAGGCGAACCGTTCACTCACCCCCATCGCGTCGATGAGGTGGTGCACGGCCGCGCGCCGGCGTGCCGGGCTTAGAAGTTTCCCTGAGCGATCTCCTTCAACGCCGCCTTCTCCAGCTCCGCGTCCGCGAGGAGCCGCTTCAGCGTCGCGTTCTCTTTCTGGAGATCTTTCAGCCTCTTGGCGTCGTCGGCCTTCAGCCCACCGAACTGGTTCCGCCACCGGTAGTAGGTCTGCTCCGATACCTGGAGCTCGCGGCAGACGTCGGCGATGTCCTTGCCGTCGGCGAGCAGCCGGTCGGCCTGGGTGAGTTTACGGACCACCTGCTCCGGGGTGTGCCTCTTCCTGGTTGTCATCGTGGGTCAAGCCTTCCTGCCCAACACGTTGGGCGGCAAGACTCTCACTCGACCTGGATCAACCAGCAGGGGTCACGTCACTGGGCTTGCAGTTCCTCCAGAGTGGCGGCGGCGGGTTGAGCGGCGAGCCAGCGCTTTAGGGTCTGGTGGAAGCGTTCGATTTTGCCCTGGGTCTGCGGATGGTTGGGATGGCCGTTCTTCTGCGCGATGCCGAGGCCGGCGAGCAGATACTCGAAGTGGTTGCGGCCGCCGGTGAAACCAGAGGTATAGACCGACCCATTGTCAGTGAGGGTCGAGTGAGGAAGCCCGTGAGCGTTGGCTGCGGCCAGGAAGGTGGAGACCACGTCCTCACCGCTGATCCGTGGCCGAGCAACGGCTGTGAGTAGGTATCGGGAGTGGTCGTCGAGCCAGTTGATGATCTCCACGCCGGTACCGTCGGCAAGCTGCCAGTGGGTGAAGTCAGATTGCCAGCACTCGTTAGGCTGGTCGGCTTCGAACCGCCGATAGGAGCTTTTAGGCCGCTTCCTCGGTTCGGGAGTGACCAGCCCAGCTGCGACCAAGATCCGACGGATCGTGGAGGTCGACGGCACTGGGAGATGCTCTTGTTCAAGGTGCCAGCCGATCGTCTGCGGCCCGTGATCGAGGCCTTGAGCGGCGAGCTCGCGGCGTAGCACGATGATCCGCTCCGCCACCTTCGAGGCAGTGCGCCGCGGATTGGAATGCGGCCGCCGGGACCGCGGCTCCAGGCCGTCAAAACCATGGTCGCGGTAACGGGCGAGCCATCGATGGACGTGCTGACGTGACACCACACCCCATAGGCGGCGGCTGCTTCGCTGGCAGACATCTGCTTGCTAATGATCTTCGACACGACGACCCGAGCTTTGGACATGCTCGACTGTCACCGATGTCGCGACTCACCAGACGCCGATCATGTGTCACCTATGTCGTGAACCTGGACAGTGGAGCTTAGGGGACTCGAACCCCTGACCTCTTCCATGCCATGGAAGCGCGCTACCAACTGCGCCAAAGCCCCGCGAGAGCGGGCAGAAGGCCCGTCCGCAACCTGACCGATCCTACATTCGAAGGCTAGGACCGGCGAATTGCGTGGGGTCGCTCTCCGCCATCAGTAGGAGACGAAGATTGGCAGCCAATCCGGATTGCGAGCGTGCACAAGTATGCCCCACAGCACGCAGTCGAAGACCAAGTGGACGCTGACGACGTATGGCAGCGATCGCGTGCGGTTGAAGATGTATCCCTGCACGAGCGCGAAGGTGGTGGTCAGGAATGGTCCCCACGCCGCGTAGCCCAGCTCCCAGAGGAACGATACGAAGATGATCGCCTGCAAGATATTGGCTTGCCACATCACAAAGTGATGCCGGAGCAGCGCGAATGCCGTGCAGATGAAGAACAGTTCGTCCCACAGGCCAACCGCGTTGACGGCGATGAAGAGGCGGATGAGTTCGCTGGGCTCGTGCACCGCAGGCCAGTTGAGGTAAGTGCCGGAGGTGATGAAGTAGAACGGCATGATCAGCCAGGCCAGCCCGACCACGCTCACCAGCCACACGTACTCACCGGTCGTCCAGCGTCGGCCGGTGTTGATCGGAAACCGCACAATGTGACGCTTGAAAACGAAGCGGTCGACAACGTATGGGACCACGACGGCGATCAGCAGGATGCTTCCCATCAAGACCATGTGGCCATAGCTGATGTCCGCCGCCAATGAGATCGTTCCGATGATCCCAATGCCGAAACCGATCAGCAGCAGGCTTTTCCCAAGATCACGATCAACGACAAATCCCAAGATCACGCTGACGGCCAGTACGGCGTATCCAGCTGGCTCGTGCTGTATCCCAAAGAGCAGAAAGGCAGAGACCGACACGCCAAACGCCGGTGCTAGAGCCCAGGAAAACCGCGGCGGCGCCTCAACCTGGGTGTCCGGAGGTGCCGTCGTCACCCGACCAGCATGCCATTGCCGCTTCTGTAGGGAGATCCTTGACTTGGTTCGTCGGACCGATCGCGCTTCGAGAGGCTCCGCGCGCGACGTTGCTCAGTCAGGCTCGAGATCGGAGTCGGCGGTTACGTTGTAGCTTTCGATGCGCCAGTACGCCCCAGACCGGTGTCGATCAATGCTCACCCATGCGCAATTGGACAGCCCACCCAACCGTCGCCATTGATCAAAAGGCAGCCCCACGAATCGGCATGCACCAACCCGACCGGCCAGCCCATGGGTGGCGACGACGACGGTCGAATGATCTTCGGCCGTTTCGGCGATCTCTGTCAGCGCCTCGAACATCCGCTCGGCTACCTCGGTCGGGCTTTCACCGGTGGGCGAGCGTCGTACGTCCTCGCCGGCCCAGAGCCTGCGCGCCAGTTCGGGATCAGCAGCCCTGATCTCCTTCCCGCGCAAGCCTTCCCATGAGCCGACATGAATTTCTCGGAGCCGCTTGTCCGTCGTAATGTCCAATCCGGTGCGCTGGGCCAGCATCTCCGCGGTTTGATAGCACCGCGACAGATCGCTGGAGTACAAGCGCGAGGGTCGATAGGCCGCAAGCACCTCAGCCGCCCGGAGCGCCTGGGCGGAGCCAACGTCATCGAGCGGAATGTCAGCTTGACCTTGAAAGCGATCGATCACGTTCCAGTCGGTGCGGCCGTGACGCCAAAGGATGATCCGTGCGGCGGTCATCGCCGCTCGTCCACGCCGAGCTTGATCTCTGGGCAATCCCGCCACAACCGCTCGAGCGCATAGAAACGACGCTCATCGGTGCGTTGCACGTGCACCACAATGTCGAGATAGTCCAGGAGCACCCAGCGTTGTTCTCGATATCCCTCTCGCCGTACTGGTTTCGCATCGTGTACGCGCAGAGACTCCTCGATTCCGTCGACCACCGCACCGACTTGACGTTCGTTGGACGCGGTGACGACCAGAAACACGTCCGTGATGGCCAGCTGCTCAGAAACGTCGTAAGCAACGAGATCAGTGCCGAGCTTGTCGACCGCCGCTGTCGCGGCGGCGCGGGTCAACTCAAGCGCGCGCTTGGTAGCAGTCAAGATCTCTCAATCTGTTCGACAACACTGCTTGCGTCGTGGGCACAACGCGCAACCAAGGCTAGCTGTTCGAGTTCGCCGACCTCCGCAGCCGCGTGATTTCCCTCTTGCGCGCATAGGCGGCGAGAAAGACCGTTACGCCCGCGTCGGCCAGCGCCTGGAGCTCACGACGCGTCGTGCGCCGGCTGGCACCCCGGAACATCGCGGTGTCGAGCGGCTCACCGACCACCAGATACGCGAACTGCTTTGCTGCGATCTGCGGATCGTCCAGATCCAATTCACCACGCTCGGCCAGCCGCGCAAATGCAGTGGCCAACGTCTCGATCGCCCGCCGTGGCCCGCTTTCGTAGTACCTGCGAGCAAGATCTGGAAACCGCCCCGCCTCCCGCAGTACCAGCTGGCGGCGACGCAGCAACATCGGATTCATCACCGCAGTGACGTAGCTTCTCGCCAGGCCCCGGAGCGCGGCCGGCACGTCGGTGGCCTCCGAGGCCGCTAGCACCTCTGCCTGGAATGTGCTGCCGACAGGTCCGACACTGCCCAGCGCGACCTCGCGAAACAGCGTCTCCTTGTCGTTGAAGTGCTTGTAGACGGTCTGCTTGGATACCGCGGCCGCGACGGCGATGTCTTCCATCGAGGTGCCGGCGTACTCGCGGGTCAAGAACAGCTCGGTGGCTGCCTCCAGAATCGCCTCGCGTTTGGCCATGCTCCGATTCGACATCGGTGAATCCACGGAAAGATTGTAAGATCTGGCCGATGATTTCGACGGTACTGGACGGTCTAGTTCCATAGTTACAGACTGTTTACTCCTGAAAGGATCTCAGCATGTCTCAGACTCTCCAGGTCCCGGTGACCCTTCCGCGACGGGTTCGGCAGGCACTGGTGGCCGGCGCAGTTGCCGGACCGCTCTATGTCTGTGTTGGCACCATCGAGGCCGTGCTGCGTCGTGGCTTCGACATCCGCATCCACTCCCTCAGCCTGCTGGCAAACGGCAGCACCGGCTGGATCCACTCCGCAATGATGGTGACCACTGGTCTACTCACCGTCATCGGCGCGCTGGGACTGAGCGCCGCGCAACGAGCCAGCCGCCGCTCGTATGCCATGATCATCGGCCTGGTCGTGTACGGGTTGGGTATCGCCACGGCAGGCCTCTTGCGTGCCGATCCGGCTGACGGATTTCCGTTGGGTACGCCTGCCGGGCCGCCTGCGGTATTGACTGCCAGCGGCATCGGTCACCTGGTGGCCGGGGGAATTGGCTTTCTCGGCTTGATCGTGGCCTGCCTCGCCTGTGCCCGCAGAGCAGCGCGCACCGGCGATCGTGTTTGGGCCGCGTGCTCCGCGGCGATCGGTGTCTACTACCTGGTGGCCTTCGCTGGAATCGCATCTGGAGCTGGCAATCCCGTGATCAACATCGCCTTCACCGTCGCAGTCGCACTCGGCTGGGGATGGGTGACCGCACTGTGCGTACGGGGCATCACCGGACGGGCCTAGCCTCGACGGCGTCTATGGCTAGCCCCAACGGCGTCTATGGATGGTCCGCTCAGTCTTGATAGAGACCCCGCTTGGCGATGTACTGCACGATGCCGTCAGGCACCAGGTACCAGATCGGCTGCTGCTCCTGCACGCGCAGCCGGCAGGCCGTCGAGGAGATGGCCAGTGCCGGCACCTCGATCAAGGTGACCTTGTCCTGAGGTAGTTGCGCGATCACGGGCGAATCAAAATCAACTCCCGGGCGCGTACACCCGACAAAATGTGCAAGATCAAAGATCGAATCGACCTCGCGCCAGGTGAGAATCTGGGCCAGCGCGTCAGCGCCGGTGATGAAGTACATATCGATATCGTCGCCACGCTCGACTTGCAGGTCCCGCAATGTGTCTGCGGTATAGGTCAGGCCCGGTCGGTCGATGTCGACACGGCTCACCGTGAACCTCGGGTTGGATGCCGTGGCGATAACTGTCATCAAATAGCGGTCTTCACCCGATGACACCTGGCGATCAGTTTTCTGCCAGGGCTGCCCAGTGGGTACGAAAACGACCTCGTCGAGATTGAAGCGGCTGGCCACCTCACTGGCGGCGACGAGGTGGCCGTGATGGATCGGATCAAACGTGCCACCCATAACGCCGAGCCGATGCCGTTCATGCGGCTCAGTGCCGCGCTGCCGGGCGAGGCCTGTCGCGCGAGGTGGCGGCGTGACCATTGCCTAACTACGCCTAACTACCTAATACATGCCCTAACTGTGCGGGCGGCCCTTGCCGATCGACCAGGTGATCAGCAGCAAGATGGTGAGGATGCCGAACGCGATGACCCCGAAGCCCCAAGCAGGAATCGGCAGGGCGCGGGTCACTTCGGTCTGAAGAAGCGTTAGTCCCAGGGTCATACCCGCAGCGTAGCGGCTCAGGGCGGCTGGTGGGTGCCTCGGCGGCCGCGCGCTGCTGCCCTGCGTGGGCCGCTGTGGCGCGGAAACACTAGATTTGCCGCAGACCCGATCCCCAGGAGGAGTTCCCCGTCATGCTGAAGCCACTGCGGCAAGCAGCCGTACGTGTGGTGAAGCCTCGGGTCAGCGCCGAAACCTGGGCAAAGCTGCGGGAGATCGATCCGCTACGTCGGAAGCGTCGCGGGCAGCTCGCGGTACGGCCGACGAATCCAGCTAGGCAACGCGTAGTCAAGGGACAGCACTTGGAGGTTGCGGCACGGCGGCGATCCAGCTTGGAGAGTACGGCGACCAAGTACCGGAGCGAGGACTGGATCAGGCACGGTTACGCTCCCCGCTACGAGCGGCATTTCACACAGTTGCGAGACACGGCCTTCACCTTGTTGGAGATCGGCATCGGCTGTGATCACCAGCCAGGCGCCGGCGGCTCCTCACTGCGAATGTGGAAGCACTTCTTTCCGAAAGCTCAGATCGTCGGACTGGACCTCTGCGACCGATCCCTCCTCAATGAGAAACGCGTCCTCACCTATCAGGGCAACCAGACCGACGCCGACCTCCTGCGCATCATCGCCCGGAGGCATCGCCCATTGAAGATCATCATCGACGATGGAAGTCATCGCCCGGAGCAGATCCGGACCACCTTTGCGATCTTGTTTCCAGTACTGGCAGACGGCGGCCTCTATGCCATCGAGGACACACAGACCTCTTACTGGCCCCGCTTCGGTGGCAGCGCCGAACTCAAAGACCCGGCCACCACCATGGGCATGATCAAAGACTTCCTCGATGGACTGAACCACCAGGACTTCGGTGATTGCGCAGCACGCAGCTATGCCGACTCCCATGTGGTTGCCGTGCACTGCTATCACAATCTGGTGATCATCGAAAAAGGCCGGAATGCCGATGGCGGGAACCGTCCGAAGGACTGGGCGGTGCCACGTCAGGCCTACGGGCTCAACCCGTAGCTTGGCACCACGGCCCATGGCCGCTGTTTCGAGTCTGGGAAGGACCTACTGACGAATCTGCCCCGACCCGGTTACCACGTACTTCGTCGAGGTCATTTCGGGCAGGCCCATCGGGCCGCGGGCGTGGAGCTTCTGAGTGGAGATCCCGATCTCGGCACCGAACCCAAATTCACCTCCGTCGACAAACCTGCTCGAGGCGTTGACCAGTACCGCCGCCGCATCGACCTCGGTGGTGAAGCGCGCTGCCGATTTCTGGGATTCGGTGATGATGGTTTCGGAATGGCCGGTGCTGTAGCGCCGGATGTGCTGCAGCGCCGAGTCCAGCGAATCCACGATCGCCGCAGCGATATCCAACGACAGATACTCCGCGGCAAAATCGCTCTCATCTGCCGGGACGACCGCACCGTACGCCGCTATACGGGAATCGCCGTGCACGGTGACGCCATGCGTAGCGAGCGCCTCCAAGGCCTTCGGCACGAAAGTGTCGGCGATGTCAGCGTGCACCAGGAGCGTCTCGGCTGCATTACAGACCGAGGGTCGCTGGGCCTTCGCGTTGATCAGGATGTCGAGTGCCATCTGCTCATCGGCTCCAGCGTCGACAAAGACGTGACAGTTGCCCACTCCAGTCTCGATGACCGGCACCTGGCTGTGACGCACCACGTTGTCGATCAGGCCGGCGCCGCCGCGCGGAATCAACACGTCGACCAGCCCGCGGGCGGCCATCAGCTCGTTCGTAACCTCCCGCGGACCAGGCACAAGCTGAATCGCATCGGCCGGCAATCCGGCGTCAGCAAGGCCGGCCTGCAAGGCTTCGACGACCGCGGCGTTCGATTCCGCGGCCGAGGACGAGCCCCGGAGCAAGGCGGCGTTGCCGGACTTCAGGCAGATGCCGCCAGCGTCGGCCGTGACATTGGGGCGTGCCTCGTAGATGATGCCCACGACGCCGAAGGGCACTCGCACCTGGCGCACCTGTACCCCGTTGGCGTTGGTCCAGCCGCGTACGACGTCGCCGATAGGATCCGGCAACGCCGCTAGCTCACGTAGGCCCTCGACCATGCCGGCTATGCGGTCCGGCGTGAGCCGCAACCGATCGATCAAGGCCGCGCTGGTCCCATTCGCCTCCGCGCGGGCGACGTCGCGGTCATTGGCTTCCAAGATCGCCGTCTCGGCCTTGGCCAACGCGTCGGCCATCGCGAGCAGGGCTGCGTCCTTGGCGGCCCTCGTCGCGCTACTCAACGCCAACGCGGCGGTTCGCGCCTTCTGAGCCTGTTCCTGAACGGTCACCGCACAAATCTATCCCGGCGGCTGTCGGGAGGCTTAGCGCGAACGAGAGCGCGCGAGCCGGACAAAGTCCTTCACTCCAATCAGCCGAACCAGGTGCGCTGGACTGAAGAACGACCGCATCGGCACCACGCCCGTGAGCGTGCCGAAGAAGTTCGCGGCCTCTGTTTCGTCTTGGCCGATCGTCATGAACAGCCTTTCTTCGATCTCGCTTGCACCCCGCAAACGGGCCAGATCCACCGTCCACTCGAACGCCGGTTTGGTGTCGCGATTGCGTTGCTTCTCGTAGCGGGTCAAGGCACTGTCAAGATCACGTGTGCCACCGAGCCCCTGCACAATGGCTTTCGTGAGACATTCGGCATCGCGCAAAGCATGGCCGATTCCGAGGCCGGTGATCGGATCCATGACCAGGCCAGCGTCGCCGGCAAGCGCCCACCCCGGCCCGTGAGCAGCGCGTACGACGTTGGGCAAGTCGCTGGTGCCTCTGGTCGGGCCCACTTGAACAGCGCCGCGGGCCCGTTCACCTAGGCTTCCGGCCTTGTCGAGGGTCGCAAGGAGATGAGCCGTCGGGTCCCGTCGGACCGCTTCGAAGTCGGACAGCCGGCCGGCGACGTAGGTCATGGTGAGCCCGTCATTGGTCGGCCACGCGCTAGCCCCGTAGCCGTTGCCCGAATAGATCTCGCCACCCTTGACGGGCAAACCGTCCCAATAGGTGTAGAAAGCGAACGTGGCTGGGGCGACGGTACGGCGCTCGGCTGCGCCGACGAGTCGGGCGATCGTGGAGTGCTTGCCGTCGGCTCCGACAATCAGAGCCGCCGACTCCTCGGTGGTGGCGGCGCTCCGCCTCTCCTGCAACCGAACTCCGCGAATCCGATCGCGTTCTGTGCTGAGCTCGACCACCGAGCATCCCTCGCGTACCTCGGCCCCAGCGGCGCGCGCTGCATCGACGAGCAATGCATCGAGAATCGTCCGTCGTGGACTGATCATCATGTTGACGTCCTCGAAGGTTGGAAACCCGCCTTCGACAACCGCATTGCCTACCTGGAAGCGGACATGCGGGGTCGGCGGGGTGCCCGCATCCAGCAGCGCGTCCAGCAGTCCGAATCGCGCAAGACGGGCCACACCGGGCACCTGGATTTGGTGGGTGGAGAGCGTGTCGCTGGGGAAATGTGCCTGGTCCACGACCAGGACACGCAAGCCGGCACGGGCTAGCAACATTCCAGTGGCAGCACCTGCTACCCGCGCTCCCACGACGATGACGTCAAATGTCATGATCAGCTCCCAGCTCGCTTGACTAGGCCGTTGTCCCGTTTCGTATCGCTGTAACGTAACACTGTTGCGATACTGTGTCTAGCATGGGCCGACCGCGTGAGCACACTGCGGAGACACGTGAGCACCTGCTGCGCGTGGCGAGTGGAATCATCCGACGCCGAGGGACCGAGGCGCTGACGGTCCGCGGGCTTGCGGCTGAGGCCGGTGTGAGCACGCGCGCGATCTACAGCCTGTTCAGCGGACTGCCCGAGCTCATTGGTGTCCTCTGTGCCCGCAGCGCCGAGGCGATGGTGCGTCATCACGAGGCTGTTCCCGCCACTGATGACCCGATCAGCGAGCTGCTGCCGCTCGCGCTGGCATACCGGTCCGCCGCGCGCGAGCAAGCCGACCTCTACGAGATGCTCTACACGCCGGTTGCCATCGATGGCCCGGCGACGGCGATGGCGTATCCGCCACAAGTCCAACGCACCATTGGCCGCGTGCAGGACACCATCCGTCGCGCGATCCTCATCGGCCAGATACCCGCGGGCAATGATCATGAAATGTTCCAGGGTTTGTGGGCCATCGTGCATGGCCTCACGTCACTGGAGCTACGCGGGGTGCTGGGGACTGAGCAGGAGTGCGATCGCATCTGGCGCGAAACGATCACCACGCACGTACGGGGCCTCGTGGCCGCGGACTGACCACGCGCAGCGACTACAGCTGTGCTGTCGCACCTGCGCGGGCGAAATCCGGCGCGTGTTCCGGCAACAGGCCGATGCCGACGAAGTAGCCAGGAATCGCCTGCAGTAAAGGAAAACGCTGCAACAGCCTCAGCGGGAAGGGAGCGCTGGTCGGTCGCGGATCAGCTTCCTCATCGGCAATGGTGGTGGCGACCACGAACCGATGCGCAACCCGCTGGAAGGCCTGAGTGAGTACCGTCGGCGCCCAGCGTCGACGCTGGACCTTACGGAGGTCGGTCGTGACCACCTGCTCGGATCGCAGCGGCTTGGCAAGGATCCGGCCGGTGGCAACCGCATCCTGCACTGCGAGATTGATTCCCACGCCACCGACAGGTGACATGGCATGAGCAGCATCGCCGATGCACAGCAGGCCGTCGCGATACCAGCGCGGCAGCCGGCTGAGCACCACAGTTGAGCAGCCTGATGTCGTCGAAGGAGCTGAGCAGCTCGACCCGATCTCCCAGCCATGGCACGACGTTGCGTAGCCGGTCCCGGAACGCCTCAATTCCTTGATCGCGGAGGGTTGCCGCCGAGCCCTTCTTGATCACCAGGCCGATTTGGAAGTAATCCCCACGATCGATCATGATCAGCAAGTTGGACCGGGAGACGCGGCCGACGACCCCCTCCGGATCGCCGGGCAGCCGCGGCAGCCGGAACCACAGCACGTCCATCGGCACGCCGAATGGCCGCGACCTCAGTCCGGCGCGGTTGCGTACCACGGATGATCGTCCATCACAGGCGAGAACAAGATCAGCTTCCAACCGGTAGTCGCGGCCATCACGGTGGTAACTCACGCCACTGACCCTCGAGCCCTCCCACAGCAGGTCCGTGACCTCAGCCTCCATGATCAGCTCGTAACTGGGCTCCTGACGACTGGCATCGGCAACCACGTTGAGGAAATCCCACTGCGGGACCAAAGCGATGTGCTGATGCGGGCCCGGCAGCCGGCTCAGGTCGGCAACCCCATACGTGCCTGAGTCCAGCTGGACGCTGAGCTTCTGCAGCCAGCGTGGAGGCAGAGCGGCGAACTGCTCCCCCAGGCCCAGCTCATCCAGCAAGGTCAAAGTCGAAGCGTGCACGGTGTCCCCGCGAAAATCACGGAGAAAGTCCGCATGCTTTTCCAGGACCGTCGTCTGTACGCCTGCGCGGGCCAGGATGAGGCCGAGGACCAGGCCTGCCGGGCCGCCGCCGACGACACAGCAGCCCGTGCGGGTTACGGGAGTGTCCATGTGAGCAATCTATGCGCGCCGGACGCTGCGGAAACGCTGTGTATTTCATGCGTGCTGAGCTCGTCGAAGCGCACAGCAGACATCCTGCCCTTCGACGAGCTCAGGGCACATACTCCCTAGACGAGCGCGGGTGGAAGCGCACCTTCGTTCTCCAACAGCCAGCGCTTCGTCTCCAGATGGTGGCCAGGGTCGCCGCCGGAATAACCACCGAGTCCATCGCTGGCCACGACGCGATGACAGGGGATGATGATCGGCACCGGATTGGCAGCCATGATCTCGCCGATCGCGCGCGCTGGCACTCCAGTCCCGCTCAGCTTGGCCAGTTCGCCGTAGGTGATCGTCTCCCCATAGCCGACCGTCCTGAGGGCTCGCAGAACTGCCTCGGTGACAGGTTCCAACTGAGGCAGGTCAAGGGGAAGCGCAAATTCGCGTCGCTGCCCGGCGAAGTACTCCCGCAGCTGTCCGAGTGCCCGCTGCACCATCTCATCGGGCTCGGTTGATGCGCCCTGCGGGCGCAACCGCCACCCAACCTCGCGTACGCCGGCGGGCCCCGCAAGGACACCGATCACACCCACTTGGCTGTCGAACTGATCGAAGAAGAGCGTCGTCATGATGCAGACCATCGTGCCCCCTTCTTGGAGCTGCTCGCGCATCGCGCTTGGAATCCGCCGCCGTCGTCGTCGCTCGCAGAGGAAAAACGCCTCCGCTCCCTCCTCCTCCGTACGGCGGCGCGCGATTTCCGACGCTCGCAGCCCCCTTTTTGGAGCTGCTCACGCAATCGCGCGTGGAATCCGCCTACTTCGTCGTCGCTCGCAGAGGAAAAACGCCTCCGCTCGCTCCTCCTCAGCACGGCGGCGCGCGATATCCCGACGCTCGCAGCTAGGCGTCAGGCGTTGTTGTCGGCGCTCTCGATGACGACGAGAGCGTCGCGGTGCACGACCGTACGGTCATAGCCGGCACCCAGCTCGGCGGCGAGGTCGCGGGTGCTGCGGCCGAGCAGCGCAGGCAGTTCGTCGGAGTCGTAGTTGACCAGTCCGCGAGCAACAACGAGCCCATCTGGCCCGACCAACTCGACCGGCTCGCCCGAGGAGAACTGCCCGCGTACGGCCGTAATGCCAGCGGGAAGAAGCGACGCATTGCGATGCGTCAGCGCACGGACGGCGCCCGCGTCGAGAACGAGGGTGCCACGAGCATCGCTGGCGTGTCGCAGCCATAGCAGCCGAGTCGGACGCCGGCGGCCAGTGGGGTGGAACAACGTGCCCATTTCCTCACCCGCCAGTGCTTCCGCCGCCTGCTCGGCGGTGGTGAGTACAACGGGAATTCCGGCCGATGTGGCGATCCGCGCGGCGTCGATCTTGGTGATCATGCCGCCCGTGCCGACGGCGGTGCCGCGTGCAGCAATGTCGATGCCGGCGAGATCGGCCTCGCGCCACACCTCGTTGATCTTGCGCGCCTCGGGGTTGGCTGGGTTCATGGTGTACAACGCCGAAACGTCGCTGAGCAGCACCAAAGCGTTGGCGTGCACTAGATGCGCCACCAGCGCGGCCAGCCGGTCGTTGTCGCCGAACCTGATCTCGTGCGTTGCCACCGTGTCGTTCTCATTGACGATCGGCACCACACCGAGCTCCAACAGCCGGCCGAAGGTCCGGTACGCGTTGCGATAGTGGGAGTGGCGCGTCACGTCGTCGGCAGTAAGGAGCACCTGACCAACTCCCAGCCCGTACGCGTCGAACAGCTGCGTGTAGTAACCCATCAGCAGCCCCTGACCGACCGAGGCGGCCGCTTGCTGGGTGGCGAGGTCGCGCGGCCGGATCTTGAGTCCGAGCGGTGAAAGGCCGGCTGCGATGGCGCCTGATGTGACCAGGACAATCTCGCGCCCGGACAGCCTCGCCTGCGCCAGTACGCCGACCAGCTGGCTGATCCGTTGCGGGTCGATGCCGCCTTCGGTAGTCGTCAGTGACGATGAACCGACCTTGACCACCACCCGGCGGGCGCCTGCGATCTCCTCACGCATCATCGTCCGAGCCCGGCTTCGCGCCTTCCGGACCTGTCACCGGATCCGCTGAACCCGTCGACGGGTCAAGATCCGGAGCGTCTTCTTGATCGTCGGGGGCGTGATAGGCCCGATCCTTCTCCCGGCGGCGCCCCGCGGCAGGTCGTTCCTCAGCCAACCGATGGTCCTGGCCTCGAGGGCTGAGGATCTCGGCACCGATGTCGATCTGGGGGGCGAAGTCGAAGATCACCGCGTTGGCTCCGCCGATGGCGACGCCGTCGCCGGGCAGTGCCCCCAGCTCGAGCAGCCGATCTTCGATGCCAATCCGATTGAGCCGGTCGGCGAGGTACCCGACCGCTTCGGCGTTGGAGAAGTCGGTCTGCCGTACCCACCGCTCTGGCTTGTCCCCGCGCACCCGCCACAGCTCACCCTCACGCTCCACGGTGAACTCGGCACGGTCATTGATCGCCTTGGGCCGAATGATGATCCGTGCCGGCGGCGGTGCGGGTTCGCCGGCGCGTCGAGCCGTGATCAGTCGAGCCATCGCGTAGATCAACTCGTGGATGCCTTGGCCGCTCCTGGTTGAGATTGGGAACACTTGCAATCCCCGGTCACGCAATTCGCCGGAGGCCATGTCGGCAACCTGCTGGGCATCCGGGATGTCGATCTTGTTCAGAGCGACGAGCCGCGGCCGATCCTCCAGCCCACCGTGTGCTTTGAGTTCAGCTTCAATGACATCAAGATCAGTGATCGGGTCCCGTCCCGGCTGATAGGTGGCGCAGTCGATCACATGCACGATTGCGGCGCAGCGTTCGATATGGCGCAGGAAGTCGAAGCCGAGTCCCCGTCCCTCGCTGGCGCCCGCGATCAGCCCAGGAACGTCGGCGACCGTGAAACTGACATCACCGGCAACCACGACACCCAGGTTGGGCACCAGCGTCGTAAAGGGATAGTCGGCGATCTTGGGCCGAGCCCGGGAGATGGCGGCCACCAATGAGGACTTTCCAGCGCTCGGAAAGCCCACCAGCCCGATATCCGCGACGACCTTCAACTCAAGGGTGATCGTCCGGCTCTCACCTTCCTCACCTAGCAAGGCGAATCCGGGCGCCTTTCGTGCAGGAGAGGCTAGGGCGGCATTGCCCAGGCCACCACGGCCGCCCTGAGCAACGACGATCTCAGCTCCGTTGGTCGTCAAATCTGCGACTTGGTCGCCGGTGGCGGCATCGATGACCACTGTGCCGTTGGGCACTGGGAGCAGGACATCCTCTCCGCGGGCGCCGTTTTGATGATCGCCCCGACCCGGTTGGCCGCTGGTCGCTCGCCAATGAGACTGCCGATGGTAGCCAACCAAGGTAGTCAGGCCCTGATCGACACGAATGATCACCGAGCCGCCATCGCCACCTTTGCCGCCGTCGGGTCCGCCGAGCGGCTTGAACTTCTCGCGATGGATGGAGGCGCAGCCGTTGCCGCCGTGGCCGCCGTACAGGTGCAGCGTGACCTGGTCCACGAAGGTGGGGATGGCCATCGCGGATGCCTCCTCTCACTGCTCAGATAACGCGCGAAAGGGTGGCCCAGATTTCGGGCCACCCTTTCGGCGTGTGTGGTAGGTGATTACTTTGCCGAGGTGGTGGCCTCGGCTGGCCCTGAAAGATTGGACGCAGAATCTGACGCGCTGGGCGTCACGTTGACGACCCGGCGACCCCGCCGTGTGCCGAACTCAACCTGGCCCGCGACCAGGGCAAACAAGGTGTCGTCACCACCCCGGCCGACGCCGTCGCCCGGGTGGAAGTGGGTACCGCGCTGCCGGACGATGATCTCGCCGGCGTTCACCAGCTGGCCGCCGAACCGCTTGACGCCGAGTCGCTGAGCATTGGAGTCCCGACCGTTCCTGGTCGAGGACGCACCTTTCTTGTGTGCCATGTCGTCGCCTCAGCCCTTGATGTCTGTGATCTTGACCTTGGTATACCGCTGACGGTGACCCTGGCGCTTGCGGTAGCCAGTCTTGTTCTTGAACTTGAGAATCCGGATCTTCGGACCCTTGGTCTCAGCAAGCACCTCGGCTGTCACCGATGCCGAGCCGAGGGCAGATGCATCTGAGGTGACGGCTGTCGCCGTCGACGAGCAGCAGCGGCTTCAGGCTGACACTGGAACCGACCGCACTCTCGAGGCGGTCGATCTCGAGGACGTCGCCGACGGCAACCTTGTGCTGGCGGCCGCCACTCCGCACGATCGCGTACACGCCTGACCTGCTCTCTCTTGCTTTCTGATTAAGTGGTGTGCAACACAAGGACTTGAGGGCACACGCAAGGCGCGCCCAAGCGTGCGCACCGAGGGTCTAGGCTACGCGGCGGCTCCTAACGGGGTCAAACCGCCTGGATATCCGGCGGGGACACAAGCCATGGATGCAAGGAGGAATTTGTGCGCACCATTTCGGCCACCTTGAGCATGTCGCTCGACGGAGTCATCCAGGCTCCGGGTCGACCGGATGAGGACATCCGAGAGGGCTTCGACCGTGGCGGATGGGCCGTGCCGTACAACGACGACGTCATGGCTCAGAAGATGGGCGAAGGTATGGCCTCGTCGGGGACCATGTTGTTCGGCCGCCGCACGTACGAGGACTTCTTTGGATTCTGGCCGCGACAAACAGGCAACCCGTTTACGCCGTACCTGAATCAGGCGACCAAGTACGTCATCTCCAGCACGCTCACCGAGCCGCTCCCCTGGGAGAACTCGATCTTGCTGTCCGGCGACCCGTCGGTCAGTGTCGCCAAGCTGAAGGCCGAATCCGGCCCGGACCTCGGCATTGTCGGCAGCGGCGAGCTGGTGAGATCCCTGCTGGCGGCCGGGCTGATCGATCGTTACGTGCTGCTGATCCATCCCCTCGTGCTCGGTCAAGGTCGTCGCCTCTTCGATGATCGCGGACCTGGCGCCGACCTCGAGCTGGTCGACAGCGTGACCACATCCAAGGGCGTGATCATCGGCACGTACGAACAGCGCTGATCACATCCCCATTAGCTCTGGACAAATTGCCTTCGACAAATTGCCTTGGACAAGGGCACTCGGGCGGTAGGTTCCAGGCATGAGGGCAAGCCGGGGGGTTTGGCTTGGTCGACTTGCTCTGGCCGGCCCGATCGCCTTTACGATCGCCTGGCTCGTCGGCGGTCTTGTCCAAGATGAATACAGCCCCAGGCGGGAGGACATCAGCGCACTGGCGGCCTCGGACGCGCAGCACGCCTGGATCATGATCACGGGCTTCGTGCTGCTTGGCGTGGGGACAGTCGCCCTCGCGGCAGGTTTGGCCAGCACTCTCAGGTACCCATCTGCAGTGATCGGGTCAGTCCTCCTCGTCATCGCAGGTATCGGTCTCATGGTGGCCGGGTTAGCGCGCAACGACTGCAGTAGCGAACTCCCGGCCTGCGCTGCCCTGGTCGACGCCGGTGAAGTGTCCTGGCATCACGAGGTTCATGACAACGTCAGCTTGATCATCTTCCTGGCCTTGATCGCCGCGCCCCTGGTGCTCGCCAGGGCGTTCGGACGGGATGATCACTGGCGCCCGCTGCGGGCCTACTCGATCGTCACCGGTTTGCTCGGGTTTGCCCTGCTGGTCCTCTTCGTGACCGCGCCCGCCGGTACCTGGAACGGTCTTGTGCAGCGGATCTTCGTCTCCGTGTTGTTTCTGTGGATCGCCGTACTCGGCCTTCGGCTGGCTCGGGTTGAGCACGTCGCTACTGGGCCAGAATGAGTGGCTTTCCAGAGAATCCAGTTCAGCGCGTGGCACCTACGAGCTCTGAAATGTCTGCCAGACTTCGGCCATGCTTGGGCCTGGATGATCAATGGCTTTGGGACTCGTGGGTGGCTGATGACGGCGATCTCTACCACCTCTTCTTCCTTCAGGCTCCTCGCGCTCTGGGCAGCCCCGCAAGTCGCCAGGTCAATGCATCATCGGCGGTCGCCCGGTGCTCGCCTTCACCTGCCATCCGCACGAGATGACGTGAACGTAGGTTTCGTCAGCTGGGACTCGAGCCCACGCGAAGGGCCGCGCGGGCGCCCTCAGCCGTGATCCAGAGATCGGTCGCCACCGCGACGCACGAGATGCCGCGTTCCCGGAAGCGCTTCACAAGATCAGGAGTGCCGGCGAAACCACCCACGACGCGTCCGTGCGCCGCCGCCGTCTCCACAATCCGCGCCAAAGGGTTTCCTTCGGAATCGTCATCGAGCAGCGCCTGCACCGTCGTACCCAGAGAGAGTGAGAGATCGTAAGGCCCGACGAACAGCTGATCGACGCCATCGACCGCCGCGATCTCCTCGACATGAGCAAGTCCGGAGGCCGACTCGATCATCACAGCGCAACGTGTGTTTGTGTTGGCCTCCTCTACCGTGAGCGTCGTACCGTCCCACATTCGGCCGAGCTGGCCCCAACTTCGTGCGCCGATCGGGGGGTAGAAGGTCGCAGCGACGGCACGCTCTGCCTCTGCTGCGGACTCTATTTGAGGGACGATGACTGCACGGGCTCCGGCATCCAGTGCGGCGCCGATGGCAGCGAAGTCACACGATGGAACCCGTACCACCAGGTCGGCGTGCCCCAATGGGAAGCTGCGAGCAACCTCGATGATCTCGGTACGTGAATATCCCCCATGTTGGGTGTCCAGACACACCCAATCGAATCCGAGGCGTGCCAGCCGCACGACCGTGGTCGGACTGGCGTCGCCACACCACACGCCGTTGCTCGGCCCACCGAATCCTGGGGGACGCTGTTCGTCTGCGGTCACAAGACTCATTCTGACGTGTGACGCGCGGATGACGTCCGTCGGCTGATCAGGCGTTGTCTTCGGCCGCTGCAAGTAGCTCGCGGCGGTGGGCGAGTGTGGTGCGCAACCGACCGTGGCTGGCACCAAGCTTCATCTCGGCCGCATCGATACGATGCCATGCTGGCATGCCCAGCGCACGGATTCCCCGTTCCGCAAGCAACCGGTCCAGCTTCCCGGACCGCCCATGAACCTGCAGCGCACCATTGTGAAGATCGGTCAACAGCGATGTCACCGTCTCAACGGCATCGGATTTGTTGGTGCCGATGACTCCGGTCGGCCCCCGCTTGATCCAGCCGGTGACGTACTCGTCCGGTGAGAAGACGCCGTCGCGGATCACTCTCCCCTCAGCATGTGGCACTCGTCCAGTGCGCTCGTCGAAGGGGACACCGATCAGGGGCAGGCCGCGGTAGCCAACCGAACGCACCACAAGATCGGCCGGCAGCGTGTGCTGGCCGCCGATGCCAACAACGAAGCCGTCAGAATTGATCGCAGTCCGTTCCACCTCGACAGCGGCCACGCGATCACTCCCGGTGAGCATTGTCGGCCTGGTCCAGAAGTGAAAGGTGATGCGCCGGGAGGCGCCGCTCAGCGGCCGCGCCGCCCAGTCCCGCAATACCGCGAGATTACGGGCCGCAACCTTGTTCTGATCTACGACCGCTTGGCTGGACGGATCGAGCTCGAGGTCCGCCGGATCGGCGATCACATCGACATCGGGCAGCTGACCAAGCTCCCGCAGCTCTTTGGTGGTGAAGGCTGTGTACGCAGGCCCGCGGCGGCCCAGCACGTGAACATCGGTGACGCTCTTGCTTACCAGGGAATCCAGTACCTCATCGGCCATATCCGTGTCTTCCAGCTGATCGACAGTCTTGACCAACACCCGTGCCACGTCGAGGGCGACGTTGCCGACACCCACGACGACGGCATGATGAGAAGTGCTGATCAGCTGCTCGAGGTCAGCCGCCACGAGATGATCATTGTTGGTTGACGGGGCGATATCGGGATGTACGTCGGGGTGGCCGCAGTACCACGCGACCAGATCGGCGGCGGCGATGCTTCCGGCCAGCCGCTCGCCAGGGATCTCTAGCCGTCGGTCGGTGCCCGCGCCGTACGCGTAGATTACGCAGTCAACCGACTCGCGAAGCTCGGCAACGCTGAGGTCCGAACCGATAGCCACGTCGCCGTAGAAACGGACAGACGGCCTTTCCAGCGTTCGCTCCAGCGTGTTTCGAATCGAGCGGATCGACTCATGGTCGGGCGCCACCCCGTAGCGGACCAAACCGAACGGTACTGGGAGCCGATCAATGACCGCCACCTCCACCGGGAAATCAGCGTGTTGGCTGAGGGCCTCGGCCGCGTAGATTCCCGCCGGCCCGGCCCCGACTATGGCGACGACGAGCGGGTCGGGCTCGGAGTTGACGCTGATGATCAGCTGACCTCCACCGGCTCGTCCTGCGGTGGTGCCGAATTTTGTTCGCTACTTGCCGCATTGCGGCGGCTGCGCCCGCCCCGCCGACTGCGCGCGGCCGGGCGCTCCTCGGGCGAGGCCTCGAGATTTTCATCCGCCTGGCCGGCCGAGATCGCCTTATCGGTGGCCTTCTCGGAACTGCCTGATGATGCGTTGGACCGGCGGTCGCGGGGACGCGAATCGCGCGCTCCGCCGTCTGCCTGTCGTTGTGACTCGACCGGCATGTCGTGCAGCTCGTAGCCGCGGCCGTGGCAGCGCGGACACTCGGTGGTGAACGCTTCCAGCAATCCGGTGCCGATTCGCTTGCGAGTCATCTGGACCAGACCGAGGCTGGTGATCTCGGCGACCTGGTGCCGCGTTCGGTCCCGTCCCAGGCACTCGACGAGCCGCCGCAGCAGCAGCTCCCGGTTGCTCGGCAGCACCATGTCAATGAAGTCGATCACAATGATGCCGCCGATGTCGCGAAGTCGTAGCTGCCGCACGAGCTCCTCGGCCGCTTCCAGGTTGTTACTGGTGACCGTCGACTCCAGATTGCCGCCAGTCCCGGTGAACTTGCCGGTATTGACGTCGATCACCGTCATCGCCTCGGTACGGTCGATGATCAGCGAGCCGCCCGAAGGCAGGAACACCTTGCGCTCAAGGGCCTTCGCGATCTGCTCATCCAGCCGGTACTCGGCGAAAAGATCATGATCACTCTCCCAGCGCCGCAGCCGATCCTTCAGGTGCGGCGCGACGTGAGAGACGTATGCCTCGACCGAGTCGTACGCGTCGGTGATTCCGCCATTGCCCGAAATGATCAACTCCGAGAAGTCTTCGGTGAAGAGATCGCGCACAATGCGTACCGTGAGGTCAGGCTCGGCGTAGAGCAGCTGGGGCGCGTTGCCCGCGGCGACCTTCCGTTCGATGTCCTCCCACTGCGCCTTCAGTCGGTTGACATCTCGGATCAGCTCCTCTTCGCTCGCTCCCTCGGCAGCCGTACGGACAATCACGCTGGCGGAATCGCCGACCGGAGCGGAAAGAACTTCCTTGAGTCGCCGGCGTTCGCTCTCGGGCAATTTTCGGGAGATGCCCGAGAGGTGGCCGCCCGGCGCGTACACGATGTAGCGGCCTGGGATGGAGACGTGGTTGGTGAGGCGGGCGCCCTTGGCGCCGACCGGGTCCTTGGTCACCTGGACCAAGATCGTCTGGCCAGACTTGAGAACCTTCTCGACCTTGCGATTCTGGCCCTCGGCTCCGAAATAGTCCCAGTCGATCTCCCCGGCGTAGATCACTCCATTGCGGCCCCGGCCGATGTCGACAAAAGCCGCTTCCATCGATGGGAGCACGTTTTGCACCCGACCGAGGTAGACATTCCCGATCAAGGAAGCTGCGGAGGCGCGGTCGACGTAGTGCTCGACCAAGATGTCGTCTTCCAGCACCGCGATCTGGGAAAGGTTCTCGCGCTGCCTGATGATCATCTTGCGAACCACCGATTCGCGCCGGGCGAGGAACTCCGCCTCGCTCAGCACAGGTGTACGCCGCCGACCCGCTTCGCGGCCCTCGCGGCGCCGCTGCCGCTTGGCCTCCATCCGAGTCGAGCCGTCGATCCCCACCACCTCGGTCGCTCCTTGGCGTGGCTCGCGCACCCGGTCGCGGACTCGGACGATCGTGTCAGTCGGATCGTCTGGGGCTGAGCTGGCTTCCTCGCCCCTGCGGCGACGGCGGCGGCGGCGTCTGCGCGGACCCTCACCGTTGGTCTCCAAGCCACCATCGGTCACCTGTTCGGCGGCTTCGGCCGATTCGTCCTCCTCCGGCTCCTCAGCTCGCCGGACCAGCCTCGGGCGGACCCAGCCTCGGTGGACCCAGCCTCATCGCTGCCGGTACGCCGACGGCGACGACCGCCGCGACGCCGTCGACGGCGGCGGCCCTCGTCCGGTTCGCTTTCAGTTTCGCCGTCCTCGGCTGACTCCGGTGCTGCCTGCGCGGGTGATGCCGCCACTTCCTCATCGGGCGGAATCGCCAACTCGGCCTGACCATCTGTCGAGACGGTATCGGCTACGTCGACCTCGGAGGCCGGCTCGATCTCCAGCGGTGGGACCGGTTGCTCTGGTTCGGTCGGAAGCGTCGGAGCTTCATCGCTCACGGCAGGCTCGGCAGCCACGGCTGCGGCCTTCTTGGCCGCCCGCTTACGTGCGGGCTTGGGCGGCGTCTCGCCGTCGCCGGGACTCTCCGCGGGCGCTTTCTTGGTGGCGCGCTTCGCGGCAGCCCTCTTGGTGCTCCTCGCTGGCGGCGGCGTGGGCTCGACCGGTGGCTCAGGCTCGGCTTCGGCGGCGATCTCCGCTTCGGCAGTGTTCTCAGATTCTTGGGTCTCCGCGGCTCGCACCTCGGTCTTGGATGCGACCTCAGCTTCGCGGGCTTCGGCATGCGGCGCCACCTCGGCATCAGGGGCATCGGCATGCGGCGCCACCTCGGCATCAGGGGCGAGGTCGCTTTCCGATATGAGGTCAGCTCCCGGTGTCGCTTCCTCCGCGGGGGAGCCCTTCAGTGGCTCTGGCAATATCTCTGCCCCCTCGGCGCTGCTCTCGATCTTTGGTGCGTTCAATGCCGAAGATGGTGGGCCGGCTGGTCGGCTGGCCGCCCGCCGGCGCCGCGGAACGGGTGGAGCTGGAGGCGGTTCGATCGGGTTTTGGGTATGCGTGTTGGGCTCGTCGGGGTCGAGCATCAGACTCCTCTATGGCGCATTCAGCGCACTTTCTCGTTCGCTGCGACGGCACGTGGCCGCGCTGCGGAAGCTTGCGTAATCGATGTGGTGAGTCCGAACTTCCCGCGGTCAAGCCCTGGCTACGTCCACTCGAAGCCCTGCTCGTCGCGGTGGAGGATCAGCATCCACCTGTTGTCGCGACCTGTCACGTCGCGCAATGTCTGCCATCGAGACTCGACGCACGTGGCGTCCAAGCCGTCTCCAGTATCACACACGGCACATAGAATCTGGGTCCCGAGCAATGCCATGCCGCTCGCGTTAGTGCCGCAGCGCGGCTTAACGTCCGGGCTCGGTGATGGTTCCGGACACCAGATCGAGCCGCCCCTGTGCCAGCCGGGTCACCACAGGCGGGTCAAGGGGCGCAAACCCCGGACTCACGGACCGCAGACCGGCCAGCACGTCATCGGGCCTGACCAGCGGTATTTGGTGCGCCAAGGTCACGATCAGCCGAGCGTTCTCAACGTCAAGCTTCAGGACCGCGGTCCGAGCGTCGAACTCACGCATGCCTGTCTTGGTCATCCGCTGCACCGGCACCGCGTCCGTGGCGAGAAAGGCCGCCACTGCTGTCTTCAGAGTGGCCGCGGGCAGCCCAGGCAGCTCCACCTGCCAGCGAGACCCGGTCAGCTCATCCGCCAACGTCCCGTGTGTTGCGGCGACGACCTCGAGCACATCAAGTCCCGGTGGCAGGGATGCGTCGAGTGCGTCTCGCACCTTGTCCGGATCGCACATCGCCGCCAGCCCGATCTCTAGGTACTCCGCCTCGCTTGCGGCGCCGGTCGGAGCCGCGTTCCCGTACGAGATCCGAGGATGCGGCGAGAATCCCGACGAGTACGCCATGGGCACTCCAGCCCGGCGCAGTGACCGCTCGAACGCCCGCCCGAAGTCCCGGTGGCTGGTGAAGCGGGCGCGGCCGCGCTTGGCGTACCTGACGCGTAGCCACTGCACCGGCGGCGCATGCTGCTCAGGCTGGGCACGAGAGGTCGGCGCCATGGGCCCGAGCCTAGCCATGACGGAGTTGTCATCTGGCACCCTATTTGGTGCTGAGATTGACAACTGGCAATGAGTAGAGGCGGTTGGTCGAGCACCCTTTGTTTGGGCTATTTGGACTTGGACAGATCAGCGACCGGTGTCAACGGCAGGAGTTTGCGACCTGTCGGGCCAATCTGGATGGTGGTGTCCAACTCTGGGCAGACCCCGCATTCAAAGCAGGGCGTCCACCGGCAGTCCTGCACCTCGACCTCATCCAGAGCGTCCTGCCAGTCTTCCCACAGCCACTCGCGATCAAGGCCCGCGTCCAGGTGATCCCACGGCAGCACCTCGGCGTACTCCCGCTCTCGGGTGGTGTACCAGTCAAGATCAACCGAGCTGCCGGCTAGCCATTGTTCGGTGCATGCCACCCAGCGCTCGTAGCTGAAATGCTCACTCCAGCCGTCGAACCGGCCGCCGTCCCGCCAGACCGCCTCGATGATCTTGCCAACCCGGCGATCGCCGCGGCTCAGCAATCCTTCGATGACGCTCGGCTTCCCATCGTGGTAACGAAAACCGATGGCCCGGCCGTACTGCCGATCACTGCGGATCGCATCCCTGAGCTTGCCGAGCCGGGCATCAACTGTTTCATCATCACACTGCGCAGCCCATTGGAATGGCGTGTGTGGCTTGGGTACGAAGCCGCCGATGCTCACGGTGCAGCGGATATCTCGCCGGCCGCTGACTTCACGACCCGTGGCGATCACGCGTTTGGCTAGTTTCGCGATCGCCAGCACGTCCTCGTCGGTCTCGGTCGGCAGCCCACACATGAAATACAACTTGACCTGCCGCCAGCCGTGCGAGTAGGCCGCCGCAACGGTGCGAATCAGATCATCTTCACTGACCATCTTGTTGATCACTTTGCGCATCCGCTCGGTGCCACCCTCGGGGGCGAAGGTGAGCCCGGAGCGACGGCCGTTGCGCGACAGCTCGTTGGCAAGGTCGACATTGAACGCATCGACCCTGGTACTCGGCAAGGACAACGAAATGTTGGAGCCCTCGTAGCGATCGGCCAGCTGACGCGTGATCTCTCCGATCTCGGAATGATCACTGCTGGACAAGCTCAGCAGCCCAACCTCTTCCAGGCCCGTCGTCTCGATCCCGCTCTGCACCATCTCACCGATGACCTCGATGCTGCGCTCGCGGACCGGTCGAGTGATCATGCCTGCCTGGCAGAACCGGCAGCCGCGGGTGCAGCCGCGAAAGATCTCCACGGCATAGCGTTCGTGCACTGTCTCGGCGAGCGGCACCAACGGCTTCTTGGGGTACGGCCAATTGTCGAGGTCCATCAGTGTGTGCTTGGAAACGCGGAAAGGTACGCCTCCACGATTCGGGGCAACCCGGTGGATCCGGCCGTCGGGCAGGTAATCGACGTCGTAGAACTTCGGCACATAGACACCACCACCCGCGGCAAGTCGCAGCAGCAGGCCGTCGCGACCGCCGGCGCGGCCGTCGGCCTTCCATTCCCGAATCGCTGCCGAGATCGTCAGCGCGATCTCCTCACCGTCGCCGAGTACCGCGGCATCAAGAAAGTCAGCAATCGGCTCGGGGTTGAACGCCGAATGACCCCCGGCCAGAACGATCGGGTCGTGCTCTCGGCGATCTTGGGCGTGGATCGGAATGCCGGCCAGATCAAGCACGGTGAGCATGTTGGTGTAGCCGAGCTCGGTGGCGAAGCTCAGCCCGAGGACGTCGAACTCGCCGACTGGGCGGTGTGAGTCCAAGGTGAACTGCGGCACGCTGTGCTCGCGCATCAACGCTTCCATGTCCGGCCACACGGCGTACGTCCGCTCGGCAAGGATCCAGTCCTGCTCGTTGAGGATCTCGTACAAGATCGCGATCCCCTGATTGGGCAGTCCAACCTCGTAGGCGTCGGGATAGCTCAGACACCAGCGGACCTCGACTGCCTCCCACTCCTTGGTCACGCTGTTCAGCTCCCCGCCGACGTACTGGATGGGCTTGCTGACCCGCGGGAGCAGCGGTTCGAGGCGAGGGAAGACCGAAGCCGGGCCGGTCGCGATCATCGACATGACCGTCACAGCCTAACGGCGAGCTTGGTTTGGGAGCTGCTTGCAAACCAGCGGGGATCTTTGGAACGTGCTGAGCTGCTAAGCCAGATCAGGGAACCACAGCGCAATCTCACGCTTTGCCGACTCAGGAGAGTCCGAGCCGTGGACCAGGTTTTCCCGGTTGGACAAAGCAAAGTCGCCGCGTATCGTCCCGGGCGCAGCCTTGCGGCCGTCGGTCGCGCCGTTCACGGTGCGTACGACATCGATGGCCTCATCACCTTCGACAACCATGGCTACCGAGGGACCCGACGTGACAAACAACCGCAGCGGCGGGTAGAAGGGTCGCTCGATGTGCTCTGCGTAGAGCTGATCGGCCAGCTCACCGGTCATCTGCCGGAGCTCCATCGCCACGATCGTCAGGCCCTTGGATTCGAAGCGACTGATGATGGCCCCGGCGAGACCTCGGCGTACGGCATCAGGCTTGATCAACACGAATGAACGCTGGGTTGGCACGGGCGGCGCGACGTACGTCATGCCAGCACCCTAGGGGATACGCGAGCTGCGAGCGTCGGAAATCGCGCGGCGCCGCACGGAGCCAGGCTGGCGCAGCAGCGCCAGCCTCGCGAGCGGAGCGAGCAATGGAAGGCGGCGAGCCGTTCTTTCCTCAGCGAGCGACGACGACGGCGGCGCGTCCAGCGCGCGATGCGCGAGCAGCTCAAAGATCGCCGCCCTCCGGCGATGCCTCCATACGGGAATCCAGCCTCTTTCCCAGCGCGAACGCGAGCACCCAGACAGCTGCAAACAACGTCCCGACAATGAACATCGTCGGTGTCAGCAAGCCCAGCGCGAGGCCGGCAAGCTGGGTCAGCCAGCCGAGAACGTAGCCCACCCGGTTACGAAGCAACCCCGCCGCTACGACGGCAAGCAATGCCGTCCCACCTCCGAATCCGGCGGCCGCGGCGGCCGGCACGTCGGAGACGAAGATCATGACCGGGATAGCGAGGCCGAACGCGACCACCTCGAAGATCAGCACAGTCATCAGCACCACCCGCATCGGGTTGCCGGCGCTGAGGGTGATCACCGCCAGTCCTGGCCGGTGTCGTAGCCGTTGTCGGAATAGTCCACGTCCCAGCCGTCGTCGCGGTCCTCGCTGGTCGAAGGTACGAGTACTGGCTCGTTGCCGACGAGCAGGGTGCGCGCCTCGCCGACGGCCACCACCGATCCGGTGATCAACACTCCGGGGGAGCCGACGCCGTCCTGTTCTGCCAGCGCCACCGCACGCTCGATCGCGTCATCCAGCCGGGCAACCACAGTGACGCGTGAGGCGCCGAAAACCTCGGCAGCCACCTCGCCCAGCGCTTCGGCCGGCATGCCGCGCGAGGTCGAGGCGACTCGAGTGATCACGACGTGGTTCAGGATCTCTTCGAAGACCTCCAGAATGCCGCGCGCATCCTTGTCGGTCATGACCGCGATGACGCCGATCAGCGGGGTGAAGGCAAAGGCTTCGGTGATCCCCGCGGCCGCCGCTCGGGCGCCGTGCGGGTTGTGGGCGGCATCCAGCACCACGGGAGGCGAGCGTCGTACGAGTTCCAACCTGCCGGGGACGCGCACCTGGGCGAAGCCCTCGCGTACGACGTCAGGGTGCAGCGCCTTCAGCCCGAGGAACGCCTCGGCCGCGGCGAGTGCCTGCGCCGCGTTCGCGGCCTGGTGTGCCCCGTAGAGAGGCAGGAAGACCTCATCCACCGGGCCATCCGCACCGCTGAGCCGGATGAGCTGCCCAGCCACCGCGAGCTTGCGGTCGATGACGCCGAAGTCGACGCCCTCGCGCTGCGGCAGCGCGCCCAACCTCGGCGCAGCGGGCAAGCAAGATCTCCGCGGCTTCGATACTTTGGCCGGCCAGGATGGCATGCGCGCCCGGCTTGATGATGCCGGCCTTCTCTCGTGTGATCTCGGCGATCGTGCGTCCCAGTAAGTGCGTGTGATCAAGATCGATTGGCGTGACCACTGCGACGTTGGCATCGACCACGTTGGTGGCGTCCCAGGCACCACCTAAGCCCACTTCGACGACCGCGACATTGACCGGCGCATCGGCGAACGCGGCGTACGCCATCGCCGTCATGATCTCGAAGAAGGTCATCGAGACACCGTCGATCTTGCGCTCGTCGACCAATGCCACGTACGGCTCGATCTCCCGCCACAACTCGTCGAAGCGCTCGTCGCTGATCGGCTCGCCGTCAATGGTGATCCGCTCCGTCACGCTCATCAGGTGCGGGCTGGTGAATCGACCGGTCCGAAGACCATCGGCGCGCAGCAGCGATTCGATCATCGCCGCGGTACTGCCTTTGCCGTTGGTACCCGTTAGGTGGATGGCCGGGTACGCGCGCTGTGGATCACCCAGCAGCTCGGTCAGTGCCCTGATCCGTCCGAGAGTGGGTGCTACCCGATGTTCGGGCCACCGGCTGGTGAGAGCGGCGATGATCTCGGCGTGAGTTTGCTCAGCAGGCATGACGCCCAAAGTCTAGGACCGGAACGCGTTCGCTTGTTGCCTCGGGCAAGTCGTCAGCGTCGGCATCAGATGCAGCGTGGGAATGCCCATCTTTAGAACCACGACTATATGGGTGTATGGGTCGATGGGTATGGTAAGCCGTATGAAGACGACTATATGAAGACAACTGTGGAGATCAACGACGCGTTGATGATGGAGGCGCGGCGCCAGGCCGAAAGGCGAGGCGAGACCATGCGCAGTTTCCTCGAGGAGGCGTTGCGGCGGTTGATCGATACCTACAGCTCCGAGGAGAAAGCGCCGCCGCCGTTTGAGTTGACCGTGGTTGACGGGGACGGGCTGGTCGAGGGTGTGACGCCGGCATCTTGGCTCGAGATTGCGGACGAAAGAGGCTCGTTTACCTCACTGCCTTCACAATGATCGCCGTAGATACCAACATTCTGGTCTACGCCCACCGCCGCGACCTGCCGCAGCACACACCGGCTTTGCAAGCCATACAGCGACTGGTTGCGGACGGCAGGAGTTGGGCCGTGCCTTGGCCGTGTATTCATGAATTCCTGGCTGTTGTGACGAGCCCCCGGATCTTCAAGACCCCGACGTCCACCCAGACGGCGATCAGCGTGGCCAGGGAACTTGGTGCACACCCGCATGCCCGACTGCTCGGGGAGTCGCAACGCCATCTCGACATCCTCGATCGCCTGTGCCTGAGTGCCGCGGTTATTGGCTCCAAGTTTCATGACGCCCGGATCGCTGCGATATGCATTGGCCACGGGGTTTCCGAGCTGTGGACAGCCGATCGTGACTTCAGCTACTTTCCCGAGCTGAAAACGGGAAACCCCCTCGTGGCTCCGCCAACGTAGGCAGCCGCAGCATGAAACTCGGATGTCCGCCGTACCTGCCTTCTCTAGGATCAAGATCGTGACCATTTCCGCTGAGCCCCGAACCGACGCGCCGACGACAACCGGCGCCGGCGTACCGGAAAAGCCGGCGTTGGAGGGTCTGGAAGACAAGTGGGTCGCACGCTGGAAGGCCGATGACACATACGCATTCGTCCGGCCCGCCAGTCGGGCTCCGGTGTACAGCATCGACACTCCCCCGCCGACCGTCTCGGGCTCGCTGCACGTCGGCCACGTCTTCTCCTACACACACACCGATCTGATCGCTCGCTACCAGCGGATGAAGGGCAAGCACGTCTTCTATCCGATCGGCTGGGACGACAACGGGTTGCCGACCGAGCGCCGCGTCCAGAACTTCTACGGCGTGCGTTGCGACCCGAGCGTGCCGTACGACCCCGACTTCACGCCGCCGGAGAAGCCCGACCCGAAGCACGATCTGCGGATCAGCCGGCGCAACTTCGTCGAGCTGTGTCACGAGTTGACCCACGTTGACGAGAAGGCATTCGAGGACTTGTGGCGCAGAGTGGGGCTGAGCGTCGACTGGTCGAGCTTGTACACCACGATCGGTGACGAGTCGATTGTCGTTTCGCAGCGGGCGTTCCTCCGCAATGTGGCGCGCGGCGAGGCTTATCTGTCCGAGGCCCCAACCCTGTGGGATGTGACCTTCCAGACAGCGGTGGCACAGGCAGAGCTTGACGCCCGCGACTATCCCGGCGCCTATCATCGGGTGGCCTTCCAGGGCCCCAGTGGTCCGGTCTTTGTCGAGACCACCCGGCCCGAGCTCATCGCCGCGTGCGTAGCCCTGATCGCCCATCCCGAGGACGAGCGCTACCAGCAACTCTTCGGCGCGACCGTCAGCAGCCCGCTGTACGGAGTCGAGCTGCCCGTGCTCGCCCATCCGGCCGCTGAGCCCGAGAAGGGCGCTGGGATAGCAATGTGCTGCACCTTCGGTGATCTGACCGATGTCGCCTGGTGGCGCGAGCTGCAACTGCCCACCCGAGTGATCATCGGCCGCGATGGTCGGATCATGCGCGATCGGCCGGAATGGATCGAGGACGAGGACGTCTGGGGGGCGATTGCCGGCAAGACGATCTTTGGTGCGCGGGAGTCGGTCGCGGCGTCGCTGCGCGCATCCGGCGATCTTGACGGTGAACCGACGCCGACTCTGCGTAAGGCCAACTTCTATGAGAAGGGCGACAAGCCACTGGAGATCGTCTCCACCCGCCAGTGGTACATCCGCAACGGCGGTCGCGACGATGATCTCAAGCGCGTGATGCTGGAGCGTGGGGCCGAGCTCGGCTGGATCCCGCCGCACATGAAGTATCGCTATGACAACTGGGTGAGCGGTCTCAACGGTGACTGGCTGATCTCACGGCAACGGTTTTTCGGGGTCCCGTTCCCGGTCTGGTACACCCTCGACGCTGAAGGTGATCCCGACTATGACCACCCGATCCTCGCCGGTGAAGACAATCTGCCCGTGGACCCAAGCTCGGACGTCCCTCCGGGATTCACCGAATCCGAGCGTGGCAAGCCCGGCGGCTTCATCGCGGACCCGGACGTCATGGATACCTGGGCAACGTCGTCGCTGACGCCGCAGATCGCGTGCGGCTGGGAACGTGATTCGGAATTGTTCGCTCTCACATTTCCGATGGATTTGAACACCCACGCTCACGAGATCATTCGCACCTGGCTGTTTTCCCGCGTGGTGCGTGCTCACTTCGAGAACCACTCGCTGCCCTGGCTGCGTTCCATGATCAGCGGCTTTGTCATGGATCCCGATCGCAAGAAGATGAGCAAGTCCAAGGGCAACACAGTGGTGCCAACGGATGTGCTGGAACGCTACGGTTCCGACGCCGTACGCTGGCGCGCCGCCAAGATCCGCCCAGGGCTGGATTCTCCCTTTGATCAACGAGAGATGAAGGTCGGCCGGAGGCTGGCGCTCAAGGTGCTGAACGCGAGCAAGTTCGTTCTGGGTGCCGGCGCCGTCAGCGACTCGGCGGTGATCACCGAGCAAGCCGATATCTCGCTGCTCGCCCAGCTCGCTGCCTTGATCACCGATGCGACAAGGGCGTTCGAGGCGTACGACTACACCAGCGCGCTGGAAAGTACCGAACAGTTCTTCTGGCAGTTCTGCGACGACTACCTGGAACTGGTCAAGGAGCGTGCTTACGGCCCAGCCGATGACTCCGCTGCTGCGTCCGCGCGGGCAACTTTGACGCTCACGTTGGACATCGTGCTCAGGCTGTTCGCGCCGATCCTGCCCTACGTGACAGAAGAGGTGTGGTCCTGGTGGAAAGACGGCTCGATCCACCGGAGTAGCTGGCCCGTGAGCGATGAAGTGATCATGAGTGGGGATCCGGCGCTGCTCAGCGACGTATCGGCTGCGCTGATCCAGATTCGAGGCGCCAAGTCCCAGGCAAGCGTCTCGATGAAGACCGAGATCAGTCTCGCCAAGTTCTACGGCACTGCCGAGGCGTTGGCGCACCTGCTGGCTGTGGAGTCCGACCTCCGAGCCGTCGGCCGAATCACTGGTGAGGTGATGTGGGTTGAGCACGAGGGACCCATTGAGGTCGACGTGACACTTGCGCAAGCCGGCGACGTGACGAAACCGGTCAGCGCCAACCCGTGACTCACCCATTTTGAGGTGGCAGGCGACCGGTTTCCTATCGGAGGTTGTACGGGTGACCGGTTTCCTACGGGAAACCGGTGGTAAGTGACCTGTTTCCACAGCGGCGAGCCGGTATCGGAGTTTGTCCACAGATACGCGGGCCGCTAGCACGATTCCGGCCCGCATCCGGATGCTTCCCGTGTGACAGCGCAAGACACGCCGCGCTCTCCCGCACGGGGATGGCTGCGGGGTCGGGAGTGGGAACGGATCACGCGCGGGGTGTACGCCCCAGCACTAAGCCGTACTCAGCTCGAGGAGTTGGCGGCATGGCAGCTGGTGCTGCCGGGAACCGCCGCTTTCTCGCACCTGACGGCCGCTCGGCTTCGGGGCTGGTGGCTGCCGGCCACGATTGCCCACCCCGTCTTTGCTGCCATGCTCAACGCCGATCCCCGTCCACGGCGGCCAGGGCTGCTGGTCTGCCGACACACCCAGCCGTTCCCGATGAACCTTGTGAAGGGGCTCCGCATCACAACGGCGGCCGAGACGATCTTGGCTGCGGCGCGCGACCTCGGTGTGCTCGATCTGGTCATCCTCGGCGACTCGGCGCTGCGGCTTCGACACTGCACCCTGACCGACCTCGAGATCACGGCTCGGCAGCGCCGACGCGGTGCACCCCTACTGCGGCGGGTCATCCCAATGCTGGATGCACGGAGCGAGTCCGCGTGGGAGTCGATCATGCGAGTGCTGCACCAGGCAGCCGAGATCCCGGTGACCCCACAACAGGAGATCTTCGACGAGCGAGGCCGCTTCCTCGCCCGTGTCGATCTACGGATCAACGGGACTCGGCGCATCCATGAGTACGACGGCGCAGGGCATCGTGATGCTGACGTTCATGAGCACGACCTGGAACGCGACCGCGCTCTCCTTGCCGACCGTTGGGAGCGGCACGGTTTCACCTCGAAGCACCTGCGGCGTGACGGCGCCGCAATCATCGCCGACGCCGACCGCCTGCTCGGACGGGCCTGGAGCCCACGTCGGCTCGCTGCGTGGCAAAGCCTGTTCGAGCACTCGCTCCTCGGACGGGCCGGTCGGGCCCGCGCGCATCGACAGTGGCGGCGAGCCTTTGCCGAAACCGGTCAGCTACAACAGGGGGACGGCCGCAATCCGGGTGACACGTGACCGGTTACGCAAAGGGGAGGGCTCAGGCGCTCTTCTCGCGGCGCTCCCGCTTGGCGAGCTTCTCGCGGGGCACCAACGTCGGCAGCACGGAGTCTCTGACGACTTCTGAAGTGATGATCACCTGAGCGATGTCATCGCGACTCGGAACGTCGTACATGACATTGAGCAGCACCTCTTCGAGGATCGCCCGCAACCCGCGCGCGCCCGTGCCACGGAGCAATGCAAGATCGGCAATTGCCTCCACAGCATCGGGAGTGAACTCGAGATCAACCCCATCGAGCTCGAAGAGCTTGCGGAACTGCTTGACCAAGGCATTACGCGGCTCGATCAGGATCCGGATCAGTGAGTCGCGGTCCAGCGGGCTGACCGAGGAGATCATCGGCAGCCGGCCGACGAACTCCGGGATCAAGCCGTACTTGACCAGATCCTCGGGTCGTACGTCACGGAAGGGATCGTCGGATTCCGGCCGGCGGGACACAATGTCATTGTTGAAGCCCAGTGGGCGCTTACCGATGCGTTGGCCGATGATGTGATCAAGTCCTGCGAACGCGCCACCAACGATAAACAACACATTGGTGGTGTCGATCTGGATGAAGTCCTGGTGCGGGTGTTTCCGACCGCCCTGCGGCGGCACCGAGGCGGAGGTTCCTTCCAAGATCTTCAGCAGCGCCTGCTGGACTCCCTCGCCTGACACATCACGAGTGATCGACGGGTTTTCGCTCTTTCGTGCGATCTTGTCGACCTCATCGATATAGATGATTCCGGTCTCAGCCTTCTTGACGTCGAAATCTGCAGCCTGGATGAGCTTGAGCAAAATGTTCTCGACGTCCTCGCCGACATAACCAGCCTCGGTGAGCGCGGTTGCGTCCGCGATCGCGAACGGCACATTGAGCATCTTCGCGAGCGTCTGTGCAAGGTAGGTCTTGCCGCAACCGGTGGGACCGATCAACAAGATGTTGGACTTCGCAAGTTCGACGCCGTCGTCGTCGGTGCGCCGCCCTGGGTTGGCCGCTTGCGCCTGCACGCGCTTGTAGTGGTTATACACAGCAACGGCCAGAGCTTTCTTCGCGTTGCTCTGGCCGATGACGTAGCTATCAAGAAATTGCCGGATGTGGTGCGGCTTCGGCAGCTCATCGAGCAGGCCTACCTCGCCGCCCTCGGAGAATTCTTCCTCGATGATCTCGTTGCAGAGGTCTATGCATTCATCACAGATGTAGACCCCGGGACCAGCGATCAGCTTCTTGACCTGCTTCTGGCTCTTTCCGCAGAACGAGCATTTCAGCAAGTCGCCGCTCTCTCCGATGCGCGCCACACCGCCTCCTCTCCGACGCCCGATCGTGTGGCTGGTTTCCCACCCTAGCCTGACCCGTCCTCGAAGTGCAGGACATTAGACGCACCGGTCAGGCTGCGATACCACTAGACCGGAACGGCCTTAAGCGAGGTCAAGACCTCGTCGATGATGCCGTACTCAAGTGCCTGGTCTGCCGTTAGGTACTTGTCCCGCTCGATGTCTCGACTGACCTCTTCCGTCGTCTTGCCGGTGTCCTCGGCCAGCATCTGCTCCATGAGCGACCGAATCCGCAGGATCTCCCTGGCCTGAATCTCGATGTCGGAGGACTGCCCGTAGCCCCCTTCGGTCGCCGGCTGGTGGATCAGGATTCGACTGTTCGGCAGCGCCAGCCGCTTGCCCTTCGTGCCTGCCGCCAAGATCACGGCGGCTGCCGAGGCCGCCTGCCCGAGGCACACCGTACGAACATCCGGCTTGATGTATCGCATGGTGTCGTAGATGGCAGTGAGAGCTGTGAAGGAACCACCGGGTGAGTTGATGTAGATCTCGATATCGCGCTCAGCATCCATCTGCTGCAGGCAGAGCAGCTGAGCCATCACGGCGTTAGCGATGTCATCTGAGATCGGCGTGCCGAGGAAGATGATCCGGTCTTCGAAGAGCTTGGTGTACGGGTCGATGCGGCGCATGCCGTACGACGTCCGCTCCTCCCACTGCGGGATGTAGTAGTCCATGGTGGGCGAAAACGGCTGTCCGGTTGCGAACGCGCCTGTTGCGAACGGGCCCGTTGCGAAGGGCGAACCCAGTGCGTTGGTCATCTCGATTTCGCTCCTTCACTGGTTCGGGGCCTGAGGTGACGGGATCTGAGCAGCCGCCTCGTACACGTGGTCAATGAACCCGTACGCCAGGGCCTGCTCTGCGGTGAACCACCGGTCCCGGTCGGAATCGCTCTCGATCTGGTCGAGCGTCTGACCAGTGTGCTCGGCAATCAGCCTCTGCATTGTCGACTTGATGTGCAGCGACTGCTCGGCCTGGATCCGGATGTCGCTTGCCGTGCCACCCAATCCACCGGAGGGCTGGTGCATCATGATCCGGCTGTGCGGCAGGGCGTATCGCTTGCCTTTGGTGCCCGCGCACAACAAGAACTGGCCCATGGATGCAGCTAATCCGATCGCAACGGTGGCGACGTCGTTGGAGATCCACCTCATGGTGTCGTAGATCGCCATCCCGGAGTCGACCGATCCGCCGGGTGAGTTGATGTAAAGGTAGACGTCTTTGTGTGGATCCTCTGCGTTCAGCAACAGCATCTGAGCGCAGATAGCGTTCGCGTTTTCGTCCTTGACTTCAGAACCCAGGAAGATGATCCGGTTCTGCAGCAGGGCCTGGTAGACGTTGTCGTCGAGCCCGAAGCCGTTGCGGCCGCCGGCGTTGTAGCTGTCCGGACGAGCTGCCCTGGGCTGATTGACGGCGCTGAGGAGGGGAGATCGTGGGGTCGCGTTCACGTTGACGAACCTACCCCGGAGCGTGTTGGGAGTCGCCGGGAAATCAGCTGTGTTCGCTGTGGGCGCAGAAGGGGTGAAGATCACCTAGGCTGCGTCGGATGGCGTTCAAGCGACGGGAGTTCCTGAGCCTTTGCGGGGTCAGGCGGTCGGTGCCCGCGACTCTTCTTCTTCGGACTGCGCGGCAGACCCGGCATCGACTTCGCCGGCCGTGCGCCCAGCGGACTCGGCATCGACTTCGCCGGCCGTGCGCCCAGCGGACTCGGCATCAACTTCGCCAGCCGTGCGCCCAGCGGACTCGGCATCAACATCATCAGCAGGCTGCGGCTCGGCGTAACTGCCATCCTCCTGAAGGTTCACGAGTGGGACCACAGAGCCGTCCGAGTCGGTGACGGTGGCTGATTCGACGATCATCGCCAGCGCTTTGCCGCGCCGGATCTCGAGCATGTACTCCTCGATGTGATGCGGGTGCTCCTGTAGATGATCAGCAACCTGTTGCGGAGCAACGCCCTCGGCTTGCGCCTTCCGCAAGATGTGTTGTGTGAGATCGTTCTGGTCCACACCGATTGAGTTGTCGTCGGCGACCTTGTCCAAGATGATCTGGGCCTTGAGGGCTTGTGTGCCCCGCTCCTGGAGGTCGGCCCAGAACTGCTCCTCGGTCTGATCCTCGCCAATGTCGGCGAGGTACTGCTCGACCGTCACTCCTGCCTGGACGAGTTGTTCGGTGATCTGCTTTTGGCGAGTTTCGAGCTCGGCGTTGAGCAATTGCTCGGGAACCTCGACATCGACCTGCTGGAGGAGGCTCTCAAGCACGGCGTCGCGGGCCTGACTGGCCTGCTCGAGTCGAGCCATTCGCGTGAGCCGTTCCTTGACGTTGGCGCGCAGCTCTTCGATGGTGTCGAATTCCGACGCCTCCTGGGCGAACTCATCGTTGGCGTCAGGCAGCTCAGCTTCTTGCACTTTGCTCACGGTGACCTCAATGTCGGCTTGCACGCCCTCGAGAGGACCGCTCACCAAGGTCGAGGAGAACGACGCAGATTCGCCGGCCGAGAGCCCGGTCACCGCTTCGTCCAGCCCGTCGAGCATCTGGCCCGATCCGATTGTGATCTCCACGTCTTCGGCAGTGGCATCTGGTAGTTGCTCGCCGTTCTGGCTGGCGACCAAGCTGATCGTGACGATGTCCCCATCGGCCGCAGGACGCTCCACCGTTTCGCGGGTCCCGAAACGATCGCGAAGTCCATCGATCTGGCTTTCGACCAAGGTGTCTGGCACGTCGAGGGCTTCGACTTGTGCCTGCAGCGTGGAAAAGTCGGGCAGCTCGAACTCGGGGCGTACGTCGACCTCGGCGGTGAACTCAATGAGGTCACCGTCCTCGAGCTTGGTGACCTCGACGTCAGGCTGGGCCAGCGGGGACAAGTTGTTCTCGGTAACCGCCGCCCCGTAGAAGCGCTGCCAGGAGTCGTTGAACGCCTCCTGGATGATCACTCCGCGGCCGAAGCGCTGATCGATCACCACGGGCGGGACCTTGCCGCGGCGGAACCCTGGGATGTTCACCGATTTCGCGACCTCGGCGTACGCCTTGTCCATACTGGGTTTGAGATCCGCGAACGGCACCTCAACGGTGATCTTGACCCGAGTAGGGCTCAACTGCTCGACGGTGCTTGGCACGCTGGTTACTCCTGTGATCGCGGCGCGGACGGAGCGGGGACCGCCCGGAGATGGCTCGCGCTGAGCCGCGGCAATCCTACGGTGCAGGCTTGGCCCGGCCAAAACATCGGTGGCGTGGACCGGGCTGACTGGATTGGTCGGCGCACTGGTGTGCCCTACACTCGTCGCGAACGTTCGGCCGACGCCGGACGGCCGGGGCGTAGCGTAGTGGCTAGCGCGTCTGCTTTGGGAGCAGAAGATCGCAGGTTCGAGTCCTGTCGCCCCGACTCCGTGAAGGCAACGAAACGCCTAGCATCTTAGGCACTGCCGTTTCAAGATCGTCACGGAAACGCGGGTGTAGCTCAATGGCAGAGCCCCAGCCTTCCAAGCTGGCCATGCGAGTTCGATTCTCGTCACCCGCTCCACAGCGAAAGCCCTAGTCAATGGGGCGATCGTTCCGTCAACGCCTCGCGCTCGCTGTGAAATCCGGGCGTCACGGGCCATTAACGGGCCATTAGCTGTCATTTCCGCGTCCGATCCGCTCATCAATCGCAGCCGCTATCTCCCGATCCCGCTTGCTGGTGGCGTGCTGATAAATCAATGCAGCGCGCATACTCGCGTGCCCCATCCGATGCATCAGCTCCCGTGTGCTCGCCCCCGACGAGGCCGCCAACGTGTTTCCTGTGTGGCGCAGATCGTGGAACCGGAAGCCCTCAGGCAGTCCCGCCTCGGCCACGCATTCGGCCCAACGCACCGATCGATGGAAGTTGTTTCGCCGTAACGCCGCCCCCATCGGCCCCTTGAAGATCAGGTCCTCCGGATCGCTCGGTGGGAACTCGGCTAGGTGCTCGCGTACCACCGCCACCAGCACTGAGGGCAAGGCCACTGTGCGGAAACCGGCATCTGACTTCGGCCTGCCCGGAACCCGTTCGCCGTTCTGCAGTTCAGCGAACTTTCGCACAACGTGCACCACTCCCGTGTCAAGATCAACATCTCGCGGGCGGAGAGCCACCAGCTCACCCCAGCGCAGGCCGGTGAAAGCGGCGAAGATCACCAACGCCCGAAACCGCCGTGGCATCAGTGCAGCTAACCGCCACACCTGATCTACAGACGCCGTCGGCCGCTCCGATGTCGGCTCCTTGTCGAACCCCCGCATCCGGCAGGGATTTTCCCGGAGCAACCGGTCATCCTTCACCGCCGTGTTCAAGATCGCTCGCAGTAGGCGGTAGGACTTCGCCGCGGTTGATTCCGAACGACCCTGACGCAGAAGATCGGTGCGCCACAGGCGCACCATCGGGGGCGTAATGCGATCCAGCGCCAGGTCGCCGAACCAAGGCATGATGTGCAGCCGCAACAGCATGGCGTACAGTTCGCGGCTCCGCGGCTCTAGCCGCCGATCCGCCACCCAGTGGGTCGCGTAGCCGCCGAACATGATCTTGCTCTGTTCCGGCGGCTGCCACTCCCCCCGCAGGATCCGACCCTCCATCAACGTGAGCCATTGCTCCGCTGACCGCTTGCTGTCGAACGTCATCGGCGCCGATCGGGTCAGCCCATCGGGACCTTGATAGCGGGCCTGCCACCGTCCCGAACTACGCCTGCGTACGCTGCCAAAACGACGGTGGCCGGCCTTGTTGGCCATCAGCGCACCCCAGGCAATCGCATTGCCTCGACCGTCTGTGCCGCGACATAGTCAGCGATGGCACTCTCGGGAATCCGGACGTGACGGCCCACTCGAACAAAACGGATCCGCCGCTCCGCGATCAACCGACGCGGGAAACGCTCCCCCGTGTTCAGCATCTCGCCGGCCTCTTGCACTGTGAGCAGTCGCTCAGGCATGGCCCTCCTTTCGGTCGGTTGTCGGCGCGGTTGAGCCGCCGGTGACGGACTTGGATGCGATCTCCCTGCTGGCCGGTCCTGGTCTGGGGGTTCGCGGCGATACTGGGGCGTTCGCGGATTGGCTTCGGCAACTTCATGGCTGAAACCTGGAGGGCAGTGCGATCACGGCTAAGGCCGGCCGCGACTGCGGCGGCTTGATTCGAGGTAACGACGGTCTGATCGGTGACGTCGATGAGCCGGACGGGACTGGCTCGGTGCAGTTCATCTGCGTGGTCCCCGTGGGGCGGGATCATGCGGGCGCGCGATCTGGAGGGTCTCGGCGGAACGCCCGCGGTGCGCTTCGTGACCGGATCTGTTTGCTCCCTTGACATGGCTGGGGTGGAGTTGAGCGGCCGCGGCGACAGCGTGGTTGGTGGTGGCGATGACATCGTCGGCGAGGTTGATCAGTCCTCGCCTGGCTGGCTCTGATCGAGACAGGATTGCAGGCCGGCGACCCGGACTTCGAGGTCACCGTGGCATGGCGCTGCTACCAGCAACTCCGATCAGCGTTTCGTACCACCAGCCTCGCGGAGGGAAGAAGATCGCCACCGCCGTCTTGGAGTCGTTCCCCAGCTGCCCGATCCCCGAGATCGCCCGACTCGGCCGCACACTCCGGGCCTGGCGGGACGCAGTTCCTGGCCTACTTCACCACCGAGCGGGCCAACAACGGCGGCACCGAAGCCGTCAACGGCATCATCGAGCTCCACCGCCGCATCGCCCGCGGCTTCCGCAACCCCCACAACTACCGACTACGGATGATCTTGGCCGCCGGACGACTCACCCACCGGAATCTCCGATGAGCCCCTTTGACGAACCTCGCCATCAGCGACACCACTATCACCTCAAGGGCGCAGCACGTGTCTCAAAACCAAAGCCACAATAATCGCATCATCAAGCTGACCTGCGATCGGCACAAAGTCCGGCACCAGATCGATCGGCATTGCCAAATAGAGAATTAAACCGCCGAGCCAGAATTTACTGCCTCTTGGCACCATCGGGTCCCCTAGCAGGCGCTTGAAGAGTATCACGCAATCGGGAATGAACCCGGCCTACGCTCGAGCGTCTTGTTTCCTACCCAATAGAATATAGCGTTAGTACAAAGCGACGTAAATTGCAACGACAATTGCGAGGCTCATTAGTAATAACTTGCCCGCTTGCATGGTCAAACAATGGCACAGTGTGCCGAATTTGAAATTGTGAATAAACCGGCTGCGAGGACTCAATGGGCAGGCCATAAGTGAGCGGACACCATCATTTTGACTTCCGTCGCCGACGCAGCAACCACTGATAAACAGCCCCTCTGGCTCCCAGCCGACTCGTAACCTGCCGGGCGGATTCCTTGGCAGGCTCTGACAATGATCGTTCGAGGTAGGTGAGCAGGAGCAGCAGTCCAGAGATTGAGAGAAAGAGAGCTAGGGCAACTTTTAGGAACTCATCAATGTCGTTCATGGTCCGCCGTCTCATACTCGGGGAAGGGCTGACAGTCGAAGTTCGAGCGTAACAGCTCGCTATGGACACATTAATACCGCTACGCGAACAAAGAGATAACGACTTAGTAAGGCTATTATTAAAACATAAGTACTATTTGGTGGAGCTTGTGCTCCTCTATTCGAACCCCTCTTGGAACTCCGTGCGGCTGCTTCCGTGACGCCCTAGCGCACCGACGTGCCACAACAGAGCCTCCCGCTCGCATCGAGAAGCGCGTCAGTCGGCGGCTCGGAACGGAAACACTGGAGCGGATCGTGGCCGAGTACCAGAGCGGAACATCCAGCACCCAGCTCACATTACGGTACGGAATCGGCAAGTGAACGGTGCTGCGATTGATCCGTCAGCACGGTATTGGTATACGGCGGCGCGGGACCAATTCGTATTGAAGTCTAATTTTTTCTTGCTACGAAGCAGACGGTATGGGTAGCCGCGGTTATCAACTTCGTCCAAAGTCAGGCCCAAGTCACGGGCGACAGTCACTAAATAGTTCTTCGTTTGATCGAAATCTCCATGGGGAACTGTAGCTTCCAACTCAACGAAGTCTCCGAGTCCAGTGACAGTATCGACGGCTACTTGAACATCATCGACTAGAGCCTCGACCCTTATTTATTTACGGCAATTATTGGCTCATAACCCAGCGCTGCCAACAAAGCGTTAGCCTGTTGAGCGCTTTGCACTGCCACGTCCACTTCCTGACAATCAACGGCCAGGCCACCGGGACCGTATATGAACTTCTTATGATTTAGCCCTATTTTTGTGGCGCACTCGGCAGCTCAGCCAGACCTCTACATGCTCTACACTACTAAACCGCCTGTCAGGTGTATCAAAGTATGTATCTAGCTGTGTGCTAGTAACAGCTTTATGTGACTTGAGGAGACTTTTGGTCCTTTTGGCTTCTTCAGGACTCACTTT
The DNA here is from genome assembly GCA_963808905.1 of uncultured Actinomycetota bacterium. GTDB lineage: Bacteria > Actinomycetota > Actinomycetes > Propionibacteriales > Propionibacteriaceae > Microlunatus. Next base: position 43,103 of record CAWEHO010000007.1, read on the forward strand.
CAACTTTATTTCGACTTCGGTGTTATCGTATGCCATTCACTTAATTTACATTATTTAGTTCTACGCTTAAGCTTAATTCTATTGGACAGTGATCCGACCCAAGTAAATCAGGCCGGTGTTTCATTCCAACAATGCTGTTTTGGAGGCTTGACGGTACTAGAACATAGTCAAGCCGCCACCCCAAGTTCCTGGTCCTAGCCGAAAAGGCATAAGGCCACCAACTATAGATGCCCTTCTCCTCCGGAAAGAGTGTCCGTAGACAGTCGACATAACCCACTGCTAGCAACTGTTCAAAGAGGCTCTCTCTTGAGTAGTGAACATAATGTGGCCGATGTTTGCAGATGGTCGAGCAAGATCTCTCTCGTCTCTCGCTACATTGAAGTCTCCGCATATCAATAATGGTAGGGCCGACCCACTGTTTGCAAAATCTAATGAGATCAGACTAGCGCATTCAAGCTTGTAGTCGAGGTTGCGCCCATCCCGATTACCATGAGGAATATAGACATTAAGGATTGCAAGCTCAGGAAAGACAGAGAGTAATGGTGCGCCCTTCATCGTTGAAGCGACGATTGGAATCACCGACGTCACTACGCTAGTCGGTGGAATCCGACAGATAGTGGCGACCCCCCAATGAGAGGAAGCGGTAGCCGCGCTAAAGGAGGCATGATATCCATCAGGCGCAGCTCGCGGGGTACCCGAACCAAGTTTTGTTTCTTGAAGAAGCAAGATATCAGGCGCAAGTGCGAGTACGGCATCGAGACCAGCATTCCGTTGCACCGATCGCAATCCATTTACATTCCAAGTAATTAGGCGCATATACAGGCCAACATATCATTTAGGCGACCATGAGGGATTCGAACCCGCCAGTGGCTTTAGGACGCCCAGTAAACCAAAGGACGCATTTGCAGCATCAAACTGGTTAAACGTCCCTTTTGGCTTGGAATAGAACAACGTTTCTAAATTGGTGGAGCTTAGGAGACTCGACCCCTGACCTCTTCGATGCCATCGACAGCCGGGATGCTTGCGCACTGAGGATCGAGCGTAGAGACGGTACGTGAGCGTCCGCCACACTCCCACGCAGGTGAACTGGTTGGTAAGCAGATTGGTAAGCAGCTCACGTCCTGGTCCATGCTGTTCACCGAAGCGCCGCGGCTGGAGCCGTACGGCTCAGAGGTTAGAGATCGAACTCCGCTGCGCGAGCCCCACGCGGATCACTAGCATTGTGCTCAGGCTCAGCTGGCATCAGCGAAGGGCGTCTGTTGCTCGAGCTGTCGCCGACCGCGCTCGTACGCGTCATCGTCTCCGACCGCGAGCACGCCGCACAGGACCGACTGCTTGCCGTACCAGACGCTCCACGCGTCGCCGTGATCCACGACGCGGTATTCGTCGTACCCGTCGCCCCAAGCCGCGTACTTCAGAGTGCGGCCGCCGATCGTCGACCAGAACCCGGGAGCGGTGTCCCATCTCCGGTCAACGCCAGCCAGCACCGCACCGGCGATCTGGCCGTGCATTTCCGCGTCGCCCCAGTGTTCTACCCGGATCCGCCGTCCCGCGGCCGTGTTCGACGCGTACGAGATGTCACCCACAGCGAAGACATGCTCGTCGGCCGTTCGCAACGACCCGTCGGTCGTGACACCGCCGTGGTCGAGCTTGAGGCCGGAGCGCTCCGCCAGCTCGGTATTGGGCCGTGCCCCACCGCCGCAAACGACGGCCTCGGCCCGGACCGACCCACCGTCCTCGCGGTGGATGCACCACCCGTCGCCGGACCGTTCGATCATTGACACGGCCGACCCGGTGAGCAGCTCGATCCCCGCGTTTCGCAGCCAGCCCGCCAGCCGTCGCCCCACGTCAGGTCCTAGGCGAGACAGGTGCGGGACGTCCTCGCCGGTGACGAGCACCACGTCGGCGCCGCGGACGGCCAGGCTCGCCGCCGCCTCGCAGCCGATGAATCCCGAGCCGATGACCACCACTCTCCGCGGGATCATGGCGAGCTCACGCAGCCGTTCACCGCTCGAGAGGTTCCGGACCAAGATCAGGTCTGGGTCGCCTCCGCCGGGCACCTGCAGCGGCTGGGGCTGAGAGCCGGTGGCCAGGACGAGCCGGTCGTACGGCTGAGTGGTTCCGTCGTCAAGCCGGAGCAGCCGAGCCGCCCGGTCGAGGGCGACGACCTCGGTGCCGAGCCGCAGCGTCACGTCGTGATCGGTGAACCAGCTCTGCTCGGCGAGCCACAGCTCCGACCGCTCCGACTCGCCGGTCAGGTAGTCCTTGGTCAGCGGCGGCCGCGCGTACGGGGGGTCCGGATCCGCACTGATCATCAGCACCCGACTGGTGGCGTCGTGCTCCCGGAACGACTGCACCGCCGTCAGCCCGCCTGGTCCGCTTCCGATCACGACCAAAGGCGCCGTGTGGGGGCCTGCATCCCGCGCGCTCATCACGCAGTTCCCGGCTCGATTGCGCCCGCGTGGATTGGGACGTTCTCTGACCGCGTACGGTGCTCGGCGAGCGTGCGCAGCAGCGTCCCGAGGCCGTGCTCGGTCCGGCCGGGCATCCGCGCGGAGGTGACGACTACCGGGGCGACGGATGTCAACACAGTGCCGCCCTGCCGCCGGACCGCCGCGATTAGGCCGTGCTCCTCACCGTGCGGCTGGGGTGGGAAGCCGCCAGCCTGGGAAAGAGTCGGATATCGGATCGCGAGGTTCGCGGCGTAGGCGTGCCGGTGGCCGTCGGCGAACATCCCGGCCTGGAGCAGCCGGGCGTAGGCGTCCTGGGCAGCGCCATCGGCCTCCCACCCATGAAGGGCGGTCAGCCCGGCCACGAGATCCGCCTGCGCCGCCGTCGCGGCAGCGATGGTCGACGTCACCCAGCCCGGCGGGACCACCGAGTCGGCGTCGGTCGAGAACACCCAGGTCCGCTCGGGGTCCAGCGCGGGTGCCTTCGTCATCGCCCGCTCGATCAGCAGGGTGCGCAGCCGGCCTACCGGGGCGGGCTCGCGCAGCTCTATCACCAGATGATCGATGAAGTGGCCCACGTCGCTCAGCTGTCGTCGTGCGATCGCCGCCGTGTCGTCGGTGCAGCGGTGGGCCGCCACCGCCACCCTGACCCGTCTCACGGGACCCGCGGCGAGGGCATACTCGCCGGCTTCCCGCACGGCCGCGAGGCAGTCCGCGATTAGCTCGGCCTCGTTCCGGGCCGGTATGGCGACCAGCACGTCCCAGGCGTTGTCGGCGTTTTGGGCTGGGTCTCCGGATACGGTCACGGTTGGCGCTCCGGGTCGCCGAGCAAGGCAGCGTCACTGTCGCTGTTTTGCTGAAGAACGTAGAGCTCGAGGTCGGGTACGGCGTGGCTAATGCCATCGTCGAGCGCGAGTCCGGCGGGCCCGGTGACAAGCCGCGCCTCGGCCAGCAGGCGGCGGATCGCCTCCGCCGTCACCGCGCGGGCCTCGGTCGCCACCTGCTGCAGGTCGGTGGACGGATCTTGCCAGTCGAGAACGTCCCCAGCCGAGCGCACGGCGGCGACGGCCGCGACCAGCTCCGTTCGCATCCGGCCGAGCCGCAGCTGCTGGACGGGGGTCGGCTGCGGATGCCGGGCACGCAGCAGGTCGAGGACTCGCGCGGCACCTCCGGCCCAGCAGGCAGCGACTCCGACACCGCCCGGGAAGAAGCCGGGTCGCCCAAGATAGAAGTCTGGTTTGCCCACCACGCTCTCTTGCTCAACCCGGAGGTCGGCGACGGTGAGCTCGTAGGTCCGGCTTGCCTGCATCGCCCCGGTACGCCAAACCGTCGGGTCCACCGGTAAATCGGTGACGTCCAGGTCGAGCAGCAAGTGGCGACCGTCGGGCAACCACACGGGGATCAGCGCCCGGTCGACCACGCCGGCCCCTGAGGCGAACCGGAGCGTGCCGTCGACGCGTAGACCGTCTGGCCTGGACTCCGCCCGCAAGCCGGTCTGCTGCGAGCGGGATGCCCACACCCCGTACCAAACGTCGGGGACCGGCTTTCGTGCGGCCTGAGCGAGGATCCGGAGGGCGTCGACATGCCCCTCCGCGAGCCGCGCTAGAGGGATGTCGGTCCGCCCCAGCGCCAGCATGCCGTCGACGAGCCGTCGGTAGCCAGCCGACACCATTTCGAGACCGTGGAGGACTGTGACGAGCGCAGCACGTTGGTCGGCGGCCTTTGGGTCGTACCGGTCGTAGCCGTCCGGCAGTGACCGCGGCGCCGGAATCGGCTGCAGCCAGCTCAGTCGCGAAGGCGTGTGATCGGTCACGGGCCGGCCCTACGGTCGACGACGTCGAGAATGAACTCTTCGTCGTCGTGGTGCACCCGCTGGGTCCAGCCCAGGGACGCCAAGCGGGTAACGATCTCCTGCTGGGCACCCGCACCCCCAAGCCACGCGTCCGACGGGACCTGGCGCCAATGCACAGCGAGCAGCTCGCAGTGAGTCGCGGCGACCCGGTCGAGCAGAGCGATCGTCTTCGCCCGAGCCGCATCGGCCAGGTAGTAGAAGAACTCACTGAGAACGATGAGATCCGGCGCGCCGACGTCCGCAGGAACGGTCGGCAGCCGCAGCACCCGGCACGTCACGTTGTCGAGGCCACGACACTCGCTGCCGGTCAGCGCGACTGCGGTTTCCGACTCGTCGCTGGCGAGCACCTGGTCGCAGCGCTCGGCGAGCCGGACCGCGAGGTGACCGGTGCCGCAGGCCGGATCCCAGGCCAGGCGGTATCGCGGTCGGCTGAGGCAGGCCAGTACGATCTTCAGCTTGCGCTGCTCGTACGGACTGCTGCCCACGCGCCACGGATCGTGGTTGGCGCGGTAGAGCGTCTCGAAGTCCGGCGGCTGGCTCACGACCGGACCGGCCCGGGCGATAGCAGTAGCTGCTCGGTGTGGTGTTCCAGCATTCTCGAGGGCACCACTGGCCCGAGCCCCCGCCCGAGCGGCTCCAGCTGGGTCCGAAACCTCTGCAGCGCTGACCACCGAACCCGATCGTTGGCCGTGCTCGCCGTCAGGCGACACAGCGGGTCGACGCCCTCCCTCGGGTCACCCCAGTAGGTGAGCCATAACGGAAAGCCGACGACCGGCACTCCCAAGTCGACCGCGGCGGCGATCGCGGCGCCCCCTGCCGCCCGATGGTCGGGGTGCGGGTCGCACCAGTAAGGAGCCGCCACGACGACCTCGTCCGCGGGGGTCTCGTCACAGATCCCGACGAGGACCTCCGTCAACACGGACCGGAGCCGGTCCTCCGTTGCGGCGAGGCGGCCATCGGGAAAGTCCAGGCGCGTGCGGTCCCGGACGCCGAGGATCGTCGTAGCCTCGACCCACTCGGCCACCCGGCGCTCGGCCAGCCCGCGCGGTCGGGCGGCCACATGGTCGACGCAGCGTTCTCCCGCAGTGACGAGCACGGCGGTGACCGGACCCACGGTCCGTGACCACGCGGCGATCAGCCGTCCGGCTCCGATGGTCTCGTCGTCGGGATGGGCGGCGACCACGACGAGACGCGGCCTATCGGCGTTCAAGCCATGCGTCGCAAGCAGCTCCGGCAGCTCGACCGAGGGGGACGCCGCGATAACGCCCGCCCAGTCCGCAGGCGGCCGACCGGCCGGCGTCACCTCAATGGGCGGCCCGAGCGACATCAGCACCGAGCCGTCCCTGGTTCCGGCTCGCGGTTGGATTCTGCGTCGAGGATGTCGTCGAGAGCCTCGCGGAACGCTTGGCGGGCGACCCGCTGCTGGGCGCCCGCGAGGTCCCGTAAGCGCGCTAGCGCGTTGCGTAAAGACATTAAGACCCTTCCAAGCCGATCCGCGTGTTCGCCGAGCGATCTGTACCCAGCGGGTCGCGCTTGAACCAACCGTCGATCAGCGTCAGCCAGACTCCGATCGTTCTTCTGTAGCGGCCGGCTATCACCAGGTTGCGCAAATTGGTGCCTCAGGTGTCCAAAAAGAATCCGTCTTTGCGACCACTAACCCCCCTCCGCGCACCTTCAGGTTCTGAATCCTCAACATCATCGACGACCATTCCCGACTCTGCCTGGCCACCGATGCCTGGCGAATCCCCAAGGGCAGCGACGTGGTAACCAGCTTCCGCACAGCCTTTGGCCAATGGAGCACCCCAGCCAGCGTGTTGACCGACAACGGAGCCATCCTCACCGTCAAACAACGCGGCGAGGGCCGCGTCGCCCTGGAGGTCGAATTCGGCCTGCTCGGGGTCAAGGTCAGCCATTCCCGGCCCTACCATCCGCAAACCTGCGGCAAGGTGCGTGAAGACTTGGCTGGGCGCTGGACCGGGTCGGTCTGACCCCGGCCAAGGTTGACCACGGTGTCCTTCGTTCGATTTGTCGGCCGGCTCCGGTGCAGCGTTACGGCGCGCACCGGCCAGACGGATCTGACCGGATAGGAGCTTGGAAGAGAAGCCCGTCACAGACCTGTCGCTCGGCCCGGCCGGTTCGCCTGTCCGTCAGATCAGCCCTAACAGCGGAGCGAATCCCAGCATGACAACCGACGCAATCACTGTATGGCGGTGTCGACAAGCACACCCGCTATGCGGTTGACCGCATGGCCGGCTGCTCGTTCACCAAGAGTTCCCCGCCACCGACCGCGGCTACCACGGTTGGCTGGCTCTGAGCTTGTCGAGCAGACTCTTCACCTGATGAGCTGCCGATTGCAAGTCTGCAGTGTTGGGACGGTGCCGTGCTGATCCAGCTGGTCGCGACTGGTCAGCAGAGCAGCCGTACTGGCATTTACCGTTGCCAGCGTTGCGTCGCGTTCAGATTGGGTCTGCGGGCCGGGAATCCGCATTGATTCCAAGGAGCTGGAAGCGTCGGAAGCCTGTTTCGCCATTGTCTTCCAGCAGCGTCTCCGTCGCTGCCCGAGTCATTCGATGCTGGTCACACAGGTTGGTGCCGAGGATGCTGCTGGCGAGGGCGCTATGCGCATCATTCAGCGCGTGGCTCAGATCATCTGTGGGACCGCTCTGCTGGCTACAACCCCAAAGCAAGCACAACAATCCAACGAGCCCGACTGCCAGCCTCGACGCCTGCAACGATCCCCCTCCTATCGCTCACGGCGGAGCCGAGATGGCGGTCCAGGCGCCGGCCGGAGTACCAGCCAATCAGTGATTTCGCAGCATCGACACCAGTTCGGACTTGGTCTTCCCCGAGTAGCCGGACAGACCCAGCTCCTTAGCCCGCTTGCGCAGATCATCGACCTTCCAGTCGTCGTACGAGCCGGACTTACCACCCTTCTTCCCCACCGAGGATCGGCGACGCGCATCCGACGCATTAGCGATCCGAGCTGCCTTCTCCTTCGAGCCACCCTCTTCGCGAATCTCCTCGTAAACCTTGCGATCCTCGACGCTAGAACCTGGCTTCGTCTTCCTTGGCATGATCGCCTCCTTTCAACTGATCTTGGTACGGTCCGGTGGGCGGATGCTCGGGACGGCTGCCGCGGAGAATGGCTGGCAGCACTCCGATGATGATCACCCTCAAACGGGTGGATAAAGAGATCAAACGCCGCGCCCGCGTGGTCGGAATCTTCCCCAACGAGCCCGCCGTCATCCGCCTTGTCGGCGCCGTGCTAGCCGACGTGCACGACGAATGGCAAGTCTCCCACCGCCGCTACCTCTCCGAAGCCTCCATGGCCAAGCTCAACCCCGGCGGTGATACTAGAACCGTCGCCGCAATCGAAACCGGCGACTGACATCGAGAAATCCCTCGAAAGCCCACCAGGCCAGGGGACTCTGTCACACTATTCCCGACGCTCTTTCACGCACTATCGACCTAGCGAGCTTTCGCCCATGTGGCCGTCTCCGCCTGGATTGGCGGGTCAACTTCTCGGCGATCCGCTGCGGCACGCAGCTCAACTTGTCGACGCGGGCGCCTTCGCTTTTGCAACGTGGACACAGGACTGGCGAAACCGTCCACCAGGGCCGTAATCGTTCTACAGCTTCTAAATTTCGGCCGGCCACGCTCGTGCGCGGCGTGCAACACTAACTCTCCGGAAACGCGTGCAAGCCGCGCTTGCTCTGAGGTGAGTTGGAAGCATGGAGATCATCAGAAACGTCTTCAGGGACATTAAGCCGGAATATTGGGTGGCGCTGGGTGCTGCCGTGTCCATCTTGTCGCTGCTGGTGGCCGGCTTCTCGTTGATCTACGTGAGACGATCCGCCAAGGCATCGCGAGAGCAGACCAAGCAGCAAAAGCAGGCCGCCAAGGATGCCGCGCAGCCGATGGTGTGGGCCGATGGTCGTGGCGACGACGGGCAGGGCGGCCAAGCGTTGGTGCTGCTCCTTGGGAACTCCGGGCCGACCATTGCCCGTACGTGAAGGTGACCTTTGATCCGGCACCGCCAACGACACTCGACATCAAACCGATCCTCGAGCTCCTGAAGCAAGGCATCGCCTCATTAACGCCTGGTCGCACGATGCAATGGGCTTTGGGTGCACCTCACAATGCAGTCGATTGGGATGCACACAACGCTTACCGGGTACGGATCGAGGCAGAAGGACCTTTCGGCGCCATCGAGCCGGTCGAGTACGTGATCAGCGTCGATGATCTGGACGGCTCGCGTCCTGCGCCGCCCGGGAATCTCCACGCGGTTGCAGCTGAGCTGCACGAGCTGACCAAGGCCACCAAGGAATTGAACGAGATCATCCGAAGTGCCAGCCTCGAGCCTGCTTGAGCGCCAAATGCGCAACTTGGTAGTAGCAGTACACCGAGAACCACTCCCACGACCTCAGTCAGGAATGCCACTCCGTATCAGGAGTCGTGATCACTAAGATCAACGGCGCGGCGCACGGAGTGGAGTCAGGGTGAGCCACCGGGGGCTGGCGTATGGAGGTAAACCGGTCGCGCCGCCTGACCACCGCCCGAACGCTAGCGCGCCTCTACCGCTCTCCGTGGACTGATCTCGTCCCCGCTCGCCACCGCTTCGGGAGCCAACCTCCGCGGCTTGATCTCGTCCTCGCTGATGGGCAGCGCTTTGGGAGCCAACCTCGGCATGGCCTGCGATCCAGATCCTGTCCGCCGGCCGACGGAATGATTCCGCATTTGGAACCGCTCGCGGGTGATTTCAATGAGCTTGCCTCGGTCGTCGGCCCGGAACCAGCGGACGTCATAAAAGCTGCCGCCAAACACCTCGTGGTTGAGATCGAAGCGGCAACGAATCACCTTGTCGGGCATCACCACCACGTCGTCGTCATCGACGACCTCCCAGGTGCCATGACTCTTTACCCATAGCTCCAGGTCAACTCCGGGATGCGGACCGGCGCCTGACCTGCGAACCAACTCCAGGAAGAGAGCACCTTCCGGATCGGAGTCATCGTGTCGGGCAACCCAGTCGCGGTCCCGAAATCCGCTAGATCGATACCTCCACAGGTGATAAATGAAAAGCCCGGTCCAGATGGCGCCGTATCCGGCTACCGCCCATACAGCGGCCCATAAGGCTGGCGCTACTGTGCTATCCGATTGCAGGGGCAGAAGGGAGGCGACGATCGTTCCGACGGCGGCCGCGCTGCAACCCAAAGCGACCTGCCGAGCGAAGGGAGCACTTGCACGCCTGACGCCGCGTCGGACCCCTCGAATCCAAAGCCGTTCCATCAATGAGCCTCCTCGCACCAACATCGACCCATTGCCCAGGCATCCTGCCACCCCGGGCACGACAGCGTCGGAAATACTCAAAAGAGAACTGGCAAGCCACGGACATAACGCGGAGCTAGGTTTGCGCGGACCTCAAAGTCTTCCCCATCCCTAGCCGTTGAGCTGCCCGGAAACGCCAAGGCTCCCAAGTCCGCGCACTCCGTGCTCCTCATCAGGCGCCTCACCACCAAAAGTCAGGCCCAGCTTGCGGCGCACCCTTCGGGCCTTGGCCAGCGTCGAGCGCATCCAAGACCTGTTGCCGCACCTGCACGGCTACGCGGGGCAGCGTCGCTGTGGAGTCGCGCCGCACCAACAACCAGCGCCGATGATCGCCGTTGACGATGTCTCGGGCATCGCCGTAGCTTTTGCTCGTGGCAGGCAGCACCGCGGACGCTGCTGTGAAGGGTGAGGCGCTGCGCCGTGCAGGAGTGCTCGCCGGCATTCTGGCTGGACCATTCTTCTTGGTTTCGGTCGGATTGAACACGTGGGCCAGCCTTGGTTACCTTCATCAGCTGGGCTGGGAATTCGTGGGCGGCGAGCAGGTCCCGTGGCCAAGCTCGCTGGCACGCGGGCCGTACGGTTGGGCCCAAATTGCGACCTTCGTTATCACCGGCCTGCTAATTGTGATCCTCGCCGTCGCGGTGCGCGGCCAGCTGCCCCGCAGGTGGGCGAGTGGTTTCGCGGTCGTGTTGCTCGCCCTGCTGGGTGTGGCGCTGATCTTGGCCGGGTTTCGGGTCGATACGCCGATGCTAAGTGGCGGAACTCCCGCCACCTGGCACGGCTGGGTGCACGGCATCGCGTTCCTGTTGATCATTGCGACCGGGGTGCTCGCGCCACTGACGATGGCGCTCGCGGTGCGGCGTGATCCCGGCTGGCGGCCGATCGCTGTCGTTTCCGTCGCGGCCAGTGCGCTCGTGGTCGTCTTCTTGTTCTTGCCGTGGGGCAACGCCACATTCCTGCTGGCGATCATCACCCTCTTCGCTTGGATTGCCTCGGTCGCGGTACGCCTAGCGACCCATCACGCCTAAAACCATCCTGTGCTTGTGTGGCCGATGAACGTGGCGCTCTGACCGCCGCCGCGCTTTGACATACCGGACATGTGATGCACTGCTTGCCGTTTGCGTACAGCATCTGGGAGGAGCACAGCTCAGGATGCAGTGATTGCATGGCGCTTATTTCGTGTGCGCATGCACGCCAGGCCGCGATGCCGAACGTCAGCTAGTCGGCGCCCTCAACCAGGAACGTCTCCATGGGTCCCTTCCCCGTCAGATCGCTCATTCCCCGCCGCCGCACGTTGGTGTGAATTTGAGCCGTGCCATAAGTCTGCTTCCGGGCCGAACCGTCTCGCGCACGTCAGCCCTGCAGCAGCGATTGGGCACCGTCGATCCATATCTCGGTGCCGCTGATGTGACTGGCCTCATCCGAGGCCAGGAAGGCGATGAGCTCACCGACCTGCTCGGCCGACCCCGGCTTCCCGCCGGTGAGCGGAATGTTGCCCTCGGGATACTCGACCGGGATTTTGACGTCATCATTCTCGGCCTCGGTGTTGTCGGCGATCTCGGTACTGATCGCACCCGGACAGATCACATTCACCCGGATCTTGTCCGGCCCGAGTTCTACCGCCAGCATCTTGGCCAGAGCGACCTGCCCCGCCTTGCTGCTGGAGTAGGCCGACGCTCCGGAATTGGAGAAGATCCGGGTGCCGTTCACCGAGGACGTGACGATCACCGAGCCGCCTCGGCGTCTCAGATGCGGAACCGCGTACTTGATCGTGGTGAAGGTGCCGACCAGGTTGATGTCGAGGGTGGAACGGAATTCCTCCACGGCGAGCTCGTCGATCCCGGCCCAGGTGCCATTGACACCGGCATTGGCCACCACTACATCGAGCCGCCCCCAGGTCTCCACCGTGGTGGCAATCGCTGAACGTACGGAGTCCTCGTCGCTCACGTCGCAGGTCACGGTGATGGCGGTGCCGCCGGCGCCGCCAATCGCTTCGGCCACTTCGGCGAGTTCATCCGGAGTCCGGCCTGCCAGCGCGACTCTGGCACCGCGCCGGGCCAACAACTTCGCCGCTGCCTGCCCGATGCCCGATCCGCCACCAGTGATGAACGCAACCATGTCATCCATGTCCCCACTCCATTTCGCTGCATCGGACCGCAAACTTGATCTGCGTGCGAGCAGGAATTGCCCACCACGATCCGATACCCAATCCTGTCGGATCGATTCCGCATCGCGGACCGATGGCGAGCACCTCCCGCGCCGCAGGCCGAGTCGGTGGTTCTTTCGGCGCCACTTCGCGGCCACAGCCTCAACTTTTGGCCTCCATCACCCTGCGCCAGTGTGACGCCGACCGTCGCCGCAGAAAGGGACCTCTTCTGATGCGCACCATCGGTTCGACAGCCCCGAGTCTTGCCCGGCCCTTCGATGAGCGCTCCGGGCGATCGCCCGGGACGTGCAAGCGTCAGTCGGGTGTGCGTCGATTGGCGGTCAAGGAAGTCCTGCATGGGGGTCCGTTTACGACAATGATCATCGTCAGAAGTACAGAGCGCGACTGGGTCAATCAGGGCCGTTTGTGGGTCCGAGCGGAGAAGGTCGATGAGCCTGCACCCAGCCTGACGCTGAGCGCTGAGAGGGCACTGCCCATGAAAGTCATCACCATCAGGAACCCGCCACCGACGATGAAGCGACCCGCTCCGACCCCCACGAGCCCGAGGATCATCCGCAGACGGCAGACGGAACGCGCTCTGGACATCCTCGGGAGCTTCGAACGACCTCACCAGAACGGTCGATTTCGGTGAGCCGGAGTGGCAGCGTTTGCTGCACGACCGACAGGAGACTGTTAGGCGAGTTGGCCGCCGTCGAGGAGGAGCAGGCTGCCGTTGAAGCTCGCTCCGGGGCTGTTCAGCCAGAGCGCAGCGGCGGCGATCTCGTCGGGTCTGCCGAGCCGGCCGAGAGGGATGGCCTCCACGGCGTGTGTCTGGTCGAGTGCGCCGGTGGCGACCATGTCGCTGACCATCGGGGTGTCGATGGTGCCCGGCAGACAGCGTTGATCCGCACACCGTGCGGTCCGTATTCCTTGGCGGCGCTCTTGGTGAGTCCGATGACAGCGTGCTTGGAGGCGTGGTACGCGGCCCGGCCGGGGCCTCCGATCAGACCGCCGATGGAGGAGCAGTTCACGATGGAGCCAGCGCCCTGGATGCGCATCTGGCGTAGTTCGTGTTTCATGCTGGCCCATACGCCGTGGTAGTTGACCGCGCGAAGTCCTCAGCTTCTTCTTCGGCGAGGCCGGCGTAGGAAATCTGGTTGCCGGCGTTGTTGAAGGCCATGTCGAGCCGGCCGAAGGCGGCCACAGCAGCGGCGACAGTTGCGGCCACGTGGTCCTCATCGGCGACGTCGCAGGTGACGCCGAGAACTTGGTGCCCGGCAGCGGCCAGGTCCTCAGCGGCGGTTGTGACGGCGGCGGTGTTGATGTCGGCCAGGGTCATTGCGGCGCCTGCCTCGGCGAAGGCGCGCGCGGCGGCCAGTCCCATGCCGGAGCTGGTTTCTGGTCGTGACGTGTCGCCTGGCCCGGTTCGTGAGGCCGGCGCGCGGGGTTTGAACGTGAGATCACACGGTTTGACCGCCGTCGACCACGAGGGCGTGACCGACGGCGAAGGAGGACTCGCCGGAACACAGCCACAGCACGGCCGCGGCGATCTCTTCGGGTTGCCCCATCCGCCCGATGGGCTCTTGGTCGAGGACGGCCTGGCGGCCCTCTGGGGTGTCGCCGAACACTCGTTTGATCATGACGGTGTCGATGATGCCGGGGCAGACGGCGTTGATCCGGATTCCTTGGGCGGCGTACTCCAGGGCCGCGCACTTGGTGGCGCCGATGATTCCGAACTTCGCCGCACCGTAGGCGGCGCCGCCGGCAAATCCTTTCACGCCGGCGCCGGAGGAAGTGTTGACGATTGCGCCGCCGCCACGCTGCAGCATTAGGGGGATCTCGTGCTTCATCGACAAGAACACCCCGCGCAGGTTGACCGCGATCACCCGGTCCCAGTCGTCGTCGGTCGTCTCGGCCAGGTTTGGGCTACCTGGCTGCTCGATTCCGGCATTGTTGAACGCCACGTCGAGCCCGCCGTAGGTCTGTACCGCCACGTCCAGGGCGGCCTGCACGTCGGCGGGGTTGTGACGTCGCAGCGGACGGCGACGGCTTGGCCGCCGGAGTTGATGATCAACTGCGCGGTTTCCGCATTTGCCTGCTCGTTGGCATCAGCTGCGACCACGGCGGCACCCTCGAAGGCGAAGGCGAGGGCGGTGGCGCGGCCGATGCCGCCGGCGGCGCCGGTGACGAAGGCAACTTTGTCGGTGAAGCGGCGGCCTGGTTCAGCCATGACGGGGGTTCCTTTCCAAAAGGGGGTCGGAGGGCTGCTCGCGGATGTGCTGGGGAGAGGTGTCAGAGGTGGTGGTTGTAGAGCACGGTAAGCGGTCCCACAGGATGAGGTTCACCGGTCGTACAGGTCGAGGTGAGGTTGCGCTCCTACGCCTGGGGATCTGAGCGTCAGTCCTTTCGCTCGCTGGTGTGCGGAGGCTGGTGGCGTCATGACGAAGCGGTACCGGACGTCGGAGCGTGGCACTCTGTCCCAGGCGTCGTTGATGGCTGTGGCGTGGATGAGCTCGGTCTCCGGCTCGATGCCGTGGTCGGCGCAGAAGTCGAGCATCTCCTGGGTCTCGGCGAGGCCGCCGGTGGATGATCCGGCGAAGGAACGCCGGTTCCCGAACGGAGAACACGGCCACTGGCAGTGCCGGGCCCGGCCTGCCAGTGTCGCAACGACGAGTATGTCGTGATGCCGGCGCACAGGAGCGGGGCGACCTTGCTGAAGTCGAGGGTGTCAGGGATGCGGAGGGCGAAGTCCTCGTCGACGACGACGTGGGTGGCGTAGCCGCCTTGGGTGATGATGCCGTCCCGGTCGACGCTGCAGTAGGCATGCGTGTTGCCTCAGGCAGTACTGCTCCTCCCCAGCGCGGCAGTTGTCGCACTCTCGGCACGAGTTGACGATCGTGCCGACACCGACACGGTCACCGACGGCCTGCTTCGTCACGTCCGTTCCGACCTCGATCACGGTGCCGGCGACCTCGTGACCGATGACCTGCGGGTAGCCAGCGTGCGAGGGACAGAGTGGAGACAGCAGCCGCGCCATCGCGCTGTTGGTCCCACGCTTTTGCCACCACCCGCTATAAAAGTGGGTCGGTTAACGCCCTAAATGACATCGACGGCGAGGCTAACGCAGGATGCGCAGATCCACACTCCCGGACCGGCGACCAGCTGGCCGGCCTCGCTGGCCGGGCGACCGCAGGTTCGAGTTCCTGTGGCCGCGTAGGCGTTGACGGTCAACATCGGTGTTTCTTCTCGTCGACAGGTTCTCGGATCGGCGAAGACCCAATCCCCGCCTGTGGTGATCATCAATGGGTTGGCAGCCATCTTGTTCATGATCGGCTATGTGCTGTTCGGCGTCGCCAGG
The DNA here is from genome assembly GCA_963808905.1 of uncultured Actinomycetota bacterium. GTDB lineage: Bacteria > Actinomycetota > Actinomycetes > Propionibacteriales > Propionibacteriaceae > Microlunatus. The sequence goes on from CAWEHO010000007.1 coordinate 58,234, forward strand.
AACGGATTCCGAGAGGTGCCGCCAGTAATAAGAACAGACCAGCCCAGCGAACGCCGGCGCTCCATCGCCTCCCGAACATGGATCTGCCCCAGCAGTATGAAGCAACTACCCGATGACGTGACCACAAACATTGCTCACCAGCTGCATTCACCACCCTCACGTTGGGTATCACCCCCTCCGGGCGCGCCGCCGAGGCTGGTCGCGCCCGTCCACACATAAAGTGGCGAGCGTAAAGAATCGGGCCAGATGTGTGGACCGAAGCGGATCCCGATGGAAATCACCGCACGGGTACCGGCTCGGCCTACTGGGTGCTTTGTTTGACCGGCCCGCTTTCTGCTCCTTCCGCTCCTATTACTCGTCCTGCTTCTTACTCGTCCTGCTTCGTCGGCGTAGGACGCGTCCGTTGCGATGTGGTTTCCAGACCTAGTGCATAGCCTTCGAGAATCTCGCTCCGTAATCAGGTCGGAATGACCCTTGCGCAGCTGTTGCATCGGCAGCCAGCTGAGCTAGGAGGAGACATCGAGATCATCGGCATGATCGTGGTGGGCATCATCATTGGCCTGCTGGGAAAGTCTGTTGCTACGAGTGGTCGGGACAACGTCCCGCTCTGGCTCACCATTTTGTGGCATCGGTGGTGTCATCATCGGCTGGTACGTCTACACCGCCTTCGGCGGCAACGGCAGTTCAGGCATCGACTGGGTCCGTTGACTCATCGTGATCGCGGTTGCCTGCTGGTGGCGATTATGTCGACGGTGACAGCGACGAAGACCAAAGCTAAGCAATTACGCGCTAATCCGTGCGACAGCGCGTACGCCATGGTCTTGAGACATCCACACACGACGCCATCAATGGCTGTGTTCTTGGAAAGGGAGAGCAGCTGGCGATCTTTCCTAACCTCTTCCCTCACGACATCACCAATGATCCTGAGCCGCGCAGCATTCAACTGCCTAGGCAGGCCACGTTTAGGATCCGCTCATGGCACGCGTGATCGTGGTACCAGGGCTGGCGGTGCACGGGTACGTCGAACTGCCTGTGCAGCATCTGCGGGACAACGGCCATGATGCGAGGTTGCTGTGGCCGCCAACCTGGCGCGGCGTTGAGCAAGATCTCGAACGCTACGGCAGGAAGCTGGCTGCCGACATTGATCGGGACGGTGCTCCGGTCGATGTGCTTATCGGTCTTTCGATCGGCACGCAGGCGGCCACGGTCGCTGCGTCAATGACGGAGCTGGTCAGGCGCCTCGTGCTAGTGAGCCCGACCATCGATCCGGCCTACCGTTCCATGATCAAGCAGGCTCTGGTGTTCGTCAGGGGCGATTCGCACGACAAGGACGGCGCCCTCAGTCACCTACCAGACTGGTCCCGCGCCGGCATTCGGCGAATACTTCCGCGGTTTTGCCTCAGCCATCGCGTTGCACATCGAGGACATCCTGCCGCAGGTGGGCGCTGATGTGACGATCATTCACACCGAGTACGACCCGCTCACGACTCATGCGTACGCCTCGCGGCTGGCCGAGACGCCTGGCGCCAAGCTCGTCTTGATGCCAGGAGTGAGTCATTCCTGGCCCAAGGCCGACTCGGCCAGGTTTCTCCGATTCGTTGACGAGTTGCTGCGCTGAGGACGACGTAGACATCGCTGCGGCTGGGCATCTGCGAGGCTGACCGGGTGAGCGATCTTGACCCGAAACAAGTCGTCGCCGCTTTCGATTCGGCGAGCGTGCTGCACGCGGCCACGGTCGCCGCGCTCAACGGTCAGCCGTTCCCGAACCTCGGGAGCTCGGCCTTGGCGGGGCTCGCCGTGCGGGGCGCCGGTCGACTGCCATGGTCGGTCTTGCGCCGCATCTACACGCGGATCGGCGCTGCGGAGGGAATCAGTCCGCGCCGGCTGGGGGATGTCGATCTTGCGGCGGTCGCAGACTCGTTTGCGGAACGCTATCCCAAGCGACGCTATCCGGCGATACTGCTCGGCTCGAGCAATGGCGCACTGACCCACCTTGCGGCGGCGATGCAGGTGCCGTGGCTGCCCGACACCGTGCTGGTGCCGGTCGCCCGAGTGGGCGATGTCGACCGCCCAGACCAGGCGATGGACTTCGGTCGGTCCGTGGCCAGCGCGCTGCTCGACCGCAATCCCGACGTCGTGCTGCACCACATGCATGATCAACTGCAAGACGCCTTGATGGCGGAGCGAATGAGCTACTTCCGCGTCAAATGGCGCCGGTTGCCCGCGGCATACGCGGCGTTCGTCGACAACCACCTGGCTCCCGAACGGGACCGTGGTAGTGCTTCATGATCATTCCGCTTGGCCGGTCACCCGGATTGGCCCGCGACACGTCTTCCAAGCAGGTGGCCGCGGCGGTACGCCTCCCGAGGGGTATTTGGCACGACCCCATACCCCAGCGCCCAACGACGAGGCGGCCGAATCCGAGTGGGGCCTCGACGCCGATTTCCGCGATGACGTGCGAGCCTGGTGCGCTCAGCGCGGCTATCGCTATGCAGAGATTGGCTACGACGGACCGCAAATCCCAGCCGCAGCGGTGGCGACGGTCATGCGCGACTGGTATCGCGCTCGAGGCGAGCCAGCAACTCGTCTCGTCGTTCCGTGTTTCGTTCTCGGCGACCCGTGGCAAACCATCTGCGCCGCGGCGGTTCCGTATCTGGCTCCACTTCGCCGTGCAACCGGCGCTGCAGGCACTAGACAGCTATCTCGATAACGCTGAGCCCTACCGGGACGTAAATATGTTCCTGTTCGAACACGGCGCCGAGTCCCCCGGCATCGCTAAGCCAGTTGACTTCGCACACGTGGTCCGCCGGCACGGCGCCACCGCACACTTCGACGGATTGGATCCGCAACGCTTTCCCCACGACATTGGCACGCTGGGCCGCTATGGCCGGGTCTTTGATCAACTACCCAGAGCCAAGCAGCCGTGGAGTCCGATGACCGTCGAGGACGCGCTGCGCGGGCTCGCCGCCGCCGGCATCTCGGTCAGCCCTGCACCCTGAGCGGGCGGCTAGGACGGCCGTGGGCTGCGGCAGGCTCAGCCCAGAATGCGCCCTGAGCCTGTCGAAAGGCGCTCCTCAGTCTTCCCAGGGAGGCGTGCGATCCATCTTGCGGTAGTACTTCGCCAAGTGACTCTTCACCCGATCCACATCTGATTTCGGGATGTCGACACCACCGCGAGCGCCCTGCATGATTCCGCCGGCCGCCATCACCGCGCGCGGCACGGCAACGATCTTTCCATTGACGGCATCGCAAATGAGCAGCTTGTACGCGGTGAAGTTGTCCTTGTTGTGCGCGTCGTACCAGACATGGGCGTCGCGATACTTCTCGTTCGGCTCATCCTCCGCGCCCGCCCACTTGCGGACCCGCTTGTCAGCCGCGTCACCATCCCAGTCGCGGTCGGCATCGGCAAGGGTGAAGTCTTGGAAGCTTGTAACCGCCATGGAAAATCCTTCCGATGTCGGCGCGGACCTACGCGTCCGCCTGCTAGCCGCTTGGCCAGCAGCCTCTTACCGTCTTCGGCACCCTTACGACTCTCGTGCTGCGCGCGCCGGAAGAAGTCAGCGAGTTCGTCATCTCCGGTAAGGGCGGCGTCTTCGATATATGTCTCCAACCGCAGCACATTGCTCAGACAGGCTTCGGTGAACCAGATGATGTCGTGGTCCCTGTCCCGGGTCCCCATGACATTGCCAAACTCAGGGTTGCTGATCATGACTCTCCTTCGATCATCTCAGTCTCGACAATTGAGGGGTTTTGGTACACCACCGGCCGACTCTATCGCCGACCACCGCGACGACGTCTGGCCGTGACTGCCGGCATCACGTCAACGCGTGATCGTGCTACGCATGGCCCACACACGCATCTGGACTTCCAGTGCACGCGCGTTCCCTCCTGGTCCGCCATCGCCTCGGGTCGCCGACACCACGCCTTCGAGGCTTCCGCATCGATCGGCATCCTCTTCTCTTCTTCTTCTTGGGTAATGAAGCGGTGGTGATCGAGACGTCGGCTCGGTGTGTCGGTCATCAGGAAGAGATACCGAGCCCAGCAGCCGAAGGGCAATCTTAGCGGGCCGGCGAGAAGATGAAGGACGCATTCAAGGGCTAGTTGAACTGACAGGACCATATCGACGGCGTACTCCTCGTGCGCTACCTGCCACTCAACTGAGTTCCCGCGACGGTTGGGCTTGTAGTCCGACTCCCGCAGTCTGATGCATGACCGTGTAGAGACGCCTTGTGCGGGTACCCCCTGGGCATGGCAGCACGCACCGGCGACGACATCTGGGGCGAGCGAACGCCCTATTCGCCAGGCCAAGCCTGGCCCGTTCGTGTAGACCTGCATCTGGCTGATGGGCTGATCCCCGACGACGTCGATGGCTGGGTACCTTCCGCATGCCTGCTGTGCAGCAATGGCTGCGGGCTCGACATCGCTGTCAAGGATGGACGGATGGTGGGCGTCCGCGGCCGTGCAGAAGACCGCGTCAATCATGGTCGGCTCGGCCCGAAGGGCCTGTACGGCTGGCAGGGAGAGCTTCATGATCGACTCACCCGACCCATGATCAGAAAGGGCTCTGAGCTGATCGAGTCGTCCTGGGACGAGGCGATGAATTTGATCACCAGCCGGTCTCGGGAACTGCTGGACAGCAAAGGCCCGTTGTCTCACGGCTTCTATACATCCGGCCAGCTGATGCTGGAGGAGTACTACACCCTCGCGGTGATCGGCAAGGCGGGAATCGGTACGCCGCACATGGACGGCAACACCAGGTTGTGTACCGCAACCGCAGCAGCCTCGCTGAAGGAATCATTTGGCGCCGACGGACAGCCCGGCTCGTACGCCGACCTCGACGTCTGCGAGGCGCTGTTCTGCTTCGGCCATAATGTGGCGGCGACCCAGACCGTATTGTGGTCACGGATCCTGGATCGGCTGGCCGGCTCTGACCCGCCACATCTGGTTGCGGTGGATCCGCGGCTGACGTCGGTCGCCAAAGGCGGCCGAGATCCATCTTGCGCCGCGGCCCGGCACGAATCTTGCCCTGGTCAATGGCCTGCTGCAGCAGTTGATCGCCAAAGGGTGGATCGACCGGGCCTACATCGACCGACACACCAAGGGCTTCGACGCACTGGCTTCCGTCGTCGCCAGCTACCGGCCGTCTCGAGTCGCCGAGATCTGCGGGGTGGCGGCGCGGGATGTGGAGGCGGCGGCAGAGATTTTCGGTACGTCATCGGCTGCCGTGTCGACGGTTTTGCAGGGCTTCTATCAATCGCATCAGGCGACGGCGGCTTCAGTAGCGGTCAACAACATGCATCTGCTGCGGGGCATGCTCGGTCGACCCGGCGCCGGCATCTTGCAGATGAACGGTCAGCCGACCGCGCAGAACAACCGGGAGGCCGGCGCCGACGGTGATCTTCCCGGCTTCCGTAACTGGAACAACGAACAACATGTGGCCACGCTGGCCGAGCTGTGGGATGTCGATCCGATCGTCATCCCGCACTGGGCCGAGCCGACCCATGCCATGCAGATCTTCCGCTACATCGAGCAGGGCTCGATCAACTTCTTATGGGTCGCCGGCACGAACCCTGCGGTGTCGCTGCCCGAGCTCGGCCGCATCCGCCGGATCTTGGACCAGGAATCGGTGTTCGTGGTCGTCAGTGACGGCTACCTGAACGAAACGACAGCTTTCGCCGACGTGGTGCTGCCCGCGGCGCTGTGGGGTGAGAAGACCGGCACCTATACCAATGCCGACCGTACGGTGCATCTCTCCGAGCGTGCCGTCGCGCCGCCGGGGGAGGCTCGCAGTGATCTTGAGATCTGGGTGGACTACGCGCGGCGGATGGGATTCACCGATCGCAGCGGCCGGCCGCTGCCGAGATGGGACACCGCGGAGGAGGCGTTCGATGCCTGGCGAGAGTGCTCGCGTGGTCGGCCGTGCGACTACTCCGGGCTGAGCTATGACAAGCTTCGCGGCGGGCCAGGAATCCAGTGGCCGTGCACCGTCGAGACGCCGGACGGAACTGATCGCCTTTATGTCGATCACCACTTCATGACCGATGACGACCAGTGCGAGACCTACGGCCACGACCTAACCACCGGAGCCGCCGTCACGGCGACTGATCACGCTGCATCGCGCTTCGACGGTCGCGCTCGGCTCAAAACTGCTGAGTGGATGGAGCCGCCGGAGACACCGGACGAGGAGTACCCGATGTATCTGATGACAGGCCGGAGCGTTTACCACTTCCACACTCGAACCAAGACCGGACGGGCGCCGGAACTCAATGCCGCAGCACCGGAGCCGTGGGTGGAGTTGGCCTCATCGGATGCGGCAGAGCTCGACATCGCCGAAGGTGATCTGGTACGCGTCGAATCCAGGCGCGGCAGTGTCGAGGTGCCCGTACGCTGCAATGGAAATCGGCCCGGCACGCTGTTCCTGCCATTCCACTACGGCGATCCGGAGACGGCGGCCAACGACCTGACTCCGACCAGCTGGGATCCGGTCTCCAAGCAGCCGCACTTCAAATCCGGGGCTGCGCGCGTCGTCCCTGCGAAGGGTGAGTGATCATGCACTTGTCTTCCTACCTGGGACTGTTGCAGACCGGCAGCGCAACCTTGGCCAAGTCTTATCGACAAGTTGCAGAAGGTCACAGCGACGAACCCGACGTACGCCAGATCTGCCAGCAATTCGCGACACAGTGTGATCAACATGAGGAACGACTGCGGCCATTCACCTCCCGCTATGGATCACACCCGTCCGGTGAGCCTGAACGCCTGCACGCCGACGGGCTCTCCAAGCCGCGCAGCGGCGGCCTCGGGCTGCTGCGGGATCTTCATGATCTTTACCTGCTTGCTGGCTATCTGGACATGGCCTGGACGCTTGTTGGCCAAGCCGCCAAGGGAGCGCGCGACCAGGAGCTCATTGGCACTGTTGACCAATGCGCCAAGGAGATCGAAGCTCAGCAGAAATGGCTGACTACTCGGCTGAAGGCCGCTGCCCCGCAAGCGCTGCTGGTAGCCGACTGAGCCTCGGGTGAGGCCGCCTGCGGTGAGCCTGCCGAAGCGTGCTCTCGTGCCCTTCGACAAGCTCAGGGCACCTCTGACCACGGACGCGGCGCGTGCAACGCGTAACGCGCAGCTCACCGGGCGACCCGCCCATCCAGGAGTTGGCGGATTTGTTGTTCTGGGCCGATCAAGACTGCAGCCGCATTCCGGCTTCTCCTTGGTCTCACTTGTGGTCTCATTCGCGTAAGTTCAGGGGCGTCCGCAGTGGGCGGCCGAGCTTCGGCTCAGGCGCGGCCAGACCCAACCGAACGGGTATGAACCACCAGCCGCAGAACTCGAAAGCGCGTAAGGGGCAACCCTCCGCGGGTTCAAATCCCGCCGCCACCGCCAACACAATCACAACGCGAGCCGCCTCGGTCTACCAGCTGAGGCCCCCGCGTTGTTTCATACATTGCAAGAGTCGCCGTCGGCGACTACCCCGGGACGGGGGCGTGGCTGTCGCGACTATTCGATTAGGTCGTCGGCAATCACAGCGCCGT